>JAGFJP010000069.1 GCA_024102665.1 Thiogranum sp. | reverse complement strand
CTGGTGTCCGGCGGGCTGGACTCGGCGACAGCGCTGGCGGTGGCACGCGAACAGGGCTATGCGTGCTACGCCCTGAGCCTGGACTACGGCCAGCGTCATCGCGCCGAGCTGGCGGCCGCGCAGCGTGTGGCGGCCGCGCTGGGCGCGCTGGAGCACAAGACCATCCGTCTCGACCTGACCGCGATCGGCGGATCGGCGCTGACAGATAGCCGTATCGCCGTGCCCGAGCAGCCCGCTGAAGGAATCCCGGTAACTTATGTGCCGGCCCGCAACACCATTTTCCTCGCGCTGGCGCTGGGCTGGGCGGAAGTGCTGGGCGCCTGGGACCTGTTCATCGGCGTCAATGCTGTGGATTACTCGGGTTATCCCGATTGCCGGCCGGAATACATCGACGCTTTTCAGCGTCTTTGTCAGCTAGCAACCCGCGCCGGCGTGGAAGGCGGGACCTTTCATGTGCGCACCCCGCTCATCGATCTGAGCAAGGCGGACATCATCAGAACAGGCACCCGTCTCGGTGTAGACTACGCGTTGACCGTTTCCTGCTATGCGGCGGACGAGGCGGGACGTGCCTGTGGCGTGTGCGATTCCTGCCGGCTGCGCAGGCAGGGCTTTATCGACGCCGGGGTTGCCGATCCGACGCTGTACCGGCGCTGATCCGGCGGACAGTTGTCAAACCGTGTAAATCCGGATGCGCCACGCGCACCGGAGCCATGCGTATCACCGGATACGCTCATAGAGGGATAA
Source organism: Thiogranum sp. (assembly GCA_024102665.1). Lineage (GTDB taxonomy): Bacteria > Pseudomonadota > Gammaproteobacteria > DSM-19610 > DSM-19610 > Thiogranum. The sequence goes on along the minus strand of JAGFJP010000069.1, from coordinate 98,194 downwards.
GGAAATGCAGTTCGACAGTTTTGCTTCGGCACAGGGATTCATGCTCTGGTCAACTTTCGCCATTGCCTTTGTGCTGGGCGCGGTCGTCAACAAGACCAACTTCTGCACCATGGGCGCGGTGTCCGACTGGGTCAACATGGGTGACACCGGGCGTTTCCGCGCCTGGCTGCTGGCGATTGCCGTGGCCATACTGGGTGTCACAGGGCTGGAATACTTCGGTGTGGTGGACATCAATGGCGCTTTTCCTCCGTATCGAGGCGGGCAGCTGATCTGGGCGGAAAACCTGCTCGGCGGGCTGATGTTCGGCATCGGCATGACGCTGGCCAGCGGTTGCGGCAACAAGTGCCTGGTGCGCTTCGGTGCCGGTAACATCAAGTCGCTGATGGTTTTTTTGATCATCGCACTGATCGCCTTTTTCATGGTGAATCCGTTTCCGGGCTCCGATCAAACCCTGTTCACGGTGCTGTTCTACGACTGGATCCGGCCGCTGGCCGTGGACCTGGGCAGCAGCCAGGATCTGGGCCTGTTGATCGCCGGCAGCGAAAAGGCGGCCGTGGCGCGCCTGCTGATCGGCGCTGCGCTCGGCCTGGTGTTGCTGGTGGCGGTTTTCAAATCCGCGGATTTCCGCAGAAGCACGGACAACATTCTTGGCGGGCTGGTTGTTGGCATGGCAGTCCTCGGTGCCTGGTACATCACCAGCAACCTGTCCATCGATCTGGATGGCGAAAAGTACAGCCTGCAGTCCTATGCGCAGCAATGGGACTTCCTCGCCGATTCGAACGAAGGGAAACCGGCCGATACCCGGCCGCTGGCGCCGCAGTCGTTCACCTTTATCAATCCCATGGGTCAGACGCTGGGTTATACCGCGGAGCGCTTCAACAGCGCCTACCTCACTTTCGGCGTGATGGCGTTGCTCGGGGTGGTGGCCGGCTCGCTGTTGTGGTCGTTGCTGAGCCGCGGTTTTCGCTTCGAATGGTTCGCGTCGTTCCGTGATTTCGTGAATCACTTCGCCGGTGCGCTGCTGATGGGATTCGGCGGTGTGCTGGCGCTGGGCTGCACCATCGGCCAGGGCATCACAGGCATCTCGACACTGGCGCTGGGTTCATTCATCGCCTTTGGCGGAATCGTGCTGGGTTCGGCGCTGACGATGAAGGTGCAGTACTACAAACTGGTATACGAGGAGGAAGCCAGTTTCGCGGCGGCCCTGATTACGTCGCTGGTGGACCTGCGCCTGCTGCCGAAGGCTCTGCGCAGGCTCGAACCGGTGTGAAATTTCCGTGCCGGTCACGGACTTGTCATTTTTGGCGGGTTCGGTATCATGCCGGCCTTTCCCCATGGGTCGTTAGCTCAGTCGGTAGAGCAGTTGGCTTTTAACCAATTGGTCGTAGGTTCGAATCCTACACGACCCACCATTTTTTCAACAAGTTAGCCGTCCGGCACCAGTCACACCATGCCAGCGCGATACCTATGAAGACACTGGTGATCATTCTGACCGGCCTGTCCGTTTCCTGGTATTTCACGAACCTGACTTCCGAGCAGGTTCTCAGCGGCGTCGTCGCCCCTTTTCTGGTGTTCGTGTTTCTGGTTGCGCTGGCCTGGTGGCTGGTGCTGAAAGCCGGATTCGGCAGCAAAGGTGAACGAGGAGGGCTGTTCGGCGGCGATGACGGAAACTTCGGCGGAGGCGGTGACGGCGCTTCCTGAGCTATGCTTTCCTCAATCACGTATTCCGTGGAGGGATGTATGTCCATCGAACAAGCCTTGCTTGATCCGGCCAGCGTTTATTCATCTCCCGCCAGCGTAACCGGCGATCCGACACTTGATCGTAAGCAGAAAATCGAGATATTGCGCCGTTGGGAATACGATGCGCGCGAACTCGAGGTCGCTGAAGAGGAAAACATGGGCGGTGGTCCTCCCGACATGCTCGATGAAATCCTGGCGGCGCTTAACGCGCTGAATGCAGGTGCTGACGTCGAACATTCCGCGCCAACCAAACAGGGCGGCGAATAGTTCCTCTTTCCCGGCGCGTCCGCGAGCGGTAAAACATGTCTGTGACTCCCGCGGACTATCACCAGCGTACCAAGCACAGCCTGAATCGCTATGCGCGCGGTCCGGCTGCGCTTGACTGGGATGATCAACCGGAAGCGTTCCGCTGGTTCGATGGTGCGCTGCGCCTGGAACTGCCCTTCACGGCCGACAACATCGATACCCGGTATGTCGATTTGTACGATGCGCATCCGACCCCGAAACCGTTAAACCTGGATAATCTGTCTGCGATGCTGGAGCGGTCCATGGGCCTTGCGGCCTGGAAGCAGTATGGCGCTGCGCGCTGGGCGTTGCGTTGCAACCCCTCCAGCGGCAACCTGCATCCAACAGAGGCCTGCGTGATTTCGCCGGGCATGCAGGATCTGGCGGCAGGGGTGTTTCACTATCTCAGCCGTGACCATGTGCTGGAACAGCGCTGCACGCTCGATGCGCCGGCGTTGAGCACGGTGCTTCCGCCGCAGGCATTTTTGGTGGGGCTGTCTTCGATTCACTGGCGCGAGGCCTGGAAATACGGAGAACGCGCCTACCGGTATTGCCAGCACGACTGCGGGCATGCCATCGCCGCATTGCGTTATGCCGCAGCGGCCCTGGGATGGAGGCTGAGACTGCTTGATGATTGCAGTGACGACACGCTGGCAGCGATGCTCGGGCTCGACCGGAATGAGGATTTCGATGCCGCGGAGCCCGAGCAGCCGGACGCGCTGTTGCTGGTCGAGACGCGTGCGGTCGCAGCGGCGCGACCGGGCGCGGCGCAGCTTGCGCAGGCTGTGCAGGCATGCGCCTGGTCCGGGACGGCGAATCGGCTGTCGCCGTACCATTATCAGGACTGGTCCGTGATCGATGCGGTTGCCGATGCCTGCCGCAAGCCGGCAACGCCGGCCTCTGCCTGGCAGGCGCCGCAGCGGCCGACACCTTTGGCGGGTCCGGCTGACGCCAGGGCCACGCGGATTTTCCTGCAGCGACGCAGCGCGCAGGCCTTCGACGGGGTTACTTCGATTTCGGCCGCGACTTTTTATCGCATGCTGGACATGACCCTGCCGCGCGCCGGCGTGGCGCCCTGGGACAGTCTGCCGTGGAAACCGCGCATTCACCTGGTGCTGTTCGTGCATCGCGTTGAGGGCATCCGGGCGGGGCTTTATGTTTTCGCACGCAGCCGGGAGGGCGAAGTGTTGTTGCGCGACACCCTTAACCGCACCGAATTCCAGTGGCTGCCGGTCGATGGCTGTCCGCAGCACCTGTCGTTGTTCAGTCTGCTGCCCGGCGATGCCCGGCGCGTCGCCGGCACCCTGTCCTGTCATCAGGCCATCGCCGCCGACAGCGCCTTCTCGCTCGGCATGCTCGCCGGGTTCGACGATGCGCTGCAGGCAGGTCCGTGGGCATACCGGCAGATGTTCTGGGAAGCCGGCATGCTCGGCCAGGTATTGTACCTGGAGGCCGAGGCGGCCGGCGTGCAGGGCACCGGCATCGGCTGTTATTTCGATGACGATGTCCACCATCTGCTCGGCATCGAGGACGCGCGTTTGCAGAGCCTCTATCACTTCACCGTCGGCGGCGCGCTGGTCGACAGCCGCCTGATGACCTTGCCGCCGTACGATCGCCTGCAACGTGGCGGCGCCGGATAGCCGATGCCGATATACTTGGCATACCAATCTGTAAACGGCTGCGAGCGCGGCAAGGGTGGTGTTCCGGTGCGGCGACGGCTGGCATTGGTTGATGTGACGTTGGCTTGTTTCCTGCTGCTGTTCGTCGCGGCGCTGACCGCTTGTCAACGGCCGCCGCCCGAGCATCACGAAACGCTTTTCGTGTTCGGCACCCTCGTCGAGTTCACCGTTCTGGGCGTGGCGCCGGAAAAGGCTGCCGCGGCAATCAGGCAGGTCGACGAGCGCTTTCAGCGCATGCACCGCGAATGGCACGCCTGGAAACCGGGTGGGGCGCTGGTGTCGCTGAACGCTGCGCTGGCGAACGGCGAAACCACGACGGTGGACGATTTTCTGCTGCCACTGCTGGAACAATCGAAGCGCCTTTATGCGCAAAGTGACGGTTTGTTCAATCCGGCCATCGGTGCCCTGATCGATCTGTGGGGGTTTCACAGCGATGAATTGCCGCCGGGGCCGCCGCCGCAACAGGAACAGATACAGGCGTTGCTGGATCAGCATCCGGGGATGGATGATCTCAAAATCGACGGGACGCAGGTGAGCAGCGCCACGCGGGTGGTGCAACTGGATCTCGGTGGTTTCGCCAAGGGCTACGCGATGAATGACGCCATCACCACGCTGCGCGCGCAGGGGATCGAAAACGCGATTGTCAATGCCGGCGGTGACCTGTGTGTCGCGGGCCGTCACGATGACCGGCCGTGGCGCATCGGCGTCCGTCATCCGCAAGGTTGGGGCGTGCTGGCGGCGATCGAGGTTGCCGACGGCGAATGCGTGCTGACGTCCGGCAACTACGAACGCTACAGGGAACACGAAGGCAAGCGCTATGCGCACATTCTCGATCCGCGCACCGGCTGGCCCGTCGATCATGTCGCGTCCGCGACCGTCATTCACATTGACGGCGGCATCGCCGACGCTGCGGCAACGGCATTGACGGTTGCCGGGCCCGCCGACTGGCAGCGCATCGCCCGGCAGATGGGACTCGAGTACGTGATGCTGGTCGATGAAACCGGGACGGTCTACATGAGCCCGGCGATGGCTGGACGCGTTGAGTTCGAAGGGACAATCCCGGAGCGGGTCGTGGTCGGGGACGGATTGTAAGCGGGGACGGATTTCAAATCCGTCCCCTTGGCCTGGTCATTTCACGCCAGACCCGGATTACCCGATTCGCCCTTGATGGTCGGTTGATTCAGCTCGATATCGTGGATGGTCTTTTTGTCACGCAGGTATTCGGCAACCACATCCCACACCGGGCGGCCTTCGACCGGCGCCGCCACGCTGGCCCAACCGGCCACGGCGTACTCCTTGTCCGGATCAAGAGGTTTGCCGTCCAGTTCCAGATCGCTGATGCGCGAGCCCATGGTGGCAGCCGGGGTGATGCTGTACTTGAGGCCGCCGACACGGACCATGTCACCGCCCTGCTGGTAATAGGGGTCCTTGTTGAACAGGTTGTCGGCGACGTCCTCGAGGATTTCCTTGATGCGCGTACCGCTCATGTTGTTGAGCGTCACCGTCGGATAGGTGATCGCGGTCTGGGTCATGACGTGTTCGAAGGTGATGGGTTCGCCGGGCAATACGCTGACCCCCCAGCGGAAGCCGGGCGAGAATGCGATCTGCGCGCCCTGCACGTCTATCATGGCGTCGCAGATCAGCTGGTCGAAGGTGCCGTTGAAATTGCCGCGCCGGTACAGCAGTTCATCAGTCACCGCGAGTTTCTCGGCGAGTTTGTCCTTGTAGGGCGCGCGTACCTTGTCGATGTATGCCGCCATCGCCGGGTCCGCCGGCAGCAGGCTGGCGAACACCGGCAACAGGTGATAGCGGTAACCGGCGACCTTGCCGTTCCTGACGTCGAGGTCGAGAACGCCGAGGAACTTTGTGTTTGAGCCGGCGTTGGTCACCAGCGTCTGACCGCCGGCGTTGTCCACCACCACCGGGCGCGGAATGGCATCGTGCGTGTGGCCGCCCATGATGGCATCGATGCCGGTCACGCGCGAGGCCATCTTGAGATCCACGTCCATGCCGTTGTGCGACAGCACGATGACGACCTGGGCGCCTTTGCCCCGTGCTTCATCGACCATTTTCTGCATGCGGTCGTCGCGGATCCCGAAACTCCAGTCCGGGATCATGTAGCCCGGATTGGCGATCGGCGTGTAGGGGAAAGCCTGGCCGATAATGGCGGTCGGCACGCCGTTGATCTCTTTCATGACATAGGGCGGGAACACGGGTTCGCCCCAGTCGTTGTCGACGACATTCTGCGCGACGAAATCGATCTGTCCCTGAAAATCATTCTCGATGATTTCCATGACGCGATCGGCGCCATAGGTCATTTCCCAGTGCGGTGTCATGATGTCCACGCCCAGCAGCTTCTGCGCGTCGACCATGTCCTGCGCTTTGGTCCAGTACGCGGTGCCGGAGCCCTGCCAGGTATCGCCGCCGTCCAGCAACAGGGCGCCGGGGCGTTGTTCGCGCACTTTCCTGACCAGCGTTGCGAGGTGCGCGAATCCGCCGATCTGACCGAACTGCCTGGCGGCTTCAACGAAGTTCAGATAGGTGAAGGCATGCGCTTCGCGGGAGCCCGGCTGAATGCCGTAATGCGCCAGGAATTTTTCGCCGACCAGGTGTGGCGGCCTGCCTTTCATGTCGCCGATGCCCAGATTGATGCTGGGTTCGCGGAACCAGACGGGCAGCAGCTGGGCGTGGCAGTCGGTGTAATGCATCAGTGACACATTGCCGAACGGCGGCAGCTCGTAGGGGGCACCGGGTTTGGCCGACGCCTTGACACCGGTTTGCGCAACGCTGTCCGAATCACAAGCGCTCAGCGAGATGCCCGAGGCGCTTGCAACGGCCAGCATCTGAAGAAATTCTCGACGGCTGATATTCATCGTTGAGTTCCCGAATCAGTTGAACGTGGAATGGTGTGAAGCCGGTCCTGAAAAAGACGGGCTTCGTTGCGGTTTATTCCGCTGCCCGAAAACAAAAAAACCCGGTCCGGGGACCGGGTTTTGAGTCGTGGCGTGCGATTATTTACGTGCGCCCGGGCCATTCACCGCCAGCCCGTTGCTCATGTAAGTCTCGAAGTACTCGAGCGCCTTGTACTCATCGCTCTGGGGCTTGAAGGCCTTGGCGCGCACCTGCTTGTTGCAGCCGCCGTAGCGACGCTGGATCGTGCCCAGTTCGCCCCACTTTGACCGGTAGACCGGGAAGTGCGTGGGATGCCCCAAAGCCGGGCTGAGCAGGTCCGCACGCACGCGATTGCCGGCATTGTAGTAATGGCAGTCTGCGCAGGACATGTTCAGCTGCCCGCGTTTGGCGAAGAAATGTTCCTTGCCGCGCTGGTAGGCAGCCTGTGCCGCTTCGTCGCCGGGAACAACGATATTGATCTTGTTGCCGCGCGATGTGTAAGCCATGTAGGCGGAGATGTCGGCGATATCGCCTTTCTCCCACTTCAGAGGCTTTTCACCGTTGGCTTCGCGGCAGTCATTGATGGCACTTTCCAGCGTAACCAGTTCGCCTTTCGCTGTATCGAAGTAGGGATAGTCCTGCCTGATGCCTATGCCGCCATTGCGAAAGCAGCTGGCGTAGGTCTTGCCGTTCTTGAACGGCGTATTGAACAGGGTTTTGCCCTTTTCGATGTTCAGCTCGTAGGGCGGGAATTCCTCGATTGATTCCCATTCCTCCCGGGATGCCTGGTCTATTGAGTACACACCATTGACGTAATCGCTGAACTGAACGTCAGGGAAACGCTTGGCGAAATAGCTGCGGAAATCCTTCAGGTCCTGTTGGGGGCCGGCCTGTACTGAGACGGGCGCAGTGCACAACAGGCCAAGGGCCGCGGCGACGGTTAGCAGTTTCTTCATAAGGTTCTCCACCTCCGGTTTTTTTGATGATCGCCAGCCGGTCAGCCGAAATTCAGCTGACCTTGGTTTCGGCCGAATCACTTTCGCCCTTGTTGTCGACCCAGCTCAGTTTCAGGGTGTCGCCCGATTTGGCGCCCGCGAACTTGAACGACAGGTAAGGGTTCTTGGAAATCGCCGGTCCCCACAGCGCAGTCATCACCGCCTTGCCGTTATGCTCGCAGGTGACTTCCTGAATGAAGTGCGCGGGGATCAGTTGGCCGGTCTTGCTGTCCTTGCGCTGCCCGGTTTCCATCGGATGGCTGATCAACGCCTTGACCGTGGTGACGTTTCCTTCCACGTTTGCCCGAATCTTTATCGATGCCATTTTGAATATCCTCTAAATCCTGGTTAACCGCCGCAACCACCGATGGTGACCTTGACTTCTTTGCCGGTGCTGTAGATCTTGCCGTCGGCCTTGACCACGGCGATGACACTCGACGTCTGGCCCATCTTGATGCGCGTTGAAACGAAGCCCTCGGCTCCCGCTCCAAGAAGGAACGAAGCTGTCAGCGGGGTGGCGTTCTTTTCGGCAACAATACTGATGGATTCGGGGTTGGCGATTTCGGTGGTCACGGAAACCGGTACCACGGCACCGTTTTCCGCAATGTCCGGAGCGCGGATCGAGATCTTGTCCGAACCTTCCAGCTCATGGGAGCCCAGCAGGGTGTCCAGTACGCTATCGACACTCTTGGCTTCGAATGCGGCTGAAGGCCACGCTGCCATGACCATCCGCGGGGTTAACAGGCCGGCGCCGACTGCGGTTCCGACGGCTCCTGCTGCCACCGTTCCTTTCAGAAAGGTTCTGCGTTTCATGTTAATCACTAGTCTATCTCCTGGTTATGCACTACACGTCTTTATAACGTGTAGATAAACTCGACAATCTTGTCGATCTCGCTTTCACTGAGAATCTGCTGGCGACCGAAAGGCGGCATGATGCTGTTCGGATTCATCTTCGTGGAATCCCAGATCTGCGCCCTGAGTTTCGCCTTGTCCGGGAAACGGGCTTTCATGGCCACGAGGGGCGGGCCAATGTTGCCGGGCAGGTTGCCGCCTTCGATCGCATGGCAGGCCAGGCAGTTGCCTTTCTTGCGATCAAAAGCGACCGCTTTACCTTGTTCGACGACCGAAGCCGCTTCCGCCGCAGAAGCGGTCACAGGCACGAATGCCAGGCAACCGGCGAGCGCCATCACAGAGCTTGCGGTTTTTATGATGCTCGGAAATGTCCGCATCTTTACTCCTCCCTAATCGCATGTTCGCGGTGATTGTGGTGCCAGTTGTCTGGCGTTGGATCGCAAAGCGCTGTTCCGCTCCGCATGGTTAGAACTGGTCTTGGCATCAGACGCATCGCCTCAATGACTATAGTCCGGGGTAAACATTCCGTCAAAATCGTCAACTCCGTGTAATCAGCAACGCTGCCGTCGCTGCTCCGGACGACTTTTCCGACAGCCTATTCGCCAAGACGGGCGCCGGATGGGTTTTATTCCCCATGCCGGTGCCTATTTGTCCTGTCGATCCGCCAGGGTCTGCTTGAACAGCGTCAGCCGCGACTGGATCCGGGCCTCGTCGTACTGGCTCAGATCCTGATGCCTCAGCGCCTGCTCCAGCTGCTCAATGGCAAGCTGAACGTTACCTTTTAGAAAGTAGAATTCCGCCGAGGCCTGGTTGGCTTCCCAGGCAGGACCGCTGACGCTGGCGGCGCGGGCCCAGAGTTCGTAGACGTCGGGTGTGCGTGCCGCTTCGTTGCGCAGCATTTCGCGCAGTTGATCCCGCGCCTGTTCGGCGCGCCCGGCGAGCAGCAGGGCAGCGGCATAGTGCCGGCCGACGGTAATGTCGCCGGGATAGAGTTTGAGGGTGTTCTGGTATCGCTCAAGCGCTTGCTCGGTCTGGCCGTTCTCCAGCTCCACGCGCGCCAGCGTGGTGCGGTAGAGAATGCGGTCCGGGTCGTTTTCCAGGAGACCGGTCAGCAGCTTTCGCGCTTCGTCGAAGGCACCGTTACGCCAGTGAGCCAGCGCAAGGCCGTAGCGGTTCTCCGGTCCAGCACCGGGTTTGCCGGCAAGCGTCGCGAATTCTTCCAGCAAGGCGCGCACGTCTTTTGCCATCAGTACCTTTAGGCGCACGCGTTCGAGCTGAAATTCCAGCGAATCGGTCGGCTTGTCCTTGCCGTATTGCTCGGCGCGCTGCATGGATTCCGCAATCCGGTCGGTGGTGACCGGGTGAGTGCTGAGGAATTCCGGAATGTTCGCGGTGCCATAAAGACGCGTCGACTGGTGGAGACGCTCGAAAAAGCTCGGCATGCCGAACGGATCGATATTGGCCCGTCCCAATGTCTGGATGCCGATGCGGTCGGCCTCGTGTTCATTGGCGCGGGTGAAATTAAGCTGATACTGGATGCTTCCGGCCTGGACCGCCGATGCGGCGGCTATACCGGCATCGCTGCTGGTTGCGGCGCCCAGCAAAATGGCGGCAATCATGGCGGCGGCGGTCGGCAGGCTGAGTTTTTCCGCCGATTCGTAGGCGCGCAGCAAATGTCGCTGGGTCACGTGAGCGATTTCATGCGCCATCACGCCGGCCAGTTCACTCTCGTTGCGCGCTGCCAGGATCAATCCGCTATGAATGCCGATGTAACCGCCGGGTCCGGCGAATGCGTTGATAGTCGGATCGTCAACGACAAAGAATGTAAACGGGTAATTAGGCGCATCGCTGTGGGAAACCAGCCGGCCGCCAAGTTGGCGGATGTACTGGTTGACATCAGGGTCGTCGATCAGTGTCGCCTGGGCGCGGACGCTGCGCATAAAGGCTGCGCCCAGTTCGCGTTCCTCGACAGGGGAAATCAGCGTGCCGCTGGAATCGCCGAAGTCCGGCAAGTCACTGGCCGACACTTCGCTGTTGACAAGAGAAGGTGCTGATCCGAGCGTCACCGCCACGACTGCAATATTTAGCCAGCGAAAATCCATCTGCGCGCAGAATACCCTAGCCACAACCCGGTACCAAGACCCGACAGGACAAATGGGTAAACGGTATGAGGTTTTATGCTTCATCGATGTTGACTTGACAGGCAGCCGGATGGGAGGGAAGAATATTAGAAATTACTAATACAGGTGCTGACTATGTTTGGAATCCAGGAGATCGATCCGCATCAACTCGCTGATTGGATGGAAAAGCAGCCGGAAAGTTTCCTGCTGGTGGATGTTCGCAGCGCAAACGAAATGTCGCAAGGCATGCTGCCGGCCGCCCGGCCGATGCCCATGCACACGATTCCGCTCAAAATGGACGAACTGCGCAGCAAGGAAAAAATCGTGTTTTACTGCCGGACAGGCGCCCGTTCAGGTCAAGTCTGCGCATTTTTGCAGCAACAGGGCCTGCAGCAGGTGCTCAATCTGCGCGGCGGAATTATCGATTGGTTCCGGCACGGGTTGCCGATCGAGGCGCCACGGGCACCGGCTTTCGCGGTCTGAATTTGACCGCGAAGCCGCCGTCCCGTCACCGCGGACGCGCCGCTATTACCGGTTAATCGTGGCGCACCGGGCTTGCGTTTGCAGCGCACTTCACTTATAAGTACGGGCCTCCGACAAAGCTACTATTCATGACTATTACAGACTAAACGTTAAGGAGCGCTGTAAGATGGCAAATTTCGACGAAGAGCTTGATGCATCCGGCCTGAACTGTCCACTGCCGATTCTGCGGGCAAAGAAAGCGCTGGGCACATTGAGCAGTGGCCAGGTACTGCACATCATCGCCACTGATCCAGGTTCAGTGAAAGATTTTGAAGCCTTTGCCAAGCAGACTGGCAATGAGCTGATGGAATCCAAGGAAGCCGGCGGCAAGTACGAGTTTCTGATCAAGAAAGCCTGAGCTGCTGTCCGCTCTGAAATTCGAAAAACGGGACCGGGGTTAACTCCGGTCCCGTTTTTTATTTGCCCTGAATAATGTTGGTGTCAGAGGTTCCAGGTCAGCTGGGCGCTCAGGATATCCACGCTGGCATCGTATTCACCGTCAAGAATACCGATTGCGGCGGTACCGGAGCGCATTTCCGGGTCTTCGATGAACAGGTGTGCATAGCCGACGTCGAGGACCAGCGCCTCGCTCAGCCTGTAGCCCGCGCCGATTGCCACCCAGGTGCGGTCTTCGCCTGGAATACGGGGTGTGCGATGACTCTTGTCGGGGATCGGTGTCTGGTCGAGCGCGACGCCGGCGCGCAGCGTCCAGCGGCTGTCAGGCCGGTAGTCGATGCCCAGCGCGTAACGCATGCTGTTGTTCCAGCTTTCGTCGGTAACGCTATCCGGCTGGTTGGAATCCTGGTATTTGATTTTCAGCTCCGGAAAGGACTTCCAGCCGGTCCAGGTTACGTCGGCCATCACCGACCATCGGCTGCTAAGGTTGTGATAGACGCTCAGCGAAGCGGTCTGCGGCAAGTCGACCTGCGCTTCGATATCGGAGGGTATGAATACGCCGGACGAGGTGAACAGCGGGTGGGCGTTCCTGAAGGTCGCGTCGCCGTGCAACTGGTGCTTCACCTGGGATCGGTAGGATAATCCGACGCGCGTGTTATCCCCCGGTTCCAACAGGAAACCGATGTTGATGCCCGCGCTCCAGTCGTCGCCTTCCACCTTCGCGAATGCGTCGCTGCTCTGCGGTGCCAGGCCGGCACCGGCGCAGATGCCGAGCGCCGTGGGTACGTCGGGGGCGCCGCCGGCCAGCGCATTGGCAACACAGAGGCTGCCCTGGTCGACCGCCTGGGTGAGTTCGGCATCGATATACTGCACGCTGATTCCGGCACCTACCGAAAAATCCCTGTTCACGCGGTAGGCCAGTGACGGATTGATGTTGACGGTCGTGACCTCCGACTTGATGCCGTGGTAACGACCCACCCAGTCATCGTCGTAATCCGTTGCCAGACCGAAAGGCACATTGATGCCCAGACCGAAAACGAAGCCATTCTCCAGTGGTAACGCATAATAGAGGTTGGGCACGATACCCGTGCCGCCCGCATCTCCCCCGTCACCGCCCGCTACCACCGGGCTGCCCAGCAGATCTGTCGCCGAGCCGCTGAACTCGGCCGAGGTTTTTACAGCATGGACGGCGCCGACCAACTGGTGAGGGACCCGGGTCAGACCCGCCGGGTTGAAATAAATTGTCGAGGCGTCGTTGGCGGCGGCGCTGGCTCCCGCGAAAGCGTTACCCATCTGGCTGCCGCTCTGCTCGATCAGAGCGAAGCCCGCCGCCATGGAATGAGACGCCGAGAGAGTCAGAATCCCGGCGACCAGCCGGTGGAGCGCCGGAAAGCCGGCGAGGGACTTGTGCATAGCGTTCTCCTTTCACCCCTTTGGTGTTGCAGCGACGCAAATGAGAATAGCCTTCACCGGCGCGGGATATCAAGCAGAAACCTGCAAAAACCGCTTTCAGAACCTTTGCTAAGTATTAGGAAAATCTTATAGATAATTCAGCGGCACGAGTTTTGCTTTTTTTCTGCGATGGGAATTGACAAGCTGTGGTGATTTGTTCCATGTTTGTCGCTAATACCCAAAAGGGTTGTTGTGAAGATACAACATTGAAGAACGGACACCACATCCAAATTATGAGGAATGGACATATGAAACGCTTCCTGAGACGGACACTGACATCTGCCGCCGTAGCAGCAGCACTCGCGGTCGCACCGTTGGCGCAGGCCACAAACGGGTATTTCAAAATCGGCTACGGCTCAAAGAACCGCGGCATGGCGGGTGCCGGTATGGCCTTTGGTCAGGATTCGCTGGCGCCGGCCGTGAACCCGGCGGCGTTGACGAGCGTCGGCAGTCGCTGGGATGCGGGTGTCGAATTGTTCAATCCGCAGCGTGAGGGAACGGTCGACGCTTCCGGAATGGTGGTTGATGCCGCGAATTTCCCGTTCGTCGCCATGGATCTGCAGGGCATGAAAGCCAACGCCAACAGCGGCGCCACGCTGTTCGCCATCCCCAATTTCGGTATCTCGAAGGATTTGGGTAATGGATGGTCAACCGGCCTGTCGTTGGTCGCCAATGGCGGTATGAACACGCGTTATAACGAAAACCTGTACACCAACGCTTTTGCGCCGGTTATCGGTCAGTCGTCGAACAGTTCATTCCCAAGCCCCCCAAACCCTCCTGGTCCGAGCGGTTTCGCAGGATTGCTGGAATTCGGATTCGGCGTTAACCCGAATGATATCGATGCCGCAATGGCCAACCTGCTCAGCAGCCCGAACCTGGGGCCGTCTCTGGGTGTGAACCTTTCCCAGTTGCTGATTACGCCGACCATTGCGTACAAGCTCAGCCAGAATCATTCGATCGGGTTTTCGCCTGTCATCGGCTACCAGCGTTTTCGCGCCTATGGCCTCGGTATTTTCGGCGGCTTCACAAGTGACCCGAGCAAGCTGACCAACAACGGCGACGATGATGCCTGGGGTCTGGGTGCGCGAGTCGGTTACCAGGGCACGATTGGTATGTTCTCGTTCGGTGCGTCGTATACCTCGAAGATCTACATGGAAGAGTTCGACAAGTATGCCGGTCTGTTTGCCGAAGAGGGTGACTTCGATATCCCGTCCACCTATGGTGCGGGTATAGCGATTCGACCCACGTCGAAGCTGACCATCGCCGCCGACGTGACCCAAATCAACTACAGCGACACAGCAGCCATCAATAATGAAGGGCCGACCGCCGATCAATTTTTCAGTGGATTCGCCTTCGCGCTTTCCAACGGCCAGGCGCCGGGGCAATCGGTATCAAACCCGCTGGGCACGGATGACGGCTGGGGTTTCGGATGGGACGATGTTACCGTCTACAAGGTGGGTGTGAACTACGCCTACAATCCGAAGTGGACATTCCGCGCCGGTTACAACTATGCGGAATCCCCGTACGATGACGATCAGACCCTGTTCAATGTGCTGGCGCCTGGCCTGGTGGAACAGCATGTAACCGCCGGATTCACCTATTCGCCGACGACAGACAGCGAGGTGACGGTAACTTATATGCACGCGTTCCGGAACGACCAGGATTTCACCTACGCAGGTAGCGGTGCATTCACAGGGTTCAGCTTTGAAACGGACAATGCGATGCAGCAGAATGCCATTGAAGTCAGCTACGGCACGAGATTCTGAGTTGCCGGCTGATCGCGGCCATACTGCGTGAAAAAGGGCCACGTCCTCGTGGCCCTTTTTCGTCTCTTGCAAGTAGTCGTAATCTTCCGGGCAATTGTCTAGAATCCGGCGCGGAGTCATACCATAAAGAGGTAAGGAGAGAGGAATGAATATGATCAAACGAGTGTTCAATGGATTGCTCGGGGCAGGGATGCTTGCGCTTCTTTGCGCTGGCGGCGTCCAGGCTGCGGAAACGTTCAGGCCGTTTGTACTGGCATCCAAAGGACCGGGTGATTTCGACGCCAGGGTTGAGGAAACCAGGGCCGCGCTGACCGCGGAAGGTTTCAAGGTGCTTGGTGAGTACACGCCTTACGAAGATACCTTTGTCGAAAAAGCCCACGTTATCGTTGTCACAAACGACGAGTTGAAAAAAGTGGCCGGCATGTCGCAGTACGGCGGATTCGCTGCCCCCTGGCGTGTCGCCGTGACCAAGGTGGGCGACGAGATCCAGGTGTCTTATGCGAACCCTGTTTACATCGCTAACGCCTACCGGCTCAAATCCGATCTCAGTGGCGTCTCCGAGGCGCTCAAGCGGGCGCTGGGTGAACAGGATACCTTTGGATCGGCAAAAGGCCTGAGTGCGCGCAAGCTGCGCAAGTACCACTACACCTTCGGCATGGAATATTTCGACGACCCCTATAAGCTGGCTGAGCATGCAAGTCATGCCGAAGCCGTGGCTACGCTCGAAAAAAACCTCGCCAATGGTGTCGCCGGAGTGACCAAGGTCTATCGCCTCGATCTTCCCAATGATGTCACGGTGTTCGGTGTGGCGCGCAAGGGTCCTACCGAAGAAGACAAGGACATGGACGAAAAGTACATCATGAACGTCGTCGATTTCGAGGAACTGAAGGGCACGGCATACCTTCCCTATGAAATCCTCGTCGACGGCAACAAGGTTGTCGCCCTGCACATGCGATTCCGTATGGCGGTGCACTACCCGGATCTGAAAATGATGGGTGCGAACAGCTTCATGAATATCATGCCGAGCCCAAATGCGATCCAGAAAGCCCTGACTGCGGCGGCAGGTGGATCCCAGTAGGTACCGTAACACCGGCAAACCGAAACCCCCGCTTCTGCGGGGGTTTTGTTGTCCGTGACTGCACCTGGTTCGTCGCATAAAGATCAGTCTGGTCCAGCCGTTACCCCGGCGTCCACCAGGAGCCTGTCGGCCTTGAGACTGATCTGACCTCCCGCACTGCTCGCTGCGACAGGTCAAGTCCGACAGGTCCCTGCAAAACGGATTTTGCTCGTTCGGGGGAAGAATGGAACACATTCAGGTGCCGGTCGTATCCCGCAGTGCCCGCAAGAGACGTCGCCTGGCAGTCGGTGCGGGAGCCGTGCTGCTTTTGCTGACAGGCACCCTGGCGTTTCTATACCAATCACAACTTCTTGCACTGGTCTGCGGATCGGCCGCGGGCTATCTTGCGTGCCGCTACAGATACCGACCGATGCGCGCGGGAATGCAGGCATTCCATAACGCGCTCGACCGCTTTGCGGACGGTGATTATCGGGCTGGCGCCGTCGATGACGCCGAGCTTGTTCCGGCGGCGGTGACGACGCGCGTCAATTCGATGGCCGCTGCGCTGCGGGATCGGACCGAGCGGTTGTCGGGCGTGCATAACCAAATTGATGACATGGCGCAGAGAATCGCGGACTACGCCCGCGCATACGAATCTCAACAGGCGCAGCGTGGCGAAACAAACCTGCTCGCCATCGTGACAGAATTGACGGAATCGGTAGAGGAGGTCGCGACCATCTGTGCGCACGCCGCCGAAGCATCGTTGCAGGCGGATCAGCAGGCGGACCAGGGCAAGGTGGCCATGACCGAAGCACTGGGATCCATGGATTTGCTCAGCGGCGAACTTGGGGCTGCGCGCCAGGCGATGCAGCAACTCGACGGCTGTATCGAGAGTATCGGCGGTGTCCTTGGTGTTATACGCGGGATTGCCGAACAGACGAATATGCTGGCTCTCAACGCGGCCATAGAGGCGGCGCGCGCGGGTGAGCAGGGACGCGGATTTGCCGTGGTGGCGGATGAAGTCCGTAACCTTGCCAGCCGCACACAGCATTCGACGCGCGAAATTCAGCAGATGACCGAGCGGGTACAGAGCAGCGCCCGCGAGGTTGTCGGGCTGGTTATTGAAGGCGACAACCAGGCCAGGGTCTGCGAACAATTGATCGAAACGGCCTGTATTTCATTGGCGGAAATCGCGGGTGAAATCGCCTCGATCAAGGAACTCAACAAGCGAATCGACAGCTTCACCGGAAAACAGCGTCAGGTGGCAGCGTCTGTTGAGCAGGCCGTCGCAACGGACAGCGCTCTGGATGCCCTGCCAGCGGGCTGCGCCGGGTTGTCCGCGGTGGCCCGCGAACTCGATTTGATCATTGGAAAATTGCACGAATAGACAAGGTTAAGTTGTCGTAGTGTTCGCCGAAACAATGACCGGACCGACGTTGCCCGGATGACGATGTCGGAAACTGTTGTTCCAGGAATGAGCATGGCAAATATGAAACCCAGCATTCTGCGTAACTTATTGATCGGTTGTATCGCGTTCGGGCTGTTGATGGGCGCGGTGTTCCCCTTTTTCGCCGGACTCTTCGTTGAGGCAAAGGAAGGCATGTTCGGATGGTTTGTCGGCAGCTGCGTGACGGCCGGCGTCGCCTGCGGTGCCGCGATTTACGGCCTGGTGCACCATGTGCTGTTGAAGCGGCTGAAAAGCATTTCCGAAATCGCCAACGCTATCAGTCAGAATGATATCTCGCATACCTGCACGATGCAGAGCGACGATATGATTGGTGAGATTGTCGACGCATTTAACCAGATGGCGGCCAATCTGCGAAACATGATCGGGCAGATCAGTGGCGCAACGACCCAGCTAGCCGCTGCCGCCGAGCAGACATCGACCATCACCGAGGAAACCAGCCGCGGCGTGCAGGCACAGCAGGCGGAAATCGACAGTATCGCCTCGGCGATGAATCAGATGACGGCGACCGTGCAGGAGGTCGCCCGCAATGCTGCTGACGCGTCCAGCGCCGCCAACAAGGCCGACAGCGAGGCAAAGAGTGGCGCACTGGTAGCTACCGAGGCGATTGGCGGCATCGATTCGCTGGTGACTGAAGTCAATTCGGCTTCCAAGGTCATCCGTAACCTGGAGAAGGAGAGCGAGAACATCGGGTCTGTGCTCGACGTGATCCGGGGCATCGCTGAACAAACCAATCTGCTGGCGTTGAACGCCGCGATCGAGGCAGCGCGCGCCGGAGAGCAGGGTCGCGGTTTCGCGGTGGTGGCGGACGAAGTGCGCACGCTCGCCAGCCGGACCCAGCAGTCGACCCAGGAAATTCAGGATATGATCCTGCGTCTGCAGGACGGCGCGGTGAACGCTGTGAAAGTCATGGAGGCGGCCCAGGGCAAGGCCCAGGACAGTTCGGATCTGGTTGAAAAGGCGGCCGAGTCTCTGGCAATGATTGCCGGTTCGGTGTCGGCGATCAATGATATGAGCACCATGATCGCCAGTGCCGCGGAGGAGCAGAGCGCGGTGGCAGCCGAGATGCAATCCAATATGAATAACATCAGGGACGTCGCCGACCGTTCTGCCGAAGGTGCCCAGCAGACGGCCCAGGCGAGCGAAGAGCTGGCGCGTCTGGCTGCCGAGCAGCAGGCGCTGATGGCAAAGTTCAGAATGTAGGGAACCAAGAACCATAACAGGGTACTGGGCCGGGCGGACATTCCGCCCGGCTTTTTTTATCCCTTTTGGGAGAGTAAAAAACGCATGCAAAACGCCTGCTACTGATGTATCGTTTCCAGCCCGATCAAATATTTTTATTCATTCGAAAAATTTCTAAGTGGGCCCCTGGGGCGCCCTCCAGGTTCAAAAGGGTAAGCAATACATGTCAGATCGTAGACTGCAGGTATTTCACACGGTCGCGCGTCTTTTGAGTTTCACCAAGGCGGCCGAAACGCTGCACATGACGCAACCAGCGGTCACCTTCCAGGTTCGTCAGCTTGAAGAGCAGTTCAACACCCGTCTGTTCGACCGCACGCACAATCGCATAAGCCTGACCGATGCAGGCAAACGCGTTTTCGAATTTTCCGACCGCATTTTTGAACTGTACGCGGACATGGAGAATGCCGTCCGGGAAATGACCGGGGACATCAGCGGCGTGCTGATGATCGGTGCCAGCACGACTATCGCCGAGTATATGCTTCCGGCATTGCTGGGCGACTTCAAGAAAAGATATCCGGACGTCAACGTGCAGCTGAAGGTTTCCAATTCGGATGGAATCGTGCACATGGTCGAGAACAACGTGATCGATCTTGGTGTGGTCGAATCTCCGGTGATGAACAAGAACCTGGTGGTTGAAGTCTGTCGCATGGATCAACTGGTCGCGGTGTTGCCGCACCAGCATCCGCTCGCCGGCCGTGAGTCAGTGAAAATAGACGAATTGCTGGAATACCCCTATATCTGCCGCGAGGAAGGCTCCGGTACCCGTGAAGTGATTGCCGACTATATGAATGAGCTCGGTGTAAATTCCAGTCAGGTCAACCTTTCAATGGAACTCGGAAGCCCGGAATCGATCAAGGGCGCCGTCGAAGCGGGGATGGGGGTATCGATCGTATCGCTCGCCACCGTCCAGAAGGAATTGAAGCTGGGCACGCTGGTCGCGCTGACACTGGACCCGGCGCTGGAACGTCCGTTTTCGTTTGTGCACCAGAAGCAGAAATTCCGCCATCGGGCAATGGACGAGTTGCTCGACTTCGCGCGAAACTACTGCAAATCGCATCCCGAAGTTGTATAAACCGGCGTATGGACCGTGAGCAGCAACACAGGCTTCTGCATATAATTGAAAAACTGTCCCCGCACGATCAGGCGGCAGTAGCCAGTTTCGCCGAGTTTCTGCTGAGTCGGACGGGCGGTGCCGGAACAGTGTCTGATCCCGTCGCGGCAGCCCCGGCACCGGTTCCGGACGTCGAGCCTATTCCCCGTCCCGAAAATGAAAAGGTCGTTGCCGCGGTAAAACGCCTCTCCCGCACTTATTTCATGCTGGACAAAAAAAAGATGCTGGGCGTGACATCGGACCTGGTCACCCAGCACGTCATACAGGGTCGTGAAGCCAGCGAGGTCATCGACGACCTGGAACGGATTTTCGACGAGCACTACCGCCGTTTGTTACAGGGCGAAGATTGACGATGGAAGTTCTGCGCCGCTGGTTCCATCGCTATTTCTCGGATCCCCAGGTCGTGATCCTGGCGGTCGTGCTGGTGATCGGTTTCGTGGTGGTGGCCACCATGGGACAGATGCTCGCGCCGGTCCTCGCGGCACTGGTGCTGGCGTACCTGCTGGACGGGATTGTCGGTGCTTTGCAGCAGCGCGGCGTTCCCAGGCTGGGTGCGGTTTCACTGGTTTTTGTCATCTTTCTGGTGTTCCTGTTTTTTGCGATGCTCGGTCTGCTGCCACGTCTGTCGTATCAGATGACGCAACTCGTTCAGCAATTGCCGTATATCCTGACCAAAGGTCAGGGTGCGATCATGGGCTTGCCGGAGCGCTATCCCGAACTCGTAAACCAGCAGCAAGTCAACGACCTGATGGATGCCATCCGTTCCGAACTTGGCAGTCTGGGGCAACGCGTGGTTTCCGTTTCGGTCGCCTCGGTGGTAGGCGTGATCACTCTTATCGTCTATCTCATCCTGGTTCCTGTGCTGGTGTTTTTCTTCCTCAAGGACAAAGAACGCATTATCGGCTGGATCATCGATTATCTCCCGCGCGACCGGGCGTTGACCACGCAGGTCTGGCGCGAGGTCAATATCCAGATCGGCAATTACGTGCGCGGCAAAATATGGGAAATACTGATTGTCGGCGTAGTCAGCTATATCACTTTCGCTTTAATGGGCTTGCAGTACGCAGTGTTGCTGGCGACGCTCGTCGGCCTCTCGGTCATCATTCCGTACATCGGCGCCGCGGCGGTGACTGTTCCGATCGCAGCCATCGCCTACTTTCAGTGGGGCTGGAGTGCGGATTTCTGGTATGTGCTGGTCGCTTACGGCGTAATCCAGGCGCTGGACGCCAATGTGCTGGTTCCCCTGCTGTTCTCGGAGGTCGTCAACCTGCACCCGGTTGCGATCATTATCGCGGTGCTGGTGTTCGGAGGCATCTGGGGATTCTGGGGCATATTTTTCGCGATCCCGCTGGCGACGCTGGTGCAGTCAGTGTTGATAAGCTGGCCCCGCAAGCCGGACGAAGCCGCCGAGTCGAATCAAAGCACGTCAGAGGCGTAATCCGCCAGCCGCGAGCGCTCACCCCGTGTCAGAATGATATGGCCGCTGTGCGGCCAGCTCTTGAAACGGTCAACCACGTACGTCAGGCCGGAGCTGGTTTCGGTGATGTAGGGCGTGTCGATTTGCGCGACGTTGCCGAGGCAAATCACTTTGGTGCCGGGGCCTGCTCTTGTCACCAGCGTTTTCATCTGCTTCGGCGTGAGATTTTGCGCTTCGTCGAGAATCAGATATTTGTTCAGGAAGGTCCGCCCGCGCATGAAATTCATGGAACGGATCTTGATGCGGTTGCTGAGCAGGTCATTGGTTGCCGCTCGCCCCCAGTCGCCACCCACGTCCGATCGGGTCAACACTTCCAGGTTGTCCATCAGCGCGCCCATCCAGGGCGTCATCTTTTCTTCCTCGGTACCCGGCAAAAAGCCGATATCCTCGCCAACCGGCACGGTGACGCGGGTCATGATGATTTCCTTGTAGCGGTTTTCTTCCAGGGTCTGGGTAAGACCGGCCGCCAGCGCCAGCAGCGTCTTGCCGGTGCCCGCTGTTCCAACCAGGCTGACAAAATCGATATCGGGGTCCATCAGCAGATTGAGCGCGAAGTTCTGTTCCCGGTTGCGGGCGCTGATTCCCCAGACCGTGTGCCGGGAGCCGCGATAGTCGATTGCGGTTTCCAGCAGCGCGGTCTTGCCGTCGGTTTCGCGGACCAGCGCCTCGAATCCCTGTTCCTCGGGAAGATAAACGCATTCATTGGCGTTCCAGGACTGGACCAGCGGACCGGTCACGCGATAATAGTTGCGCCCATCCTTTTGCCAGGACTCCAGGGTGTCGCCGTGTTGCTGCCAGAAATCCACGGGTAATCCGCTGGTTCCCGGGTATAACAGATTGACATCTTCGAGGACCTGGTCGTTGAAGTAATCCTCGGCGTGGATGCCGAGTACCGCCGCCTTGATGCGCAGGTTGATATCCTTGGAAACCAGCGTAACCGTAACGTCCGGATGCTCGTTCTGCAGTGCCAGCGCGGTCCCGAGGATGGTGTTGTCCGGTTTGCTGCCCGGCAAGGCTTCCGGCAATGCGAGATTCAGTGAATGGGTCTGGAAAAACAGGCGTCCGTATTCTTCGCTCTCGAGGCCCTCTACCAGTCCGCGATTGTTGAGCAGGATACCCTGTTCGATATCCTCGAACCCGGCGTCGCGCATCAGATCGTCGAGAAAGCGGCTGACCTGGCGAACGTTCCTGGCGACTTCGGAAACGCCTTTTTTGCCGGCGTCCATTTCTTCCAGCACGATCATCGGCAGGTAGATGTCATGTTCCTTGAAGCGGAACAGCGCTGTCGGATCGTGCATCAGCACATTGGTGTCGAGAATGAAAAGTCTCTTGCCCGATTTGTCGGTCTTGATCATATGCGGACTTGCCTGGCTCCTGTAAGTTACGAACGGTTCAGTTCGCGTACCGCATCCAGTACTTCTTCAACATGGCCGTCGACCTTGACCTTGCGCCATTCGCGCCGCAGTTTGCCGCTCGCATCGATCAGAAACGTGCTGCGCTCGATGCCCATGACCTTGCGGCCGTACATATTCTTTTCCTTGATGACGTCGAACAGCCTGCACAGCTCTTCGTCGGGGTCCGACAACAAAGGGAAGGGAAATTTCTGGGCGGTCCGGAACTTCTCGTGCGAGGCGAGACTGTCTCTCGACACTCCGACCACCAGCGTATTGTTGCGCTTGAACCTGGTGTAACTGTCACGAAAATCCTGACCTTCGCGGGTGCAGCCCGCCGTGCTGTCCTTCGGGTAGAAATACACGACGAGATTTTTTCCCTTGCAATCGGACAGTTTGAAGGGCTTTGCGTCGGTCGAGGTGGCGGTAAAGGCGGGGACTTTTCTGCCGGCTTGTACAGTGTCCATGAAATCAGCCTTTGTAGGGTTCTATCACTGCGTCCAGATTGAGCCGGTCGCAGAAATCGAGAAATTCATCGCGCAGTGTCGCGATATGCGTGTCTGCCGGCACGTCCAGGCTCATGTGCACGGAAAACATCGGTGTGCCGGTATGGGCGGCGGAATAGCTGGAAGTCGACAGATCCTGGATGTTGATGTTGCGCTGGGAGAAGAAATTGGCCAGGTTGTGCACGATTCCCGGATGATCAAGCGATACCACGTCGACTGCGTAGGGCAGAAAGTTGCCGCCCGCCTTGCGCGGGCCGGTGCGCTTGATGTTGAGCGTCATGCCCAGCTGTTCCTGGGCCTGTTCGAGCTGGCTTTCCAGCCTCGCGAGCTTGCTCCAGTTGCCGGTAACCAGCAGCAGCACCGCGAACTCGCCGCCCATGACCATCATGCGGCTGTCGGCGATATTGCATCCGTTGTCCAGAACCCAGCCCGACAGGCTTTCCACCAGCCCCGGGTGGTCTTCACCCAGTGCCGCTATTACCAGTTGGTTAGTCATTATTTCAGTTTATCACTATTCAAGTTCGACAGCGCGCAACTGCGCCGCTGCCTGTTCAGGGCTGATGGTGCTGACAAACAGGCCCGAGCCCAGTTCGAATCCGGTCGGAATGCTGGTGCGCGGACAGATCTCCAGGTGCCAGTGATAACTGTCGTGGCAGTTTCTGAATTCATTGTTATGGGGTATCGAATGCAGGAAGAAGTTGTACTGGGCGCCACCGATCACGGCGTCCAGCCGCGCCATGCTGCGCCTGAGGACGCCGGCCATATCCTCGCGCTCCTCATCCGTTATATCCATAAAGTCGCTGTGATGCGTCAGCGGCAGGATATGAATCTCCCATTCATAGCGACTGGCAAAGGGCTTGATGGCGACAAAATGCCGGCCACGCTCGATGACATATTGTCCGACACTGAACTGACGCCGTACAGAGCCCGACTCCCGGTCGTAGATGGTTGCCTCGAAAGTCAGCGCCTCATCGATCAGTGAGCAGAAAATGCACTGGCGGTTTTTTTCAAAATACTGCCGGCTGTGGGTGACTTCGTTATAGACGTTCTCCGGTACCACCGGCATGGCGATGACCTGGCTGTGCGTGTGCGCGATGCTGGCGCCCGCTGCCGGGCCGAAGTTCTTGAACACCAGCACATACTGTATGCGCCTGTCGGCGGCGTAAAGCGCGCGTATGCGGTCGCGGTACATCCCGAGCAGCCGCGTCAGGTGCTCCACGGACATGTCCTGGATGGCGATACCGTGCTCGCGATGATCGATGACCACCTCGTGCCGGCCGTAGCCATCGATCGCCTGCTGCAGTCCGAACACAAGGTTGGTCGAGCGGCTGTCGTCGCCCAGCACCGGGAACAGGTTCTCGACCACGCGCACCTGCCAGTCGTCCTGTCCGGGTGAGCTGGCGATGGTCGGGGGTGTCATGTGCTCGTTGCCGGTGCAGAAAGGACACCCTTCCACATGCTTGCGGGTGTCGCGGGGCGCCGGCGCTTCTTCCTTGCGCGGGCGCATGCCACGCGCGGTGGAAACCAGCACCGATTCGCTGGGGACGACGGGGTTTATGCGGATTTCACGGACCGCCTTCGGCTGATCAGACATGTATTCGGCTCTCCTGATTGCGCAAGGATACTGGTGCGATGTCCGGCTGACCAGCTTGTAACCGGCAGGCCGGAAAAGTACCATGCGCTTTGTTTTGCGTTCCGGAGATCTTCATGTTTCATGGCAGTATGGTGGCGCTGGTCACGCCGATGCGCGAAGACGGCGCTATCGATGAAGACAGCCTGGAGGCGTTGATCGAATTCCACGTCTCGGCCGGCACCGACGCCATCGTTGCGGTAGGCACCACGGGCGAATCGGCGACCCTCGACGAGGCGGAACACTGCGGGCTGCTGCGCCGCATCGTGGATCTGGTCAAGGGGCGCATTCCGGTGATCGCAGGCACCGGCGCAAATTCCACACAGGAAGCTATTGAATTGACCCGTTGCGGCATGGACGCGGGTGCCGATGCCTGCCTGCTGGTGACTCCTTACTACAACAAGCCGACGCAGGAAGGCCTGTATCAGCACTTCAGGGCGGTAGCCGCCGCCGTGCCGGTGCCGCAGATTCTCTACAATGTGCCGGGACGCACGGCTTGCGACCTGTTGCCGGAGACGGTGGCGCGGCTGGCGCCGATATCGAATATCGTCGGTATCAAGGAAGCCACCGGCGATCTGGAGCGCGGCAGGCAGATTCTTGACATGTGCGGTGACCAGCTGGATCTCTACAGTGGTGATGACGCCACGGCGATGGAACTGATACTGATGGGGGCCAAAGGCGATATTTCGGTTACCGCCAATGTCGCCCCCAAAGCCATGCACGACATGTGTGCCGCGGCGCTGGCCGGCGACCGCGAGCGGGCCGAACAGATCGACCGGACACTGCGCGCCCTGCACCGTGACCTTTTTGTCGAGTCCAATCCGATCCCGGTAAAATGGGCGTTGCACGAAATGGGACTGATTCCTCCGGGCCTGCGTCTGCCCCTGACTCCGCTGTCGCCCCAGTGCTACGACCGGGTGCGCGATGCCTTGCGCCAGGCCGGCGTGGCGATCAACGGCGATGCCTGATCACAAGAGGTTTTGATTGATACCTATGCGACGCATCCAATGCGTAAGACGCTTTCTGCTGCTGATTTTCCTGGTGCAAATGCTGGGTGCCTGCAGCTGGCTGGACAATCTGTTCCCGGACCGCAGCAGAGAATACAGGAAAGCGCAATCGACCCCGGCACTGGAAGTGCCGCCGGACCTTACCGGCACCCCGGTGAGCGATGCGCTGGTGGTCCCGGAGGGCGAGACAACGCTCTCCGGTTACACCAGCGCCCGGCAGTCCCTGCAAACCAGCGGTACGACACCGGTGCTGCCGGACCAGGAGGGTATAACCCTGGGCCGCGACCGCGACCGCGCCTGGCTGGTCGTAGAGGGTGATCCGGCAGCGGTCTGGAACAGGGCGCGCGAGTTCTGGCTGGAAAGCGGTTTCCTGCTGGTGCGCGAGGATCCGGTCATCGGTATCCTGGAAACCGACTGGGTAGACAGCCGCGCCGCGATTCCCCAGGATTTCATTCGCAGCACCATAAGCCGCGTGTTCGAAAGCGCCTATTCGTCGGCGTACCGCGACCGCTACCGCATGCGCATGGAGCGGGGTGAGAAACCGGGAACCACCGAAATCTTCGTCACCCATCAGGGCGTGCAGGAACGCCTCCAGGGCGCCCCCGACACGGTTCAGACCACGATATGGGAACCGCGACCCAACGACCCGGATCTCGAAGCCGTCATGCTCAGGAAGATGATGGTCTACCTGGGAATGGCGCCCGAGGAGGCGGGATCGCTGGTAGCCGAGAGCAAACCGTCGGCGCCGCGGGCGGACCTGCTGCAGGAGGAATCCGGTGATGCCAGGCTGGTGATTCACGAGGGCTTCGCGCAGGCGTGGCGCAGCGTCGGCATCACGCTCGACAGAGTGGAGTTTGCTGTAGAGGATCGTGATCGATCTTCCGGTATCTACTATGTACGCTATAACGACCCGCTCAAGGACCAGAAAAAAGGTTTCCTGTCGAGGCTGGCTTTCTGGTCGGACGATGACGAACAGCGGGCGGCTACTTATCAGATCAAGCTCAGCGAAGATGGCGTGGACACCCGGGTTACGGTGCTGAACGCGGCGGGGGAACCGGAGCAATCGGTGACGGCCGTGCGCATCCTGACACTGCTTTACGAGGAACTGAGATAGTCAGCGCATGAGATTCGCGTCCCTGGGAAGCGGCAGCCGTGGCAACGCGACACTGGTCGAAGCCGATGGCACCCGGGTGCTGGTGGATTGCGGGTTTTCCTGTGCGGAGACCGAAAAACGGCTGGCGCGGCTGGCGCTGGATCCGCGCGATATCGATGCCGTTCTGGTGACTCACGAGCATAGCGATCACATTGCCGGGGTGGCGAGATTTTCGCGGCGTTTCGGTGTCCCGGTGTGGATGACCGCCGGCACCGAGGCCATGCACCAGGGCGGCGAGCTGGCGGCGTGGCACTGTTTCAGCAGTCACGAGGTGTTCGCGATCGGCGCGCTCGAAGTGCGACCGTTCCCGGTTCCGCACGATGCGCGCGAGCCGTGCCAGTTCGTGTTCTCCGACGGCGCGGTGCGCCTGGGCGTGCTGACCGATGCCGGAAGCGTCTCGCTGCACATGGTGCAGGCGCTGGAGAGACTCGATGCCCTGCTGCTGGAGTGCAACCATGATACCGGGATGCTTTCGTCCGGACCCTATCCCCCCGCTCTCAAGGATCGCGTCGGCGGCCGCTTCGGCCATCTCAGCAACGATCAAGCAGCTGATTTGTTGATCAAAATCGATACCCGCAAATTGCAGCACCTGGTCGCCGCGCATCTCAGCGACAAGAACAATCACCCGAGCCTGGCGCGCCAGGCGCTGTGCGCTGCGCTGGGCTGCGCGATGGCGGACATCTGCGTTGCCGATCAGGAAGCCGGTCTGGCGTGGCGCAGCATCAACGCCGCCTGATACGGTGTCGCGAGACTGCCACGGCTATACCGCCCCGCGGCCATCCAGTATCATTGCAGCTCTTCGCTAGCGTCTGAAATACCCAGAGAAAATCCATGCTTCAATTGTCCGGCACGGCCGCATTTTCGAGTTTCCGCCTGCAGAAACTGGCGCAACGGATCCGACACCACGTTCCGCTTGTCGCCGGCCTTGACGCACAGTTCGTCTATTTTGTCGACGTCGAACAGACGCTTTCCGATGCCGAGCAAGGTGTTCTGAGGCAGTTGCTGGGGCCGGCCGGGCAGGAAACCGGGGCAGAGTCGGCGCATGCATTCTGGGTGGTACCGCGCATCGGCACCATTTCGCCCTGGTCCAGCAAAGCCACCGACATCGCCCACAACTGCGGACTGACTTCAGTCAGGCGCATCGAGCGAGGCATCCGCTTCGACGTGGAACTGGAGGGTTCGGCCACGCTCGACGAACCGCAGCTGCGGGACGTGCTGGCGCTGCTGCACGACAGGATGACCGAGTCGGTGCTGGGCACGGTCGATGATGCGCAGCTGATGTTCCGCCAGGCCGAACCCGCGCCTTTTATCAGTGTCGATGTGCTGCAGGGCGGGGCGGATGCCCTGCAACGCGCCAACAACGAGCTGGGGCTCGCCTTGTCAGCCGATGAAATCGAGTACCTGGCGGACAGCTTCACGGTGCTGGGACGCAATCCCACTGACGTGGAGCTGATGATGTTCGCGCAGGCCAACTCCGAACACTGCCGTCACAAGATTTTCAACGCCAGCTGGATCATCGACGGCGAAAAGCAGGATACCACCTTGTTCAACATGATCCGGGACAGCCATCGCGCGAGTCCGGAGGGTGTGCTGTCGGCCTACCACGATAATGCGGCGGTACTCGAAGGTCACCAGGCGCAACGCTTTTTCGCCGACGCGGGCAGCAACAGCTACCGCAGTCACGAAGAGCCCGCGCACATCCAGATCAAGGTTGAGACGCACAATCATCCGACCGCCATATCGCCTTTCCCGGGAGCGGCGACCGGTTCCGGTGGCGAGATCCGCGACGAGGGCGCGACCGGGCGCGGCGCCAGGCCCAAGGCAGGCCTGTGCGGCTTCTCGGTTTCCAACCTGCGCATTCCCGATTTTATCCAGCCATGGGAAACCGACCACGGCAAGCCGGACCGGATCGTTTCGGCACGGGACATCATGCTGGACGGGCCGCTGGGTGCCGCCGCATTCAACAACGAATTCGGCAGGCCCAACCTGTGCGGCTATTTCCGCACCTACGAACAACAGGTGCCGGGACCGGAAGGCGAGGAGCTGCGCGGTTACCACAAGCCGATCATGATCGCCGGCGGCTACGGCAACATCCGCGAGGAGCATATCGACAAGCAGGCCATACCGCCGGGAGCGCAGATCATTGTGCTGGGCGGTCCGGCCATGCTGATTGGCCTGGGCGGAGGGGCGGCTTCCTCGATGTCCAGCGGCGCCAGCTGCGAACACCTGGATTTCGCTTCCGTGCAGCGCGGCAACCCGGAGATGCAGCGTCGCTGCCAGGAGGTCATCGATCGCTGCTGGGCCATGGGCGAGGATAATCCGATCCTGTCGATCCACGACGTCGGCGCCGGAGGTCTGTCGAACGCGGTGCCGGAACTGGTGAATGACGCCGGTCGCGGCGGTCGCTTCGAATTGCGCGCTGTGCCGAACGACGAACCGGGCATGTCGCCCATGCAGATCTGGTGCAACGAATCGCAGGAACGCTACGTGCTGGCGGTGCTGGCCGAACGCCTGGATGAATTCCAGGCCCTGTGCGAACGCGAGCGCTGTCCCTTCGAAGTGCTCGGCGAGGCCACCGAGGAACAGCAGCTGGTGCTCGGCGACGGCTATTTCGATAACACGCCGATCGATCTTCCGCTGTCGCTGTTGCTTGGCAAGCCGCCCAAGATGCTGCGTGATGTTCACCATCGCACCTTCCGCAAACCGGAGCTGGAATTGCCCGCGGATCTGGCGGAGATGGCCTACCGGGTGCTGCGACTGCCGGCGGTTGCGAGCAAACAGTTTCTGATCACCATCGGTGATCGTTCCATCACCGGCCAGGTGGTGCGCGACCAGATGGTCGGCCCCTGGCAGGTGCCGGTGGCTGACGTGGCGGTAACCTGTTCCGATTACCAGGGGTTTCTCGGCGAGGCCATGGCGATGGGCGAACGGGCGCCGGTAGCGCTCGCGGATCCGGCGTCTTCGGGACGCATGGCGGTCGGCGAAGCCGTCACCAATCTCGCCGCAGCGCGCATCGATTCGCTGTCCCGCATTCGCCTGTCGGCCAACTGGATGGCCGCCGCCGGCCATCCCGGTGAAGACGCCGGGTTGTTCGATACCGTGCGCGCGGTGGGCCAGGAACTGTGTCCGCGCCTGGGTATCGCCATTCCGGTAGGCAAGGATTCGCTGTCGATGAAAACCGTATGGCAACAGGATGGTGAGGACCGTTCCGTGACCGCGCCCCTGTCGGTGATTATCACCGGATTCGCGCCGGTTGCCGATGTGCGTCTGACCCTGACGCCGCAATTGCGCAGCGACCTCGGCGACAGCGACCTGGTGCTCATCGATCTGGGAAAAGGCCGCAACCGCATGGCGGGTTCGGCGCTGGCGCAGGTCTACGGGCAACTCGGTCACCACGCACCGGACCTCGACGATCCGGAAACCCTCAAGGCATTTTTCGCGGCCATTCAGGACCTGAACCAGGCCGGGCTGCTGCTGGCATACCACGATCGTTCCGACGGCGGACTGCTGGCGACTTTGTGTGAAATGAGCTTCGCCGGCCACACCGGCATAGACATCCAGCTCGACGATCTCGGTGACGACCTCACGGCGGCGCTGTTTAGCGAAGAACTGGGCGCCGTGCTCCAGGTGCTGCACTGCGATACCGATGCGGTGCTGGAAACCCTGCGTGAAGCCGGTCTGGGCAAGCACAGTCACGTGATAGGCACCCTGCGCGATGATGACCGGGTCTTGTTTACCTATGCGCGCCAGCCGGTGCTCGAGGAGCGGCGGGTGGATCTGCAGCGCGCCTGGGCGGAAACCAGCTACCGCATGCAGTCGTTGCGCGACAATTCGGTTTGCGCCGCGCAGGAATTCGATGCACTGCTTGACGGCGACGATCCCGGCATGCAGCCACAGCCCGCCTTCGATCCCAATGAAAACCCGGCGGCGCCGATGATTGCCACCGGGGTCCGTCCGCGGGTGGCGATCCTGCGTGAACAGGGAGTCAACGGTCAGCTGGAGATGGCAGCCGCCTTCGATGCGGCGGGTTTCGCCTGCCACGACGTGCACATGAGCGACGTGATCGAAGGCCGCACCGACCTCAGCGAGTTCAGCGGCGTGGTCGCCTGTGGGGGCTTTTCCTATGGCGACGTGCTGGGCGCCGGGCAGGGCTGGGCGAAATCGATTCTTTTCAATGCGCGCGCGCGTGATGCTTTCAGCGCCTTTTTCGCCAGACCCGACAGCTGGGGCCTCGGTGTCTGCAATGGCTGCCAGATGATGTCGGGCCTCAAGGAAATCATCCCCGGATCGGCGCACTGGCCGCGTTTTGCAAGGAACACGTCAGAGCAGTTCGAGGCGCGCTTTTCCATGGTCGAAGTGCTGACTTCGCCATCGCTGCTGCTGGACGGCATGGCGGGGTCGCGGTTGCCGATCGCCGTGGCGCACGGCGAAGGACGCGCCGAGTTCGGGAGTGCGGAGGCGGTAGCGGATGTTCTTAACCGCTCGCTGGCGGCAGTGCGCTACATCGACCACTACGGCAAAGCCACAGAGCAGTACCCGTTCAATCCGAACGGTTCGGTGCAGGGTATTACCGGCTTGTGCAACAGCGATGGCCGGTTCACCATTCTCATGCCGCATCCGGAGCGCGTGTTCCGCACGGTGCAGAATTCCTGGTACCCGGATGAATGGGGAGAGGATGGCCCCTGGATGCGCATGTTCCGCAACGCCCGCAAGGCGGTGGGTTAGCCCGCCTTTCGCGACGATCCGCGGTGAGAAATGCGGGCTGGGAACCCGCCGGGCAAGCTGTGGTCTTACTGGCTGTTGTCCATTCACCAGGAGGCTGCCGTGCTGGTTAAGCATCCCACGGACCTGTCAGAGAGCGATGTCACCCCGGTTGAGGTGTACCGGCAACGTCGCGAGTTCATGAAGTCAGGGCTGGCGATTGCGGGAGCCGTATGCACCGGTTCGCTGCTGACGTCGCAAGCCGCGGCAAAGGTCCAGCTGGGCAATGTGACGCCCGGCCCCGACCGCTACAGCACCGACGAAGAGCAGACGCCCTACGAAGACGTCACTACCTATAACAATTTCTACGAATTCGGCGTGGATAAATCCGACCCGGCGCGACACGCAGGCAAACTGAACACCGATCCCTGGTCACTGGCAATCGAAGGGGACGCTGAAAAAACCGGGACTTTCACGCTGGAAGACATTCTGAAGCCTCACGCTCTCGAAGAGCGCATCTATCGTTTGCGTTGCGTGGAAGGCTGGTCCATGGTGATTCCCTGGATCGGTTTCCCGCTCGGTGAGCTGATCAAGCGCTGCAATCCCGGCGCCAGCGCGAAGTATGTCGAATTCGAAACCCTGTACGATCCGCAACAGATGCCGGGGCAGCGCCGCGGTGTGCTCGAATGGCCCTATACCGAAGGTTTGCGCATGGATGAAGCCATGCATCCCCTGACTTTGCTCGCCGTGGGCCTGTACGGTGAAACACTCCCCAGCCAGAACGGGGCGCCGATCCGGCTGGTGGTGCCCTGGAAGTACGGTTTCAAGAGCATCAAGTCCATCGTCACCGTGCGTTTTCGTGAAACGCAGCCGGTCAGCTCATGGATGAAAGCAGCGCCGCGCGAGTACGGGTTCTATTCAAACGTCAATCCCGATGTCCCGCATCCGCGCTGGAGCCAGAAGCGGGAACGCCGCATCGGCGAATTCCGCAAACGGGAAACCCTGATGTTCAACGGTTACGCCGAACAGGTGGCGTCGCTTTATTCAGGTATGGATTTGAAGAAGCATTTCTAGCCCGCATTTCTCACCGCCGTTCGCCGCAGTAGAACGGCGGCAAGAAATGACGGCTGGTTACGATGCCAGTCGCATACCCGGCACCAGCACCGCCAGGGTGTCCGCCAGGTGTTGCATGATGCGGGTTTCGATGCGCTCGATCCGGGTCTCGTTGATACCCGTTTGCCGGATCGCGAAAGGCGTCATCCTTCCCAGTGCGTCAACGGGCTTTTCGTTGTTCGCGAAAGCGGCGCTGATCACCGTGGCGCAATGCACGATTGAAGACTCGAAGCAGAATTTCTGCGCCTGTTGCGGGTCGTTCTGATGCGCAACGCATTCCTGCAGCATCACCGGGATGCGCCAGCGTTGCAGCAATGCACCGCCGACTTCGGCGTAATCGAAACCGAAAAACAGTTCGCGTTCGACTTCCGCGAGCGGCTGGCCCTGCGCTTCAGCGCAGGCTGCGGCTTCGGCGCTCGGCTCAGGCAGCATCCGGTACATCACCAGATGACCGATATCATGCAGCAAGCCGGCGACAAACAGGCGTTCGCTGTCCAGGACATTGCATTCGAAAGCCAGCAGGCGCGCTGTTACCGCGCAACGCACGCTGCGGGTCCAGAAACGGTTCATGTCCAGATGCGCCGGGGCATCCCTGAAAGCGCTGGCCACCGAACTCGCGAGCAACAGGTCATGCAATTGCCGGGTACCCAGAATGGTGATAGCCCGGCTGATCGTCTCGATTTTTGCCGTCATGCCGAAAAACGGGCTGTTGGCGATTTTCAGCAGGCGCGCGGCGAGCGCCGGGTCGGTGGAGATGATGCGCCCGACGTCCGCCAGTGATGAATCGGAGTCTTCAAGCAGTTGCTGGACGCGCAGATAGATATCGGGTAGCGAAACGAGGTCGGTGACGCGATCAACCAGTTCCCCTGCGGTTGCTATTGAATGTGGTTCCCGTTTCATATCCCTGGACTGTCACCGGTATTCGGTTACGGGAACTCCTCGTTATCAGGGTTCGAGGTTGCCTCCGTTCCGATCCTGCTTCAGGAATCTATAGATAACACATTGTATTGTCAATTGAATCTGTCTTGTCCGCGAGTGCCTTGCGTTGCCCGGCAACGCTTGCACCTGAACTTTCAGCCGCCTGGTGCAGTCACAACGCGGAGTTCGTACTCCGGCCGGAAGCCATGCATTCCGGACCTCCGACTTGCCCGACAACCTGTCCCGGATCATGCTGACGTCCATGTACAAACTGTTGCAAAAGCCTGTTGTATTCGTCCTGTGCCTGCTGCCGCTGGCGATACTGACATGGCAGGCTTTTGCAGATCAGCTCGGCGCCAACCCGATTGATGAAATCGCCGACCGGACCGGCGAGTGGACCCTGCGTTTTCTGTTGATCACCTTGCTGATGACACCGCTGAAGCGTGTGAGCGGATGGGGCTGGCCGATCCGCATGCGACGCATGCTGGGTCTATATGCGTTTTTCTATGCCTGCCTGCACCTGTTGACCTACCTCTGGCTGGACCAGTTTTTCGACTGGCTCGAGATCTGGCTGGATATCCTCGAGCGGCCTTTCATTACGGTAGGCATGCTTGCATTCGTATTGCTGTTGCCGCTCGCACTGACGTCCAACAAGTTCATGATGCGGAAACTTGGAAGAAACTGGAAACGCCTGCATCGCCTGGCGTACCTGGTGCCGGCGCTTGGCGTGCTGCACTTCCTGTGGCTGGTCAAGGCCGACGTGTTGCAGCCGTTCATTTACGCGGTGCTGCTGGCGGCATTGCTGCTGGTGCGTGTGCCGGCGGCGCGCAAAAAAGGGGACCGATTTATTTTCGGCGTCGGCCAGAAATAAACCTGTCCCCTTTCTTGTCCAATGCAGCTGGCTAACTCGCCAGTCTTCTGTACTTGATACGGTGCGGCTGGTCGGCTTCGCCGCCGAGACGGCGTTTGCGGTCGGCCTCGTAATCCGCATAGTTGCCTTCGAACCATACCACCTGACTGTCGCCTTCGAAGGCGAGGATGTGGGTTGCGATACGGTCCAGGAACCAACGGTCATGCGAAATCACCACGGCGCAGCCGGGAAAGTCGAGCAGCGCTTCTTCGAGCGCGCGCAGCGTTTCCACGTCGAGATCGTTGGTGGGCTCGTCAAGCAGCAAAAGATTGCCACCGCTTTTCAGCAGTTTGGCGAGATGAACGCGATTGCGTTCGCCGCCTGACAGATCGCCGACGCGTTTCTGTTGCTCGCTGCCGGCAAAGTTGAAGCGCGCGACATAGGCGCGGGAATTCACCTCGTACTTGCCGACCGTGATGATGTCCTGACCGTCGGAGATTTCCTCCCATACCGTCTTGCTGCCGTCCAGGGTATCGCGACTCTGGTCTACGTAGGCAATCTGGACGGTTTCGCCGATACGCAGTTCGCCTTCATCCACCGCTTCGTTGCCGGTGAGCATGCGAAACAGGGTGCTCTTGCCGGCGCCGTTGGGACCGATGATGCCGACGATGCCGCCCGGTGGCAGGCTGAAACTCAGATCATCGATCAGCAGACGGTCGCCGAAGCCCTTGCGGATGTGGCTGGCTTCGATCACCAGGTCGCCGAGCCGCGGCCCCGGCGGGATGTACAGTTCCTTGGTCTCGTTGCGCTTCTGGTTTTCCTGCGACGCAAGCTCATTGAAACGCGCCAGGCGCGACTTGCTCTTGGCGTGCCGGCCTTTCGGGTTGCTGCGCACCCACTCCAGTTCCGCCTTCATGGCTTTCTGGCGCGCGCTTTCGGTTCTTTCCTCCTGCTCCAGACGCTTTTCCTTCTGTTCCAGCCATGATGAATAGTTGCCTTCCCAGGGAATGCCGTGACCACGGTCGAGTTCCAGTATCCAGCCAGCGACGTTGTCGAGGAAATAGCGGTCATGGGTCACGGCAACCACGGTGCCGGGATATTCATGGAGAAAACGCTCCAGCCAGGCGACACTTTCGGCGTCGAGGTGGTTGGTCGGTTCATCCAGCAGCAGCATGTCCGGCTTTGACAACAGCAGTTTGCACAGCGCGACGCGGCGTTTTTCACCGCCGGACAGCTTGCTGACATCGGCATCCCAGGGCGGCAGGCGCAGAGCATCAGCGGCGACTTCCAGCGTGCGCTCGAGATTATGCCCGTCGGTCGCCTGCAGCAGGTTTTCCAGTTTCCCCTGTTCGGCGGCCAGCGCATCGAAATCGGCATCGGGTTCTGCATAGGCGGCATAGATTTCCTCGAGCCGTCGCTGCGCATCCTTGATGTGCGACAGAGCGCCTTCAACGTTGCTGCGCACATCGCTGCTTTCATCCAGCTGGGGTTCCTGCGGCAGATAGCCGACCTTGATGCCGGCCTGGGGGCGCGCTTCTCCGTGTATGTCGGTGTCGATCCCGGCCATGATGCGCAGCAAGGTCGACTTGCCAGAGCCGTTGAGGCCCAGTACGCCGATCTTGGCGCCGGGGAAGAATGACAGGGAGATGTCGCGCAGGATCTCGCGCTTGGGCGGGACGACCTTGCCGACATGGTTCATGGTATAGACGTACTGGGCCATAGAGTGCTTCGCTGATTCCCGGATAAAAGCGCCATTATAACGCGAGTCGCCGAAATTTCGCGGCCTGGCGATACCGGGAGCACCCGATCGCGCGGATTCCGCCAGGCAAATTCACCGTTTGCACGACGCCGCTGGAGGCTGGATTTATCCCGGCTCATCCACTGCGACAGAACCGCGCGCGACCAGATCAACCGTCTGTAATCCATGAGATTCCCCTCGTTGCCTGCAGGCCGTGCGCCGGCGCCGGTCAAGCTGCCTGGGGTCATGCCGTTACCCGTGGGCGGTGGAGCGGTTGCCGCAACAGCGACTATCCTCCAGCTGCATGAGTTTGCGTTTCGATCTTCAAGGGCTGCGGGCATGACAGAACGTTCGAAATCACGATCCGGAAGCAATGCGACGGGCGGTACGGGCAAGGGCAAGGACAGCCCGAACCTGCGAGGCCTGGAGCGCCGCACCCGGGTTGCGCGGCGCGCTGCACCGAGACGCAGGAACGATGGCCAGGACGACCTCGGCGATGTGGCGCGGAGCACGCCCGTCGCCGCAGCCGGTCAGGCGCATACCGGCATTCGTGCAAGCAGTGCCGATGTGACCGGCACCGGCGCCTCGACGGCTGAAATCGCGCGCTTGCGCGCGGCGCTGGATTGTATGCCGAACTGCCTCGCGCTTTGCGACAACCAACTGGTGATCACTTTCACCAACCGCGCACTGGTGAAGCTGTTGCGCGGTTTCCAGGCGACAATCCGCAGACAGTTTCCCGGCTTCGAGGCGGAACACCTTGCCGGCAGCGCTATCGATCGTTGTCACACAGACCCGGTCGGGTTGCGCGCCAGACTGGACGCCGGCGACGGCTTGCCGCAGAGCATCCCGCTACAGATGGGTGAACCGGGTTTTGTCCTGATCTGCAGAGCCCTGCACGACGTCGACGGCACGCGCGTCGGAATGCTGGTGGAATGGATCGAGGATCCGCGTCAACCGCCGGGGGCAGGATAATGCAGGGCGTTTGCAGTCATTGCCGCGTTTGCCGCGCGCGATTGGCGTGAAACAGGTGGTGCAGCGTGCCGGTCGCGTCTCACTCCAGGCTGCACGGGTCAGTTTACTTCAGCGACAGTGATTTCCGCCGCGTTCGCGAGCTGTTGCACCGCCTCACCGGCATAGCATTGCATGCAACGCACCGGGAGCGCGTCTACCAGCGTCTCGTCCGGCGCCTTCGCGCACTCGACTTCCCGGATTTCGATGCCTACCTGCGCATGCTCGACGATGCGCAGGGTCAACGCGAGCGAACCCGCTTCGTAAACGCGCTTACCACCAACTTCACCGGGTTTTTCCGCGAACCTGTGCATTTCGATTTTCTCAGGGACACCGTGCTGGCGCAGGCAACGCAGCGGCGCCTGCGCTTCTGGTCTGCCGGTTGTTCCACCGGCGAAGAGGCCTATTCGCTGGCGCTGCTGGTTAGCGATGTGTTGCGCGAGGGGTCACAGCGCAGCGCGGCGATCCTCGCCACCGACCTGGATTCGCGGGCGATCGCCGTTGCACGCCGGGGTGAATATGCGCCGGAATCCGTTCCGGGCATGCCGGCGGCGCAGCGCGCCAGGCTGTTCACGCCGGTGCAGAGTGGCAACCGGGGTCTGCTGAAAGTGCGTCCGGGGATACGCAAACTGGTGCGATTCCGACAAATGAACCTGCTGCACGACTGGCCGGCGGCATCCGCGTTCGACGCCATATTCTGCCGCAATGTCATGCTCTATTTCGACAGCGCGACGCGCCGCCGGCTGCTCGATCGCTTCGCCGACCGGCTGCACGACGGCGGTTACCTGTTCACTGGCTGCGCGGAAGCGTTTTGCGGCCCGTCGCAGCGCTTTGCCATCGTCGAAAAATCCGTGTACCGGAAAATCCGTTAGGACCGCAAGCTGCTACCCTTGCCTCGAGCGAGCCGTGATTCGCGGAACTGTCGCGCGGGGTGCAGTTGCATGACGTCTGCTGTTGTCAATGTGTATGTCGGAGATGCCCTGGCCCGCTACGGCTTCGGCGAACAACATCCTTTCGGTCCGGACCGGTTGCGGGCGTTCCAGGATCGCTTGCGCGAGACCGGGCTGGACAAGCGCGTGCAGCTTTGCGCTCCGGTGCAGGCGGACGACGCCCGGATTCTGGATTTCCATACGCGCGACTACCTCGAGCGGGTCAAGAGGCAGTCGCGAACCGGCACCGGTTATCTGGATTACGGCGATACGCCGGCGTTCCGCGGTATGTATGAAGCGGCGGCTACCGTGGCCGGAACGGTACTGGCCGCCCTGGATGACGTGGTTTCGAGCCGTTGCCGGCACGCCTTTGTTCCCATCGCCGGGCTGCATCATGCCCGCCGCGACAGCGCCGCGGGCTTTTGCGTGTTCAACGATTGCGGTATTGCGATTGAAGCGCTGCGACGCCGTCACGACATCCGCCGCGTCGCCTACGTCGATATCGATGCTCATCACGGCGACGGTGTGTTCTATGCTTTCGAAGACGACCCGGATCTGATTTTCGCGGACATCCATGAAGACGGCCGTTACCTGTACCCTGGCACCGGTTCCAGCGATGAGACCGGTAGCGGGCCGGCACGCGGCACCAAACTGAATGTTCCCATGCCGCCGCACGCCGACGATGCAACCTTTTTCCAGGCATGGGATTCGGTCGAGCGCTTTGTCGACCGGGCGCAGCCCGGATTCATTCTGCTGCAGTGCGGCGCCGACAGTCTCGCCGGCGATCCCATCACCCACCTCAATTACTCCGAGGCAGCGCATGCTCATGCCGCGAAACGTTTGAAAACACTGGCCGAACGCCATTGTCAGGGGCGCCTGCTGGCGCTTGGCGGCGGTGGCTACAATCGCCGCAACCTGGCCCTGGCCTGGACGGCGGTGGTTGAGGCTTTGCTGGGCGAAAGCGGCTAATTCCAGTATGATTCCGCTTTTTTAAAGCCGTTCCGGGGAAGCCGAATGTTCAGTAAAGACTTGACCATCGCCGGGTTTGATGACGAACTTGCCGCCGCGATAGCGGGCGAGATCAAACGCCAGGAAGAGCACATTGAGTTGATTGCGTCGGAGAATTACGCCAGTCCGCGCGTAATGGAGGCGCAAGGGTCCGTTCTGACCAACAAGTATGCCGAAGGCTATCCGGGCAAGCGTTACTATGGTGGATGCGAGTTCGTGGATCAGGCCGAAGCGCTTGCGATAGAGCGGGTCAAGAAGCTGTTCGGCGCCGATTACGCCAACGTCCAGCCGCATTCCGGGTCGCAGGCCAACGCGGCGGTCTACCTGGCGCTGTGCCAGCCCGGCGATACCATTCTGGGGATGAGCCTGGCTGACGGCGGCCATCTCACCCATGGATCGAAGGTGAATTTCTCCGGCAAGATCTTCAATGCGGTGCAATACGGTCTGAATCCGGATACCGGTGAGATCGATTACGAGCAGATGGAAGCGCTGGCCAGAGAGCACAAACCGAAAATGGTGGTGGCCGGGTTTTCCGCCTATTCGCGCGTGGTGGACTGGGAGCGCTGCCGCAGCATTGCGGACTCGGTCGGCGCCTGGCTGTTTGTGGATATGGCGCACGTGGCGGGTCTGATCGCAGCCGGCCATTATCCAAGCCCGGTGCAGATCGCCGATGTCACCACCAACACCACGCACAAGACGCTGCGCGGGCCGCGCGGCGGCCTGATTCTCGCCAA
The DNA here is from genome assembly GCA_024102665.1 of Thiogranum sp. Lineage (GTDB taxonomy): Bacteria > Pseudomonadota > Gammaproteobacteria > DSM-19610 > DSM-19610 > Thiogranum. The sequence goes on along the minus strand of JAGFJP010000069.1, from coordinate 58,457 downwards.
AGCCAATCCCGAGATCGAGAAGAAACTGAACTCCGCGGTTTTCCCGGGTACCCAGGGCGGCCCGCTGATGCACGTGATCGCTGCCAAGGCAGTGGCCTTCAAGGAAGCATTACAACCGGAATTCAGGCAATACCAGGGACAGGTGCTGGCAAATGCGCGCGCCATGGCACAGGTGTTTATGGATCGCGGCTACAAGGTGGTGTCCGGCGGTACCGACGACCACCTGTTCCTGGTCGACCTGATCGACAAGGGGATCACCGGCAAGGCCGCTGACGCGGCGCTGGGCGACGCCAATATCACGGTCAACAAGAACGCCGTGCCCAACGATCCGCAGTCGCCGTTCGTCACCAGCGGCATTCGCGTCGGCACACCCGCCGTGACCACGCGTGGCTTTGGCGAAACGGAGGTCAGGGAACTGGCGGGCTGGATGTGCGACATCATGGACGATCTGGAGAACCGCCAAACCATCGATGCGGTGCGCGGCAAGGTGCTGGACATCTGCCGGCGCTTCCCGGTCTACGGCTGAGCAAAGGCTCCGGCGGAGGTTATCGCGCATGCGTTGTCCCTTCTGCGGAAGCATCGACACCAAGGTGATCGATTCGCGGCTTGCCAGTGAAGGCATGCAGGTACGCAGGCGCCGCGAATGCATCGACTGTGGTGATCGTTTCACGACCTATGAAACCGCGGAACTGGTGATGCCGCGCATCATCAAGAGCGATGGCACGCGCGAGCCGTTCAACGAGGAAAAACTGCTGACGGGCGTGCTGCGCGCACTGGAAAAACGTCCTGTGGACACCGATAGCGTGGACGCCAGCATCAGCCGCATACAGCACCGTTTGCAGTCGTGCGGCGAGCGCGAAATCGCGTCGCGGAAACTGGGCGAATGGGTGATGGACGAACTGCGCAACCTTGATCAGGTCGCCTACGTGCGCTTCGCCTCTGTGTACCGGAGTTTTCAGGATGTCAGCGAGTTCCGCGATGAAATCGAGCGTCTGGAAAAGCAGCCGTCGCCCGAGGAACGCCGCAACCAGATGCGCCTTTTACCGGACGATGGCGATGACGTTTCCGCGGATGATGCCGACGAGACCTGAGGGGTGATCGCGCACGAATTCATGGCGCAGGCGATACGTCTGGCCAGGCGGGGCGTGTACAGCACGCACCCGAACCCGAACGTCGGTTGCGTTATCGTCCAGGATGGCCGGATTGTCGGCAGCGGCTGGCACCGGCAGGCAGGCGGCCCGCATGCGGAAATCCTTGCGCTGCGCGAGGCGGGTGAGCAGGCGCGTGGCGCCGACGTCTATCTGACGCTGGAACCCTGCAGTCATCACGGCCGTACGCCGCCGTGCGCCGATGCGCTGGTAGAAGCGGGTGTAAAGCGCGTCGTGGTTGCAATGCAGGATCCGAATCCGAAAGTCTCCGGGCGTGGTCTGGAACGGCTGCGCGCCGCCGGCATCCTGGCCGAGACCGGATTGCTGGCGTCACAGGCCGAAGCCCTGAATCCGGGCTTCATCTCGCGTATGCAGCGCGGGCGCCCGCGCGTGACCCTGAAGCTCGCAAGCAGCCTCGACGGGCGCACGGCAATGGCATCGGGTGAAAGCCGCTGGATTACGAGCGAGGCCGCGCGCCGCGATGTACAGTACCTGCGCGCGCGCAGCTCGGCGATCATTACCGGTATCGACACCGTGCTCGCCGATGATCCGTCCATGAACGTGCGGCTGGAAGCCGAACAACTGCAGGGCGTGGAACCGGTGCGGCAACCGCTGCGCGTGGTGCTGGACAGCCTGCTGCGCATGCCTGAAACGGCACGAATGCTGTCGCTGCCGGGCGGCACGCTGATCGTCACGAGCCAGCAGGACCAGGTCCGCCGGCAGGCTCTCGAGCAGGCAGGCGCCGAGGTGGTCAGCACCGCTGCGGCGGCCGGCCGGCCGGAGCCACAGGCGGTGCTGCAGCTGTTGGCCGAGCGTGAATGCAACGACGTGCTGCTGGAATGCGGCCCGACGCTGGCGGGCAGTTTCCTGCGAACGGGACTGGTGGACGAGTTCATTTTTTATCTTGCCCCGCACCTGATGGGCGACGCGGCGAGAGGTCAATTCAGGCTGCCCGGCCTGGAGCAGATGCAGGACCGCATCGGGCTGCGTTGGCAGGATATCCGGCAGGTCGGCTCAGAATTGCGGATTACCGCGCGACCGGTGACCGCGTAACGGTAGGAGAGTATGTTTACCGGCATCATTCAGGCGATTGGCGAAGTGGCGGCGCTGGAACCGAAAGGTGAGGATCTGCGCCTGCGCATCCGCACCGGCAAGCTGGACCTGGCGCATATCGCGGTCGGCGACAGCATCGCCACCAGCGGCGTGTGCCTGACCGCGGTCGCGCTGCCCGGCGACGGGTTCTGGGCCGATGTGTCCGGTGAGACGCTGGCCTGTACCTGCACCGGCAGCCTGCAGGTCGGCGACCGGGTCAACCTGGAAACGGCGCTGACGCCTTCGACGCCGCTGGGTGGTCACCTGGTCAGCGGGCACGTGGACGGTATCGGTGAAGTGGTGTCGCGCCGCGAGGACGGCCGCTCGGTGCGGTTCCGGATGCGCGCGCCGGACCCGCTGGCGCGCTATATTGCCGCCAAGGGATCGGTGTGCGTCGACGGCATCAGCCTTACCGTAAACGCGGTCGAAGGCGTCTGTTTCGATTTGAACATCGTGCCGCATACGCTGCAGGAAACCACCATGGCTGGATTCCGGCCCGGACGCCGCTTCAACCTGGAGGTCGATATTATTGCGCGCTACCTCGAACGCCTGCTGCTCGGCGACCAGGCGGCGAGCATCGGCAATACGGGCATCAATATGGAATTGTTGCAGCGCTGCGGCTTCGTGCGCGGCAGCTGACCGACGGCAATACTGCACATGAAGGCAGACGATAAAGGCAGGCGATGAAACTCAGCAGTATCGAAGCGATCATCCATGATATCCGTGACGGCAAGATGGTCGTCATCATGGATGATGAGGATCGCGAGAACGAAGGCGATCTGTTGATGGCAGCCGACCTGGTTCGCCCGCAGGACATCAATTTCATGGCGACCCACGGGCGCGGTCTCATTTGTCTGACCCTGACGCGTGAGCACTGCCGGCAGCTGTCGCTGCCGCTGATGGTCAACGATAACCAGGCGCAGCTGGCGACCAATTTCACCGTCTCCATCGAGGCGGCGGAAGGCGTCACCACGGGCATTTCCGCCCACGATCGTGCGCATACCATACGCACGGCCGTCAGACCCGATGCGCGTCCGCAGGATCTGGTGCAACCCGGCCATATTTTTCCCCTGATGGCGCAGCCCGGCGGCGTGCTCACCCGCGCCGGTCACACCGAAGCCGGATGCGATCTGGCGCGACTGGCGGGGCGCGAGGCGGCTGCGGTGATTGTCGAGATTCTCAACGAAGACGGCACCATGGCGCGGCGCCCGGACCTGGAGAAATTTGCCGAAGAGCACGGCCTGAAAGTCGGCACCATCGCTGACCTGATCCATTACCGCATTGCCAACGAGAAGAGTGTCGAACGCGTCGCCGAATGTGATCTGAACACGGAACACGGCGATTTTCGCCTCTATGCCTACCAGGACCTGGTGCACGACGGCCTGCACCTGGCGCTGGTCAAGGGTGACGTGAAACCCGACGAACCCACGCTGGTTCGCGTCCATGTGCAGAACGCGCTGGGCGACCTGTTCGGCGCGCAGATGCAGGACACCGGCTGGCCGTTGCGCGACGCCATGCGCAGGGTCGCCGACAAGGGCTGTGGTGTCATCGTGGTGCTTGGGCAGCAGGAATCGCCGAAGGACCTGGTGCACCGCATCCAGAACTACAGCGAGCACAAGAAAAGCGGCGAACCCGTGATTCGCGAAGAACGCCATGAACTGCGCACCTACGGCATAGGCGCGCAGATACTCACTGACCTGGGCGTGCGGCGCATGCGCGTGTTGAGCGCGCCCATGGTGGTGCATGGCCTGTCCGGTTTCGGCCTCGAGGTGGTCGAATATGTGGGCGGGGATGCAGAATGACGCTACCCGACGCGCCGTGCCTGAATACGATATAGACCTGGAGCTTGATAATGAACGGCATTGAACAGATTGAAGGCCAGTTGATCATTCGCAGCGCCCGCATTGCGTTGCTGGTATCGCGATTCAACAGCTTTATCGTCGAAAGCCTGCTGAGCGGCGCCATCGATTGCCTGAAACGTCACGGCGCGGAGGATCACGACCTGCAGATCGTGCGCGTGCCGGGCGCTTTCGAAATGCCGCTGGCGGCGAAGCGCCTGGCGGCCAGCAAACGCTATGAAGCGATTATTGCGCTCGGCGCCGTGATTCGCGGCGGAACACCGCATTTCGAATACGTCGCGGGCGAATGCACCAAGGGACTGGCCGGCGTGTCCATGCAGTACGATGTACCGATCGCGTTCGGGGTGCTGACGGTAGACAGCATCGAACAGGCCATCGAACGCGCCGGCACCAAGGCGGGCAACAAGGGCGAGGAGGCCGCAATGTCGGCCATCGAGATGATCAATGTGCTGCGTGAAATCGGCAAATAGGGTCCGGTGCCTGTGAACGAGTCCGCCAAACCACAGGCGGCGCAACGCACCCGCGCGCGCCGACTGGCCATGCAGGCGCTGTACCAGTGGGACCTGTCGGGCAGCAATCTGTCGGACATCGAACAGCAGTTCCTCGAGGACGAGGACTTCGAGAAGGCGGACAAGGACTATTTCCAGGAACTGCTGCACCAGGTGCCGGCGCGACTGGACGAAGTCGAGCAGGCGTTCGAGGGCTTCCTCGACCGGCCGGTCAGGGAAATGGATCCGGTCGAAAGGGCGCTGCTGCGCATGGCGACCTACGAACTGCTGACGCGGATCGACGTTCCCTACAAGGTCGTCATCAATGAAGCGGTGAACCTCGCCAAGAAGTTCGGCGCCGAGCAGGCGTTCAAGTATATCAATGGTGTGCTCGACCAGGTGGCGCGCCAATTGCGCGCGGTGGAGCACGCGCGAGGCAAAGGCGCGACGCATATCCGCAAGCAGAAATAGTCGCCAGAGCACCTGCGTCCAGTCGACTGGAGTATCGATGGCCATTTCCGAGTTTGATGTCATTGAGCGCTTTTTTGCGCGGCAGGCGCCGCATCGTGGCGATGTGGTCCTTGGAATCGGTGACGACGCTGCGGTATTGCAGCCGCCCGCTGGCTGCCTGTTGTCAGTGGCTGTGGATACGCTGGTGGCGGGGCGGCATTTCCCGCAAGCCACAGCGCCCGGCGATATCGGCCATAAGGCACTGGCGGTCAATCTGAGCGACCTTGCGGCGATGGGCGCAGAACCGCTTTGGGCGACGCTGGCGCTCACGATTCCCGATCCAGACGAGGCCTGGCTGGCGGATTTCGCCAGGGGATTTTTCGAGCTGGCGAATCAGCACGGTGTCGCCCTGGTGGGTGGCGATACCACGCGCGGCCCTTTGTCCGTGACTGTCCAGGTGATGGGCAGTTTGCATCCTGAACAGGTCATGCGGCGTGACTCCGCCGCGCCGGGGCAAAGGATTTTTGTCACCGGCACGCCCGGGGATGCCGCGTTTGCCTTGAGGCAGTTGCAGGCGCGGGTTGAGGTCGACGCCTGGCTACTGGAGCGTCTCAACCGGCCGCAACCGCGCGTTGCCTTCGGCCGTGCACTTGCGGCGCTGGGCGCCTGCGCTATTGATGTTTCCGATGGTCTGCTGGCGGACCTGGGTCACGTGCTTGACGCGAGTGACTGTGGCGCGAAGCTGAATGTCGACCGCCTGCCGCGTTCGGAAGCCTTGCGCGATCAACCGGGAGACGCGGTGCTGGAGTGTCAGCTTGGCGGCGGCGACGATTACGAGCTGTGTTTCAGCGTCGACGCCGGCCAAGTGGACGACGTCCGGCAACTCGCCGCGCAACACCATCTGAGGGTCACCGAAATCGGTCTTATGGAAGCGCAGTCCGGCATACGCTGCCTGCACGACGATGGCAGTCCCTGCAAGATCCGCGCGGCGGGGTTCGATCATTTCGCATGATTCGCGCAGCGAATCCTTCGCCGCGCCAGCTGTTGCGCAGCCCGGTCCTGTTTCTCGCTTTCGGTTTCGGCGCGGGGCTGGCGCCGCGCGCGCCGGGCACGGCGGGTACGCTGGCGGCGATTCCGCTATACCTCTGGTTCAGCAGCTACGGAGCAGGTGTCTACCTGGCCCTGCTGCTCGCAGTTTGCGTTGCGGGTGTGTGGATCTGCGGGCGTGCCGCGCAGCGCCTGGGGGTCCACGATCACTCCGGCATTGTCTGGGACGAATTCGCCGGTTTCCTGGTGACCATGAGTGTTGCGCCGCCCGGCTGGTTGTGGATCCTGGCCGGCTTCGCGCTGTTCCGGCTGTTCGATATCTGGAAACCCTGGCCGATAAGCTGGGCTGATCGCAAGCTGAAGGGCGGGACAGGCATTATGCTGGATGACGTGATAGCGGGTGTTTTCGCTGCGCTGTTGCTGTACCTGGTTTCGGTGGCCGTGAAATGAACAGGCGCTGGCCGCCTGCAGGACTGCTGGTGCTGGCGTTGCTGGCGTGCAAAAGCGTCCTGAGTGCAGGCAATGGTGTAAAGGACTTGCACGTGGTCGCGCTGTTCAGGGATAGCGCGGTGGTCATGGTCGACGGAAAACGCCGCTTGCTGCGCACCGGCGAGATCAGTCCCGAAGGTGTCAGGCTGGTGTCGGCGGCCAGCGACGAGGCGGTATTCGAGTTCGAAGGCAGGACGCTGAAGCGGCGCCTCGACGGCCGCACCGGTTCCGCCGGCACGACACCCGCGCAGACGGCCGAAGAAATACAGATCTTTCGCGACCCCCAGGGCATGTATCGCACCGTGGGCAGCATCAACGGGCTGCCGGTCGGTTTTCTGGTGGACACCGGCGCCAGCGCCATTGCGATGAACGCGGCGCAGGCGCGCAGGCTGGGTATCGATTTTCGTGTCGATGGCGACCCGACATACGTGGCCACCGCGTCGGATGTGACGCCCGCCTACAGCGTCAGGCTGGACGTGGTGAAGGTCGGTGCTCTGCAGGCCCGCAATGTCAAGGCCGTGGTCATTGACGGCGCGATGCCTGATGAGGTTCTTCTGGGCATGTCCTTTCTGGGACGCATGGAGATGATCAACCAGAGCAACAAGCTCATCCTGCGTCAGAAATACTGACGCGCGAAAGGTCTTTCCAGTTAGTCGATCTTTACCGGATCTTTCTCCTTGTCCCTTTCGATCAACGCGTAGGCGGAGTGGTTGTGGATGGACTCGAAATTCTCCGACTCCACTGTGTAGGCGGAAATGCGGTCATCGGCGTTGAGCCTGGCAGCGATATCGCGCACCATGTCTTCGACGAATTTCGGATTGTCGTAGGCGCGCTCGGTGACATATTTTTCGTCCGGCCGCTTGAGCAGGCCATAGAGTTCGCAGGAGGCCTGTTCCTCGACCAGCTCGATCAGCTCCTCGATCCAGACGAAATCCCGCGTCGTCGCGCTTACCGTGACGTGAGAGCGCTGGTTATGCGCGCCGCGGTCGGAAATCTTCTTTGAACAGGGGCAGAGACTGGTTACCGGCACCACCACCTTGATTTTCATTTCGGGGTGGTTGTCGCGGATTTCACCGATGAACGAGACTTCATAATCCAGCAGGCTCTGCACGCCCGACACCGGCGCAGTCTTGTTCACGAAGTAGGGAAAGGTCATTTCGATATGGCCCGCTTCCGCCTCCAGGCGCTCCGACATTTCTCCGAGCATTTCCTTGAACGATTCAACGCTGATTTCCCGCTCGTGCAGGTTGAGGATTTCCACGAAGCGCGACATGTGTGTGCCCTTGAAATTGTGCGGCAGGTTCACATACATGTTGAAATTCGCGATCGTGTGCTGTTCGCCCTCGGTGCGATCCTTGACGCGCACCGGATGACGGATGTCCTTGATCCCGACCTTGTCGATGGCGATATGGCGGGTGTCGATGCTGCTCTGTACATCCGCGATTTTGGGGGCGATGCGGGCCGCCGCCGCTTTCGGTTTGTTCATGATTCGTCCTCGGCATAACGCACACAGGCGCGTTCGGTTTCCCATAAAGTGACAGCCTGTACACGAAGGCGGGGGCTGTTCAGCTGCGATGAAAGCTCCCTGAAAAAATACGCTGCAATATTTTCCGCTGTCGGGTTGATCCGGGTAAAGGGTTCAAGCTCGTTCAGATAGCGGTGATCGAGCTGACCGGCGATATCCCGGGTTGCCTGCTTGATGACCTTGAAATCCACACCCATGCCGACTTCATCCAGTTCCGAGGCCAGGACCTCGGTCTCGACCTTCCAGTTGTGCCCGTGCATGCGGGCACAGGCACCCGGATACCCGCGCAGGGTATGCGCAGACGCGAAATCGGTAACGATTTTCAAGGTGTAACGTGCAGCCACATCAATTCCTGACTTAAACGGTAGGATATTAATCGACTGCCCGCAGGCTTGCAATTCGCCCTGCCATTTCCCTGCGGACCCGGTGGTAAATGCTTTCGGCGTCCAGCCCGCATTCGGCGAGTTGCTGTTCACGGGTAGCGTGCTCGATGAAGCTGTCGGGTATGCCGAGCATCACCAGCGGCACAGTATTTCCCATATGAGCGAGGGACTCGGCGACAGCGGAGCCGGCCCCGCCAGCAACGGCGTTATCCTCGATGGTGACCAGTAAACGATGAGAGGCGGCCAGCCGGGCGATGGCGTCCTCGTCCAGCGGCTTGACAAAGCGCATGTTGACCACCGTGGCATCGAGGCGTTCGGCAGCTTCGAGTGCCGCGGCCAACGTGCTGCCGAACGCCAGCAAGGCGATCTCGCGCCCCTGGCGGCGAAGTTCCGCTTTGCCCACCGGCAGCGTCTCAAGATCGCCTTCAATGTTCACGCCCGGGCCGGTACCGCGCGGATAGCGCACCGCCGCCGGACCCTGCAGCCGAAAACCGGTGGACAGCATGCGCCGGCATTCGTTTTCGTCGGCCGGGGCCATCACTGTCATATTGGGAATGCAGCGCAGGTAGCTGAAATCGAAATTGCCGGAATGCGTCGGGCCGTCGGCCCCCACCAGGCCGCCGCGATCGATGGCAAACAGCACCGGGAGATTCTGCAACGCCACGTCATGTATCAACTGATCATAGGCGCGCTGCAGAAAAGTCGAGTAAATGGCGACCACCGGTTGCAGGCCATCGCAGGCCATGCCGGCGGCCAGCGTCACACTGTGTTGCTCAGCGATGCCAACGTCGAAATAGCGCTCCGGGAAGGTCTCGGAAAACTCGACCAGGCCGGAACCCTCGCGCATGGCGGGCGTGATGGCCATTAGCGATTCATCCTGTTCCGCCATGTCGCAGACCCAGCGTCCGAACACCTGCGTGTAGGTCAGCGATTCGCTGCCGCCTGCCTGCCCCTGACCGGTCAGCGGATCGAATTTGCCCACACCGTGAAACTTGCAGGGATTCTGCTCGGCAGGCTGGTAGCCCTTGCCCTTGCGGGTGACCACGTGCAGCAGTTGCGGACCCTTCAGCGCCTGCAGGTTGCGCAGTGTTTTGATCATGGCGTCCAGGTCATGGCCGTCGACGGGGCCGATATAATTGAACCCGAGTTCCTCGAACAGCGTGCCCGGTACCACCATGCCTTTCATGTGTTCTTCAGCGCGACGCGCCAGTTCACGTACGCCCGGCATGCCGCTCAACACTTTCTTGCTGCCTTCGCGCACTGTGGCGTAGGTGTGTCCGGAGAGGATCCGCGCCAGGTAATTGGATAGTCCACCGACATTAGGCGAGATCGACATCTCGTTGTCGTTCAGCACCACCAGCAGGTTCGCATCAAGCGTACCGGCATGGTTCAATGCCTCGAACGCCTGTCCCGCTGTCATGGCGCCGTCACCGATCACCGCGACAACGTGGCGCTGGCTGTGATCGCGTGCCGCCGCAATGGCCATGCCGAGCGCGGCGCTCACCGAGGTGCTGGAGTGGCCGACGCCGAAACTGTCGTAGGGGCTTTCGGCGCGGCGCGGAAATCCCGCCAGGCCGTCTTTCTGCCGCATGCTGGGCATTTGCCGGCGCCGGCCGGTGAGGATCTTGTGCAGGTAGCTCTGGTGGCCGACGTCCCAGACCAGCCGGTCGTCCGGCGTGTTGAAAACGTAGTGCAGCGCAATGGTGAGTTCCACGGTTCCCAGGTTGGCGGCCAGATGACCGCCCGTGCCGGCGACCGACTCGATCAGAAAACGCCGCGCCTCGGCCGCCAGCCCCGTCAGTTGTGCGGCGGGCAGTTTGCGCAAATCGGCAGGGGATTCGATGCGCTGCAGCAGTGGGAAGTGGGTGTGGGTGTCCATAAGGAATGAATAACTGCGAGGTCCGAATTATCGGCGCTATCTTGCGGCGAGGCAAGCCGAAACCCGGGAATCACGCGGTTCGATCGATGATATAGCTCGATAAGCCGCGCAGCAGCCCGGCGCGCGGGCCGAGAGGCTCCAGGCTGTCGAGCGCCGCCTGGTGCAATTCGCGGGCACGTTCGCGGGCCCCGTTGACCCCCAGCAGCGACGGGTAGGTTGGCTTGTTCAGTGCCTGATCGGCGCCGGCCCGTTTGCCGAGCGTCGCGGTGGTCGCGGTGACGTCGAGGATATCGTCCTGCACCTGGAAGGCCAGCCCGATGTACTTGCCGAAATGATCGAGCGCGTTTCTGTCGCGGTCCTCCACCCGGTTCGCGCACAATGCGCCCAGCAGCACCGAGGCGCGGATCAGTGCCCCGGTTTTGTGGATATGCATGTCCTCGAGTTCGGCGATATCCAGTTCCCGCCCGACCGCGGCCAGGTCGATGGACTGCCCGCCGACCATGCCGCGCGAGCCGGCCGCCTGGGCCAGAAGTTCGACCATTTTCAGGCGGCGTGAGGAGTCGGCTCCGTCGAGGGCATGCGCCAGCACATAGAACGCCAGTGCCTGGAGCGCATCGCCGGCCAGAATCGCCTCGGCTTCGCCGAACGCTTTGTGGCAGGTCGGTTTGCCGCGCCGTAATTCGTCATCATCCATGGCCGGTAGATCGTCGTGAATCAGTGAATAGGCATGAATGCACTCAACGGCACAGGCCGCCGCATCCAGGGCATTGTCCGGCGCACCGGCGACATGGCCCGCTGCATATACCAGCAGCGGGCGGATGCGTTTGCCGCCCCCCAGTATGGAATAGCGCATGGCGCGGTGCAGCCGGGCAGGATGCGTGTGTTCCGACGGCAGGAACTGGTCCAGGGCTGCTTCGACGCGGCGCTGGGATTCGGCAGCAAAGCGCATGAATTCAGGGTGTTCAGGCGTCACTGTCGAACGGCTCTAGCGTTTCCTGTCCGTTTTTCTCGAGGAGGACCTGTACTTTTTGTTCTGCGTCGCGCAGCGATTGCTGACAGGAGCGCGTCAGTTTGATGCCGCGCTCGAATTGTTTCAGCGACTCGTCGAGGCTCAGATCACCCTGTTCCATTCTTTCCACCAGGGTTTCGAGTTCAGCCAGGGCGGCTTCGAAATCGGGAATTTTCTGCTGTCGCTTGGTCAAGATCGCACCCTTTCCCGGGTTGTGTTCGGGGTGCTAACGTTACCGGTCTGCCGCAAGGGGGTCAACGGCGCCCTCGTGTCCCGCGGGTCCGCGGTTTGTCAGGGTTTCGATTGTTTGCGGCGCCCGACCGTGCCGATGCCGATCAGGCCTATGCCGAACAGCCAGACGATCGCCATCACCGGCATGCCTGCGGTGGCGGTGCCGCCGCCGCGTGGGGAATTTTCTCTCTCCTCCGTGGCGTGGAAGGGCGCGCCGGACGGGGCTGTATTGGCGGTGCCGAAACTGCCTGTTTCGGCAAAGCGCGTTGTTTTGTCTTTGCCGCTATGCGGTGGTCCGTGTCGGGGTGCAAAATCTGCGATATCCGCTTCGAGGAAATCAGTGTCAGCGTGCAGTTTGGCGTCATCCTCAGACAGCAGAGCCGTGTTGTTGCGAGCCGTCATGAAGCTGACACTATCCGTGCCCGCCAACGCCGAAGCATTTAGCGGGACCGCATGGCTCTGCAGTGGTACCGTCAGGCTTGCCAAAAGCAGGCTGCCTGCGATCAGGGTGAGCAGGTTCGCAGCGAGGCGTGGAAAAAAAGCAACAACCGGAGTCCTTGACTGGCCGGATAGCTTCGCCGGCTCTTCAAACGATCGGTTGGTTTTCGGAATACACATGACTTCCCACCAATCTAATTATAGGCCATCTATTATAGTCGCGTTTTCGGTTTGCGCCTGACGCGCAGAACTCACCGACCTGTCGCCGGAAACGGATGGGTCTTGCCCGTTGCATTGACGCATCATCGTCTGCGGATGACTCGATAATGCCACAGCTGTTTGCGTCGGCAATCAGGCTTCCCCTTAACTTTCGATCATCGAGCGAGATTGACACCCCGCCTGTGGTGGGCTAGATTAAGACACCTGTTTAGAATCAGTCTAAATGTGGACATGGGCCTTTTTCAATAACCGTATTTCGGAGGTTAAAGCTGATGGATCTGAAAGGAAGTAAGACTGAAGACAACCTGAAAGCGGCGTTCGCCGGTGAATCCCAGGCCAATCGCCGTTACCTGTATTTCGCGGCCAAAGCCGACGTAGAAGGCTACAACGATGTCGCAGCGGTATTCCGCTCCACCGCGGAAGGCGAAACCGGCCATGCGCACGGTCACCTCGAGTACCTGGAAGCCGTGGGCGATCCGGCGACCGGTCTACCGATCGGCGGCACTTCGGACAACCTGAAGGCGGCTATCGCCGGTGAAACCCACGAATACACCGATATGTATCCCGGGATGGCGAAGTCGGCGCGCGATGAAGGCTTCGACGAAATCGCCGACTGGTTCGAGACGTTGGCCAAGGCCGAACGTTCCCACGCCAACCGTTTCCAGAAAGCGCTCGACAGTCTGGACAACTGAGAACGCCCGTGATTCCGCGAGCGATGTCCGCGGGGCGCGCTCGCGGACATCGCGCCCGTCTATCGTTCGATTTGCCAGGAGCACGCAATGTCTGTTCGCGAAGGCAGTCTTGAACCGCCGACCCGCCATTCACTCGATTGGCAAAACCCTGATTTTTACGACGAGTCGTCCCTGCTGCAGGAACTCGAGCGCGTATTCGATGTTTGTCACGGTTGCCGGCGCTGTTTCAGCCTCTGCAATGCATTTCCTACGCTGTTCGACGCCATCGACGAATCCGAAACCATGGAACTGGACGGCGTTGACAAGCGCGTGTATTGGGATGTCGTCGATCACTGTTACCTGTGCGACATGTGCTTCATGACCAAGTGTCCGTATGTTCCACCGCACGAATGGAATGTGGATTTCCCGCACCTGATGCTGCGCGCCAAGGCGGTGAAACACAGGCAGGGCAAAACGCGGACACGCGACAAGCTGCTCACTTCAACCGATCTGGTCGGTACCCTGGCGGGGATACCGGTGGTCTCATCGGTGGTCAATGCGGTTAACCGCAACAAGGCGGGACGCAAGGTCATCGAGGAACTGCTCGAGGTGCATCCCGGCGCGCTGTTGCCGGATTACCATAGCAAGACGCTGCGAAAGCGTCTGGATCTGACTCGCAACCATGACGCCGAGGCGGCTGCGCAGGCCGGTCCGACGCGCGGCAAGGTTGCGCTGTTCGCCACCTGTTACGGCAACTACAATGAGCCCGACCTCGGCGAGGACCTGGTCGCGGTGTTCGAGCACAACGATATCCCGGTGCGGTTGACGGAAACCGAGCGTTGTTGCGGAATGCCGAAGCTGGAACTGGGTGATCTGGATGCCGTCGCCAAAGCGCGGGATGCCAATATTCCGCAACTGGTGTCGCTGGTCGACCAGGGCTGGGACATCGTTGCGCCGGTACCGTCCTGCGTACTCATGTTCAAGCAGGAATTGCCTCTGATGTTCCCCGACGATGCGGATGTCGCGAAAGTGCGCGACAACATCTATGACCCGTTCGAGTACCTGATGCTGCGCCACAGGCACAACCAGTTGAAAACCGATTTCAAGAACAGTCTTGGCAAGATCGCTTACCATGTTCCCTGTCACCTGCGCGTCCAGAATATCGGCCTGAAGACGCGCGAGTTGCTGCAGCTGGTTCCGGATACTGCGGTGGAGGCGATAGAGCGCTGCTCAGGCCACAATGGCACATACGCGGTGAAAAAGGAATTTCACGAAATCTCCATGCAAATCGCAAAACCTGTTGTGACTCGCGTGGAAAAATCCGACGCGGATCATTATTGCAGTGACTGTCCGATGGCCGGTCACCAGATCGAAAACGGACTGACTGTGCGCAAGCAGCCGGAACACCCGCTCAAGCTGCTGCGCATGGCCTATGGAATAGAGTGAGGTCGCCTGTGAACAAACTGACACGCAACGATCTGTATTCGCTCGAGCAGTACTCCGAGGTGCGGCCCGAATTTCGTGCCCAGGTCATGGCGCACAAGAAAAACCGTCGCGTGCCGCTGGGTCCGATCGCCGGCCTGTACTTCGAGGACCGCCTGACCATGCAATACCAGGTGCAGGAAATGTTGCGCGCCGAACGGATTTTCGAAGCCGATGGCATCCAGGAAGAACTCGATGCCTATAATGCGCTGATCCCGGACGGCAGCAACTGGAAAGCCACTTTCATGATCGAAATTCCGGACGAGGAAGAGCGGCGCCGGAAACTCGCGGAATTGATCGATGTGGAGGATGAAGTCTGGGTTCGCGTGGATGGGTTCGATCCGGTATTCGCGGTTGCCGATGAGGACATGGAACGCGAGACCGGCGAAAAGACCTCATCGGTGCACTTTCTGCGATTCGGACTGAGTGACGAAATGATCGCCGCTGCAAAGGCGGGCAAAGCGCTGGGTATCGGGGTCAGTCACAAAATCTACACGCATCAGCTGGAGCCGCTGCCCGAGAACATACGCGCGTCGCTGGTTGCCGACCTTGACTAGCGCTCCGGCTGAGCGTTACTGATTCCTGCATGGACCACTAGGTCCTGCTTCTCTGCCGTGCGGCTCGCAGGCACTGACCTGCACGGACGTTGCTGCGCATGATGCCGCGGGGGGGCGGTGGTATGGCTTCCCGATATGCGGCCGGCAATCTGTCGGGCGTTTTCTCTGGCACAGGTGCGCCGGGTCTTGAATTCCGTGCCTGCAGATCCCATCTGATGGGTATGAGGGCGCCGGGTGGCGTGCCATGACTGTGCATGTGGAGGTATAAAATGTCTTTAGTTCGTTATGAACCATGGGGCCTGATGAATCAGCTGCATCACGAAATCGACCGTTTGTTCGACACCAGGGTCGGCAGACCCGGCGAAAGCGACGGTCAGCTCGCTACCAGCGACTGGGTCCCTGCAGTGGATATCCGGGAGGAAAGCGATCGCTATGTGATCCATGCTGACGTGCCGGGCGTCAATCCCGCGGATATCGAGGTCAACATGGTGGACGGCGTGCTGTCGATCAAGGGGGAACGCAAGAGCGAGAGCAGGGAAGAGCGTGGAGGTTACAAGCGCATGGAGCGTGTGCGTGGCAGCTTTTTCCGTCGTTTCAGCCTTCCCGATACCGTAAACGCCGATGCCATCAGCGCCAAAGTTGCGGACGGCGTGCTGGAAATCGTTATTCCCAAGCAGGAAAAGGTGCAGCCCAGACGGATACAGGTTCAGGGTTGAACCGGGACGAAACGGGTCCCGGGTCGGCGAGATGCGCCGCCCGGGTGTTTACGAGCGCTTGGCCATGCATGGTATTCGAAGACGGGCGCCCGGTGCTTCACGCGACCCGGGCGCGCCGCGGCGGGGATTCCATTCCGCGGAGGGAAAACAGCGTGCGAGGACCCTGGTTTCGCCAGCTGATGTCTGGCAACGCCGGGCGTGCGGTTGTTCTCCCGGGGGATGGGCCGCTAAACTGCTGCGACAAAGCCCTAAAGTGACGATGAATTTGAAGCGGTATTTACCAGCCCTGATCGGTTTCGCGGTTCTGGCATGCTGGCGGTCTGCCTGGTCGATCGAAGAGGACATTTACGGCGAGGACGCTTTACCGGCTTATATAGAGCCGGAAAAGAAGCCGGAACGGCCCCTTGTTTTGCCGCCTTATCCGGATTCTGACAAGCTGATCCAGGTCGATTTGAAATTGAGGGATTTCCCGTTCACGTTCTGGATAGATCCCGCGTCGCTGGATGTCGACGAGGAAGGTGTGATTCGCTATACAGCTGTGCTGCGCTCAGCTTCGGGGGCCGAGAATGTGGTCTACGAAGGCATACGCTGCACGCGCCGCCAGTACCGGCGTTATGCCTATGGCGCACAAGGGCGTTTCCATCTCGTCGGGAAATCGCAATGGCAATTCCTCCGTCCAGTCAGCCAGGATCGCTACCGCGCGACGCTTATCGATGAGTATTTCTGTCCGTTGCCAAGCGGCGACACCAGGGCGCAGATTCTGAGGAAACTCAAAACCCGCTATCCGGATTTTCATTAATAGCGCCGCTGCCGCGCTTTCGGTAGCATTGGCCCCCGTTAAAAAAATCGCGATTCCCGGAACATAATGGCCAGTAAATACGATGCCGCTTCAATTGAAGTCCTGAGTGGCCTGGACCCGGTGCGCAAGCGCCCGGGCATGTACACCGACACGACACGCCCCAACCACCTGGCGCAGGAAGTCATAGACAACAGTGTCGACGAGGCGATCGCCGGGCATGCCAGCAAAATCGAAGTCACGGTTTTCAAGGACGGTTCTCTCCAGGTCACTGATGACGGCCGCGGCATGCCCGTGGATATCCACCCCGAAGAGGGTGTGTCGGGGGCGGAAGTCATCCTGACGCGGCTGCACGCCGGCGGCAAATTCTCCAACAAGAACTACCGTTTCTCCGGAGGTCTCCACGGCGTCGGCATCTCGGTCGTGAATGCCTTGTCGAAACACCTTGAAGTCTGGGTGCGTCGCGACGGCAAGGAATACAACCTGGCCTTCAAGGGAGGCGAGAAAGTCGCCGGCCTGGACGAGGTCGGCAAGGTCGGAAAACAGAATACCGGTACTACGGTGCGCTTCTGGCCCGATCCGAAATTCTTCGATTCAGCGAAGTTCTCTCTCACCCGCCTGCGGCACGTGCTGCGCGCCAAGGCGGTGCTCTGTCCCGGTCTGCAGGTCACGCTGCTCGATGAGAAAACCGGCGAACAGGATTCCTGGCATTACCAGGACGGATTGCGCGATTACCTGCTCGACGCGCTCGGCGATGCCCTGCGCGTGCCTGATGAGCCTTTCACCGGTCACCTGGAAGGAAACGACGAGGCGGCAGAGTGGGCGTTGCTCTGGTTGCCGGAAGACGGCGAGCTGGTCAACGAAAGCTATGTCAACCTGGTGCCTACGGCGCAGGGCGGCACGCATGTGAACGGGCTGCGCACCGGCCTTACCGAGGCGATCCGGGAATTCTGCGAGTTTCGCAGCCTGCTGCCGCGCGGTGTCAAGATCACGCCGGACGATGTCTGGGAACGCTGCGCCTATATCCTGTCGGTAAAGCTGCTCGATCCACAGTTTTCCGGCCAGACCAAGGAACGTCTGTCTTCGCGCGAATGCGCCGCTTTTGTATCCGGCGTCGTCAAGGATGCCTTCAGCCTGTGGATGAACCAGCACGTCGACGCCGGCGAGCAGATCGCACAGCTCGCCATCCAGAATGCGCAGAGCCGCCAGCGCGCCGGCAAGAAAGTGGTGCGCAAGAAAGTCACCGCCGGTCCGGCATTGCCGGGCAAACTCGCCGATTGCAGCAGCAACGACCTCAAGCGCTCGGAGTTGTTTCTGGTTGAAGGTGATTCCGCGGGTGGTTCGGCCAAGCAGGCGCGCGACCGCGAATATCAGGCCATCATGCCGCTGCGAGGCAAGATTCTCAACACCTGGGAGGTCGACCCTGGCGAAGTTCTCGCGTCCCAGGCGGTGCATGACATCGCGCTGGCCATCGGCGTGGAGCCCGGGTCGAATGATCTCAAGAGCCTGCGTTATGGCAAAATCTGCATCCTGGCGGATGCGGATTCGGACGGCGCGCACATCGCGACACTGCTGTGCGCATTGTTCCTGCGGCATTTCCAGCCACTGGTCGAGGCCGGGCACGTATACGCAGCCATGCCCCCGCTGTACCGGATCGACGTCGGCCGCCAGACGTTCTATGCGCTGGACGACGCCGAGCGCCAGGGAGTGCTCGACCGCATTGCCGCGGAAGGCATCAAGGGGAAGATCAACGTGCAGCGTTTCAAGGGCCTGGGAGAAATGAACCCGATGCAGTTGCGCGAAACGACCATCGACCCGGATACCCGGCGTCTGGTTCAGCTAACCATAGAGCCAGGTGACAACAGTCATCAAACGCTGGATCTGCTGCTCGCCAAAAGCCGCGCTTCCGACCGCCGCTCCTGGCTGGAGAGAAACGGCGATCTTGCCGATATCTAGTCGGGTTTACCGGCGTCCCCGCCGGATTGTTAAGTGCATGAATTTCATGTGATTCTTAATCTCTGCGCGCGCGAACGCGGTCAGCGTGTTCCTGGAGCCATGGGCGAGATCATCGTAAAGCATTTCAAGCGGTCCAGCGTCGGTTCTGACAGCAAGGAGCTGATCACCGAGATCGTCGTTGAAAGTTCCGATACCGGGCGTTTTCTCCAGCGCATGGAAGAATCCCGCCTGACGCGACCCTGCTTCCAGACCGTCGATATGCGTGGCCGTGTGGCGGGTGAATGTCGTCCCTACGCCTTTAATGACAGGGTCCATTACCTCGACGACATTTCCTTTCAGATGTTCGAGCAAGGCTTGCGTGAACACAAGGGCGTGTTTACCGTTGGCACTTTCGAGGCAATTGTTGGCGGCGCGCATACGCTTCACGCCCAGGAAAACGCGCGTGAAATGGCAGCCAGAAGACGCGAGGAGATCGAGCAACGGCGCCTTGAGCGCGCCCGCGCGGCCGCTGTGGAAAGAGCCGGAGCGGCCGGTAACGAACGCTCTGTGTCCGAAACGGATGTTACCGCCGAGTTTGTTGATAACCCGGATATCCTGCCACTGGGATATTTTCGCAGACGCAAACATCCCCGGCTTCAGTATGCCTGCACTGTCAGCCTGCAACGCGGCAACATCAAGAGCAGCGGCGTTACCCGCGATATCTCGGTCTCGGGTATGCAGATTCGCATCAAGGGTCTGACGACATTCAAAAAGGGGCAGGAGGTCATGGTCACCCTGCACGGTCTGCCGGCAGAAGCAGATAAATCCGGCCAGATGCGGGTGATCTATAACGTGGTCGATATCCAGGACCGCGAGGCGGAGACGGCACTGTATCTGACGCGTCAGGACACCGCCCGTCCGCCCGGATTTTCCCGGCTTGTTGAAGATCTCATCGAGCGTTACAAGATCAAATACAAACTCGATGTGGACGATGAATTCCAGTCTGTGCTGTGCTGGTATTACGAGCGCTGCTACGCGCAAAGCGCAAACCAGATCCCGTTTTTCGTCGAACGCGATGACGAATGCGGAGCGCGCATTCAGGCCGTTGCGATGAGCGAAGGCAACTCGCATCTGGCGCGGTTCTTCTGCACAGATTCCGATAATTATAATTTTACGCCCATCTGTCTGCCTCAGCGCCTGGTGCGGTTAGAGGAGCATGCATCTTTCATACTGGCGATGTACCGTCAGCGCGGCGGAGGTGACCAGTGCATGCGCATCCATTCCGCCGCGGACTTCGAGTGCTCGACCGCAGGCGAATTCCACGATCTGATACGTTACGCGCTCGCGCAATCCGAACACTGTATCGTCAAGGTCCATATCAGCCGGTCACCGGCGCTGTCGGTGCCGGAGACCAAACTGGATGAGGTTTCGCAGCGCCTGCAGCATAAATCAGAGACCCAGATGGTGGCGCTGAGGGAACGACTGCTCAGGCTGCATCTCGTCGGCTATATCGCAGACGTGACCCAGGATTTCCGCCGGGTGCTGGGTGGCGACGGGGCATCGGACGCCGGCACGCTCGGTGCATGGGTGGGAAGCGAACTACGCGGCATCATGGACGGTGCGGTGAGGGAAAAGGCCACGATCCCCCCGCAGCATCTGCGCCCGGAGTTGATCCGCTTCGGTTATGTGGAGCGTCGTCGCGAGGACCGCTACCTGGCGGAAACCCGCGTGGATATCGACATTGGCAACAGGAGTCTGCATGGCATATCGAAAGACATCTCCACACGGGGCATGTGCGTCAGATGCGACGAACAGGTAACCCTGGCGCAGGGTGCTCCGGTAAAAGTCGGCCTGGTGTCGCTACAGCAGAAAAAGGCCTCCACCAACCTCATGAATATACCCTATCGCGTTGTGAATTCGCGTAATGAAGAGGATGGAACCCTGTTGATGCTGGAGCGGGTTCTGGGCGCTTCAAGGGAGGGATTGAAGGAATTTTTTGTCGAACTGATCACCAAAAACCAGCACAAGCTGGGCGTGGATATCGGTGATATATGGGGCGCGACCGCATCGCGGGTCTACGAAGCGGTGCTGGCGCTCAATGTCCCGACACTGCCGTTTTTCCTGGCACGCAATGCCGAAGGCGGGGCCCGGCTACAGTTTGTCGGTGTGCCGGAATCGGGCAATCCGCTGCTGGAGTTCTTCCGGGTCGAGGGCGGCTACGATTTCCGTTGCCTGACCGAGCGACGCATCGTCACGGCACTGTATGACGCAGTCCAGATCCTTGCGCGGCAGAACAGGAATTCCGACGAACGGCCGACGCCCTTCGAGCTCGAATTGTATCTCTACAGGGAATTCGATGAGCTTGTCGGTCAGTCCTTTATTCACATGGCTACCGAACTCGATTTCGCGTCTGACGCCGGCCGCGAGGCCTTTCTGATGAAGTTGCCTGAATATGAGGACTGGCGTTGCATGAAGGTCGTGGCAACGTTCATACAGCATCTTGATGAAAAGGCGTTCGACAAAATGATAGAGCCGGTGCGCGCCCAGTCGAGGCATCGCGCGGTCAGGCTTTCCGAACTCGCCCACGCGCCGGTCGGCTACGCTGAGCTGCTCGATTTCACCGACGAGTGGTCCGCTTTACGAGCTGCCCGGCACGAAATACAGTCAAAGAAGCTTCACTCTTCACCGCGCTGATCGGTACAATACGCGCCGTCCCGCAACAGATACGGAACCGGCATGGCTACCGACACCACTCTGGAAATCCCGGAAACGCTTCCACTGCGCACCTTCACCGAGAAGGCGTACCTGGATTATTCCATGTACGTTATTCTCGACCGCGCGTTACCCCATATCGGCGACGGACTGAAGCCGGTACAGCGGCGCATCGTTTACGCCATGTCCGAACTCGGACTTTCCTCGCGTGCCAAATTCAAGAAGTCCGCGCGTACTGTCGGCGACGTGCTTGGCAAGTTTCATCCGCATGGCGATTCCGCCTGCTATGAAGCCATGGTGCACATGGCGCAGGATTTTTCCTTCCGTTATCCACTGGTAGACGGGCAGGGAAACTGGGGCGCGCCGGACGATCCGAAGTCGTTCGCCGCCATGCGTTACACCGAAGCGCGGCTGACTGCGTTCGCCGATGTGCTGTTGTCGGAACTCGGCGAGGGAACTGTTGACTGGGCGCCCAATTTCGACGGCACCCTGCAAGAGCCGACGCTGTTGCCGGCCCGCCTTCCGGCGGTGCTGCTGAACGGCGCTACCGGTATCGCAGTGGGCATGGCAACGGATATTCCCCCCCATAACCTGCGCGAGGTGGCGAGTGCGGCGGTGCACTTGCTGGAAAATCCCAAAGCGACAGTGGATGAGTTGTGCCGGCACATCCCCGGACCGGACTACCCCACCGGCGGAGAAATTATTACGCAGCGTGACGACCTGCTGCGCGCCTACCAGACCGGCAGCGGCAGCGTGCGGATCCGTGCCCGGTATGAACGCGAAAGCGGCGACATCGTTATTACTGAACTGCCCTACCAGGTGTCCGGAGCCAGGGTGCTGGAGCAGATCGCGGCGCAAATGGCGGCCAAAAAGCTGCCCATGGTCGCCGATCTCCGTGACGAATCCGATCACGAAAACCCGACGCGTCTGCTGATCGTGCCGCGCTCCGGCCGCATCGATGCCGACATGCTGATGTCGCATCTGTTCGCGACCACGGATCTGGAGCGCAGCTACCGCATCAACCTGAACATGATCGGACTTGACGGGCGGCCCGCAGTTAAGGATTTGCGCACCCTGCTCAGGGAATGGATAGATTTTCGCATCACGACCGTTACCCGACGGCTGCAGTTCAGGCTCGACAAGGTGCTCGACCGCCTGCACATCCTCGATGGCCTGTTGATTGCCTACCTGAACATCGACGAGGTGATAGCCATTATCCGCAGCGAGGATGAGCCGAAACCGGTGCTGATGGCGCGCTTCAGTCTTAGCGACCGGCAGGCGGAAGCGATTCTCGATCTGAAATTACGACACCTTGCCAGGCTCGAGGAAACAAAGATCCGCGGCGAACAACAGGAACTGAGCGAAGAGCGCGATACGTTGCAAAAGACGCTGTCCTCGAAGCGACGTCTGCAAACCCTGGTGCGCAAGGAAATCGAAGCGGATACGGAAGCCTACGGCGACGAGCGCCGTTCGCGGCTGGTGGAAAGGGAACCGGCGCAGGCGATTGATGAAACCGCGCTGGTGCCGAGCGAACCGGTTACTGTCGTGTTGTCAGAGAAGGGTTGGGTGCGCGCCGCCAGGGGGCATGAGATCGATCCCGAGACGCTGAGTTACAAGGCGGGCGACAGTTTCAAGGCTGCGGCCTACGGGCGCAGCAACCAGCAGGCGGTGTTCCTCGATTCCACAGGTCGCGCCTACACGCTTGCGGCACACGGATTGCCTTCGGCGCGCGGGCAGGGCGAACCGCTCACTGGACGGTTCAACCCGCCGGATGGTGCCAGCTTCGTCGGCGTGATGGCCGGCGATCCTGACCGGCTCTATCTGCTGGCCACTGACGCAGGCTACGGTTTTATTGCTCGCCTGGGGGACCTGGTGGCCCGTACAAGGGCCGGCAAGGCGGTATTGTCGGTGCCGAAAAACGCGCGGGTACTGGCGCCGGCACCGGTCACCGATCCCGGGACTGATTTTATCGCGGCGGTTAACGCACAGGGACAGTTGCTGGTTATTCCCGCCGCTGAAGTTCCACGTCTGAATCGCGGCAAAGGCATCAAGATCCAGGGTATCAACCCCGGCAAGCTGGCAAAGCGCGAAGAGTACATGACGGGGATCACCAGCGTGGCCGCGGACGGCAGCCTGGTGCTGCACGCCGGCAAGCGACACCTGAGGCTCAAGATAGCGGATCTCGAATCATATCAGGGTGATCGTGGTCGAAAGGGGAAGAAACTGCCGCGCGGACTGCAGAAAGTCGACCGGGTATATGCGGAATAGGGGGTTGAAAAAGCCCCGGTGAGCCACTATCTGTGGTCCAGGTGTCATTCATATAGGGCGTGTGGAGCATGAAACGCATATTTCTTTTCCTGGCAACCAATATCGCGATCCTGGTGGTGTTGAGCGTGGCCCTGCGGCTTCTGGGTATCGACAGCATACTTGACCAGCAGGGCGTTGATCTTGATTTGCGCGCCCTGCTGATTTTCTCGGCGGTGCTGGGCATGGGCGGCTCATTCATTTCGCTTGCCATGTCCAAGTGGTCAGCGAAACGCATGACCGGCGCGCGGGTAATCGAGCAACCCGCTAACGAAACCGAAGCCTGGTTAATCAACCTGGTCGCGGCCCAGGCGCGGGCGGCGGGAATCCGCACACCGGAAGTCGCGGTTTACGATTCTCCGGATGTCAATGCCTTCGCCACCGGAATGAACAGAAACAGCGCTCTGGTCGCGGTAAGCACCGGCTTGCTGCGCAACATGCAGCGCGATGAGGTGGAAGCGGTCCTCGGACATGAAATCAGCCATGTGGCAAACGGCGACATGGTTACCCTGGGGTTGATCCAGGGCGTCGTCAATACATTTGTAATATTCCTGTCGCGGGTGATCGGGCACGTCATCGATCGCGTGGTATTCAAGACAGAGCGCGGCCACGGGCCGGCATTCTTCATTACAGCCATCGTCGCGCAAGTGCTGCTGGGCATCCTCGCCAGCGCCATTGTGATGTGGTTCTCGCGCTGGCGTGAATTCCGTGCGGACGCCGGCGGCGCGAAACTGGCGGGGCGTGGAAAGATGATTGCGGCCCTGCGACGCCTGCAAATCGCTGCCGGACAGGCGGAGCTACCTGATCAGCTGGCGGCATTCGGTATTTCCGGCCGCATGGCGCACGGTCTGAAACGGCTGTTCCTGTCGCATCCGCCTCTTGATGAGCGTATTGCCGCGCTTGAAGCCCTGCGCGGGTAACCGCAAAGTCCTGGTGCTGTTCCGGCGCGTTGCACATCCGGGCCCAGCCGGTGCAACGTTGTCCGGGGGCAGGTAGAATAACGGTCTTTCGAGTTATCCAACCAGGATTTACAGCTTATGTCCCTGATTCGTCCTTTTGCCGGTTTGCGGCCGGTGCCTGAACACGCCGCCGCTGTGGTCGCGCCACCTTACGATGTTCTTAACAGCGACGAAGCGCGGCAGCGGGCGGCCGGCCGGCCGTGGAGTTTCTTGCACATTTCCAAGGCTGAGATCGATCTTCCGCAAGGCACCAATCCCCACGATCCGGCCGTATATGCGAAAGCAGCAGAGAACCTGCAAAAAATGGTCGACAAGGGGATACTGCGGCGCGACGACAAACCGTGCTACTACGTCTATCGGCTCACCATGGGTCAGCATGTGCAGACCGGGCTGGTTGCGGCCGCCTCGGTTGCCGATTACGACAGCAATCGAATCCGCAAACACGAGTTTACGAGACCGGACAAGGAAGATGATCGTGTCCGGCAGATTGAAGCCTTGAATGCCCAGACCGGCCCGGTGCTGCTTGCTTACCGTTCGCAGGAGGATATCGACCGGATGATCGCATCGGTTACGTCGTCGGCGCCTGAGTACGAAATCGCCGCAGACGACGGCATCGGTCATGCTTTCTGGGTAGTGAAAGATCAGGGTCTGATAGATCGGTTGACCGCAGCTTTCGACAAAATGGATGCGCTCTACATCGCCGACGGTCATCACCGCTCAGCGGCTGCTTCCCGGGTGGCAGCCACTCTCAACCGCGGGCCGGATGCCATGAGCAATTATTTCCTGTCGGTGATCTTCCCGCACAAACAGATGAAGATTCTTGACTACAACCGCGTGGTGAAAGACCTCAATGGCCTGTCCGGAGCCGAGTTCCGGAAACGGGTTGATGAAGCTTTCGAAACCCGTCCGGAAAAAGACGCGGTAGCCCCGGGCCGCCCGGGCGAATTCGGTATGTATCTCGACGGACGCTGGTATCGCCTCACCATCCATGCCGATCGCGTCCCCGCCGATCCCGTGGGGAGACTCGATGTCAGTCTACTGGCGAATAACCTGCTGGAGCCGGTGCTGGGAATCAGTGATCCGCGCCGCGATCCGCGCATCGACTTTGTCGGCGGCATTCGGGGCCTGCGTGAGCTGGAAAAGCGCGTCGAGAGCGGAGATATGGCAGTGGCGTTCTCCATGTTTCCCACCAGCATGGACGACCTGATGGCAGTTGCAGATGCCAACGAAGTTATGCCGCCCAAGTCCACCTGGTTCGAGCCGAAACTGGCCGACGGGCTGGTGTCTCACGTTCTCGACTGAATTTGCGCGGCACGCAGGTGCGCGAGTGAAACGCTTTGTTGCCGGACGCGCGGCACTTTGCAGGCTGCTGTGCAGTCAGGCGATTTCGCCCGAAAAATCGTAGTTCAGGGCCTCGCTGGGTTCCTGAAGGAAATTGCCCTGGATATAGTGAATGCCGCTTTGCCAGAGCACTGCGAGACTGTGCGCGTCCTGTACGTATTCCGCGATACATTGCCTGTTCATGGAACTTGCCGTGTCCAGGATCGACTTGACCATTGCCTGGTTGTCGTTATTGGTGGCAAGGTTATGTATGAAAGAGCCGTCGATCTTGAGGAAGTCAACGGGCAGATGCTTCAGCAGCTGGAATGAGTTCGGTCCTGCACCGAAGTGCTCGAGCGCGGTCTGGCAATGCAGTTGCTGAAGTGTTTTCACCAGCGTCTTGGCGTGCTTCAGATGCAGAGACGCATCTTTTTCGGCGATTTCGAAAATAATCGCATCTCCCGGCAGACGCGTCTCTTTCAAAACCTGCTGGATGAAACCGATCAGATCCTCGTCAAGCAGGGTGGCGCCGGATATCTTGATGAAGAACTGGGTTTCCGCGCCTTGCGCCCGATGCTCGGCGAGCGCCCGGATCGCCTGCCTGATGACCCATCGGTCGATTTCCGCTACCTGACCTGTCTGTTCAGAGATTGGAAGGAACTGCGTGGGCAGAATGTGTTCGCCCTCATCATTCAGCATGCGCAGCAGCACCTCGTATTTTTCGCCGCTCGCGCCCTGCAGGCTTACAACAGGCTGGTAAAGCAGCTGGAACTGATCTTTCTCCAGCGATTCCTTGATGAGCGCATGCATCTGCTGGTCGCGTTCCTTGCCAATTTTCTCGTCGACCACCGGGTTGTGCAGGTGAATCCGGTTGCCGCCTGAGGAACGGGCGACTTCACAGGCAAGATCAGCGCGGGAAATGACTTCATGAGCCGACGGCGTGCTTTCAGTCACAAGGCTCATGCCGATACTGCAGGTGGTTGTCACCGACTGGCCTTCGATATCGGCGATATGGTCTTCCACATTCCGGCGCAGCGTTTCCGCCAGCGCCTGGAAGGACTCGATGTCGCAGTCCTTGCGCAGCACGGTAAAGGAGTGATCTCCGAAACGCGCTACGATATCGCTATCGCTTGTGTGCTTGCGCAGCAGTTCAGCGACGTCGCTTACAACCATGTCGGCGGCGCCGATGCCGACGTTGTCCTTGACGTCCTTGAAGTTGTCGATCAGCAGGTAAAGAACCGCGGCGTTGCTGGACCCGCTAATGGCATCAGTGATCGCAAGCTCCATTTCTTCCATGAAATATTGCCGGTTGAAAAGGCCGGTCAGTACGTCCTGTTTGCTGAGATACTTGAGTTTCTGTTCCAGCTCTTTGCTTGAGGCGCCCTGGCTGCGGATGATGATCTGCGTGCAGGGTTCTCCGTCGACGCTGGCCAGCGTGAACTCCATTTGCGCGTCGAACTGCTTGCCATCGGGCAGCAGGCCATGGGTTTCGAGCATTCCTTCCTGCGAGCCGTCTTTGCCATAGTTGCGCAGGAATTCCTTGAATTCAGCGTGATCGTCAGGTGCCACCATGTCCAGAATCGGTGTGCCCTCGATTTCTTCGAGGTCATCGAATCCGAACATTTCCAGGTAGGAGCGGTTGGCGAAGATATGCATCCCTTCGTGCACATAGGCAATAGCGTCCCGGGAACTCTCCATCAGCATCCGGGCGCGCTTTTCGCTCTCACGGAACTTGAGCTCGAAGGTCTCGGCGTTCTGGGTTATTTTGATACGGGAAAGCTCGCGCCTGACGACCAGTTGCAGGTGTTCGGGCTGGTCATAGGAGCAAGCGTCGATCGCTCCCTCGCGCATCGCTTCGATAATCGCCGTTTCGTCGCCGGATTCGCCGATGGCGATCACCGGGATGCGCAGCTTTCTTTCTTCCAGGCACTTTACCACGTCAGCCAGTCCAATGGCTTCGAGGCCGCTGGCGACGAGAACGATATCAGGGGATTGTTTGTCCAGGGCCGCGACCAAATCTTCCTGGTCCGCGGCATAACTCAGCCTGGACGCCTGGCCGGAATTACGCAGTATATTTGCCAGGGCTTCAGCGTCGTTGCGGGATTCCTCGACAATCACCAGTCGCAACGTTTGATCCATATCCATGTCCGGAATGCTCTCCTGTGGGGTTCCGTAGGCCGACCCGGGCCGGCAGCGCGCTTCCACTGTTTCGGCCGCCGGCGCACGATTCTTTACCGCGCCAAAGGCATTTGCCCTCTCACCAGTTGTTGATTTCCAAACGCTTTTCGTTGTGGGGTTTTCCTGTTAGCATGCCCGCAAATGGTGCCGACCGTGGGCATCAGGCAGCAGGCGGGAACAGCTATGCAACAAATCAAGGTACGAGCGGAAACGGCGGACGATCTGCGGGCCATTGACGTTGTCAATCTCAGTGCATTCCAGGGAGAGGCGGAAGCGCAATTGATCGGGGAGCTGCGCAAATCCAGTGTTTTCATCCCCGATCTTTCGCTGGTGGCCGAGCTGAACGGCCGTATTGTCGGGCACGTGGTATTAACCAAGGTGCGTTTCAATTCCCCCAAAGGCGGAACTGAGATACTTGCACTGGGACCTATGTCGGTGGTTCCGTCCCAGTCGCATCGGGGCATAGGCTCTGAATTGATCGAAGCGGCAGTCGCACGGGCGAAGCCTCTCTGTTACACCGCGATTGTGGTGGCCGGTCACCCGGACTACTACCTGCGTTTCGGTTTCAAGCCGGCAAAGGATTGGGGCGTCAGCTGCAATCTCCCGATTCCGGAAGACGCCCTGACAGCGATGGAACTCGTTGATGGCGCCCTTCAGGGGGGCGGGACCGTCGAATATCCCGATCTCTTCAAGGCGCTGTTTTAAATCCGGAGAACCCGGGTAACGGGTTTCTCCGGACCGGATCAGAGTAGCTCCCAGACGTCGTCGAAATCACGCGATATGGGTTTTCGAACCGGTTTCCGTGGTCGCGGCGGTTCCACTTCTCCGAGCGATTCGAACTGAAACTGCGCAAAACTGCCGGTATTTTCCACCAGCTTGGTGAGTTTGACCTGGACGTTCTTGCCCTGGCAGTTGATCACCGCGGTTGCCCCGGCCCTGAATGGCGGCGACGGCAGCAGCAGGGTCGCTTCCTGCTGCAGCGACGCCACTTCCGGCAGCAGCAATCCACGCATGTAATGCTCGTCGTTTGCGTGGCATTGCTCCGGTCGTCCGGCGATTGCCACGGCGCCCGGTGACAGCATCTGGACGCCCAGTTCGAGGCCGCGTTTATCGGCATACTTCAGCCAGCGGATGACGCCCAGCCGCCAGTGAAACGTGTCCGGATCGCTCTCTTCACGGATGCCCAGCAGTTCGCCGACCTGCGAGCGCGTAGTTTCCAGATTGTCCCACAGCAGACAGTAACCGCCAGCGCTGACATTCACCATCTTCCAGCTCTGAGTGCGATGATTAGTGTCGATCTGCATCCCCGAGGCAGCCCTGGCCACGGCCATCTCAAGGGTCGACGGTGCGGCTTCACCTTCAATACGGTAGTCCATCTCCCACACATCTGGCAGCAGACCGTCGGTCTCGCGGGTTGGTCTTGCCTGGAACCTGGCGCGGTCGTTGAATCGCGTGTCTGTGCGGTCCGTGCTGTTCGGGTCAGTTGCGCATTCGTGCGAGGTCGCCGCATCACTGAAGGCAAACTCGCCGCTGACAAAGTAATGCACCGCGCTCAGGCCCATTGCTACGATGACGTCGGCATGCTCCCGGGTGCGCGAAAAACGCCGTTTCGGCATGATGCCCCAGGCCAGCATCAGGTGTCTCAGCGTATCGACGCTGATGGTGCCCGTGTTCGGCGCCTGGTGCGCGCGCATTTCGCTGAGGGTCTTGCGTACTCGTTCGGCAAGGCGAACCGTGTTCAGAGCGCGACAGGCGCTGCGATTCTCATTAGCCTTTCGTAATACCAGGTAACTGGGCGGCTGATCTGTATCCAGATTGGTAGAGAAGAGTGTAGTGCCATTTTCACCCACACGCTGCAAGTCACAGAGTGGTGCCCATTCCTCGAGGATCTGATAAACAGATTCCGCTTCGCCGTGGCGAAGGCGGTAAGGGCACGCCAGCGCCAGTAGCAGAATCTGCTTGTAGGCATCATCGATCGTCGAAGACTTGCGTCCCTGCAAATACTCGTCCGACACGCTGGCGGTGTGCAGGCTATTGCTTTCGGCATGGCGGTATAGCGAATGAATTTCCAGCCACACAGCGCCGGGGTAGGCTTCATAAACCTGATACGCTTTAAGCAGCACCTGGCTGAGCAACCTGATCGATCTGTGGATGCAGGTGACGAGCAGTTTTTTGTCGGTTCGCCCCGCGCCCGCGATCTGATCCATCACTATGACTTTGTAACCGGTCGCGAGGGCATGGGTCAGTTCGCGGGACAAACGGGCGATCTTGAGGTTCTTCTCACTAAGCGGAAGTGATCGACCGACGAAATGTTTTTTCATGGCTTCGGACACGAAATGCACGGGCCTGCGCAGCATCTCCAGAGCCTTGAAACGTTGTTGTGCCGGAATGTCCTGTTGATTCAGTTCGGTCAGGGCTTCGAACAGGAGTCTTGTGGTTTCGCCGACATTTCCCATGGGCAGGTGATCGATCCAGGATTTGACGCTGCCGGGCCTGCTGTCGAAAGAGCCGCTGGTCGGTGCGGTTCGGCTTGGTACTGAAAGTTGCATCGGTGATTCGTCCGCTGATTCCGGTCATTGCCGGGTTTTCGCATTGGCAGGCGAGACCCGGGTGGTTGCCCCGTTCATCCCTGCTTCCCGACCGCAACTATCGTCCCATACAGAGGAAACTGAATGTTCAGCGCGTTCGCCGCCCGTTTCGCCCGCCTTGTCAGCGACTACCGGCGGAAGGCGGCAACGATCAATAACCGTCTGTTTGGGTGAGCTAAATCGGGGTCTTCGACGGCTGGTGCGGGTGCTCGCGCACCAGACGGGGTACCAGGTAACCTGGGAGCCGGTCGCGGATTTCCTCCACCAGCGACTTCGCGCGGATATCGCCGACCGCGAAATGTGCCGCGCCCTGAACTGCATCGAGTTGGTGGAGGTAGTAAGGCAGTATCCCCGCCTCGAACAATTTCTGGCTCAGTTCGACCAATGTGTCCGCATGGTCATTTATGCCACGCAGCAAGACCGACTGGTTCAGAAGCGTGACGCCGACAGCGCGCAGCCGTCCCATGGCGTGTATTACCGTGTCATCGATTTCGTTGGGATGATTGGTGTGCACCACCAGAACACAGTGCAGGCGCGTCGCATCGATCCACTCGAGCAGGGATGTATCCACGCGTTCCGGCAATACCACCGGGATGCGGCTGTGAATGCGCAGGCGCTGCAGCCGGGAGATGGCGGCGAGGTCCCCGATCAGTGCGCTCAGCCGTTCGTCTGACAACGAAAGCGGATCACCGCCGCTGAGAATCACCTCGTTGACGTCGCGCTGATGCGCAAGGTAGGCAATGGTTGATTCCCAGTGGTCGCGTGTCGGATTGGCCTCGTTATAGGGATAATGGCGGCGGAAACAGTAACGGCAATGCACGGCGCACGCGCCGGTCAGAGTCAACAGGACCCGGCCGCGATACTTGTGCAGCAGCCCCGGAACCGGCATCGATTGCATTTCCGCCAGCGGGTCCAGGCCGTAGCCCTCGGTTGACGTCAGTTCTTCGCCGAGCGGCAGAACCTGCCGCAGCAGCGGGTCATCGGGATCTCCCTTGCGCATTCTGCGGACGAAACCTTGCGGCACCCTGAGCCGGAACCGGCTGGACGCGAGCAATGCTTGCGGCAACAGGCTCGAGGGCAGTTGCAGTTCGCTAAGCAGCTGTTCCGGGTCGGTGATAGCCCGCCCCAGCTGGGTTTGCCAGGAACCTGGCTGTTGCGGAACCAGGCTTCGGGGTATCATACGCATCCTGTTTTATCGCTTATCAACACGGCAAGGTACTCAATGGCGACCTATAGCACCAACGAATTCAAGGGCGGTCTGAAGATCATGATCGATGGCGATCCCTGTTCCATTATTGAAAACGAGTTTGTGAAACCTGGCAAGGGACAGGCGTTCAACCGCGTCAGGATTCGCAACCTTAAAACCGGCCGCGTGATTGAGCGCACCTTCAAATCCAATGAAAGCGTGGATGCCGCCGACGTGCTGGAAACGAACATGCAGTATCTCTACAACGACGGTGAGTTCTGGCATTTCATGCATCCGGAAACCTACGAACAGATCGCCGCCTCGGAAGCGGCAGTCAGCGATGCAAAGAAATGGCTGAAAGAGCAGGACACCTGCACAGTGACGCTGTGGGACGGGGTGCCGATCAGCGTGACAGCGCCCAATTTTGTGTTTCTGACAATCACCGAAACCGACCCGGGCGTGCGCGGTGATACCTCGGGTGGTGGCGGCAAGCCGGCGACCCTGGAAACCGGAGCGGTTGTGAGGGTTCCGCTGTTCATCGACGTGGGCGAAGTCGTGAAAGTCGACACACGCACCGGCGAATACGTGGGCCGTGCCAGGGACTGACCGGCCGGGCGATGACCTCTGGCGGCCGGGCGCCAGGCCGCGAACCCTGAAAATACGCGCCACGTTGATGGCGCGTATTCGTTCGTTTTTCCTGCAACGCTGCGTACTGGAAGTGGATGTCCCGCTGTTGTCGCGTTTCGCCACAACAGAACCCGCCATCGAATCTTTCCGCTGCACATACCGGGGACCCGGAAGCGCGGCGGGCATGCCGCTGTTCCTGCAGTCCTCACCCGAATTTTTCATGAAACGTCTGCTGGCTGCAGGCAGCGGATCGATATACCAGCTGGCGCACGTGTTTCGCAACGGGGAATCCGGCACACGTCATAACCCGGAATTCATGCTCCTTGAGTGGTATCGGACAGGTTTCGATCACTGGGCGTTGATGGATGAAATGGATGCTCTGCTGGCAACGGTGCTCGAAGGATTCCTGGACTATCGTCCTGCCCGGCGAATCAGCTACCGCCAGTGGTTTCTCGATGAGACCGGCCTCGATCCCTGGAACGATGACGCCAGGGCATTCCGGTCGTTCTACGAAAACAGGCTGGGGCCGGCTCCGGCGGGAATGGGTGACGATGCCATCGATCCCTGGCTGGATCTGCTGCTGACACACTGGCTCGAACCGAAGCTGGATGCGGGGGCGCTGTTCGTGCACGGTTATCCGCCCAGCCAGGCTGCGCTGGCGCGGGTTGCGAACGGTGACGTCGCTGTCGCCGAACGTTTCGAGCTGTTCCTCAACGGAATCGAGCTCGCCAACGGCTTTCACGAACTCGATGACGTTGAAGAGCAGCGCCGCAGGTTTGTCAATGACAACAGGGTCCGTGAGCAATCCGGCCTGGAAACTGTGCCATACGATGTGCATCTGCTCGCTGCCCTTGCCCACGGACTGCCTGAGAGCGCTGGTGTGGCGCTTGGTTTTGATCGTCTGGTGATGCTGGCGGCGGGCTTGCAGGACGTCGCCGCCGCCATGCCTTTCTCCTTCGCGCGGGTGTAATGTGATTCAACCGCGCCTTGTGCTTGTCAATACCAGCCATCCCGGCAACATCGGCGCCACCGCGCGCGCCATGAAAAACATGGGCCTGAAGAACCTGTGCCTGGTCGCTCCGCAACAGTATCCGAGCGCGGAGGCGACGGCGCGGGCCTCCGGCGCGGATGACGTGCTGGCGGGGGCGCAGTGTTGCGCGACCCTTGATGAAGCTGTCGCTGATGCGGTGCTCGTCATCGGCGCCAGTGCGCGCAGCCGATCACTGTCGGTGCCGGTGCTGGATCCACGCAGCTGCGCGGCGCTGGTCCAGCGACAGGCCGACCCGAGCCGGGTTGCGATCATTTTCGGGCGCGAACGCACCGGCCTGACCAACGAGGAGCTGGATCGCTGCCACCAGCTGGTTCAGATTCCCGCCAATCCCGAATATTCGTCGCTGAACATTGCCGCCGCGGTTCAGATCATTGCCTACGAGCTCAGGGTTGCGGCGCAGAATGACTTGAACCCGTCCGCGCCCGAAACCGATTATGCCAGCGCGCAGCAGCTGGAGCAGTTTTACGCGCATCTCGAGCAAACGCTGATCGCGCTGGAGTTCCTCGATCCCGAGAGTCCCAGGCACCTGATGCGCCGGCTGCGCCGCCTGTTCGGCCGTGCACGACCGGACCAGAAGGAAATAAATATCCTGCGCGGCATTCTCACGGCAATCGGCAAAAAATTCCGTTGATCGACGGCTCCGCCGCCCCGGCCTATAATGACGCGCTGTTTTTGTCTCATCCCGGCGAACGGGAACCAGGTGGCGTATGTGGGAGCGAATACGGGAAGACCTCAGTTGCGTATTTGACCGCGACCCGGCGGCGCGTACCCGCTTTGAGGTAATTACGACGTATCCGGGGTTTCACGCGGTGCTGGTGCATCGCTTGAGCCATGTACTCTGGCGCAACGGTCTGTTCTGGCTGGCGCGCGTTCTGTCGAATATCGCGCGCTGGTTCACAGGCATCGAGATCCATCCCGGCGCCACGATCGGACGCCGCTTTTTCATTGACCATGGCATGGGCGTGGTAATCGGCGAAACCGCCGAGATCGGGGACGACTGCACCCTGTATCACGGGGTCACACTGGGTGGCACGAGCTGGGAAAAAGGCAAGCGTCATCCTACGCTCGGTAATGATGTCGTCATCGGTGCCGGGGCCAAGGTGCTCGGCCCCATTTCCATCGGTGACGATGTGCGCATCGGTTCCAACGCGGTGGTATTGAAAGACGTGCCGGTCGGCGCAACGGTGGTCGGCGTCCCCGGACGCATCGTCGGCGGTGGAACCAGCGAGCAGCAGAGAAGGCGCGAGGCGATTGCACGGAAAATGGGCTTCGACGCCTACGGCAGCACCCAGGACATGCCGGACCCGGTGGCGAACGCGATCAACAACATGCTCGATCACATCCATGTCATGGATCGCAAGCTGGAAGAGATGTGCCGCGGTCTCAAGAGTCTCGGAGCGGAGGTGCCGGACCTTCAATTGCCCGATCTCGGTCCCTGCGAGCTCGACAGCGGATTGAATGTAAAACCGCTTAATCCGGGCGAAGAGACACTGAAAACGCCTGCGGACGCGGACCCGGAAGACGGGGGCTGAGCCAGCATTGCTCGCGCGGCAATAAACCCGCCCTTACGCAAGGTGGGGAATTCTTGACTGTTTTACTCGGTTATGGCACTTTATACCGGTTTTCCGACAGTTGAATCAGGGCAATTTAGACATGAAACTGACCAGCAAAGGTCGCTATGCGGTAACCGCGATGCTGGATCTCGCATTGCACGCCGACGAGGGACCGGTGACTCTGGCGGGGATTTCGGAGCGTCAGAACATTTCCTTGTCCTATCTCGAGCAGCTGTTCACGCGCCTGCGCAAGCAGGGGCTGGTTACGAGCACGCGCGGACCGGGCGGCGGCTACTCGCTGGGACGTTCGGCGCATGAAATCCCCGTGGCGGACGTCGTGACAGCGGTGGATGAAAGCGTCGATGCCACGCGCTGCGGCGGAAGCGGCGATTGTCAGTCCGGCAAACGCTGCCTGACTCATGACCTGTGGACGGAGCTCAGCGAACAGATTTATGCGTTTCTCAACGAGATTACGCTTGGACAGCTCGTGGATAATGGTCTGGCCAGGCAGGAAGCGCTAAAGCATGACGCGCAGCAGGAAGTAACCGTTAAAATGCCGCGGGTCGACCGGGCCGCCACCGGGGCGTGATCTGCAACCGGCGCCGGCCGCAGACAATCCCGGCAAAGCGGTGCACTTGAAGTCGGTTTTTCGCCGGCACAGTGGTGCGCAGCCAGAACGCGGTTCGCGATCTGCGACCCGCCGGCCGGTGCCACCGGCCGTAGATGACAAGTTTGAACTTTTCGGTGGAATGCCTCATGAACGTGAAAAAACCGATATATCTGGATTATTCAGCGACCACGCCGGTTGATCCGCGGGTCGCGGAAAAGATGTGCAGCTACCTGACGCTCGACGGCCAGTTCGGCAACCCCGCGTCACGCTCGCACAGCTTTGGCTGGCAGGCCGATGAAGCCGTCGAAGAAGCGCGGCGCAATGTGGCCGAGCTGGTGAACGCCGATCCCAGGGAAATTGTCTGGACCAGTGGCGCCACGGAGTCGGATAACCTGGCGATCAAGGGCGCGGCGCACTTTTACCGCAAGAGCGGCAAACACATCGTTACTGTAAAAACCGAGCACAAGGCCGTGCTCGATTCCTGCCGGCAGCTAGAACGCGAAGGTTATGAAGTCACCTACCTGGACCCCGAGCCGGGTGGTCGCCTCGATCTCGACAAATTCCAGCGGGCCCTGCGTGACGACACCATCCTGGTGAGCGTCATGCACGTGAACAACGAAGTCGGCGTGATTCAGGAAATTGGCGCCATCGGCGACATCTGCCGCGACCGCAAGATCGTGTTTCACGTCGATGCCGCGCAGAGCGCCGGCAAGGTTCCGATCGATCTTCAGACAATGAAAGTGGACCTGATGTCGTTTTCTGCGCACAAGATCTATGGACCGAAAGGTATAGGCGCGCTGTACGTCCGCCGCAAGCCGCGCGTGCGCATCGAGGCCCAGATGCACGGCGGTGGCCATGAACGCGGCATGCGCTCCGGAACCCTGCCGACTCACCAGATCGTCGGCATGGGCGAGGCTTTCCGCCTCGCGGGAGCGGAAATGACCGC
Organism: Thiogranum sp.; assembly: GCA_024102665.1. GTDB lineage: Bacteria > Pseudomonadota > Gammaproteobacteria > DSM-19610 > DSM-19610 > Thiogranum. The sequence goes on along the minus strand of JAGFJP010000069.1, from coordinate 22,009 downwards.
GGATAACGAACGCATCCTGGCGCTGCGCAATCGTCTGCTCGAAGGTTTCAGGGATATCGAAGAAGTCTATATCAACGGTGAGCTTGACCACCGCGTCGCCGGCAACCTCAATGTCAGCTTCAATTTCGTCGAGGGCGAAAGCCTCATCATGGCGCTCAAGGATCTGGCCGTCTCATCCGGTTCGGCCTGCACCAGCGCCAGCCTGGAACCCTCATATGTGCTGCGGGCGCTGGGCCGTAACGATGAACTGGCTCACAGCTCCATTCGTTTCACCATAGGCCGCTTTACGACCCAGGAAGAGATCGATTACACCATTCAGCTTGTCAAGAGTAAGATAGGCAAGCTGCGCGAGCTGTCCCCGTTATGGGAAATGTTCAAGGACGGTGTCGATCTGGATTCCGTGCAATGGGCAGCGCATTAAAGCGGAGTGTTTTATGGCGATTACCTTGACTGAAGCAGCCGCCGACAGGGTCAGGCATTTTATCCAGCAGCGCGGCAAGGGCGTTGCGCTGCGTCTTGGTGTGCGGACCTCTGGCTGCTCGGGTATGGCTTACGTGCTGGAATTCGCCGACCAGATCGAAGACGGCGATGTGGTCTTCGAGAATCTCGGCGTCAAGGTGGTAGTCGATCCCAAGAGCCTGGTCTACCTGGACGGCACTGAGCTCGATTACGGCAAGGAAGGACTCAACGAGGGATTCAGGTTCAACAATCCCAATGTAAAAGATGCCTGCGGTTGCGGCGAAAGCTTCAGCGTCTGACCCCTCGGACAGGATTCTGTGTCGGCAACCACGTTTGTCATGTCATCCGTTCTTACGCAAAATCATTTCGAGCTGTTTTCCCTGCCACAGCAATATGCAGTGGACAGCGAGCGTCTGGATGCGCGTTACCGGGAACTGCAGCGCTCGGTGCACCCCGACCGGTTTGCCCGCGCCGGCGACCAGGAACGACGCATCTCGATGCAGCAGGCGGCGCAGATCAACGAGGCTTACCAGGTCCTCAAGGACCCTCTCAGGCGCGGGCGCTACCTTCTGCAACTGCGCGGCCACAGCGTTGACGACCAGCAGCGTACGCACCAGGATCCGGCATTCCTGATGCAGCAGATCGATCTGAGAGAAAGCCTGGACGAAGTGCGGCATCAGGCGGATCCCCTGGGCGCGCTGCGGGCGCTGGCTGACAGGATCAGCGATCAATACCGGGCGCTGGAGACAGGCCTTGGCGAAGCGCTGGACAGCGCCGACGCCGATCCCGCGGAGGCGCTTGCCCTGGTGCTTAAAATGCAGTACTTCACGCGCCTGCATGACGAAGTGCAGACCCTGGAAGCCGACCTCGAAGACGAACTTTTGTAGCCCTTCAAATGGTTTTGTTGCAGATTTCCGAACCCGGTCAGTCCACTGCGCCGCACCAGCATCGGCTGGCCGCCGGCATCGACCTGGGAACCACCAACTCGCTGGTCGCCAGCGTACGCAGCGGCAGCGCCGATACGTTGCCCGACGAACAGGGCCGGCACCTGCTGCCGTCCGTGGTCCGTTACCTTGCGGACGGCGCAGTCGAGGTGGGCGAGGTTGCGCGGGCTGATGCTGCCCTGGATCCCCTCAACACGATAGTCTCCGTCAAGCGGCTCATGGGCCGCGGCGTCAGCGACCTGCAGACACTCGGTTCAGTGCTGCCCTACGAGTTTGTTGCCGGCGAATCCAGCATGCCGCTCATCCACACTGTCGCCGGTAACCGCAGTCCGGTGCAGGTGTCCGCGGACATTCTCGCGGAACTGAAACGACGCGCCGAGCGTACCCTTGGGGGTGAACTCAGCGGCGTGGTGATCACTGTGCCGGCGTATTTCGACGATGCGCAGCGCCAGGCGACCAAGGACGCCGGCAAGCTGGCCGGCCTGAAAGTGCTACGGCTGCTCAACGAGCCGACCGCTGCGGCTGTTGCCTACGGACTCGATCGCAGTTCAGATGGCATCATCGCCGTGTACGATCTCGGCGGTGGCACTTTCGACATATCGATCCTGCGACTCAACCAGGGCGTATTCGAAGTGCTGGCGACCGCCGGTGACACGGCGCTCGGCGGTGACGACATGGACCGCCTGATCGCAGCCTGGCTCATGCAGGAGACTGGAATCCAGGGCGATCCGGGGCACGCCATGCAGCGTCGCCTGCTGCAGGCGGCGTGCGCGGCCAAGGAACAACTCACTGACAGGGACGAGGTCGATGTCTTCGTGGACCTGGACGATGGTTCGCGTCGACAGACCCGGCTCAGCCGTGCGCAATTGAATGCGCTGATAGAGCCCCTGGTGCGCAAGACGCTGGCGCCCTGTCGCCGGGCCCTGCGCGACGCCGGCGTCAGCGCGCAGCAGATCGGAGCAGTCGTGATGGTCGGCGGTTCCACGCGGGTTCCGCGGGTGCGCGAGGCGGTGGCGGAATTTTTCGCCCGCGAACCGCTGGTCGATATCGATCCCGACAAGGTGGTGGCCATCGGTGCGGCGGTGCAGGCGGACATTCTTGTCGGCAACAAGCCGGAAGACGAGATGCTGTTGCTCGATGTTATACCGCTGTCTCTCGGCATCGAGACCATGGGCGGACTGACCGAAAAAATCGTGCCGCGCAACACGACGATCCCGGTAGCGCGTGCCCAGGAGTTCACCACCTTCAAGGACGGCCAGACCGCCATGGCGCTGCACGTGGTGCAGGGGGAACGCGAACTGGTGGATGACTGCCGCTCGCTGGCGCGTTTCGAATTGCGCGATATCCCGCCGATGGCGGCGGGCGCGGCGCGCATCCGGGTGACTTTCCAGGTCGACGCCGACGGCCTGCTCAGCGTAACCGCGCAGGAGCAGACCAGCGGCGCGCAGGCGCGCATCGAGGTGAAGCCGTCCTACGGGCTCACGGACAACGAGATCGAGACCATGCTGCGCGATTCCATAGAGCATGCCCAGGATGACGTGGAAGCACGCCGTCTGCGCGAACAGCAGGTGGAAGCCGATCGCGTGCTTGAAGCGTTGCAGGCTGCGCTGAAGGAAGACGGCGATCGTTTCCTCAGCAGCGATGAGCGTGTGTCCGTCGATAATGCGGCGCGGCGGCTCGCCGAAGCGCGCAATGGCGACGACGCGCGGGCCATCAAGCGTGCCATCGAGGCGCTGGAAGCGGCCAGCGCGGCCTATGTGGACAGGCGCATGAATGCCAACATTCAGAAAGCGATGGCCGGCCACGCCTTGGACGAATTCAAGTAACAGGAAACCTTATGCCGCAGATCATCTTTCTGCCACACGAAGAGATATGTCCGGAGGGTGCGGTGCTGGAGGTCGAAGCCGGCACCACGATTTGTGATGCCGCGTTGGCCAATGGCATCGAGATCGAGCACGCCTGCGAAAAGTCCTGCGCCTGCACCACCTGTCACGTCTACGTGCGCGAAGGGTTCGATTCTCTCGAGGAATCGAGCGAGGAGGAAGACGATATGCTCGACAAGGCCTGGGGACTGGAACCCGACTCGCGCCTCAGTTGTCAGGCCCGCGTGGCCGACGAAGACCTGGTGGTGGAGATTCCGAAATACACCATTAACATGGTCAGTGAAAATCACTGAGGAGAGACCCTGTGGCATTGAAGTGGACAGATTCGCTGGATATCGCCATTGAACTCGATGAGAAATACCCCGACGTCGATCCGGCAACGGTGCGCTTCACCGAGTTGCGTGAATGGGTGATCGGCCTGGAGGATTTTGCCGACGATCCGCAGCACTCCGGTGAAAAGATCCTCGAGGCCATACAGATGGCCTGGATCGGAGAGCGCGAATAAGGTCACAGATCCGTCAAATCGCTGTCATTATCCGGTCATGAACGGCACTTACGCTGATCCTGTACCCAAAGACAGGAAGAAACGGCATGTACCAGACATCAGCTGCACTGTTGCCGGCAGCCAACCCCGAAACCATGCGTCTGCTGGAAGAAATCGCGACGTTGGAACAGCGCCTTCACACCATGGGTGAAGACGGAGACTGCGCTTACGAGCGCGCCATGAGCACGTTGTACAGAACCCTTGTTGAGGAACGAAAACAGCAGCTCACGGAACTGATGCCTGCACCGATCGCCTGATCAATCCCGCCCGACCGCCATCTGCGCGCGCCGCCGGCGTTGATGCGCGGCGTGATCCGTTGCGCCGAGGTCTTTCCGGGTTTTCCATATATATCAGTTAATTCATCACCTTATCCCGCGTGTCGCGCCCGGGAAAAGATCCTGTAACGATGCTGTCGGCGGCGTCGGGCGGGGCTCGCGATTGCCTGTATCCGGCCCAAGCATGTACACTACGCAATTCATTCTTGAATGGCTAAGCTACAGATTTTTCGACAGTTTGATAACGCTCCGGGACGGAACGCCGCGCCCGGCGCAGGGACCCCCGTGGACAGATCAACCGACAAGGTCAACCTTCTCGATTTCGACCGGGCGGCACTCGCCGCCTGGTTTGCCGCCCGTGGAGAAAAACCTTTTCGCGCCACCCAGCTGCTGAAATGGATACATCAGCAAGGCGTAGATGATTTTTCCGCCATGACCAATTTCAGCAAGGCGTTGCGCGAAGAGCTGGCTGCGGTAGCGGAAATTCGCGGACCGACCGTCGCCGCCGATCAGCTGTCGTCCGACGGTTCCCGCAAATGGCTGTTCGAACTGGCCGACGGCAATCGTATTGAAAGCGTCTATATCCCCGAGCCGGGCCGCGCCACCTTGTGTATTTCATCGCAGGTCGGCTGCGCGCTGAACTGCAGTTTCTGCTCGACCGCGCGTCAGGGATTCAATCGCAACCTTTCCACCGCCGAGATCATAGGCCAACTGTGGATGGTCAACCGCCTGCTGGCGCGCAGCGGCGATGCGCCGGTATCCAATGTCGTGTTCATGGGCATGGGTGAACCCTTGCTGAACTTCGACAATGTCATGGCCGCCGTTTCGCTCATGCAGGATGACTTCGCCTACGCTCTGTCGAAACGGCGCGTCACGATCAGTACCGCGGGTGTGGTGCCGGCATTGCAGCGCCTCGCTGAGGCGACCGATGTCAGCCTGGCGCTGTCTCTGCACGCTCCGGACGATGCCTTGCGCACCCGCCTGGTGCCGCTCAACCAGAAATATCCGATCAATGAGGTTCTGCACGCATGCAGGGAATACGTGGGCGAGGGCCGGCGCAGGGTCACGATCGAGTACGTGATGCTTGAAGGCGTCAATGACAGTGACCAGCAGGCGCGCGCATTGGCCAGACTTTTGCGACAGGTGCCATCCAAGGTCAACCTGATACCCTTCAACCCGTTTCCGCAGACCCTCTACCGCAGAAGCAGTGCCGAACGCATCGACAGCTTCAGGGATATTCTGCACAACTCCGGCATTGTGACCATCACACGCAAAACACGCGGCGACGATATCGATGCCGCGTGCGGCCAGCTGGCCGGGGATTTCACGGACCGTACCCGCCGGCGTAAACGCTTCGAAGTCGAAGTCACTGGAGGTGCCGCTTGACGCTCAGCCGGTTTTTCCCTGCGTGGATCGTTGCGCTGCTGCTGTTGTCGTCCTGCGCGACGTCACCGGGTGGCGCCTCGCGCAGCGGCGACTCCCGCACTCCCGCGGAAGTGAACACCCAGCTGGGTATGGAATACATGCGCGAGGGCATGTACGAAGAATCGCTGGAAAAGTTCAAGAAAGCGCTGGAGCAGGATCCGCGCCTGCCGACGGCGCACGCCTCGGTTGCCATTCTTTACGAGCATCTTGGCAAGAACGACCTGGCTGACAAGCACTATCGGAGAGCCTACGATCTGAAACCCGACGACCCGCTGATTCTCAACAACTACGGTCAATACCTGTGCCGCGCCGGACGCCTGGACGAAGCGGATCGCATGTTCAGTAAAGCGCTGCAGGACCCGCTGTACCGCAATCCCGCAGTCGTGCTGACGAACGCCGGCCTGTGCGCGGAGAAACGCCCCGATCTCGATCTGGCGGAGAAATATTTCCGCCAGGCGCTGGACAAGGATCCGGCCTTCCCGCCAGCCCTGCGCCAGATGGTGCGAATCACCTTTGCCCGTGAGCAATATCTCGCTACACGCGCCTATTTGCAGCGTCTGCAGGCGGTAGCGCCTTTGACTGCGGAATTCCTCTGGATCGCTGTGCGCGCGGAGTCGGCGCTGGGTGACAATAATGCGTCCTCCAGTTACGCCCTGCAGCTGAAGAACCGGTTCCCGGAATCACAGGAAGCGCAGGCGTTGGTCGAGTGGGAGCGCGACCGGCGTGCACGCTAGCGAAGCGGGTACGGGCGAAAACTCGCCGCAAGAGAGCGGATTCGGTGCGGTTGGAGCAGAACTGGCCGCGGCCCGCAAAACGCAACAGCTGAGTGTGGAGACGGTGGCCTCCGATCTGCATTTGCGGCCGGAGATAGTGCATGCAATTGAGGCGGGAGACGAAACGCGGCTTCCGGCCGCGGCGTTCGTGCGCGGATACATCAAGTCGTACGCGCGGCTTCTCGGCCTCGATGCATCGGCGCTCATCACCAGGTTGCCGGATCCGAATCCGCAGCGTGCAGCACCGCTAAAGCGGGTCGGTATGCGCCGTCACCGCATTTCGTTACCGGTCGGCAAATGGTTGTTGCGCGGCCTGATGCTGGTCGCGGTGGTAACGCTGCTGGTCTATGGTGTTCCGGTGATGGAACGGCTGTGGACCGATAAGGCGCCCGAGCCGGTCGCGAGCCAGTTGGCGCTTCCGCATTCCGGCGACGACGAACCCGCCGATGCCTTGCCGATACCCGAACCTGATCAGCCGCCCGAATCAGTGGTCGAGCAGACGGAACCGCTGATCAGCGAGCCGGCCATCGAACCGGCCAGCGAACCGGCCAGCGAACCGGCCAGCGAACCGGAGACTGCGCGGGAGCAGATTGCCGAACCCTCGCCTGCTGATGCGCAGCCCGAAGTCCAGGACGCGGCTGGTCCGGCTGTGGTGCATTTGCGATTCACCGAAGACAGCTGGGTGGAGATGGAAGCCCACGGCCGCAAGCTGGTCGTGGGTACGCAGCGCGCGGGCAGCGAGCGCACGGTCCGGGTTGAACCACCGGTATCCCTGCTGCTGGGCAACGCGCCCGGCGTCGAGCTCAGCTACCGCGGCAAAGCCGTGGACTTGACTCCCTATCAGCGCGGCAAGGTTGCGCGCGTTACGCTGGAAGACTGAGATGTCCGGGACATTGCAAGCCGTTCGCGGCATGAACGACATATTGCCGGAGCATGCGGCGCGCTGGCAGTTTGTCGAAGACGGCATTCGCAGCGTGGTGGAAGCATACGGCTTTCGCGAAATACGCATGCCGATTGTCGAGAAAACCGAGCTCTTCAAGCGATCCATCGGCGAAGTGACCGACATCGTCGAAAAGGAAATGTATACCTTCGAGGATCGCAACGGAGACAGTCTCACGTTGCGTCCCGAGGGTACCGCCGGTTGCGTGCGCGCCTGTGTCGAACACGGACTGTTGCACAACCAGGCGCAGCGGCTCTGGTACACCGGTCCCATGTTCCGCCATGAACGGCCGCAAAAGGGCCGGTATCGCCAGTTCTACCAGATCGGTGTCGAGGTGTTCGGGTTCGACGGTCCGGATATCGATGCCGAGCTGTTGATGATGACCGCGCGCATCTGGAAAGCGCTGGGATTGCAGCATGTATCGCTGCAGCTGAACTCGCTCGGCACCAGCGAGGCGCGCGCCCGCTACCGCGACGACCTGGTCGGCTACCTGAGCGCGCAGTTCGAGCGCCTCGACGAAGACAGCAAGCGGCGACTTGCAACCAATCCGTTGCGCATACTCGACAGCAAGAATGCGCAGGTGCAGGCGGTGCTCGATGCCGCGCCTTCGCTGTCCGACTATATCGATGACGCGTCGAAGCAGCATTTCGAGGCGCTGTGCGGCCTGCTGGACGCCGCCGACATCCGTTACGAGGTCAATCCGCGCCTGGTACGCGGTCTGGACTACTACGGCCGCACGGTGTTCGAATGGGTCAGCGACCGGCTTGGCGCGCAGGGGACTGTGTGCGCGGGCGGGCGTTATGACGCGCTGGTGGAATTCCTCGGCGGGCGTCCAACGCCGGCGGTGGGTTTTGCGATGGGCCTGGAGAGACTGGTTGCGCTGCTGGAAAGCGAGGGCGCGCCTGTGCCGGACAGCGCGCCGCACCTGTACCTGGTGGCGCCGGGAACCCTGGCACAGCAGCAGGGTCTGCTGTTGGCGGAGCGCTTGCGTGACCTGCTTCCTCAGCTGCGGGTGATCACACACTGCGGCGGGGGCAGTTTCAAGTCCCAGTTCAGGAAGGCTGATCGCAGCGGGGCGCGCTACGCGCTGGTGCTAGGTGAAGAAGAAGTGCAAAAGCGCGAAGCGGGCCTGAAGCCGCTGCGCGAGAACAGTGAACAGGAAATGGTTCATTTCGATCAACTCGCGGCGCGGCTCGCCAGCCTGTTCGGCTGGGCGTGAGCGCATGTCGCGGGTATCGCGCAACTGACAGCTGATTTTACTTGTTTGGGGAGAACATCCGATGAATGCAGCTTCGGAAAAGGAACAACTTGAGGCACTGGGCAACTGGTGGAAGGAAAACGGCAGTTCGATAGTGATCGGGCTGTTGCTGGGGGTGTCCGCCCTGCTGGGTGGCAAGGCCTGGTTGAGTTACAAGGAAACGCAGGCTTTGCACGCCTCCCACATCTATACCCAGATGATGTCGGAACTTAACAGGAACGAAGCGCAAAAAGTGCGTACCAGTGCCAACGAGCTGATAAGCAACTACACGGGCTCTGCCTACGCGCCGCTGGCCGCCATGGTGCTGGCAAAGGTCGCTGTCGATGAAGGGGAACTGGATGCCGCCCAGGCACAACTGCAGTGGGCCCTGGATCACGCCGGGCTGCCTGAAGTGCAGCATACCGCTCGCCTGCGCCTGATCCGGGTGTTGATCGGCCGGCAGCAGTATGACGAGGCGACCGGCCTGCTGGCGGCAACCGGCGAGCGTGGCGTCTACGCTTACCTTTACACCGAGCTGGAAGGGGATCTGGCGATGGCGCAAGGCAACCAAGCCATGGCCGCGCAGGCATACAAACAGGCTCTGGAGGCCATGCCGCCGGAATCGCCTGCTGCGGGCCTGCTTACCACCAAGTATGAAAACGTTGCCGCGGCGGGCCTGGCAAGCGAATGATGCGAGCAGTCGCGGTTATTGCATCGCTGGTGCTGCTGGCCGGCTGTTCCTGGTTCGGTGACAAGGACAATGCCGAGCCGCCGGCGAAACTGGAGAGCTTCGATCGACAGCTTGAGCTGCGCGATGTCTGGCGCCGCGATACAGGGTCCGGCACGAAGGAACAGTTCGTCACGCTGGTGCCGGCGGTTGACGGTGAGCGGGTGTTCGCCGCAGATCGCAACGGCGCCGTGTACGCCTTTACGCTGGAAACAGGCAAGGAAATCTGGCACCAGAAAACCCGCGCAGCAATTTCCGCTGGCCCCGGCGTCGGTGAAGGATTGGTGTTGCTGGGCACCAGCGATGCCGGGATTATCGCGCTGGACGCAGACAGCGGGGAAATGCGCTGGCATGCTTCCGTTTCCAGCGAAGTGCTCGCAGTGCCGCAAGTCAGCAACGGTGTGGTGGTGGCGCAGACTGCTGACGGGCAGCTCACCGGTCTTGATGCCCGTAGCGGTGAACGTCTGTGGAGTGAGGGTCGCACGGTTCCGGTGCTGACGTTGCGCGGCACCAGTACACCGCTGGTCGAAGGCGGGATAGTGATTGCCGGTTTCGCCAACGGCAAAATGTCCGCGCTCGATATCAGTTCGGGGCGCCGCATCTGGGAAGCCGCCGTGGCTGTCCCGAGCGGGCGCTCGGAGTTGCAGCGTATCGTCGATATAGACGCGAGTCCCGTCATTCGTAGTGGCGTCCTTTACGTCGGCAGTTTCCAGGGACAGCTCGCAGCAATCGATCTGGTCAACGGCAGGTCACTGTGGGATCGGGAAATGTCGGTATATGCGGGACTCGCTGTCGATACGCAGCACGTCTACGTTACCGATGAGGCGAGTGAAGTCTGGGCCCTGGATCGCAGCAGCGGCGCGTCCCTGTGGAAGCAGACCGCCCTGCGCCGGCGCGCCGTGACCGGCCCCGCGGTGGTCGGCGGTTACGTCGCCGTGGGTGACTATGAAGGCTATCTGCACATTCTTTCGCGCCACGATGGTTCGATCGTCGGCCGCACCCGGGTCGACAGCGATGGCATCCTGGTGGCCCCGCTGGCGCTCGGCGACCGGCTGCTGGTGCAGGGTGCCGGCGGCAAGCTGGCGCTCTATACGCTGCAGAGCGGACGCGACTGATCGCGATCCTCTGGCACGATGCTTCCCGTCATAGCACTTATCGGCAGGCCTAACGTCGGCAAGTCGACGCTGTTCAACCGGTTGACCGGCAGCCGTGATGCGCTGGTCGCCGATTTCCCGGGCCTCACGCGCGACCGCCAGTACGGCAAGGGGCGACTCGGCGAGCGTCCCTACCTGGTTGTCGATACCGGTGGTCTGGTCGGCGACGAGCAGGGACTGGGAGGGCTGATGGCCGGGCAGGTCTGGCTTGCCGTCGAAGAAGCCGATGCGGTGCTGTTCCTGCTCGATGCGCGCGACGGCATTAACCTCAGCGACCAGCAGATCGCCGCGCGCCTCAGGCGCAGCGGCAAGCGGGTGTACCTGGTGCTGAACAAGGTCGACGGCCAGGACGTCGACGCCGCGGTCGCGGACGCCTTCGCCCTGGGGCTGGGTGCGCCGGCGCAGATCGCAGCGTCACAGGGCCGCGGTGTCGGCGCGCTGATCGATCGGGTGCTGAACGACCTGCCGCAGACACCGGCCGCAGAAACAGCGGAAGAAGATGCAGGCATCCAGATCGTGGTCGTTGGACGTCCCAATGTGGGCAAGTCGACCTTGATCAATCGCATGCTCGGTGAGCAACGTGTGCTCGCCTATGATCAACCGGGCACCACCCGCGACAGCATCCGCATCCCCTTCGAGCGCGACGGCGAGCGCTACACGTTGATCGACACCGCCGGCGTGCGGCGCCGCAGCAAGGTCAGTGAAGTCGTCGAGAAGTTCAGCGTCATCAAGACGCTGCAGGCCATTAACGAGGCGGACGTCGCGATTCTGGTGCTGGATGCGCGGGAAGGCGAAGTGGCCGAACAGGATGCCAGCCTGGCTGGACACATCCTTGAAAGCGGAACTGCCGTGGTCGTGGCGATCAATAAATGGGACGGCCTGGAAAATGACCAGCGCGACTGGATCCGCACCCAGCTGGAACGCCGTCTGCCGTTTCTCGAGTTCGCCGAGCGCTATTTTATTTCTGCCTTGCATGGCAGCGGTGTTGGCGATCTTTTCGACGCCGTGAAAACGGCGCACCGGTCTGCCTGTATCGATGTGTCCACTTCGGAATTGACCCGGATCCTGGAACAGGCGGTGCATGAACATCAACCACCGCTGGTGCAGGGACGCAGGATCAAGCTGCGCTATGCGCATCAGGGCGGGCAGAACCCCCCGGTGATCGTGATTCATGGCAACCAGACGGCGCGTTTGCCGGCCGCCTACAAGCGTTACCTGGCGAATTACTTTCGAAATGCGCTGCAGCTGGTTGGAACACCCGTTCAGCTGGTTTTCAAGACCGGCGAAAATCCCTACAAGGACAAGCGCAACGTCCTCACGCCTCGACAGGTAATGCGTCGCAAGCGTATGATCCGGCATGTAAAAAAATAACAGCGAAAATAACCATGTCGTCACTGCAAATACGGGTCGGGTTGCTGCTGGTGCTGATGCTCGAAGGCTGCGCGGTGCGTTCGCCCTACGATGAAGTGAGTGATCCGCTGGAGCCGGTCAATCGGGCCGTCTACAAATTCAACGATTCGTTCGACCGTTACCTGTTGAAACCGGTCGCAAGGCGTTACCAGGAATACGTGCCTGCACCGGCACGCACGGGCGTGCGCAATTTCTTCGCCAATGCGAACGTGCCGGTAACCGCCGTCAACAATCTCCTTCAGTGGAAACCCGGGCAGGCCGTCAGCGATGTGATGCGCTTCAGTTTCAATACCGTATTCGGGGTCGCAGGTCTGATGGATGTTGCAACGGACTGGGGACTGGAGAAACACAATGAAGATTTCGGCCAGACTTTCGCTGTCTGGGGTTTCGGTGAGGGCTGGTACCTGGTATTGCCATTCCTTGGACCGAGTACGGTGCGCGATACCGCAGGCCTGCCCCCTGAAGTGCCGCTGAACACTGTTGCCCGATACACCGAGTATCCTCTTCAGGCCGGTCTTGGTGGCCTGTTTCTGGTCAGCAAACGCGCTGAACTGCTGTCGGCATCGAAAGTCCTCGAAACGGCGGCCCTGGATGAATACCTGCAGTTGCGCGCCGCCTACCGGCAAAGACGCTGGTATGACATCCATGACGGCGACCCGCCGGAACCGGATTTCTTCGACGAAGAGCTGTTTGAGACAGACGAAGAGCTTCCCGGGAAATAGGATGGGTCAGCGCTCCGGGAAAGGCGTAGACGCCGCATTCAGCGGTGATCCAGCGGTGTTCTCGGACTACCTGCGCAACAAGGGATTGGACTTCCTGGTGCTGGAGGAAACCGCCGCGCAGGCGCGGGTGCGTTTTATCGGTCTTTTCCAGGGCGACGAAGTCGTGTGGGATTGCCGCTTCGTTACCCTGGATGAAGCACGGCAGCGCTTCGCTGAAGACCTGGACACGGCAGCGCGGCCACCACGGAATTTCATCGACATAGGTCCACCCGGCGCGACAGGTGTACCGATTCGTGTCGGTCTCGATATCGAACGCATCGACAAGCCGGCGATTCTGAAAATGATCGTGATGATTCGCAACTACAAACGACTAAAACGCGGCCGCCACGAATTCGGGGGCTAGCCCGCATCTCTCACCGCACATCTACTGCGGCCGCCGATGAGCCTGCATCTGCAGTGCGTACTCGCTCCAGCCGGCTTGACGTAGTGTCGGCTACGCCGGCGCCGTCTTCCCCTGCGTGCGCCCTGCATCTACAGCCTCCTCGACGCCCTCGCGACGATCCGCGGTGAGAAATGCGGGCTAGTCGCGCACCGTGACGCCGCAGCGTTCCAGGTAAACGAGCACCAGGTCGCGATGCGTCTGGCCGCACTGCTTGAGCAGTTCCAGGAAGATCTTGCGATGGACGATGACCGGTTTGCTGACGGAGTCGCAGCGCATGGCTGTTTCCTTGTCAGCCTCCGGGAAGCTGTGTTGCAGGGATTCGACGCCTTCCAGCAGGTCTGCCACCCGGGTTTCGAGAGCTTCGGCGATACGCTCGATGTTATCGAGACCGATGTTGTGCTCGGCGCGTTCCACGGCCCCGATATAGCTGCGGTTAAGGCCGCTGAGCTCGGCCAGCACTTCCTGCGACCAGCCGCGGTTGGTGCGCAACAGGCGTACCCGCTGCGCCAGACGCTTCCTTGCATTCGCTTTCATGGGACAGCATTACAAGAAAGTTTTCGGGACCGGTCGACAGACTATGAGTAGCAATTTGATGCAGATATGCAGCAGTTCGCCGCCTGGTTCGCTGATGCGGTCGCAGACGGGCAGGCGGCGCGTTGCGATAACGGATTGCAGGTTCACGCACCTGATAGCGCGTGGGCAGTGCTGGATCCTGCAACATCCTTGATGCCGTGGTGTTGAGGGCGCCGGCGAGGCGGTCCAGGTTGTCCAGGCCGAGGTTGCGTTCGCCGCGCTCAATGGCGCCTATATAGGTGCGATGCAACCCACAGCGCTCTGCCAGCTGTTCCTGGCTCCAGCCGCGCAGCAGGCGCAGGTAGCGCACATTGGCGGCGAGAATGCGCCGGGTCGCTGCTTTCAAGGTGACGTCCTGGCGCATCGATTTTAGCGGACCAGTTGCCGCCTACTCTGCATCGGGTGCCGGCAGCCGCTCAAGAAACAACGCCGGGTCGACTCGCGCATCGTTGAGGCTGACACCCCAGTGCAGGTGGGCACCGGTCACGCGGCCGGTCTTGCCGACGGCGCCGATGACGTCGCCGGCCACGACCGACGTTCCGGGCGCGACGTCGATGCGCGACAGGTGACAGTACATGGTCACCAGACCCTGGCCGTGATCGATGAACACCGTGTTGCCATTGAAGAAGAAATCACCGGTATCGATGATGCGTCCCCCGGCCGGCGCCTTGACCGGCGTCCCTTCCGCGGCGGCGAGATCCAGGCCGCTGTGCGGCTTGCGGGGCTGTTCATTGAAAAAACGCCGCAGGCCGAACGGGCTGCTCAGCGGTCCTTCGACCGGCAGCAGAAAACGCAGCGTGTCCGGCGTGGTTTCGTTCCAGGTCGCCAGCGCCCTGCTTATGCGCTGCTGTTCGCGGCTGATGCGTTCCAGGTCACGTTTCTCCGGATTGACCATGCGCTTGTTTTTGATTGTCAGGTGCTGGGTCTGGTAGCGCTTGTCCGTGACCGCAAAATCATGTGTCAGGGTGGTTCCCGAAGCCGTACTGATTTTCAGCTGATGGGTGCCGGGTTCCAGTGTCAGCGGCAATCCGACGACTGCGGTCCAGGTGTCGCCATCGCGCAGCACCATGACCGGCCTGTCGCGGAACGTCACGCGCGGCGCTGCTTCCGACACCGGCAGGCGCAGCAGGGCGATGCCGCCCGGTACCGGTGCGCTCGCCGGCATTTCGACAGCGCACAGCTGGCGCAGCGGCAGCAGCATGAAAATGAACAACAATGGCAGAAGACCAAAGCGTTTCATGAGCGTTTTATGATCTCTGTGACACGGCTGACAAGGCGGCCTTTGGCAAGACGTGTTTCGAGCGTATCGCCGATGCCGGCGTCGGAGGCATTGCGCATAATCGATCCGTCGCTTCCAAGGGTAATGGAATAGCCGCGCTGCAGGGTCGCCAGCGGACTGACCGCATCCAGGGCGCGGGACAGCACCGCAATTTTTTCCCGCCGCCACGATAGCTGTATATGTATACAGTATTTGAGCCGCTGTGCCAACTGTGCGGTGAGGTTGTCGAGCCGCTGCAGCTGTTGCGCCGGGCTGTGCCGGTGCAGTTGGCCAACCAGCGCCTCGAGACGTGACCTGAGGCCGGCGCTGCGGTGAGTCCAGGCCCTGCGCAGCCGCTGCTCCAGTTCATCCAGACGTTGCGCCTGCTGTTGCAGGCGCCGGCCGGGGTGGCATTGCTGCAGGCGTCCTTCCAGCCAGGCCAGCCGGTCGCGGCGCTGTTGCAAGTGCTGGCCGAGCAGCCGCGCCAGGCGGTTTTCCAGCTGGCACAGGCGCGCGTCGATTTCGCTGCGGTCGGGACTCAGCAACTCGGCCGCCGCCGACGGCGTCGGCGCGCGCCGGTCGGCGACGAAGTCGGTAATGACGACATCGATTTCATGGCCCACGGCGGACACCACGGGAATGGCGCAGTCGTAGACGGCGCGCGCGACGATTTCCTCATTGAATGGCCACAGATCTTCCAGCGATCCGCCGCCGCGGGTGAGCAGCAGCACATCGCACTCGGCGCGTTGCTGCGCGGTGCGCAATGCGGCGACAATCTGTTGCGCGGCGCCGGCGCCCTGGACCTGGACGGGATAGATGATCACTGGTATGGCGGGGAAACGGCGGCGCAGCACGGTCAGCACGTCGCGCACAGCGGCGCCGCTGGGCGAAGTGATCACCCCGATGCGGCGCGGCAAGCGCGGCAGGGGACGCTTGCGGGCATCGTCGAACAGGCCTTCGCTGTGCAGGCGGTTCTTGAGCTGCTCAAAGGCGCGGCGCAGGGCGCCGTCGCCCGCTTCTTCCATCTGGCTGACGATGAGCTGGAAATTGCCGCGCGCCTCGTACAGGCTGACCTGGGCGCGGACCAGCACCTGCATGCCATTTTCCGGAACAAACCCCATACGGATCGCCGAGTTACGAAACAGCGCGCAGCTGACCTGGGCGCCCGCGTCCTTGAGCGTGAAATACAGATGACCCGAGGCGGGCCGCGACAGGTTGGAAATCTCGCCTTCCACCCACAGGCGCGCAAAACCGGATTCCAGCAGTGCCCTGACTTCCCGGTTCAGGCGCGACACGCTGTACAGGTTGCGTTGCCCGGCGGCATCGGCCATATCGATCATAGGCCGCATGATACGCAAATCACGCCCGGCAGGGTAATGGGCCCCGGCCAGTTAGCGGTTTACCCGCGGACAGCCGCAAAGCTATAATTATCCGCTTAACTCTGACGCCAACACGGTGCTCCGCATGCTGCGTATCTCTGAACAAGCCCTGACTTTCGATGATGTTTTGCTGCTTCCCGCCCATTCGGTGGTGCTTCCGAAGGACGTGGATCTGGTCACACAGCTGACCCGCGATATTCAGCTCAATATTCCACTGATGTCCGCGGCAATGGACACTGTCACCGAAGCGCGCCTGGCGATCGCCATGGCCCAGGAAGGCGGCATCGGTATTGTCCACAAGAACATGACCATCGAGCAGCAGGCCAACCAGGTGCGGCTGGTGAAAAAATACGAAAGCGGTGTCATCAAGGACCCGATCACGGTCGGACCTGATACCACCATACGCGAAGTGCTGGAGATCACGCGGCAGCACAACATTTCCGGTGTCCCGGTCGTTGACGGCGAGCAGCTGGTCGGCATCGTCACCAACCGCGACACCCGTTTCGAAACCCGCCTGGACGCGCCGGTGTCGACCATCATGACCGGCAAGGACAAGCTGGTGACAGTGCAGGAAGGCGCCAGCCGCGAGGAAGTGCTGGTACTGTTGCAAAGGCACCGCATTGAAAAAGTGCTGGTGGTCGACGACCGCTTCCAGTTGCGCGGACTGATCACCGTCAAGGATATCCAGAAGGCCAGTGAAAAGCCCAACGCCTGCAAGGACGACCAGGGTCGTCTGCGCGTCGGCGCCGCGGTCGGCGTGGGTGCAGGCACCGATGAACGCGTCGATGCGCTGGTCGCTGCCGGTGTCGACGTGGTCGTGGTCGATACCGCCCACGGTCATTCCGAAGGGGTGCTGCGCCGCGTGCGCTGGGTGAAGGAACACTACCCGGATCTGCAGGTCATCGGCGGCAACATCGCCACCGGCGCGGCGGCGCGGGCGTTGCTGGAAGCCGGTGCGGATGCGGTGAAAGTCGGCATCGGTCCGGGCTCGATCTGCACCACGCGCATTATCGCCGGCGTCGGCGTGCCGCAGATCAGCGCCGTCGCCAACGTGGCTCATGAACTCAGAAACAGCGGCTTGCCGCTGATCGCCGACGGCGGTATCCGTTATTCCGGCGACATGGCCAAGGCGGTGGTTGCCGGCGCCTACTCGATCATGATCGGCAGCATGTTCGCCGGCACCGAAGAGGCGCCCGGCGAAGTCGAACTCTACCAGGGACGCTCCTACAAGTCCTACCGCGGCATGGGCTCGCTGGGCGCCATGTCGACGCAGCAGGGATCCAGCGACCGCTACTTTCAGGAAGGCAGCGAAGCCGACAAGCTGGTTCCCGAAGGCATCGAAGGGCGTGTGCCCTATAAAGGTCCGCTGCAGCCGGTCATCCACCAGCTGATGGGCGGGTTGCGTTCCAGCATGGGTTATACCGGCTGTTCCACTATCGAGGAAATGCGCACCAAACCGGAATTCGTGCGCGTCACTCACGCCGGCATGGCGGAAAGCCACGTGCACGATGTCGCCATCACCAAGGAAGCGCCCAATTACCGTGTCTGAACAGGACATTCATGCTCACCGAATTCTGATCCTGGATTTCGGCTCTCAATACACCCAGCTGATCGCGCGCCGCGTGCGCGAACTCGGCGTGTACTGTGAAATCCATCCCTGGGACATGGACGCAGATGACCTGCGCCTGTTTCATCCGCGCGGCGTGATACTGTCCGGCGGACCTGAAACGGTAACCGGCGGCGGTGCCCCGGCGGCGCCGGCAGCGGTGTTCGAACTGGGGGTGCCGGTGCTGGGCATCTGCTATGGCATGCAGACCATGGCTGCGCAGCTGGGCGGCAAGGTGGAAACGGCGGAACACCACGAATACGGCTATGCGCAGGTGCGCGCGCGCGGCCACACGCGTTTGCTCACCGATATCGAGGACCATGCCAGCCCCGAAGGCTACGGGCTGCTGGATGTCTGGATGAGCCACGGCGACCGGGTCATCGAGCTGCCGCCCGGCTTCGTCCTCATGGCCAGCACCGACTCGGCGCCTATCGCCGGCATGGCCGACGATGCGCGTGGTTACTACGGACTGCAGTTTCACCCCGAGGTCACTCACACGCGCCAGGGCGAACGCATCCTGCGGCGCTTTATCCGCGATATCTGTGGCTGCGAGGCGCTGTGGACGCCCGGCAATATCATCGAGGAGAACCTGCACAGCATCCGCGAACAGGTGGGAGACGACGAAGTGTTGCTCGGCCTGTCCGGCGGCGTGGACTCTTCGGTGGTCGCGGCCCTGTTGCACAAGGCCATCGGCGATCAACTGACCTGCGTATTCGTGGACACCGGCCTGCTGCGCTACCAGGAAGGCGACCAGGTGATGGCGACTTTCGCCGAGCACATGGGCGTGCGCGTGATTCGCATCAACGCCGAACAGCGCTTCCTCGACGCCCTGGGTGACGAGGCGGATCCGGAACGCAAGCGCAAGATCATCGGCAACCTGTTTATCGAAGTGTTCGAAGAAGAAGCCGGCAAGCTCAGCAACGCCAAATGGCTTGCGCAGGGCACCATTTACCCCGACGTCATCGAATCGGCCGGCGCGAAGACCGGCAAGGCGCACCTGATCAAGTCCCACCACAATGTCGGTGGGCTTCCCGAACAGATGAACCTGAAACTGCTCGAACCGCTGCGCGAACTGTTCAAGGACGAGGTGCGCAAGCTGGGTGTCGAACTGGGATTGCCTTACGACATGGTCTATCGCCATCCGTTTCCGGGACCCGGGCTGGGCGTGCGTATTCTCGGTCAGGTGAAAAAGGAATACGCCGACCTGTTGCGTCTCGCCGACCACATCTTTATCGAAGAGCTGCGCAAGAACGATCTGTACGACAAGACCAGCCAGGCGTTCACGGTGTTTCTGCCGGTGAAATCGGTTGGCGTCACCGGCGACGGCCGGCGCTACAACTACGTGGTCGCGTTGCGCGCCGTGGAGACCATCGATTTCATGACGGCGCGCTGGGCGCACCTGCCCTACGAATTTCTCGATCACGTATCGCGGCGGATCATCAACGAGATCTCCGGGATATCCCGCGTCACCTACGACATCTCCGGAAAACCGCCGGCGACTATCGAGTGGGAGTAGGGCTTTCTGATAACTAATTGTTATAACCAGATGATTTGCCGCCTACTTGCGCATGTAGATAGAATCATCAACGGATTGGCGAACCCTAAATATCAATGATTTGGTTGAGCTTGGTCGTGTAGTTCCCATATCCGATGGCAGTTTTGATGGTATCCGCACGCTGTCAAACGTCAACCCCAAGCATTTAGAGGTGCTGGCACCCCCATCCGGACGGGTAGGACGTGGGCTGGACAGTGAGTGTCCCAAATGAATTTCGGCAAGATGTCAGCTTGATAGTTCATAATAAGTGAACTATAGTTCACTCTATATGAACTTGCCAAGCAGACCACATGTGTCGCTCAGCGATACCCTGTTTACCGAGACCCAGCAAAAGGTGCTGGGCCTGCTGTACGGACACCCGGACCGGAGTTTTTACACCAAGGAGATCCTGCGCCTGACCGGGATGGGTGTGGCTACGATCAAGCGTGAGTTGGACCGCATGCTGACGGCGGGCATTCTGCGCATGACTCGGATTGGCAACCAGCACCATTATCAGGCCGACCCGCGCTGCCCGATCTACGGCGAGTTGCTTGGCATCGTCAAAAAGACCATTGGCGTGACCGAGGTCATCCGACGCGCGCTTGAACCGCTGGCGGGGAAAATCGACCGGGCTTTCATCTTTGGTTCCGTGGCCAGCGGCAAGGAGACCGCGACTAGCGATATCGATTTGCTGATTGTCGGCGAAGCCCGTTTTTCCGAAGTGGTTAGCGCGCTCTATCCGGTTCAGGAAACGCTTGGCCGCGAGGTGAACCCCAAAATTTATCGCCAGGAGGAATGGGCTCAAATGAAAACCGCGAAGGACGCCTTTGTCACTGAGGTGATGGCAAAGCCGCGCATTGATGTGATCGGGGCCGGGCATGAGTCTGACTAATCTGGTGGGGATCAGCCTGGAAAAGGTCACGCCGGATGCAGCGGCGATCGGGCGGCTGCTGTCGGCAGCGAAACGGAATATCGCCGATGCGCATGTGAGGGAAATCAGCGCGGAGAATCGTTTCGATGCTGCTTACAAGGCCATCATGCAGTTGGCCAACGCTGCATTGCAGGCCAATGGTTTTAGAACACTAACGAGCAAGCCTGGCCACCACATGACAATGATCCAGACGCTCAGCCAAACTGTTGGGCTGGACAGGCAGACGGTGATTGTGCTCGACGCCTTGCGCAAGCAGCGTAATGTCGCGGATTACTCCGGCGATATCGTACCGGCCAGCGCGGTGGAGGAATGTGTATCGCATGCCGCGGCTTTGTTAGAAACGGTTGCTGGCTGGTTGAAAGTGAAAAAACCCGAGCTGCTTTAGAATGACAATCAATAAAGACTGCTTTTGATGGTATCAATACCTGTATCCACCGGAAAGACTGCGCGACTAACGGCTTTTTTCAGCTTATTGATAATCGAGTGGGAGTGACCTGGAATCATCAGGCGATATCGGGCATTGACTGGCATCTACCGGCAAGCACATGAGTAATCGCTAAGGAGGATCTGTTGAAGGCGACCGGCGCTGGCCGAAAAAGACAGTGGTTTATCGGCCGGGTAGATGTTGAATGGTTAAGTGCTTAGGAGACAAAATTCGATACTTCTCTCGAGAAATTGTAAGTCTAGGGAAGGATGGTTATGAAAGATGTTACTGCCTTATTGACCAAATGGTTTTCGGAACGCCCCCAGTGGCTCCAGATCGCTGCAACGCGTCTTCTTCAGAAATCTGAGCTTACTGAAAAAGACTTCTCTGAGCTCGCAGCCCTGTGCCAGCAGGAAGCTGACGGAAAGTTGCCCAAAACGACCTGCTCATTTCCCACTTCCGCATTCTCCCAGGGCGCTGCTGGTACCTTGCGTTTATGTTCAATCAGTGACGTCGAAGGAGTAAACGCCCTTGCTCCGAAAAAGCCACTTGAATTTGGTAAGGGTAATATCACGATCGTCTATGGCAACAACGGGTCAGGGAAATCCGGTTACGTCAGACTCCTCAAGCACGTATGCGGAGCCCGCGAGACGGGTACCCTTCACCGCAATGTCTATAAGTCGGGCTCTGCCGTTCAGAAAGCCTGCGTTTCGTTTGAGCAGGACGGCATTCCGAAGAGTCATACGTTGTCAGGCGCACCTGCCCTACGACGGATTCCTGCGGGTGCGTTGTGACACCAGGTTCATGCCATCGTGCCCAGGGTCTTGCGAAAGCGGGCCAGGGAGAAGAGGAACAGCGCAGCCCCTATGACAGCAAGAGCCGCCAGCCGTGGCCAGATTACCTCAAGGCCGGCGCCGCGGTAGAGGATCGCCTGGGAGAGGGCGACGAAATGCGTGGTCGGCGCCGCCAGCATGATAGCCTGCACGATGTCCGGCATGCTCTCCCAGGGCGTCATGCCGCCGGAGAGGATCTGCAACGGCAGCAAGGTCATCATCATCAACAGGCCGAACTGCGGCATGGTGCGGGCGACGGTGCCGAGAAAAATCCCCATCGAGGTGGTGGCGAAGAGGTGCAACGTGGCGCCGAAGAGAAACAGCATGGCGGAACCCTGCAAGGGCACTTCCAGCATGCCGCGGACGACCACGGTCATGGCAAAGGCGGTCGATAGCAGCACCACGACGGCCATGGCCCATACCTTGGCGCTCATGATCTCCAGTGGGGTGACGGGCATGACCAGCAGGTGTTCCAGAGTGCCGTGCTCGCGCTCGCGGATCAGCGCCGCGCCGGTGAGGATGATGGAGAGCATGGT
>JAGFJP010000068.1 GCA_024102665.1 Thiogranum sp. | reverse complement strand
GCTGAAACCGCCCGCGATTATCTCCAGAATGCCCGGTGACTGCCTGACAGCCGCCGGATCATCTATGCTGATAACTATGGTTCGTAACGTACGTACTCTGCTGGCGCTCTTGCTGTTGACGGCCAGTTGCGCGCTGCACGCCGGCAACGCCGTGATGCTGGAAATCGACGGCGCCATAGGCCCGGCCACCAGCGACTATTTCGTGCGCGGTCTCGACGCTGCCAGTGATGCCGATGCGAGTCTGCTGATACTGCGGGTCAACACGCCCGGGGGTCTGGACAGCTCGATGCGCATTATCGTGCAGGCCATTCTGAGTTCCGACATTCCGGTCGCGGTCTGGGTCGCGCCCGGCGGCGCGCGGGCGGCGAGCGCAGGTACCTACATTCTCTATGCAAGTCACATTGCGGCGATGGCGCCGGGCACCAACCTGGGTGCCGCCACGCCGGTCAAGATAGGTGGCGAGGGCGGTCTGCCGAAACCCGGGTCACCGGCCGGCGAAGAGGACGGCGACGGGGAAAAGCCGGCCGCGGACAAGGGCGCTGCCATGGAACAGAAAATGATCAACGACGCCACCGCGTACCTGCGTTCGCTGGCGAAACTGCGTGGCCGCAATGCCGAATGGGCGGAAAAAGCCGTGCGGGAAGCCGCCAGCCTGCCGGCGGATGAAGCGCTGCAACTCGGTGTCATCGACCTGGTGGCGGGTAGCCGCGAGCAGCTGCTGCAGGCCATCGACGGCAGGACCGTGAAGGTGCGGGAAAGCGAACAGGTTCTCGATACCGCCGAACTGCAGGTCCAGGTCATCGAACCGGACTGGCGTACCCGCCTGCTGTCGGTGATTGCGGATCCGAACATCGCGTACATACTGATCCTCATCGGGATCTATGGCTTGATTTTCGAGTTCTACAATCCAGGCTTCGTTTTCCCGGGCGTGGTCGGCGCTATCTGCCTGGTGCTGGCGCTGTTTGCCTTGCAGGTACTGCCGGTGAACTACGCGGGCCTCGGCCTGCTGATACTGGGCGTTGTGTTCATGGTGTCGGAAGCCTTTGTGCCGAGCTTCGGCGCGCTCGGCATCGGCGGCCTGATCGCGTTCGTCATGGGGTCTATTCTGCTGATCGACTCCGATCAGCCCGGCTACGGCATTTCGCTGCCGCTGATTGTTTCGTTCAGCGCCGTCAGCGGGCTGTTTTTTCTCGGTGTCATCGGCATGGCCGTCAAGGCGCGGCAACGCCCGGTGGTAAGCGGTCAGGAAGAGCTGATTGGCATGATCGGCACAGTGCTGGAGGACTTTGCCGGGGAAGGACACGTGCGCGTGCACAGCGAATCCTGGTCCGCCCGGTCGCCGGTGCCCCTTGTAAGCGGCCAGAAAGTGCGTGTCACGCGCCGTGACGGCCTTACCCTGTACGTCGAACCGCTTGAGGAGGATTGATGATGCCTGTCTTCGCTACTGGTTTACTGATACTGCTGATCGCCTTGCTGGCGTATACCTTCCGCATCCTGCGCGAGTATGAACGCGGCGTCATCTTTATGCTCGGACGTTTCTGGAAGGTCAAGGGTCCGGGACTGATCATCGTGATACCGCTGATCCAGCAAATGGTGCGCGTTGACCTGCGAACCATCGTCATGGACGTGCCGAGCCAGGATGTGATTTCACGCGACAACGTTTCGGTGAAAGTCAACGCCGTCATCTATTTCCGTGTCATCGACGCGCAGCGGGCGATTATCCAGGTGGAGAACTACTACGAGGCGACCAGCCAGCTGGCGCAGACCACCTTGCGTTCGGTGCTGGGTCAGCACGAGCTCGATGACATGCTGGCCGAGCGCGAAAAGCTCAACAACGATATCCAGGCGTTGCTCGATGCACAGACCGACGCCTGGGGCATCAAGGTGGCCAATGTCGAAATCAAGCATGTCGACATCGACGAGAGCATGATCCGCGCCATCGCCAGGCAGGCCGAAGCCGAACGCTCGCGACGCGCCAAGGTCATCCACGCCGAAGGTGAACTGCAGGCTTCGGAGAAACTGGTGCAGGCCGCGGAAGTGCTGGAACGCTGGCCCGGTTCCTACCAGTTGCGCTACATGCAGACCCTGACTGACATCGCTGTCGACAATAATTCCACGATCGTATTCCCCTTGCCGATCGATTTGATCAAGCCCTTGCTGACGGCGATGGAAAACGCCGCCAGGAACAAGAGCTGAAGCCGACGCGCGCATGACATCCGCGCGCCACTGCGGCACAGGTGCCGCGGTGGCGCCCGTGGGGCGCAAATTCCCTGCAAATGCAGTCTGAATAGCGCAGATGCGGAGGCGCGGTGATCTAAACTTCAGGGACGAGGTTTGCGACCCATGGATGATCTATACGGATTCCTGCGGTACGCACGCCGTGACCCGCCGAAACAGCGTGTTCCCGAACGGATACGGCACTGGCGGGAATATGTGGCTGTGTTGCCTGACGAGCTTATGGCGCGCCAGGCCAATCGTTGCATGGACTGCGGCACACCCTGGTGCCATCGCCACTGCCCCGTTCACAACCTGATCCCGGAATGGAATGCGCTGGTCTGCGACGCTCACTGGCGGCGCGCCTGGGAACAACTCGATTCGACCAACAACTTTCCCGAACTCACCGGGAGGCTGTGCCCTGCGCCCTGCGAGGACGCCTGTACGCTGAGTCTCGCCGACCGGCCGGTGACCATCAAGTCGATTGAACTGGCGATCGCCGAACGCGCCTGGCAAAGCGGCTGGGTAACGCCCCAGTTGCCGAAGTGCAGGCGCAACGAACGGATCGCCGTGGTCGGTTCGGGGCCGGCGGGGCTGGCGTGCGCCCAGTTGCTGGCACGCTGCGGCTATCGCACCACGGTATATGAAAAAGCCGATCGTCCCGGAGGTTTGCTGCGCTACGGGATCCCGGATTTCAGGCTGGAGAAAAGCATACTGGAGCGGCGGTTGCGGCAGCTACAGGCCGAGGGCGTGACATTCCGCACGGGGGTCCACGTCGGCGTCACGCTGAGTGTCGACACGCTGCAGCGCAGCGCCGATGCGGTGGTGCTGGCGGGCGGCTGCGAGCAGCCGCGCGACATCGAGGTTCCGGGGCGCGGATTGCGCGGCATCTGGTTCGCCATGGACTACCTGGCGCAGCAGAATCATCGCGTGGCCGGCGATATGATCGAGCGCGAGGCAGCGATCAGTGCCGCGGGCAAGGATGTGGTGGTGATCGGCGGCGGCGACACCGGCTGCGATTGCGTGGGGACCGCGATCCGCCAGGGCGCGCGGCGGGTGACGCAGGTCCAGTACCACGACCGTCCGCCCCTGCGCGCCGACGTGCTGCAGTACTGGCCGCAGCGCGTGCCGGTATTGCGCCCCACCGACACCGAGCAGGAGGGCTGTCAGCGCATCTGGGGCTGGTCGACGGTGGCGTTCACCGGACGCGACGGGCGTGTCGCCCAGGTGGTCATGCAGCGCTTGCGCTGGGAGAAGCGCGAGGACAACAGCTGGCGCAAGTGGTGCAGTCCGGACGAAATCCGCTGTCTGCCGGCGCAGCTGGTGCTGCTGGCGATGGGATACGCGCATCCGGTGCAGCGCGGAATGCTGAAGCAGCTGAACGTGGCGCTCGATGCGCGCGGTAATGTCAGCGCCGACGAGCGGAACTACCTCAGCACCCGTCCGGGTGTGTTCGTCTGCGGCGATATGCGGCGCGGGCAATCGCTGGTGGTGTGGGCCATTCGCGAAGGCCGCCAGTGCGCGCGCGCCGTGGATCACTGGCTCAGCGGTGACAGCGAGTTGCCGGCGATATGATCAGGCTCAGGCCCAGGCTTTCCACAGCAGCGACGATCCGCTGACCAGCAGCAGCGCGCCGGTCAGCATCAGCATCTGCCGGTTGCCGATGCCCAGGTGTATTCTGTGGCCGAGATACAGGCCGGCGGCCATCACCGGGATGCCGAGCGCGATCGCCGTCAGCAGATGCTCCTGCATGAGCAGGCCGGCGTACAGAAAGCCGGCGATACGCAAGGCGCCATCCAGCAGGAACAGGCCCGAAAAGGTCGCGCGCAGCTGTGATTTGTCGCGCATGCGGTGGGACAGGTAGATAACGTAGGGCGGTCCGCCGGTTCCGAACAGCGCGCTGATGGTGCCGCCGGCCAGGCCGGTGGGTAATGCCCAAACCCGGGATATCGCTTTGCTGCCGTGAATGTCGAAGACATAGCGCACCCCGAAAAACATGACGAACAGTCCCAGTGCGGTGAGCAGAGGCTCCTGCGGCAGGCGCACCAGCAGCGCCACGCCCAGAACAATTCCGATCAGTGTCGATGGCAACAGGGGAACGATTTCATCCCATCGGACGTAGTGTCGGGCATGGCGGCTGAGCGTCACCGAAGCACTGAAATCCAGCACAAGGACCAGCGGCACCACGAATTGCAGCGGTAATACATGCGCCAGCAACGGCACCGCCAGCAGGCCCGAACCGAAACCGGTAATGCCGCGGATCAGGTAGGCAAGCAGCAGAATGCCGAGCGCAGGCGCCAGGGTTTCCAGGTTCACAGGCAGGATGCCGCGACTGTTGCAGCCGCCCTGGCGGTGACCCGCGCTGAAAGGCAATGGTGTTGCAAGTGAGTATGGCGCCGTTAAAAACGCGAGTATATCGCGGCGGGACGGGCCCCGGCCATGCCGGGTCAGCGGGGCGTTTTGCGTTACACTCAGCGCATATGGCCAGAGTGTTGATCATCGCGGGAAGTCTGCTGCTGTTGACCGGATTGCTGCTCGCCTGGGCGCCGTGGCTGTTCAGCTGGTTCGGCAGGCTGCCCGGCGATATCCGTATCGAGCGCGACAACGGTGTGTTCTTTTTCCCGATCACCTCAATGCTGGTGGTCAGCATCGTGCTTTCCGTGGTGCTTGGGCTGTTTTTCAGGC
Organism: Thiogranum sp.; assembly: GCA_024102665.1. Lineage (GTDB taxonomy): Bacteria > Pseudomonadota > Gammaproteobacteria > DSM-19610 > DSM-19610 > Thiogranum. The sequence continues at coordinate 25,117 of JAGFJP010000068.1, read as the reverse complement.
GCTGAAGCCGCCGATCCGTGTCACGCAGGCCGGCACTTGATAATTGTCAATGCCGCATCGCCCGTCGGGGACTATGTTCAGTCCCGCACATGAATCACAGAAGGAATCATTCCTATGAAAACGATTGCGACATGGATAAGTGCGGCAGCGGCACTGGCTTTGCTGCCCGGGTTCGCCGGCGCGGCGGATTATGCGAGCACCTTCGAGGCGATCGATGTTGATGGCGATGGTTATATCAGCGCGCAGGAAGCGCAAGCCCGCCCGGACCTGCAGGAAAACTGGGCGGCCAGCGACGCGAATGAGGACGGTGTCCTCGATATATCCGAGTTCAGCGCCTTCGAAGGCCAGGGTCGACTGACACCGCCGGAAAGCGAAATCCCGGAACCGGGCGCCGCGCCGTACTGAAGCGGTCAGCGTCGCTCCGGCATCATCCTGTTACCTGACGGATCGCTCGGGCAGTCTCAGTACGCGGCGACCTGGGCCGGTCCGCGGCGCCAGGAACCATCGGGCTGAAGACAGGCGGTGCCATAGGCATCGACCTGTCTGCCGCCAATCATCACCTGGGTCTGGTATTCGCGTTCCTGCAGGCAACTGTGATTGCCGTCGTAACCGGTCCGGGGTGCAGGATAGACCACCTGCGGCGGGTAGGCGACGGGCGGCGCTGAGCTTGCCGGTGGATAGCTGTCATAGCGCGGCACGTCGGCGTGCTGCGCGCCGCCGATGGCGTAACCAACAAGTCCTCCCATCAGCAGACCGATAAACAGTTCTTCGCTGTCGTCGTCATCATGGCTGCGATAGTGCCGCCGCGGTTCATAGTGCCGGTTGTAATGTTTGTAGTGTCTGGAATGCTGCTTGTCGTAGCGACCATAGCCGTCATAGTGCCGGCCGCCGTCGGCCCACACTGCGCCGGACAGACCCAGCATGGCAGCGCTTACAGCGGCGATCAGGGAAATTTTCATCGGGAAATTCATGACCGGCACCTCGTTGGTTTTGTTGCGTTTCAATGCAGCTAACGCGGGGGTGCGGAAAAAGGTGACAAGTGCGGTGCGGACCCTGCGGCAGGCGATGGCGCCGCGCTGCCGGCCTCCGCGAGGAGGGTTTCCAGAATAGCCGTCGCATGCCGCACCGGCAGCGAGAAATGGCCCTCTCCCGGGACCAGGCTAAGCCGGGATCCGGGCAGCCGGTCGTGCAGGTACTGGCTGTGCAGCGGCGGGACAATACGGTCGGCGTTGCCGTGCCAGAAGTGCACCGGCACCGCGATATCCTTCGCCTCGAAGCCCCAGGGGTGCCGGTAAATGGCGACGTCCTGCAGCGCGCCATGCGCGCCCTGGCGAAACGCCTCCTGCAGGTTGGCTGAAAGCAGCTTCAGGACCTTTGGTTGCAGCAGCACCTTTCGGTCCGCTCCACCCAGGGACAGCGCGAAGGCGCGGAGGGCCGCGGCCGGCGTCAGGCGCGCAAGTGCATTCAGGGGCAGGCCGTAAAGCGCGCGCAGCGCGCCGGGTGCAGCCTCTGCCAGGTAGAAGGCGAAACGGGCAGTCCATGACATGCTGCGTCGCAGAGGCGCCTGGTTCAACGGCCCCAGGCCGCACACCACGGCCACGCCGGCGACCCGCCGCGGCAGCGCGTGAGCGCACGCCAGGGCACAGGGGCCGCCCGCGGAGACGCCGACGACGCTGAACGTCTCAATATCCAGTGAGTCCGCCAGCGCGGTGATATCTTGCGGCCACTGCGACAGGCGCCGGCCAGGCTGGCGAGTCGACAAGCCGTAGCCGGGACGCTCGGGCGCCAGTATGCGCACGCCGAGCGCGCCGGCTGCATCCTGCAGCAGCCGGCATTCGTAGCGCGATCCCGGCAGGCCGTGGAAATACACGACCGGATAACCTTCAGCACAGCCGTAGCGGGCGTATCCCAGTTGCCGGCCGTCGGGCAGCGTCAGGGTGCGGTTCGTGTCATCGTCCGCCATCGGACCGTTTCCTGGCGATGACGCCGCAGAAGGGCGACCAGGATTTGCGGTGGCGCGGCAGCACGCGCCTGAGCAATGGTTTCAGCATCCTCAGGCCCCACAGCATGCAGCGTTCACGGAAGCGTCGCTCATCGGGTTCAGTCCAGAAATGGAAGGGTCCGAAACAGCCGGCATAGACAATGTCGAAACCTTCCTTTTTCAGCATATCCGCCCAGGCCTCGATGTCCATCGCCGGCGCATGGTGGCGCGCGTAATTGGCGCTGTCGAAATTGACGTGCAGCCAGCGCTGGAAAGCACCGGTGAAATTGGGCGCCTCGATGACCAGGTGGCCGCCGTCGGCCACCATCTGCGCGTGTTTCGCCAGCACCTCGCGCCAGTCGGTGAAATGTTCGATGAAACCGAACGAGCTGACGACATCGAACGTTCGCTGCGCATCGAAGCTTGTGAAATCCTGTTGCCAGAAATCATCGATGCGGTATCCCTGCGCGCTCAGCCACGCCGGCAGCGCCTGGAGATTGTCGGCCAGATCGATGCCGGACAGACGGTAACCGAGGGCGCCGAACACGGCCAGAAACCGGCCCGGATAACAGCCGATCTCGATGCAGCTTCGGTTTTCGCCGTGCAGCGGGGGAAAGTGGCTCTCGATCCATTGCCGGATCACATCGCGGGGTTTGGCGATATGCAGGTTGAAACCGGCGTATTCGCGATTCCAGTAGCTCTGGTCGGCCTTGTTGGTCATGGTGTCTCGATGATCGTAGCGCGGCGCGGCCTCATCGGCTTCCGGCAACGCCGATGCTGTGCAGCCGCGCCGCTTCAATCAGTTTCGATGGCGCGTTCCAGCCGGTAACCATGCTGGTAAACCGCCCTGAGATTCCAGCCGTTTTCGCGGGTGAGGTGCAGTTTGTTGCGTATGCGGCTGACGTGCGTGTCGACGGTGCGGGTATTGACCCTGGGCGAGCGTTTCCATACCGATTCCAGCAGATCGTCGCGCGACACCAGCCGGCCGATATTGTTGAACAGGTAGGCGCTCAGCTCGAATTCCTTCTGTGTCAGTGGAACCGGATCGCCCTTGTAGTAGATGGTCTGGCTCTTGCTCTCGATATTGTAGTGACCGAAGCTGGCGATTTCCGCAGCAGTGCCGGCGCGCGCCGCGCGCCTGCCCAGCGCAGTAATGCGCGCCAGCAGTTCCAGCGGTTTGACCGGTTTGGTCAGGTAGTCGTCCGCGCCCGATTCGAGCGCGTGCACGATATCCAGTTCATCGTCCCTGGATGTCACGAAAATCACCGGGATGTCGTGACCATGGTGTTTACGCAGCCAGAGAAGCACTTCGTCGCCGTTGATGTCCGGCAAAACCCAGTCCAGCACCAGCAGGTCGAATTTTTTCTGCGGCACGGCGTCCATGAACGCCTGTGCAGTGCCATAGTGCGTGCAACTGTGACCGGCGGATTCCAGCCACAGCTGGATAAAGCGGGCCTGCATTTCGTCGTCTTCGAGGAGCGCTATATTCATTCAGGACCTGGCGGTCGCGTTATTGCGGGTCGGCTCAATTCTGGCATCAAAAGCGCTGTCAGGCAATTTATATGCTGACACAAGCTGTTGATCTGCTTTTGATTTGAGTCATATCAATGGCGCCGGGCAGCAGCGCTTGAAAACCGCTTCGGAGTAGCCCTAAATAGGCCACCTTTTGACACATACGGGGACCAGCCAGAACCATGGAATTTCTGCATCGTGAAAAGCTGCCTCGCAGCGGATTCGCCGGGGTAAAAGAGCATCGCCTTGTCATGGACCCGCGCGCGTTCGACGCCGCGCAGAGCGGCGACAGCTGGCCGGGGCTCGGCAACCTTGTCTATCTTGCCGACGCGCGCTTCGTGGCCAATGGCGAAACACAGTTGCATGAACACCGCGAAATCGACGTCATTTCGATCATGATCGAAGGACGCATCCGGCATGAAGGCTCGTTGCAGCACGGGCAGATACTCGAAGCCGACGATGTGCAGGTGCAGCGCGCCGGTGGCGAGGGTTTCTCGCATAATGAAATCAATCCTGACAACACCGCGAACCGCATGATCCAGCTCTGGGTGTTGCCGGAAACCCCGGGCGAGTCGGCCGCCTACCGGCAGTACCGGCCGGCGCGGGGACGCGTGACGCGCGTGTACGGCGGCGAAGCCGGGCAGCAGGACCGGTTCGCGTCCGGCACGCTGATCGATGTCGCGTTGCTGGAGACGGGGCAAAGTCTGGATATTGACGTTCCCTTCCTTGCCTACCTGAGCCGTGGCGAAGGTTTCGTCAATGAAGACGCGATCGGCGAAGGTCATCTGATTCGCGGTGAACAGATGACCTTCGACACCACGCAGGACGCACAGCTCATCATTGTGCACCGGAAACCCTGATCAGCGGGGCGCGCGCAGATTTTATATACGTTCCCTGTTGGGCTATATTGTCCAACCGGCTCATCGGTCGCGAACAGGTTCCAGGGAGAAACAACATTGAAAAGCAACTATCGTTTCCATTTTGCGCTGCTGTGTGTCGCGTTGCTGGCGGGCTGTGCTTCGGGGCCCAGGCTTTCACAGGAGCAGATATTCGCGCAATACCCGCAGATTGCGAGTCTCGACAAGGGGCTCAAGGATGCCGCGGCGCAGGGTGCAGACATGCTGGCCCCGGAAGGTTACGGGGCGGCGAAAGCCCGCCTCGATGAGGCCATCGCCGAACTCAGGGCGGACCGCGAAGGCGCGGCGCTTGCCGCGGCCTCGGCGGGCGGCGAGTTGCTGGTAAAGGTCAATCAGGACGCCGATGCCAGCCGCGACATTCTCATGGAAGTGCTGGATGCGCGGGAGCGCGCCCACGACGCAGGCGCTGACGATCTGTACGCCGAAAGCATGGCCGATATGGACAATGATCTGCGCAAGGCTGCCGGGCTGGTGGAGCGCGGCAGACTCGAGGACGTCAAACAGCGGCGTCCCAGGTTGCTCGCCGGTTATGAACAGCTTGAGCTGGCGGCGCTGAAGGAAGGGACGGTTGACGCGGCCAGGGCCGCGATCGCCAGGGCGAAAGAGAACGGTGCGCCTAAGCTGGCTGCGAAAACCTACAAGGCGGCCGAAGAGGAAATGTCGCTGGCGTTATCCATACTTGACGCTGACCGCACCCAGACGGAAAAAGCCAATGTCCATGCCCGGCGCGCCCGGTGGCTGGCGGAGCGGAGCAGCGCCATCACCGAGTTGATCAAGGATTTCGATCGCCGCGAATACAGCCGCGAAGACGTGGTGCTCTGGTACCAGGATCAGCTGAGCGAAATCAATGTGCCGATCGGCGGTGAGCTGCCGTTCGACGAACGCAATCGCGATGTCGTGCTCGGCATGCGGCAATCCATCGAGGATCTGGTCAAACAGCGTGACGCTACCGCGGCGGCGCGCAGCCGCTATGAGCAGGAATTGTCGTTGACCGCCGAGCAACGCAATGCCATCGATAAAGTGCAGTCGATGTTCACGCCGGCCGAAGCGAATGTTTTCCAGCAGCGCAACAATGTGCTCATCGCCGCTCACGGCTTTCGTTTTCCACCCGGCGGCAGTGAGCTGGAGACGCAGAACTTCGTGCTGCTCAACAAGATCATTCAGGCGATCAGGACATTCCCTGAAAGCCGTATCAACGTTTCGGGGCATACCGACTCTACCGGCAGCGCTGCGATCAACCAGACGCTGTCGGAATTGCGCGCCGGAAACGTTGCCAGGTTCCTGACCGAGGTTGGCGGCATCGCCGCCGAACGCATCTCGGTCAATGGCTATGGCAAGGAACGGCCGGTGGCCAGCAACGAGACCGCGGAAGGCCGTGCCGCCAACCGGCGCGTGGAAATACTGATCATCAACAAGTGACAGGGGATGCGCAGCGCCCTGCAGCCGCTGTCGGCCGCAGGGCGTCTGCGTAGAGCAGGTTACAGACTCACGACGCCGATTGTCTGCGGGCCTGTTCGCGGGCGTGCTGCCAGTCGTGCAGCTTTTCCTGCATGTAGCAGCAGGAACCCAGCAGCAGTCCGATTCCATAGATGGAGGCGACCACGCCGACGATGCCGGACTGCATCAAATCGCCGGTCAGGTGCAGTGTGACTGCGATAGCGCCCATGACCGCTACCAGGGTCGCGATCATGCGCACGGTACAACAGAGGTGATGTTTCTCTTTTGACATGCTTTCTCCCGATTCACAATCCTCGCGGCTTATCCTATACGAAGTGCATGGGATAAATACAGTACTTATTTTCATTGTGCCCGGGCGTGCCTGCCGAAGCAGGCTTGCGCCGCGATGAAGGCATGCCAGACTTGCGACAACGCTTGTCGCGTGAGGAGATGATAATGAAAAAGCTGAAAAACGAAGCGGAACTCCTCAAGGAGGCGATTCGCGCCGGTGTTGAATACGGTGAACGGCGCGGTGTGGTCGAGTTTGAAGCGACCGATTCGGCGAATGAAAAAATCGAGTATATCTACAAGCTGCTGGTTCACGACAAAGTGATACAACCGCTCGCCAGGGAGCAGATTTCGCTCCCTGCCATGAAGCATAAACTGGCGTTGTGGATTTCGAAGCAGCAAAAATGATACCGCGCGCGTTGCCGCTACGGCTGCGCGCGTCCGAACAGGCGCAGGGCGTTGTGCAGGCGGATCTTGCCGGCGATCCTGTGATCGAGCTGTGACAGCCAGCGATGGTGGAATGCGAGGAAACGCGCGTATTCGTCCCAGCCGCTGTCCGCCTGGTCCCAGGAATCCAGTTGTTCCACCGGCCACACCGGATCGGTGCCGATCATGAAGCGATCCGGCCAGCGTTCGATCAGTGCGCGCCATGACGGCAGCAGCGCGCCTTCGGCATCGGTGACCGGATTGCCGACGAACCGCCAGGGATCGCGCGCCGACAGCTCCGCCCAGAGGTTGGGACAGGACTGCAATGCCTGATCGACCTGTTCAGGGGGGAGTATGGCGCCGGCGTGGGCCCACAGGATCTGTGTGCGCGGATGTGCCTGGCACAGATCGATCAGATAATCGGCGCGGCTGAGCTCCGTGTGCAGCAGTATCGGTACCCGGTACTCCGCGGCAAGCGCGAGCAGCCCGGCAATGACGGGTGTATCCGCGGCCGGTACGAATCCACCGATCAGGTGCAGTTCGCCGATGCCTCTGTAGGCGCCGCTGGCCAGCGCAGCGCGGGCGCGCACCAGCACTTCAGGGTCGCGTGTCCAGCGCTGCCAGTCGCCTCCGCTGCGATACGGACTCCAGATGGCGATAATCTTTTCCGGCCGCTGTTCGGCAAGCTGCAATGCCAGTTCGGCCGGCGTGCCGATGACCACCGCGAGTGCCACATTGTGTCGCTCCAGCACAGCGAGCGCCTGTTGCGGCGAGGTGACGTCGCTCTGGCTCCACTTGTAATGCACATGAACGTCGGCAACAGGGGGCTGGCGCGCATGAAGACCCGACGGCATCGCGGCCTGGAGGCACAGCGTCAGCAGCCATGCATGCGTCAGGCGGGTGCTGCTGGCCGTGTTCCGGACTAACGGCCCTGCCACGGTTGCCGGCGGCGCTCTGATGCGCGGGGCATTCGGGATTCACAGAACACCATGCCGACGCCCTCGGCGCCGGTGCGCGCGACCATGGCCGACACCCTGTGCAGACGCACCAGGTTCGTGGACCGGATGTGCAATGCGAACATCAACTGCACACGCACATTTCTCGGCAGATCCAGGGGGTTGGTCCTGAGGAACACCCCGGCGTCACTGATATCGCTGGCCAGGCAACGCGCTGCAGGCTGCCCCGGGCAGGACAGGTAAACACTGAGATCGACAGGCTTTCTGGCGGATAATCTGCGTTCCACCTTGCTCCTCCACACTGCTTCCGCACCTCCCGAATTCATGCAACTTGCATGCGCGGGGCTTATTTGTATCCATAATTAGAAAGATAGCACTGAATCCGGCGCCTGCCGGCGCGCATTAGTGTAAGGAACCCCGGAAAACATTCCGGAATTATTTACACATTTGCCACCGGATTGCCCGAGACAGCCCTTGATCGAGTCATCATTGCGGGGCGCCTGGCGCCGTGGCAATGACGAAGGAAAGCGATAGAATCAGAGTGTCCCTGGAATCAGAGACACTGATATGAGACCCGCTATGAAACGCTTCATACTACCGCTGGCCGCCGGGCTGGGGACGGTTATTGCGCAGTTCGGCGCGCTTGCCAATGCGGATGAGATTTATAGGTGGGTGACACCCGACGGCGTGACACACTTCAGCGAATCCGCGCCCGAGGCGGAGCTGGCCAGCGTGGAAGTGTTCGATCTCGAAGTTGCGGAACCGGTGCAGACAGCGCCGCGCGATTACCGTTCGATGCTCGAGGTCGCGAATAGCATCGAAGCCGGCCGCCTCGAGCGCGAGCGCCTGCGACTTGAGCAACGCCGGCTCGACAGGGAACAACGCGCGGCGGAGATATCGACCGCAGAAGACTACGCTGCGCCCGCGGCCAGGATTTATTACCCGCTTTATCCCGGTCATCGCCGACCGCCGGGCGACCGGCACTTCCACGATAAACCGCGTCTGCGTCCTGTGCCCGGACCGTTCCCGGAGAAACGACAGAAACCACGTCTGCGCGAGGATCGCCCCAACTCGCTGACGCATATCGCGCCGCGGTGAAGTCAGGGTACTCTGCGTAACTCGACGCGCCGGTTGGCGCGCAGTCCGGGCCGCGTGGTATTGGCGGCCAGCGGTTGCTGATCACCGTAGCCCCTGGTGGTGAATCGGCTGGCGTCCAGTCCACGGCTCACCAGGTAGTCTTTCACCGCTTCGGCGCGCTGCTGCGACAGCCACTGGTTGTACAGGGAGTCGCCCTGGGAATCGGTGTGCCCGGCAATTTCCAGCTTGAGATCGCTGTGCCGTTGCAGCACCTCGGCGATACGGTCGAGACTGGAGCGGGCGCGGTTGGTGAGCTTATGGGAGTCGTAATAGAACTTGACGTCTTCCAGGTTGATCGCGGTGTCGACGTCGCATCCCGTGGCATCGACAACGCTGCCGGCCTGTGTTTTCAGGCAGAGATCAAGGCTGTCAGCTACGCCATCGCCATCGGTGTCGGCTGCGCTGAGTTGCGCCCGCGCTGTCGCGGCCGATGTCTCGCTGGCGCCAGGTTCCAGTGCCGCAATTTCCCCGCTGATCGGCGCGTCGTCGCGGCGTTCCGGCGTCTGCTGCTGCGGTTCGGATCCCCGCGCTGGCGCAGCGGCTTGTGCCGTTTCCACGGGTTGGCGGGCCTTCGCCAGCGCCGCCTGTACCTGGGCCAGCTCGCTGTTGCAGGCGGATAACCTCTTCTGCAGCGCCGTGCTCGCGGTCTGCGCTTCTGCGAGTGACTGCGCAGCGCGCGCGTCAGCATCGCTGCGTTGCTGCAATCGCGCGTCGAGTTCACTGAGCTGTGTCCGGCAGCCCTGGTGCTGCGTTTCGAGGGTCGCCAGCGTCTGCTGCGCTTGGCTGCTTTCGTCCTGCGCCTCGCGCAGTGCCGCGGCGGTCGCCTGCGCTGCAGATCGCAGCGCATCCAGTTGCGCGTCCCTGGCCGCAAGTTTGCCGCGCAGCATCTCCACTTCGTTTTTCAGCGTATCCGATTCGGTGCGCAATCCCGCGAGCTGCTGCTGGTCCTGTCTGAGCGCCGCGGTTTCCGATTGCGCCTGTTGCAGCGCGGCGTCGGCGGCCTGCTTCGTTTCGCGCAGATCTGCCAGCTGAGCGTCTTTTTCGGCGAGCACGCCGCGCAGTTTGTCGAGGTCGGCGCTCAGAGTCCCTGCCTGTGCCTGCATTTCGGCAAACTCGGCCTGGTTGGCCTTAAGCGCCGCCGTCTCTGTTTCTGCCCTGCGCAGGCTTTCGGTGGTCGATTGAAGCTGTTTTTCCAGCGTTGCGAGACGTGTATCCCGTGCCGAGAGTTCGCTCTGCAGACGGGTGATCACGCCGTCGAGCGATTCGGCGCGATCGCGCAGCCCGGCCAGCTGCGCCTGTTTCTGTTGCAGGCTGGCGGTCTCGCTGTGCGCCTGCTGCAGCGCCGCGCTGGTTTCCTGCATCCGGGTATCGAGTTCGGTCAGCCGGGCATTGCGGTCGGCGAGCTCGGAGCGCAACGATTCCAGTTCCGTGCTCAGCGAGCTGACCTGTTCCTGCTGCTGCTCGAGTGCGCTTGTCCTGTTTTCCAGCTCCGTATTGAGTTCCGTGATGCGCGCCTGCATGGCCTGGCGTTCGGCCTGGCCGGTTGCCAGGATCTCACTCAATGCGCGTTGCTGTTCGCGCGCCTGTTGTTCGCTGTAGCGGACGTTGTCCAGATCGGCGCGCATCTGCTCCAGTGTTTGCTGCACTTCCTGCAGTTGCGCGCGCGCATCCTCGAGTTCCCGTTCGCCGCGTTGCAGTTGCGTCTGCCATTGCGGTTGTCCGCCCATACCGGGGGCCGGGTAGCCTTGCCCCTGTGCCCCGGGGTGCATGGGTACCTGACCGTAACCGGGATACGGCGTCCAGCGCGGAGGCGGCGTCCAGTAACCGGGCCTCCAGCCGGTGTAAGGAGCGGGCTGCGGGGGATTCCAGCCGGGCGGGGGCAGGGTCGGTGGAACCGCAGGGCTGGCGTAAGACCCCTGTGTATCGGAATCTGACGCCCCGGCAGGGTCTGCTGCGTGCGCTGCCGGTGGTTGGCCGCTGATGCCGCACGCAACAACGAGCGCTGTTGCCGTCAATAGCCGCTTTTTCATAACGTGCTCCAGGCTGGATTGAGTCTCTCGCCCCGGTGCGCCCCGAAGCCGGCAGGCCCGGGGGAGCAGGATTCTTTGTTACAGAGTATAAGCGATAAGCAGCGTTGGCGCGGCCCGCGGTGAACATGCCCGCTGCCTTTGACCTGCGCGGCAAGGCCTGCGGGCTGTCATCGCTGCGGATTTAACGCATAATTGCGCAGATGAAAGCATTATCCTTGCCCCTCTTGCTGCTGTTCGCATCGCTGTTTGCGGCCTGCGCCACGGTGCCCGAAACCGGGCGCAAGCAACTGTTGCTGGTCAGTCCACAGCAGGAGTTTCAGCTTGGACTCAGCGAATTCGAGAAGTTGAAAGAAACGACGCCGGTTTCGAGCGACCGCGCGGCGGCAGCGCGGGTGCAGCGCGTCGGCGAGCGCATCGCTTCGGTTGCCAGCCTGCCCGGCGCCGCCTGGGAATTCGTGCTGTTTGATGAAGCGGACACGGCCAACGCCTTTTGTCTGCCCGGAGGCAAGGTTGGTGTGTATTCAGGCATTCTGGAGATCACGCGTGACGAAAGCGGGCTGGCCACTGTCATCGGTCACGAAGTTGCGCACGCCGTCGCGCGTCACGGCGCGGAGCGTATTTCCGAAGGGCTGGTGGTGCAATTCGGCGGCGAACTGCTCGGCCAGGTGTTGCAGACGCAATCGGGGGCGGCGCGGGAGTTGATTCTCGGCGCCTACGGGCTGGGCAGCCAGGTCGGCGTTGCACTGCCGCACTCGCGCCGGCAGGAGCTGGAGGCTGACCAGCTCGGTCTGCTGTACATGGCCCGCGCCGGCTATGATCCAAGAGAGGCGGTGTCGTTCTGGCAGCGGTTCAGCGCCCATGCACAGGCGAAAGGCGCCGGCGGCATCGAATTCCTGCGCACACATCCGCTGGACAGCACGCGCATCGACCGGCTGCAAGCGAACATGCCGCAGGCCATTGCCGAATACGAGCGCGCCACACGCTCGCAATAATGACCGCGAAGCCTACGCATTGGCGGGCGGGAAACTGCCTTCACGTGACGACGCCAGGCGTTCCTCTGGAGTAATCAGCATGCACATGGTGTTATGTACGGCAGTCCTTTCTCTCCTGACCGGCCTTGGCGCCTGCGCCTGGGTCAAGCCGACAGCGCAGGCGGAGCAGGTAAAAGTGCTCGGTCCCGGGCAAGTCGAAGGTTGCGCCGAAGCGGGTACCACGCATGTCTCGGTACTGGACAAGCTGGGCAAGTTGCGCCGCAGCGAAGACAAGGTTGCCACCGAACTCGCCACGCTGGCGCGCAACAGCGCCGTGCAGCTTGGTGGCAATGCGGTGGTACCGGTCACCGGCATCGTCGACGGCGCGCAGACGTTTGCAGTCTACAAATGCAAGCCGGAAGATTTGCGCGACGCGGAACAGGGCGGAACGTGAATCGACAGCGCGGCATTTTCACCAATATTTGACCTGCGTCAATGGCAGCGCGATTGGCCCTGTAAATGCGCGTGCGGCCTGCTAGAGTTAAACACGGAATGGATGACACAAAACGGTGACGGTCACATGATCCGTCACAGCCAAACGGGCAATCGTCAGGTCATCCGCCAACGCCTCGGTCAACGCCGAACAGGAATACAGGAACCGGTTACCGCCGCCAGCCCCTGGAGTCGATGGGGCGAGCTTCCTGACCTGAAGGTTCGACACCGGGGCGTTGCTGTATGCAGTGCGGGGTTCACCGCGCGATCAGGCCGCGGTTCCGAACCAGAAGGAAAGATCCTTGTGCAGAAATTCGTCGTAACGCATGTAATGCGAACCGTCGCACGAGAAGGTCAGACTGATCATGCCGTTGAAAATGTTGATCGAGGCGGTGCGCAGGTAGATGGTTTCATCGGCCATGCGCAGGGCGCGTAACGTTTCCAGGATGCGGGCCACATCCTCCTGGGGGATCAGCGCATCGTCCGGATACAGGCGCGGCGGATAGACCAGGCAGATGTCCGGATCCGACAGGGCGTCGGAGTCCAGTATGCGGTAGCGGAACGGGTCGTCGATGACCCAGATGGTGGCCTGGCTGCTGGAAAAATGAATCTGGCACTGAAACACGCCGCGTTCTGTCAGGAGTTCTTCCAGAATCGTAAATGTCAGCGGCAGGGTACGATCCATCGGGCTTTCGGTGCGGGTTTGCTGGAACACGGTCCCGCGGATCGCCGGATCGCCCTTGATCTGCCGCCAGTGGCCGGATTCTTCATACAGTTCCGAAGTCACGGGAAGATCACGCAAGTCGAAATCCGCGCCAAGATACCCCAGCGTGCTGTCGTCGGAGCGAATCACCTGCAGCGCGGTAAGCGACGGGCGCTGTGCAATCAGACTGATATAGGCATCAGACAGCAGGAATCCCCAGGACGGCACAGCTTCCTTCATGTAGGGACGCTGGGAACGGTCGCGACCGTAGTGCTCGGGCAGCAGCCCGGCACGACTGACGTTGTCGCAGATCTGGATGCCGTCGGTGTCTACCACGTAGAGGTAGGTGCAATAGGGAATTCCCGAAAAGCCCTGCAGCAGAATCTCATCGAGCTTTTCCCGATCGCCCCACGCGGCGCCGCACTGGGCGGCAAGTTCCGCAAGCGGTTCCCGAAGCATGCGCGCCAGCTCTTCCCGCTGGCGGTAAATGCTGTCTTTCCAGGGATTTTTCATTTGTTGCCCATGTTTCAACGTTGCCGGCACCTGTGTTCTCGGCGGCCGGCAAACTGCGCGAGCGTCTCATGATACATCAGTGGCATCGCACGGCCGACCCTTTGAGGCGCGTCAGCGTCGATGGGAATCAATGTCGTCGCGACGTGTGCTTCATGCTGCGCGGTGCGGCTGGCAGACGTCAGCGCGCTGAGGAGTTCAACTGACTGCGCCTGCCGGGCCGGGCCACAGGGCGATGCCGGTGCGCAGAAACCAGGCGGCCAGCAGCAGGTTGCCCGCAACCAGCAGCACGACGACCGGCTGCCGGATGCCACGCGTGACCAGGTCGCGAACGCCGAGGACGGCGGCGATTGCCGTTGCCAGCAGGCCGAACTCGGCCATCAGCAATGCTGCCAGCAGCGGCAGTTTACGGACGTTGCCGGCCCCCTGCATGTCGCCCAGCAAAACAAGGCTGAGCACCAGTCCCAGACCGAAGGCTATCCAGGGGAAGGAAAACTTCATGGTGCGTCAGGTGTCGATTCTCTCCAGCCGGTTTTCCGGCCATGCCCCGGCGTCGATGGTTTCCAGGTATCCGTGCCAGGTGGCGTAAGCCAGCACCGGCATGAGTATCACGAAACCGAGAAATGCCGTCGCGAAACCGATCGCCAGCGCCAGCACGATCAACAAGGCCCACAGCGCCATGGGCGCTTTGTTGCGCAACACGGCGTTGACGCTGGTCAGGACTGCAGTAATGGTGTCGACCTTGCGATCCAGCATCATGGGCAGCGCAAAAGCGCTGGCACAGAAAACCAGGGTGGCGAACACGGACCCAACGGCGGAACCGATGGCAAGGAACAGCGCCAGATCCGCGAGATCCGGCCGCGCTTCGATGGGGAAGAACACGTGAACCATCGATGCAGCGCGCGCCCATAACAGGAATATCACCAGCAGCACAACGGAGAACACCATCACGTCGGCAAGATGGCGCCGGCCTTCCCGCAGGCAATAGGTGATGCGCGGTGTGAGACCGTATTGCAGCTGGCAACTTATCGAATACAGCCCGATTGCGAGTACCGGTGCGATGAACACAAACCCTGACATCAGGCTCAGCAACAGAATATAGCCACCAAGCTTGAGCGTGAAAAACGCCAGTATGTAACACAGCAGCACCAGGAATCCCCCGTACAACATACTGATGCCCGGCGCATGGCGAAAATCCCGCCAACCGCGTTTCAACCATTTCAGGGGGCGTTTGAGCGCCAGCGGTCGACTCGGGGCGACAAAGGGCAGACCGGCGGGTCCGGCGGTCGTGGAATGCTCGGAATGGAGCGGCGATTCGGCCATGCAGTCATCCTCCGGGGTGCACAAAACATTTTTGTTATGGGTATTGAAAAAATTTACCCCGTAAATCTAGAACGACCGCCCGGCGTCTTCAAGCAAAACCATCCTGATTGCGTGTCAGGCACCGCCGGTTCGCGCTTGATTACCGTTTGCACTTTGCCCAATCGGCACGGGAGCCGATCGATAAAAATATTGTAAAAACAATGATAAAAAGAATTTACATTATGTGATTAATGAGATAAGCGCGGGCTTTCGACAAATCCTTCATCGCGCGATACCGCGGCGAAGCGAAACCTGGAGCCGGAATGGCGCTGGGCTAGAACAGCAGATCGCTTTCCACGGCATCGATACCGGCGGCGGCGCACTTGTGATCTTCAGCGCCGCCAGGGGCGCCGGATACGCCGACCGCACCTACCGTGGAACCGGCGACGCTGACCGGAATACCGCCACCGATCATCATGGCATCGCTGACGAAACGGACCCCCGACTGCGCCGTGCCGGACTGGGTCTCTTCCGCCAATGCCAGGGTATCCGTGCGAAAACTGGCGGCCGTCCAGGCCTTGCGTCGCGCCGTCTCGGGCGTGTGCGATCCCGCCAGCTGATCGCGCATAAGAACCTGCAGGACGCCGGCACGATCGACAACTGCCACCGCGACCTGGTAGCCGCTTTCGCGGCATGACTTGAGCGTGGCCTGCGCCAGTTTCAGCGCCACTTCGGGTTTCATCGCCTGGAATGTGGCCAACGCCGTTTTGTCCTCCGCGAAACCCGCGCCAGCCGCCAGGCTCGCGCCGAGAATAACACATGCATTCAGAACTGATTTCATCGTCGTCTCCAGTTTGATCCGCGCGGGAAACAATCCCCTGCGATCAAGGCCGCTTTGAAAAGTGCGTCATACCGGCGCAAGCCGGGTATCCATGAGTCTTATTCGCACGAATGACTCGCTGCGCACACCCTGCGGGCGTTGGACGCGCAACCGGAACTCATCCGTGGTCTCCTGATTATAGACTTTGTGTGCGCGGTTCCAGGCTGGAGTCATCCTGGCCTGTGCGGGCCGCCGGTGCATTCAACGGCTGATTTTTGCCCAGGCGGGATGCGCCTCGATGAGTTGCAGCGCTTGCAGTAACAGCGATTTGCCGGGTTCGGTGCGGTGCCAGGGAGACGCGCCGGAAGGGTGCGGCAGGGGGATAACGTCCAGGCTACAGGTCCCGAGGTCGATACGGTGCTGCGTGCCGACGACTGCATCGAGCCTGGATGCCGCAAGGAACTGTTGTATTGCCAGCTTTCCTGCCGGAAGCACCAGTTGCGGTTTCAGTAATCGCAGCTCGTCTTGCAGCCAGCGGCTGCAATTGGCGATTTCGTCCCGGCGCGGAACACGATCTCCGCCGGCCGGATTCTTGCCGGGATAACAGCGGCACACTGCTGCGATATAAACGCGGTTACGGAACTGTTCCTCCGTGAGACCGATCTGGCTGAACCAGCTGAACAGGGTTTTCCCCGCCGTCCAGGCAAAGGGCCTGTTGACCAGGATTTCTTTTGCGCCCGGGGCCTGTCCGAGAAGCAGAACAGGTGACAGCACCGGGTTCCCGGTTACCGGCGGGCCGCTCATGTCCGGGCAAAGGCGGCATTCGCGAACCCGGTCCTGGTGGCGCTTGATCGCAGCGGGAGAGACAGTCACGCTGCCGTTTAGGTCTCGCGGCGGCACAGGTTCAGTACCGGAAGATGAACTCCACGGTCGGATTGTCGAAATGACGCTGGTATTTGCGGTTATAGCGTGCGATGGATATCGCAACCATGCCGGTCGCGATGAGAAACATCGCGACAATGATCGACAAAAGCGGTGGATAGATGACCAGAAGTATTCCCGCGACTATCAACAGAATGCCTGCAACCATGATTTTTCCTCGCGTGTCAGCCTGTCTTTAATATATAGGTGCCGGGTAACGCTGTATCAACCCCGCGCAGCGGTGGACAGAAGGACAGTGCGCGTTCGATTATGGAATAATCCGCGATACGCGCTGACGCCGTAACAGGCGGCTGGACTGGAGTGTAATGAAAGGCGGGATGAAAACGTTCATTTATCTGACCCTGGTGACCGGGGCGCTTACCTATGCCCTGTATGCCTATCACCGTGCGCAGCCGCCCGATCAGAAGCAGATCGGGCGTTGCAACGAACTGGCGGCCGGGATGCCGGAGGGCACTCAGGAAGAGATCAACCGCAGCATCAACACGTTTCTGGATTGCCTGGCGGAATGAACGGCGACGCGGAAAACGGCGATCGGATGTCATGCGAGATCGATGATCCGGCAATTGCGCAATGGAAAGCGAAAGCGAAAAAAGCTGTCGCCACCGGCGCCGCGCGCAAACTTTACGTCATCACCCTGCATCCCGATGTATTGTCGTGCAGAGAGTTCCGCGCGGCGAATCCGGGTTACAGGGAAGGCATGCCCTGTGTGTATGTCGGCATAACGATTCACGATCCCGGAGATCGATACCGGCAGCACAAGGCCGGGTACAAGAGCAGCAGGTACCCCAGGCGATATGGTGTGGAACTGGCGCTCGACCTTATAGACGGTTTCGACGAATCAGGTCTGAGCGACGAGGAAAAAGAAGCGGCGCTGGCGGACTGGTTGCGCGACCAGGGATTCGCGGTCTGGCAACACTAGCCTGCATTTCTCACCGCCTCGCTACGCACGGCGGTGAGAAATGCAGGCTTGCCGGTATCAGTTTTCCCCGCAAACCCCGGTGTCGAGTTGCAGGCCCCCGGCGGCGAGCTTGCGGTAAATCCATACGCCGAAAAGGATGCCCAGCACCGTAAACAGCGCCACCAGTTTGCCTTCGCCGATCTGTACCAGCGCAATGCTCGGACAGGCTCCGGTAATCGCCCAGCCTGCGCCGAACAATACGCTGCCGGGAATCGTGCCCCTGTTGAAGGTCTTTTTCGGAATGCTGGATTTGCGCGCGACGATTGCGAACCCGAGCATGGTGATACCGACTGTTGTGGCAAACAGGCACAGCAGGCGGAAATCCGCGAAAATGAACATCTTGTGCACTTCACTGAAATCCGTGAATCCGACCAGGCTCAGCGTGACGCCCATCATCAGGCCGAAGGCTCCGTACAGTAGATGCAGTTTTGTTTTCGGATGCATGTCACGCACCTCCGAAGAAATGGATCAACAGGGAAACTGCAACCGCCGTTCCGAAAAACGACGCAGTCGCGATGAGGCTGGCGGGGACCAGCCGCGAACAACCACTCAGACCGTGTCCGCTGGTGCAACCTCCGCCCAGCTGGGTGCCGAATCCGACCATTGCGCCACCTACGAACAAGGTCATCAGATAGCCGATTCCCGAGCCGAACATCTGCGCATGCAGTTCGTCGAGATTGAAACGCAGTTCGACAGGGCCATGCATCAGGCTTGCGGCCAGGCCGCCGGCTGCAAGCATTGCCAGGAATGCGGCGTGCATGGTCCAGGTGGCCTTGATCTCCATGCTCGCGGGATGGTCGGCGGGTGCTGCGACCGGTTTGCCGCCGCGCCGGGAAAGCGCAGCGTAAACGGCTGCCTCGCCGAAGTGCTGAATCGTGGCTTTCATCAGCGCGTCCTTGAGCATTTCCGGGTTGGCGCGAAACGGGGCTTCCGCCTGCTCGATAGTCTTGTCTTCTTTCCACATGACGATGCGCGCCCAGCTGCCGGAAACACCAAGAGGGCGGCCGATGCTCAGCCAGAAGCCGATAACGATGCTTGACAGGGCCAGGGCCCCGATCCACCAGGGTAAATAATCAATCATGAAAGGATCCATCCTGTTGCAGTGTCTCAGGTGCCGGTTTTCAGCGCTGTCGCGCCGGTGCGTTTGGCAAGAATACCGGCGATCTCCATGTGGCCTTTCTTTTCAGCGATGGCCAGCGCCGTTTCGCCATACATGTTCTCCGCATGGACGTCGGCGCCGTGGCTGAGCAGGATCTTTACGATGTCGACGGTGCCGTATTCCGCCGCTGCCATCAGCGGCGTTATCCCGTCGATATTCCGGGCGTTGATATCGACGCCGACCTTCAACAGAGAACTCACCATTCGTGTGCGTTTCTTGAGAATGGCGTTGAAGACAGCAGTTGAACCGCAGACGGACTCGTTGCCGCCCACCGTGATAACGGTGCCGTTTGGAAGCAAGGTCAGTGGAATTTGACGACCGGATTTTGACTGCTGGAAGCGCGAGCAGGACTTGAAATCCCCTTCGCAGTAATGTTCTTTCCAGATATCCAGTGCCGGGTTGAGCGCGAATTGCACGAACAACTCGCAGTTTTTTACGTGTGAACACGCCATAGCAAAGGCCTCCCGTTGTGTCGCTTCCCTTGATACTCCTGATCCGGGGACCAGGTGCGACTTCAGCCCAATTAACCTACTAGGGTACCGCGTTCCTGCTGGTTTCCACGAAGCGTGGAGCCCCGGATTTCGGCGACGGGAAAGATAACTTTAGCGAGTACGGGAGGCGGAGTTTTTCGCGCCGCGCGGCGCGCCGCACGCCGGACACTGCAGATGGATGGCGAACACCGCCCAGACAGTGACGGCGATCGCAGGCAGCAGCAGAAACGGCCAGTAACCGAACGCGAGAAAAGCCAGGGGAACGATCCAGATCCCGACAGTCACGAGGAGGAGCCAGAGAGGTTCCGGTCGCGGCTTGCCGCGATAGCCGCACCGGGTGCACCGCATGGCGCGAGGTTTCCGGCGAAACTAGCGCTGTGTCCCGCGAGCTGCAGCGGGAAACGCAGCCGCAGCTGTCGGCGAAGCCTGTTGACCGTCGCCAGCAGTGGCTGCCGAAACGTCCTGGAATTTCACGAACACAAACAACAGCAAGGTCAGGATAGCAATGATTGCAGCATCGGATTTTATGAGCTTCATCATCGTGCCTCCGGATTTCTTATGGTTTCAGGGGCTCCGGCATTCGCCGGTTGCAGGCATATACAACGCAGGAATCGAGCCAGAACAGGATTTGTTCGGGGAATTAGCAGGTTAGTGCGGGAATCCACCTGGGGGTCTTACAAGTATGTAATACAAGCCGACGGGTGATTTAAGAAAAAACCGGAAAACAGTCAGTTAGAAGTCGACAGTTTTTTGATCTTGGGATAGAAATTGTAAGAATCGACGACGAAAGTCGGCGAGACAGCGTGGTTATCCGCCGCTTCCGGCGCTAAAACCGGTTCGGGCTGCGAACAGGGTGCGATTGGAGCCGGATGTGATTATCGCGGCCGCGGCCGGGGGAAATCGCAAACATCTACCGGTGACAGCGAATACGCTGGCTGATTTCGCGTCACCGGTATCATTCAGGCTAGGGGAACGCGGGAATGGTGGGTTCGGTGCCCTCGAACTCGGCGTCGGGGTGATGCTTCTTGATGAGTTCCTGGATGCTTTTCGCGCGATCCTTGGGCACGTCGACCAGCACCAGTATTTCACCGGACTTAACGGCATTCTCGAATTGCCTGATGTGGGTGTTCTCCACGTCCATGCCGATCATGCCGCCCAGCCACGCGCCCATACCTGCGCCGGCCAGACCCATTGCCAGCAACGCGCCGCCGCCGATGACGACGCCCGGGAACGCGAGCGCAGCCAGCCCGGCCACGACGCCGGTGGCACCGCCCATGGCGATACCGCGTTCCATGGCCGGCACGAAATCACTTTTCTGAACCAGTGTGGCTTCCGGGAGATCCCCAAGCGGTGTGCCTTCCTTTGCGATGATATGGATGTGGCGTTCGTCGACTCGAGCCAGCAACAGTTCGTCAACGACGGTATGGGTGACATCCAGGTCAGGCAGCAGAAAATAGAGTCTCCTCATGGCGATATCTCCTTAGCGTTTTACGACGGTTGTCTTACCCATAGCGTAGACCGAATTGACGAAAACTCTACTTATAACGGGCGGATTGCGGCTTCCCGGAACCGGGGGCCCGCCGGGCCGGAACCCGCGGCTGGAACACTTTGGGGCGTGCTGTTCTGTTCTCGGATTTCGGGTTTTGACGTTACAATGCCGGCCCTATGGATATTGCAGCAGGCCAGCATACAGCCGTTGATACGCCGGTCATTCGCGCCCGCGGACTCACCAAGGCCTTCGCCGAACGCAGGGCCGTCAACGGCATCGATTTCGAAATCTATCCTGGCAGGTGTTTCGGCTTTGTCGGACCCAACGGGGCCGGAAAAACCACCACCCTGCGTATGACCATGGGGCTGACGCCGCTCAGCGGGGGAACACTTTCGGTGTTCGGTTTGCCCGTCATGGAACATGCGTCGCGGATTCGTTGCCGCGTGGGCATTGTGCCACAGGCCGACAACCTGGATCCGGACTTTACGGTCGAGGAGAACCTGCGCGTTTACGCATCGTTTTTCGGACTGTCGGGCGAACAGGTGACCAGGCGCATCGAGAGTCTGCTGGATTTCGTCTCGTTGACGGATCGGCGCAAGGCAAAGACCGACACCCTGTCGGGCGGTATGCAACGGCGTCTGACCATCGCCCGGGCATTGATCAATGCGCCCGAACTGGTAGTGCTGGACGAACCGACCACCGGCCTCGATCCACAGGCCCGTCACGTGATCTGGGGCCGCTTGAGCGAACTCAAGGCCAGCGGCAAGACCCTGCTGCTGACCACGCACTACATGGAAGAGGCCGAGCGCCTGTGCGATGAACTGGTCATCATGGATCACGGGAATATTCTGGCGCAGGGTTCGCCGCGTGATCTGATCGAGCAGCATGTGGAGCCGGAAGTGCTCGAATTGCGTGGTGCAAAGGGTACCGCGTTTGAACAGCTTGCCGAGACAAGAGGGTGCCGCCTGGAGCGTATGGGCAGCAGCCTTTACTGTTATACGAAGCAGGCCGGCCCTCTGATCGAGGCGCTCAAGAACCAGCACGAGCTGAAATTCATTCATCGTCCCGCCGGCCTGGAGGACGTGTTCCTGCGGCTGACCGGCCGCGAGCTGCGCGACTGATGAACTTCTGGCGACTTCCGCGATTGCGGGCGGGTTCCGTTGCAGTCTGGCGACGCAACATCCTGGTGTGGCGCAAATTGCTGATACCGGCGATCCTGATGAATTTCGGTGAGCCTGCGCTTTACCTTCTCGGTCTGGGCTTCGGGTTGGGGCATTTCGTCGGTGAAATGTCCGGCATGTCCTACCTGGCTTTTCTTGCCTCCGGCATTATCGCCTCATCGGCCATGACAACGGCGAGCTTCGAAGGCATGTACTCCGTGTTCACGCGCATGGTGCCGCAAAAGACCTATGAAGCGATTCTGGCAACACCGCTCGAAGTCGACGATATCCTGGCCGGCGAAATGCTCTGGTGCGCGACCAAGAGTCTGTTCAGTGGCGTTGCCATACTCGCGGTTGCGACGCTGCTGGGCGTGGTCGACAGCTGGCAGGCGCTATGGGTGATACCGGTGGTGTTCCTGATCGGGCTGTGCTTCGCGGGTCCCGCCATGATCATGAGTTCGCTGGCGTCCAACTACGACTTTTTCAACTACTACTTTGTGCTGGTAGTCACGCCGATGTTCATCCTGTGCGGCGTGTTCTATCCCGTCGAAACCCTGCCGGAGGCCATGCAGGGCGCCGTCCAGATTCTGCCCCTGACCCACGCGGTCATCCTCACCAGGGCACTGGTTGCAGGAGCCGAGCTGACCCAACCGCTGCTGCATCTGACGGTGCTGATGCTGTATGCCGTGATCAGCTACTATTTCGCAGTGGTGCTGGTGCGGCGCAAGCTCCTTGTGTAGGACTGCCCCTTGGCGCGACGGAGATCAGCCTTCGATACCTGTCTCTATCCACTTGCGGATACGATTGGAGTCGCCGTAGGGAGTGAGTTTGCCGAAGGCATTCAGCAACACGATCGTCAAGGGCTGATCGCCGATTTCGGCCTGCATGGCGAGGCAGCGACCGGCTTCATTGATATAGCCGGTTTTGCTCAGCTTGATTGACCAGGATGTGTTGGCGAGCAACGGGTTCGTGTTGCCGAAACGCAGTTCGCCGCGCCCCTTGTGCGGGAACACGCTGGTGACGCGCGTGGTGCTCGCCTCGCGGATCAGGGGATAGGCGCGGGCGGCGCGCACCATGGTTGCAACATCCTTTGCCGAAGCGACATTGCCCGGGCTCAGACCTGCCGGATCGGTAAAGCGGCTGTGACGCATGCCCAGCGCCGCGGCCTTGCGGTTCATGGTGGCGACGAATTCGCTTTCGCCTCCGGGCCAGGTGCGGGCCAGAGCGTGGGCGGCACGGTTTTCGGAGGCCATTAACGCCAGACGCAGCAGCTGTTCGCGGCTCAGGGTCGCGCCATAGCTGAGACGTGATCCCGTGAGCTTGATCAGATCACGGTCTTCGCGGGTGATGGTCACGGGCTCCTGCAGCGACAGCGAGCTGTCCAGAATCACCATTGCGGTCATCAGCTTGGTGATCGATGCAATAGGGCGAGGCTCGTCCTCGTGCTTGGCGTATACCACATTCCCGGATCGGTCCATGACCAGCGCCGACTCCGAACGCAGTTTCAGATGTTCCGGATTCAGATCCTCCCAGAGCCGCGCAGCGACGGCGGACTCCGGCGCATCACTGCTGTCCAGGGTCGCCAGGTGAAGACGTTTTTGCTCGGCAACGCCGCTCCCCGGCAGCGCAAACAGCGACAGGAAGCAGATCAGGAGGGTATTTTTCATAGACAACACACCGCTGGTCAGTCGTGAATCCAAAATTT
Source organism: Thiogranum sp. (assembly GCA_024102665.1). Taxonomy (GTDB): domain Bacteria; phylum Pseudomonadota; class Gammaproteobacteria; order DSM-19610; family DSM-19610; genus Thiogranum. The sequence goes on along the minus strand of JAGFJP010000068.1, from coordinate 1,731 downwards.
GTCCCGAAGAATACCCTGTTATTACGTCCGGTTAAAACATTTTCTGAAGGTTTTATGTGCGAAGTTTGACATCCAGGCAGGCGGGTCGATACTTTGATCTGACGGTTCGATAGCCCGCCGGAAGCCGGAAAGCGCTTTGCGCCGCGGGACGGACATCCGATCCACACTGCAGTGGAGTTCATCAGTGGGCGGTAACACCAGAGGATCGGGTGCCAGCGGACCCTCGCCGGAACAATGTAACGATCTGTTGCGCAACTTTCTTACGCATACGGCAGACGGCTATTTTCTGCACGACACCGATGGCCATATTCTCGACGTCAACGCTGCGGCCTGCAATGAACTGGGCTATTCGCGCAACGAGCTGCTTGCGCTGAATGTCGCCGACATTGAACAGCGCTTCTCGCTGGTCGAACTCAGGAAACGCTGGGACAGTCTGGCACCGGGGCGTGCCTATCGGTTCGATGCTTTTCATCGGCGCAAGAACGGCTCGACGGTGCTGGTCAGCGGTACCTCCCAGCGCTTTGAGCTGGCGACCGGCGTGGCGATTGTTGCGTTGGTCCACCCGGTTTCCGAACCCGCGCCGTCGGCAGCCGACGTCGGCGACGAACAGGCGCGTCAACAGGACCGATACCAGCAGTTGCGCCGCGCCCAGACCCTCGCGCAGCTCGGAACCTGGGAATGGGACGGCGAATCCGGCCGGATGACATGGGACGACACGCTGTGTGCCATTTTCGGGTGTACCCTTGAAGACTATCCCGCGACCCTCGACCGCTTCCTCGAAACGATCCATCCGGACAGCCGTCCGGTCGTTGCAAAAGCCCTCGACGCAACCTTCACGCAGAAACGGCCGTTTGTAACCGAATACCGGATTGTGCGCCCGGATGGCGCAACAAGAACTGTGCTGGACAGAGGCTATATTTCGAAAGTCGATGCGCAGGGCCAGGTCACGGCGATGTATGGCATCGCGCAGGACATTACCGAGCGCGCGCGGCTCGAGGAGCAGATCGAGCAGAGCGAAGCGCGCTTCCGCATGCTGGTCGAGCAATCGCCGGACTGCTTTTATGTGCACGATCTCCAGGGTCGCATTCTCGATGTCAGTCCCGGCACCTGCGAGGAACTGGGCTATACCCGGGAAGAGTTGCTCGCGCTCAATATCCGCGAAATTGAACAGGCTGTCGGCTACGACAAGCTGCTGGAAGACTGGCACGCCATGGTGCCGGGCAAGCACGTCATTCTTGCCGGCATCAACCGGCGCAAGGATGGCAGTGAATTCCCTGTGGAGGTGCACAGCCGTCGTTTTGAAGTCAACGACGAACCCCGCATCCTGGCGCTGGCGCGGGACATCTCCGGACAGCAGAGCCTGGCGCGACTCATGGAAATCATCCTGCACAGCACGGCGCGCAAGTCCGGAGACGATTTTCTGCAATTGCTGGTGCGCGAACTTGCCGAGGTTCTGCAGCTCAGGATGGCTTTTATCGCCCGGGTCATCGCCCCCGATCCCAGGCGCTTGCGCATTGTCGCAATGTGGCAGGACGGCGCATTCAGGGATGCGTTCGAATACGCCATCGAAGGCACGCCCTGCGAGCGCGTGTTCGAAGAGCAGCTGGTTGTCGTGCGGCGCGATGTGCAGCGTCGTTTCCCGAAAGACACCTGGTTGCGGGAACAGGGAATGCAAAGCTACGTCGCCATCGCCTTTTACGACATCGGCGCCAATCCACTCGGACATATGGG
>JAGFJP010000036.1 GCA_024102665.1 Thiogranum sp. | reverse complement strand
CTGGCCGACGGCAGGATCGCGGTCGATGCGCAGTTGCTGATGGACGACGGCAGCACGCTGGAGACACGCCTTATCGTCGACTCGGTCAGCGATCCCCGCAGCGGCCAGGCCCGCTACCGCATCGTCGGCGAGATCGATTGAGGGCGTCGTTGCGTGCGCAGTGGCCGCTCCAGGCTGGCAATGACAGAGTGGATTTAACAGGTAAACGCAGCAGGGCAGTAGTTTCGCAGGTCGTGACGTAATGATCGGGCAGGGCTTATCGCATCGTGGTTTTTCACTGGTATTGGTGCTGGTGATGCTTTGCGCGAGTTTTTCCGGCCCGCTTTCCGCTTCCGCTATACCTGCCGGCGACAATGCACCCTACGGAGCGCGCAACGGCGTCCTCAACGCGGGCGACCTGGTCGTTTTGCAGCGCATGATCCTCGGTGAGATTACACCGACTGCAACGGACCTTCTTGTCGCGGACGTCGCCCCCCTGGGCAGTCCGGATGGTGTCCTCAACGCAGCAGACTACCTGCTGCTCATGCGTGCCTTGCAAGGACTGGTCACGCTCCCTGCGGTGCAAATCGGGCCGGAACCTCCAACCGACTTAAGTGCCACAGCGGTCAGCGACAGCCAGATTGACCTGACCTGGGTGGCGTCAGTGCACAACGCCGGCGGGACGGTTGCAGGCTACAACATTTACCGTGATGGTGGCGGCACGCCGATTGCGACGGTGACGGAGACCAGCTACTCGGACATGGGCCTGACTGCCGAGACCGCCTACAGCTATACGGTAAGTGCATTCGATACAGCGGTGCCGCCGAACGAGTCGGCGCAATCGTCGGCGGTGATGGCGACTACCGGTGCTGCAGACGAGGTGGCGCCCGACACCCCGACCGGCCTGTCCGCTACGCCGGTCAGCGACACCCGCATCGACCTCGAGTGGACGGCATCGAGCGACAACGGCGGTGGCACCGTGGCCGGGTATAACATCTACCGCGTTGGCGTGCCGACGCCGGTTGCGACAGTGACGGGGACATCCTGGTCGGACACCGGTTTGACGGCGAACACCTTTTACAGCTATGGCGTCACCGCTTTCGATGACGCTGTACCGGCGAATGAATCGGCGCCGGCGAGTATCAGCGCGAGCACCTTCTCGCAACCTGTCAACGTCAACATCAGTATTATCCAGCAAGGCGCCGCCTGGAAGTACCTCGACAACGGCAGTGACCAGGGCACGGCATGGCGGTCGCCGGGTTTCGATGACAGCGGCTGGGCCAGCGGTGCGGCGCAACTGGGTTACGGCGATGGCGACGAGGCGACGGTTGTCAGCTTCGGTCCGGATGCGAACAACAAGTACATTACCACCTGGTTCCGGCGCAGTTTTGACATCGAGGACGCCACACGGGTCCTGGGTCTGACGGTCAATCTGTTGCGCGATGACGGCGCGGTGGTGTATCTGAACGGCACCGAGGTGGTGCGCTCGAACATGCCGGGCGGCACCATCAGCTACACGACGCTGGCAGCAACGGCGATCGGTAACCCGGAAGAACAGACCTGGTACAGCTTCAGCGTGGACCCGGCGCTGCTGGTCACGGGCAGCAACGTCATCGCGGTGGAAGTGCACCAGGGCAGTGTCGACAGCTCGGACCTGAGTTTTGATCTGGGTCTGGATGCGGTAACGGAGTCGGACGGCGGCGGTTTCACACCCATCACCGAGAACTTCAATTCAGGTTTGACGCATCCGTGGGTGGTGGTTGACGAGGCGGG
>JAGFJP010000029.1 GCA_024102665.1 Thiogranum sp. | reverse complement strand
GGGGATGAAAGGTCACATCCAGACCCTGCTTGCGCAGTTCATCGCTTGCTTTGCGGCCCTTGTCGGGATCGCGGCTGGTCAGAATCACCTTCAGACCCGATTGCGCCAGCTGCCGGCAGGTTTCCAGACCGAGGCCGCGGTTGGCACCGGTGACGACAGCGATTTTTTTATCTCTGTTCATGACTGATACTCCAATCGTTCAGGCGTCATATACAACCTTCAGGAATCCGCGGCAACGCTGCCTTTACGGATGCAAGCCTGCACAATTCCGCCGGAATTCGTCAGCTGTCAATCATCGAATCGCAACGCGGCGATAATGGTATTCAGCTTACCCTGTTCACCGCCGTCGCCCGCGAGAGAAGCGTTTGCGCCGGCCGCGGCCAGCGTGCTCTGCCGGATGCTTTCGATGTACTGCTCGTTGCAGGCGGTGACCGTTTTCATGATCTTGTCCAGGTGTGCCTGGATCTGGTTCATGTCGCGCACATAGGTATCGATGAAGAGGCCTTCGTTCTTGTCGATCCTGATCGCCGGATCGGACTTGTCCGTGAGCCTGTTGAACGCTTCGCACCAGCTGCCGGGAGCCTGATGGGAAAGCTCGAAGAAGAGATCGATATAAGGTTCCTTGCGTACTCGGGGAGGCCGTTTTGCATCGATCCCCACGATCCTGATGTCACTGATGCCTTGCACGCGGGATTGCTCCTGACTGGGGCACGCCGAAGCGCGTGCGGCTGGAGCCTACTCCGGCGCAGGTGTTGATGCACGGGATATATAGGATTGCTCCCGCCGAGCGGAGGTCCACAAGCACTTTCTTGCAATTGACCGATCGGTCTACTATACTCCGACCACGGTCACCGGATCCGGCACCCGTCAGCGCGTGATTGCGAGCGCCCCCTGGGTAATCTCAGCCGCAGCTATGCAGACGGAGGCGTGGCTGAAACCGGTGGATCCATCGTCCGCACCCGAGTTGCCGAGTTTTCTCCGAAAACTTGCCCGACCGGTCTAATTTATGAGAAGGAATGTCGCCATGATCAGCAATACCGCCCGGGACGCGCGCCCAGAGAATGATCCCGCAGCGTTCGCCCTGCCAGGTCCTTTCGGACCAGGTCTTGTGCATGCCCTGTCATTGCTGGTGCTGATGTTGCTGTGGACGACCGGCGCCGGCGCCGGCCCCGCCCCGGAACAGGTGATTCGCCAGCAGGCGGAAACCTTGCTTGAACGCATTTCCGGAGAGCGAAGCCCGGACGACATGGAAAACCTGGTCCAGGAAATTGTCGCGCCGCATGTCGATTTCACCCTGTTCTCGAAACTGGTACTGGGCAAGCACTGGCGAACCCTGTCAGCCGCGCAACAAGCGCGCTTCGAACAAGGCATGACGCATCTGGTCCTGAAAACCTACTCGGCGGCACTGGCAAACACGTCCGGGCTGGCCATCGACTACCTGGGTGTGCAAGAGGACAGGAACGCCGGCCGGGTTACCGTGGCGACACGCGTGCAAACGGCGGGCAATCCGCCCGTCAGCGTCGATTACCGGCTGTATGAATCGAACGGCGCATGGAAAGTCTACGATGTCGCCATCGAAGGCGTCAGCATGGCCATCAATTACCGCACTGTGCTGGCAGAACGGATCAGCGCCGAAGGTATAGAAGCCGTCATTGACGGTCTGTCGAAGCAACCCGGGGCACTGGCCGCGAGATGATGGCTGACATGGCAGGCAATCAACGGGAACCGATGCCACCGCGGATCATCGACAAAGCGCAAACCGCGAAACGGCTCAAATCGCGCAGCGCCCGGTACGCAGGGCCAGGGAACACAACAACCAATGCCTTGCAATTGACCGCTCGGTCTACTACACTCCGCCCATGATTACCGAATCCGGTACCCGTCAGCGCATCATCGCCAGCGCCCGCGACCTTATCTACAGCCGCAGCTATGCGGATGTGGGCGTCGCGGA
>JAGFJP010000026.1 GCA_024102665.1 Thiogranum sp. | reverse complement strand
CATCGTTGAGCAGATGCGGCGGGAACTCGCCGTTCACGGGGCGATGATTGTGCACGATCATGCCGGGCTTGCCTTCAATCCCGGCGGCCTGTTCGGCTTCCGCGGCCCACGCCGCGGGAATCATGCCGCGCCCGAACAGACCCTTGAGCGCCACCTCGGTGCCGGCACCGAAACCGAGCAGCGCCAGTGCCGCGCCGCCGCGCCCGATATGCGTAAAGAAGCGGCGCCGTGACACCACGGTGTCGAAGCGTTCCATGTCCTCGGGCGTCGCGCCGTTGTCCACCAGCAGCTCGCGCAGCTGGTCGTAAACATCCAGTGATTTGCGCATCGCTAATCTCCTCCTTCCCGCGGGGAAATCGGGGCCGAAGATGGAACGGCCCGCTTGTCGTCGAATTCAATCACCGCAGCCGCACCAGCTCATTGAAAATTCGCAATGGTCGAGGCTGAAACCCTGCTGAAACAAAGCAATTACAAAGCTGCCGGTTGCGGACATGAGACAGAAACAGCGGCGTCGTAGATTGTTGCCCATGACGGGGGACGAGCACTTTGCTCCCCCTCGACTGAAGACCCCGGTAAAGGAGCATTGACAGGACGGAGGTGTGCCATGACATCCACGCAGCTACAGGTTCAGGCGTTGCAGGAGTGGAAGCGGTCCAGGGATATCCAGGGTCGCTATCACACGTTCGAATACTACTGGTGGGAGCGTTACGCGCGCGTCTACCAGCTGGCATCGCGGCCCGCGGCCGTTGCCGGTTCCGCGCACTGATCCCGCCATGTCGGGCGCGCCCGCCTTGCCGCGGGCCGGGCTGCTTTGATTTGAACCGCAAAAAAGGCTACTGTGGCGCCCTATAATAAGAGCTGGCCCCGCTGTTTGGCGGAGGCGCGAGACTTCATCGATGACAGAGCAAAGCAGTCTTCTGGTGCTGGACGACGACCCGGATGTGCGCGAGCTGCTGACCGATTATTTCGAAGGCCAGGGCTACCGTGTCACCGCAGTCGCCAGCGGCGATGCGCTGCGCGCGGCGCTGGCGGAAGCGGTGCCGGACGTCGTGCTGCTCGACGTCGGCCTGCCCGGGGAAGACGGCCTGAGCCTGGCGCGTCACGTGCGCGAGCATTTCGATGTCGGCATTATCATGGTATCGGGCGCCGGCGAGACGCTGGACCGCATTATCGGGCTGGAAGTCGGCGCCGATGATTACGTGGCAAAGCCTTTCGATCCGCGCGAACTTCACGCCCGCGTGAAAAGCGTCCTGCGCCGCTATGCGCGTCCCGCCGCGACCGGGGATGCGGCGCGCGGACCCGACGCACAGCCTTTGAGGCTGGTGCCGTTCGGCGTCGGCATGCTGGATCTCGAAAGCTGCCGCCTGCTGGACAGCGACGGTTGCGAGATTCCGGTTACCGCCATGGAATTCGGATTACTGAAAGTGTTCGCCGAACGGCCCAACCGTCCGCTGTCGCGCGACCAGCTGCTGAACCTCACCCAGCAGCGCGACTGGGACCCCTACGATCGCAGCATCGACATCCGCATCGCGCGCCTGCGACGCAAGATCGAACCCGATCCCGCTCACCCCACGGTGCTGAAAACGGTACGTGGCATGGGTTATATGTTCGCGGTCCGCGCGCCCGGGGGATCGACCTGAAAGGCGCGCTGTTTCCGGCGCGTTTCAATTGTTTCTGTTGTGTAACAGGGCGCGGATTCCGGCGTGGTTCGGGATAGACTTGGGGTACGCGTTCCAGCGACGACAGCAGCGAAGAGCCGCCGGCCTATGAGCACAGAGATGAGCACACCGCAAACCGCAACCCCGGACGCGCGCGAATGCCTGCACCTCGCGGCCGCCGGCGTCGCCGCCGAGCGCGGTGACAATGTGTTTCGCGAACTGGTGCGTCACATCGCGCTGGCGCTGGACGTTGACCATGCCTTTATCGGAATCCTGGAAGACGAAATCAACGCTCCCGATACCGTCAAGGTCATCGCCGGTTATTTCTTCCGTCGCTTCGACGACGGTTTCACCTACAACCTGCAGGACACGCCCTGCGCCAATGTCATCGGTCAGCGTTTCCGCTGTTACCCGGAACGGGTGATGGATCTGTTCGCCGATCCGCATATCAGGCAACTGCAGACCGAAGGCTACGCGGGCATTCCGTTGTTCGATTGTCACGGCAAGGTGCTGGGACTGATGGCGATCGCCGATCGCAAACCGCTGTGCGACCTGCCGCTGATCGAGAACCTGCTGAAAATATTCTCGGTGCGCGCCGCGGTGGAGCTGGAACGTCTTAACGCCGACAGCGCGCGCGGCAAGAGCGAGGACCGGCTGCGCGCCACGGTGGAGGCGGCCCTCGACTGCATTATCGCCATGGACCGCGACGGCAGGGTGATCGAGTTCAATCCCGCCGCCGAGCGCTGCTTCGGTTTTCGCAAAGCCGATATCCTCGGGCGGCGCCTGGCGGAACTCATCATCCCGGAACGTTTTCGCGCCAGTCACGAGGCGGGCATGTCGACGTTTCTCGAAACCGGCGCGGGTGCGTACCTGGGACGACGCATCGAAGTCACCGCGATGCGCGCCGACGGCAGCGAATTTCCCGCCGAACTGGCCATCGCCGTGGCGCAGGGCGGCGACGGCGAAATCTTTATCGGCTACCTGCGTGACATCGCGGAACGGCAGAAGGCCGAACAGCAGCGTCGGCAGCTGGAAGCGCAGTTGCGCCAGGCGCAGAAAATGGAAGCCATCGGTCAGCTCACCGGCGGTATCGCGCACGACTTCAACAACATTCTCACCGCGATGATGGGTTACGTCGCGCTCGCCGAAGAGCACACGCAAGGCCGCAATGACGAAAAACTCGCGAAGTACCTGGACCGCATCGGCCGTTCCGGGCAGCGCGCGCGCGACCTGATACAGCAAATGCTCACCTTCAGCCGCGGGCAGCGCGGCGAACCGCGCCCGGTGCCGCTGGCCTCCTTGATCAAGGAGTGGGTCAACCTCATTGCCTCCACGCTGTCGTCGAGCGTGGAGATCGTCACCGAACTCGATCCGGGAACGCCGGCCGCCATGGTCGACCCCCTGCACATCGAGCAGGTGCTGATGAACCTCTGCATCAACGCCCGCGACGCCATGCAGGGGCAGGGCACGGTGACCATCGCCCTGCACCCGGCGCACTGCGCGGACTGCGTGTGTATCTCCTGCCGCCAGCCGGTCGCGGGACAGTATATCGAACTTGCGGTCAGCGACACGGGTCCCGGGATAGCGCCGGACATCCAGGAGCGCATGTTCGAACCCTTCTTTTCCACCAAGGCGCCCGGTCAGGGCAGCGGCATGGGGCTGGCGATGGTGCACGGGATCGTGCACGAATACGGCGGTCAC
>JAGFJP010000006.1 GCA_024102665.1 Thiogranum sp. | reverse complement strand
TCCGTGTTGCCGTGGCCGTTCGCCCAGTTCCGCTTCTGGTTGTAGGCCACGAGATCGTAGAGGGTGAATCCGTCGTGCGAGGTGATGTGATTGACGCTCTGATGGGCGTGATAGGCGTTCATCCGATCGTCGGGGAACAGATCGTCGCTGCCGTACAGGCGACGCATCAGGGCCGGCACCATGCCGGGATCGCCCTTGACGAAGCGGCGCAGATCGTCCCGGTATCGGCCGTTCCACTGGCACGCCATGATTCCCGGAAAGGCCCGGCCCAGTTGATACACGCCGGCGGCGTCCCAGGGTTCGGCGATCAGACGCAGGTGCGCCAGATCCGGGTCGGACGCCATATCGCTGAGCAGCGGCACGTCGTTGGCATTGACCGAGCCGTCCGGGTTTCGGGTAAAGAGGGAAGCGAGGTCGAAGCGAAATCCGTCGACGTGCATTTCGCGCGCCCAATGGCGAGCGCTATCCATGATCATCTTGCGCACGGCGCGGTTCGCCGTATTGAGCGTGTTGCCGGTGCCGGAGAAATTCTCGTAGGGCGCGTCCGAACGGTCCGCCATCAGATAGTAGGTGCTGTTGTCGATCCCCTTGTAGCTATAGACCGGGCCCGTGTGATCGCCCTCGCCCGTATGGTTGTAGACAACGTCGAGCACCACCTCGATATCCGCCTGGTGCAGCGCCTTGATCATGTCGCGTACCTCGTTGTGTTGTGCCTTGACCGTGTGGTCGCTGACATAGCCATGGTGGGGGGAGAAGAAGTTCAGCGGCATGTAGCCCCAGTAGTTGCCGTCGGACGGGTCGTACTGGAACACCGGCATCAACTCCACCACGGTGACACCGAGATCCTTCAGGTACGGGATTTTCTCGGTCAAGCCCGCAAACGTGCCGCGCGCTGCGTCCCTGACGCCGGAGTTGGGGTTCCTGGTGAATCCTCCGACGTGCAGCTCGTAGATGAAGGTATCGGCCTCGTGCCGGGGGCGATGGTCGCCTTGCCAGTCGAAGCGCTCGCTGTCGCCGGTCAGTACACCCAGGGGCGCGTTGCCCGCGTTCGACCCAGGCCGGGCGGCAGCGAGCCGGTCGAAGGCCGGCGGAAAGAACACAGACTTTGCATAGGGGTCGAGCAGGATTTTGTCGCGATCGAACCCGTGCCACTCGAACCGGCCATTGGGCGTGGGTCCATCGACGCTATACGCGTAGTAAGACGCGCCCCGCATCGACACCAAGGGGATACGGCAATGCCAGACCCTGCCCGTTTTGTTCTTGAGGTAATCGAAGCGATAGGCCAATACCGGATTGACGATGTCGCCCTCGGCGTAGAGCAGCAACGTCACGCTCTGCGCATGCTTCGAGTACAGCGCGAAGTTGCAGGCGTCCTCTGTTTCTACCCTGGTCGGGCCCAGGGGGAACGGCAGCCCTTCCGTCGCCGCCCACCGGGATGATGCTGTCTCTGGAAAGGTCATGTTTGCTCCGCGGAATCGTGCAGTTGTTGCGTGGCTTTCATGGTGCCTCCTGTTGCGTGCGGCCGGCTCGGGGGGTGCCGGGCAAAGCGGAGAAATCGACATCGATCAGGTCGCCGATGCGCTCGATCGTGATGTCAGCCGGCGGATAGGCGGCGCTGTTGGCGGGGTCGAGCGCGTAGTGGCCCTGGCGCGGAAAGACGGTTGTCAGACGCCCTCCCCAGACCTTTTTCATCGCCGCCAGAATGCGCAGCTTGTCGTCAACCATAACGTAATGGCGAGCCGGGTAACGCTGCTCGACCTCGTCGAGCATCTGCTCTTTGTGCAGGTAAATCAGCACCCGGCCCTCGACCGCGTCCCACAAACCCGATCGCTGCACCTTGCGCGGCTGGAACACCACATCGCCATCCGTCAGAATCACCGTCGTTCCCCGACGGCCGAGATGTGCGATGACGTCGAGCGCGCCGGGGTACAGGCGGTCGGCAAATGGATAGTCCACCAGAAATGCAGACAGCATCAGCAGGCGCGGATCGTTCATGGCACCACGCCGGTAGCGCTGCAAGGCGCCCAGATAGTCTGCATAGCCGAGCTCGACCCGCAGCGCTTCGAAGATCTCCCAATACTGGTCGCGGCTCCGGTCGTCAAACGCCTGCGCAAGATGGTCGCTCAGGTCCGCCACGATGCGATCGTTGTCGAGCAGCGTGTTGTCCACGTCCAGAAGGAATACGACCGCGTTTGCCGCGCTCATACGGCTGTCTCCTCCAGCAGCGGGTTGTGCCAGTTGCCGTCGACCGCGATGAGCGCATCCGCTTCCTCCGGCCCCCAACTGCCGCACTCGTACGGCAGCGCCCGGTGATGCGTCGCCAAAACCGGATCGACCACCGCCCAGGCGGCCTCGATCGAATCCGCGCGAGCGAAGAGCGCGCCGTTGCCGGCCAGGGCGTCTCCCAGGAGCCGCGCGTAGGGCGCTTCCTCTTCCGGGTGCTCATGCAACAGGTAGAGCTCGCGCTGCTCGCCCACGAACTCCTTGCCTGGCCGCTTGACCCGTGCCGCCACGCCGATGGCGTGGCTCGGCGAGAGCCGGAAGCGCACGTAATTGGCGCGGCCCTCCGCCGGCCAGGAATCGGCGAACAGCCGCTGCGGCGGAGGCTTCAGCTCCACCAGGATCTCGGCCGCGGTGTTCGCCAGGCATTTGCCCGAGCGCAGGTACCACGGCACTCCGTCCCAGCGCCACGAATCGATGTAGAGCCGCAGGGCACTGAACGTCTCGACGTCGGAATCCTGCGCGACCCCCGGCTCCGCGCGGTAGCCGGCGTACTGGCCGCGCACCAGGTCGTCGGGCACGAGCGGCCGCATCGCCTGGAAGACCTTGGCCTTCTCGACGTGCACAGCGCCGTAGCCACGCGTGGCCGGCGGCTCCATGGCGAGCAGCGCAACGATCTGGAACAGGTGGTTCTGGACGACGTCGCGCAGGCAGCCAGCGCTCTCGTAAAAGCGGCCGCGACCCTCCACGCCGAAAGCCTCGGCCAGCGTGATCTGCACGCCGGCCACGCAGTTGCGGTTCCAGATCGGCTCCAGGAAGGAATTGGCGAAGCGGAAATAGAGGATGTCCATGATCGCCTCTTTGCCGAGGAAGTGGTCGATGCGGAAGATCGCATCTTCCGGAAACACCGCGCGCGCGGCGCGGTTGAGCGCGTGCGCCGAGGCGAGGTCGCGGCCGAACGGCTTTTCGACAATGACGCGCGCGCCGTCGGCCAGACCCGCGGCGGCGAGCCCCTGGATCACCGTCGCGAACAGCGCTGGCGGGGTAGCGAGATAATGTGCCGGGCACCGGGTGCTCCCCAGCGCGTTCTTTATCGCCGTGAACGCGGCCGCATCGTTGTAGTCGCCACTCACGTACTCGAGCCGCGCGAGCAGTCGCTCGAGGGCAGCCGGATCGTCGATCCGGCCGGATTGTTCGATGCTCTCGGTCGCCCGTTGGCGCAGCTGCGCCAGGCTCCACGTCGAGCGGGCGACCCCGACCACCGGGACGTCGATGACGCCGCGCTTCGCCAGCGCGTAGAGCGCCGGAAAGATTTTTTTGCGGGCGAGATCGCCCGTCACGCCGAAGAGCACCAGCGCGTCGGAGCGAATCGCGTCGCTGTGCGTGTGGTTCATCTTGCCTGCCTCCTTTCAGTTTCAGGGAAACGGCTGCGTCTGCCGCGTCGCGGCCTCGAGCCGCTTGCGCCCCGCCGACCACAGGACGGCCACGCCCGCGGCCGCCGACAGCACCGAGCCGGCAATGACGCTGAGCCGTGCGTTGCGAAACGCCGCCGGGTCGGGGAAGGCGAGGCCGGCGATGAACAGGCTCATGGTGAAGCCGATACCGGCGACCAAAGCCACCCCGGCGAGCTGGCGCCAGCGCGCCGCCTCGGGAAGCTGCGCCATCCCGAACCGGACCGCGAGCCAAGTGACACCGAATATTCCGAGTGGCTTGCCGGCGAACAGCCCCAGCACGATGCCCAGCGAGATCGGGGAGCCCAAGGCGGTCGCACTCGACCACGACAGCACGATGCCGGCGTTGAAAAATGCGAACGCCGGCACCACGCCGAGCGCCACCCACGGGTAGAGCGCCTGTTCCGCGTCCCGCAGCGGCGAGAAAGATCGGCCCACTTGGGTAACTCGCACAGGGATTGCCAGACCGATGGCCACCCCGGCCAGCGTTGCGTGCACGCCCGACTTGAGCACCGCGATCCAGAGAAACACGCCGACGGCGACGTAGGCCACAGTGCGCGTGACGTTGAAGACATTGAGCCCGATCAGCGCCGCGATCCCGGAGGCCGTCATCACCAGCGACGGTGTGGCGAGCCGCTCGGTGTAAAACAGGGCGATGACCAGGATCGCCCCCAGGTCGTCGAAGATCGCGAGCGCCGTCAGAAACACCTTGAGCGAGGCCGGCACGCGCGCACCGAGCAGCGCGAGTACCGTCAGCGCCAGCACCGTGTCGGTCGCGGCGGGGATCGCCCAGCCGCGCATGGCCACGGGATCGCCGACGTTGAACACGGCATAGATCAGCGCCGGGACCGCCATACCGCCCAGCGCGGCGAAACCCGGGGTAGCGATCGCCTTGGGGGTGGACAACTGCCCTTCCAGGACCTCGCGCTTCAGCTCGAGCGCGATGAGCAGGAAGAAGAACACCATCAGCCCTTCGTTGATCCAGAGGATGAGCGGCTTGTCGATGACGAACTCACCCACGCGCAGCGACACAGGCAGGTGATGGACCAGGTCGTACCACTTCCGCGCGGGCGAGTTGTCGAGCATCACCGCGAGCAGCATCGCCGCGAGCGTGGTCAGGCCGGCGACCTGTTGCGAGCGTGACACGGCCTTGCGGCTCACACTCTTAATACCTTGTAACGCTCACCGCAGCGGGTCCGGACCGGAACACGCGGATGCCCTCCAGCCGCGTGCGCTTGAGCAGCAGGGCGTTCACCGCCACCAGCGCCGAGCTGCCGGACATGGCGAGCGCCGCCACCTCGGGGCTGATCACCAGCGGGTAGAACACCCCCGCCGCCGCCGGGAAGGCGATGACGTTGTAGGCTACCGCCCAGAACAGGTTCTGGTGCATCTTGCGCAGCGTCGCCCGTGACAGCTCGATGGCGCCGAGCACGTCGTAGGGGTCGCTCTTCATCAGCACCACGTCGGCGCTCTCCATCGCCACGTCGGTGCCGGCGCCGATGGCAAAGCCGACGTCGGCCTGGGTCAGCGCCGGGGCGTCGTTGACGCCGTCGCCAACCATGCCGACCTTCTTGCCCTGGCTCTGGAGTTCCTTGATCCGGTCCGCCTTCTGCCCCGGCAGCACATCGGCGATCACGGTACCGATGCCGAGCTCACCGGCAATGCGTTCGGCGGTGGCGCGGTTGTCGCCAGTGAGCATCGCCACTTCGACACCACGTGCCTGCATCTTCCTGACCATCGCCGCGGCGGTTGGGCGCGGCGCATCGGCGATGGCGATGAGGCCCACCAAACGGCTGTCGGCGCCCACGTAAACCACGGTCTGCCCCGCCCCTTGCAGGCGCGCGGCCTGCAGTTCGAGGCCCGCCATGATCACCTTCTCCTCTTCCATGAGCCGGCGGTTGCCGAGCAGCACGGTCTTGCCGCCCACTTCGGCCCGCGCGCCCTTGCCCTCGATGTTGGCGAAACCGGCCAAAGACTCCAGCTTCAGGCCCGCGGCCTTGTGCTGGATCGCTTGCGCGAGGGGATGATCCGAGCCCTGCTCCACCGTGGCGGCCAGGGCGAGCACCGCGTCCTCACTGGTGTCCGGCGCGACGACGATCTCGACCACCTGCGGCTCGCCCAGGGTGAGGGTGCCGGTCTTGTCGAACACCACGATATCCAGCCTGGTGGCATCCTCGAGCGCCGAGGCGTTCTTGAACAGGATGCCGTTTTTCGCGCCGAGGCCGGTGCCCACCATCACTGCCATGGGGGTAGCGAGTCCCAGGGCATCAGGACAGGCGATGACGAACACAGTGATGGTGAGAGTCACGGCAAACAGCAGGGTCTGGCCGATCCACCAGAACCAGGCGGCGAAGGTGAGCAGACCGATGACGATGGCGATCACCACCAGCCACTGCGAGGCCTTGTCCGCCAGCAGCTGCGCCGGCGCCTTGGAATTCTGCGCCGCCTGCACCAGTTTGACGATCTGCGCCAGTGCCGTGTCGGCGCCCACCTTGGTGGCGCGGTACCTGAAGCTGCCACTCTTATTAATGGTGGCGCCGATCACCGTATCTCCCGGCTTCTTTGCCACCGGCATCGACTCGCCGGTCAGCATGGACTCGTCCACCTGGGACTCGCCCTCCAGCACCTCGCCGTCCACCGGGATCTTGTTGCCGGGGCGGATCACGACAATATCGTCCTTCAACACGTCGGCGGTGGGGACCTCCCGTTCCTGGCCATCGCGCAGCACCGTGGCCATGGGCGGCGCAAGGTCCATCAGCGAGCGGATGGCGTCCGAGGCCCCGGCGCGGGCACGCATCTCCAGCCAGTGACCGAGCAGAATGAACACCAGCAGCACCGCCACCGCCTCGAAGAACTGCACCCCTTCGAAGAAGAAGGTCGCGCCGAGACTGAACAGGTAGCCGGTGCCGACCGACAGCACCACCAGCACTGCCATGTTGAGCACGCCGTTGTGCAGCGCGCGCCAGGCGGCGACGAAAAACGGCCAGCTCGGCCAGATCACGGCGACGGTGGCAAGCAGGAACAGCCACAGATCGAGATCCAGGCCGAAGGGCGGCGCCGGCGGCGTGAACAGCCCGCCCATGGGTGAGTAGATGAAGATCGGAATGGTGAACAGGAAAGCGACCCAGAACCGGTTGCGCATGTCGCGCACCATCGCCTGCATGTCCATGCCGCCGCCATGGCCCATCTCGTGGGCCATCTCATCCCTGGCGCCGGCATGTTCCGTGATCGCGGCGCGCGCATGTTCCGCGTGGCCGGGTATGGCCGCGACTGCAGCTTCACCCGGTGGGTCCTCAGGTTCGCAGATATGCTTTGGCAGTCGCTCGCCGGCACAGTGATAGCCGCATTCATTCACCCTGGCCTTGATGGCCTTCAGGTCCACGACCGCCTCGTCGTAGGCCACGGTCGCGCTGCCGGCGACATAATTGATCTCGGCTTTCTTGACGCCGGGCAATCTCAAAAGCTGTTTCTCCACGCCCCGGGCACTCAGCACCGAGAGCAGGCCGCCAACCTCCACAATACTAGTCTTCATGGCTCACCTCCTCTTTGCCGGCCTTGAGCAGGACCTTAAAGCCGCCGTAGAACAGCGTCTCGGTGTGCGGTGCGTACGGGTAGTTCTGCACCGCCGCGATCAGCAGGAAGGCGGCGAGAAAATACCAGATCGAAAACTGTTGGCGTTTTTCCATCATCGCTTCCCGCGTCAGGTCGCCACCCGTCCGGCGCCGAACCGGCGGTCGAGCCCGTTGTAGATCGGGCAGAACACCAGCCCGGCGTATGCGCCATAAAGAAAGCTCTCTATCAGACCGAGCAGGAAACCCCACCAGGTGAGCCATTTGAACGCGGGCAGCACCTGTTCGAGAAAGGCGTGCATGTGCAGGCTTTGAGGTGTCACCAGCCCGTAGATCACGCACACGATGAAAGTGACCGCCGTAAAGAGCCCCAGCGCCCAGGTAACCAGTCTTGTGTTAAGCATGTTCCGTCCTCCGTCAATGTCGATGGCCCGAGGGCTTGTCCGAGGCCACGGGGCCGGCGTCCGGTTTGTCCGCCTTGCCATGTCCTCCATGCCCATGATCACTATGCCCTCCGTGGCCAAACATGTGCATAGCCACGAACAGAATGCCGATAAGCACCCAGAACCCGTTTTCCGTTAACCATTCCATAAAGACCTCCTCAGTCTGCGGTTGTACCCCCATTACCATTGGGTCACTTCTGGCATATCCACCCCGTGCTCGATGATGTAGTGCTTGTGTTCGATGAGCCGGTCGCGGACCCACTGTTTGAGATACGCCGCCCGGGATCCCAGCCGGGGCACGCGATCGATCACGTCCGCCACCAGATGAAAGCGGTCCATGTCGTTGCGCACCACCATGTCGAACGGCGTGGTGGTGGTGCCCTCCTCCTTGTAGCCGCGCACGTGCAGGTTCTTGTGATTGGTGCGCCGGTAGGTCAGGCGATGAATCAGCCAGGGGTAGCCGTGGTAGGCGAAGATGATCGGCTTATCCGTCGTGAACAAGGTGTCGAAGTCCTTGTGCGAGAGACCATGGGGATGCTCTTGCCTGTCCTGCAGGGTCATGAGATCCACCACGTTGATCACCCGCACCTGGAGATCGGGCAGGTGGCGGCGCAGGATATCCGCCGCCGCCAGGATCTCCAGGGTCGGCACGTCGCCAGCGCAGGCCATCACCACATCCGGGTTACCGCCGTGGTCGTTGCTGGCCCATTCCCAGATGCCGATGCCGGCGGTGCAGTGCTTGATGGCCGCGTCCATGTCGAGCCACTGCGGTTGGGGCTGCTTGCCGGCCACAATCACGTTGACGAAGTTGCGTGAGCGCAGACAGCAGTCGGTCACGCACAGCAGGGTATTGGCATCGGGCGGCAGATAGACGCGGATCACGTCGGCCTTCTTGTTCACCACGTGGTCGATGAACCCGGGGTCCTGGTGCGAGAAACCGTTGTGGTCCTGGCGCCAGACGTGCGAGGTCAGCAAATAGTTGAGCGAAGCGATGGGACGGCGCCAGGGGATCTCCTTGCCGGTGACCTTGAGCCACTTGGCGTGCTGGTTGAACATGGAATCGACGATGTGGATGAAGGCCTCGTAGCAGGAGAACAGGCCATGGCGTCCGGTCAGCAGATAGCCCTCCAGCCAGCCCTGGCAGGTGTGTTCGGAAAGGATCTCCATTACGCGGCCATCGGGTGCTAGGTGATCATCTTCCGGCAGCCGCTCGGCCAGCCAGGCACGATCGGTGACCTCGAACAGCGCGCCGAGGCGGTTGGAGTTGGTTTCGTCCGGTCCCATCACGCGGAAGTTCCGTGTGTGCATGTTCAACTTCATCACGTCGCGCAGGTAGCCGCCCATGACCCGGGTTGCCTCCGCCTGCTCCGCGCCGGGGCTGGCTACCGCGACAGCATAGTCGCGGAAGTCCGGCAACTGCAGATCCTTGAGCAGCAACCCACCGTTGGCATGCGGATTGGCGCCCATGCGCCGTTCGCCCTGCGGCGCCAGCGCCGCCAGTTCCGGCAACAGGCAGCCGTTGCCATCGAACAGTTCCTCGGGGCGGTAGCCTCGCATCCACTCCTCGAGCAGCCGGAGGTGATCCGGCTTGCCGGCCAGTTCGGCGAAGGGCACCTGGTGAGAGCGCCAGTGACCCTCGGTCTGCTTGCCGTCAACTTCCTTCGGTCCGGTCCAGCCCTTGGGGGTACGCAGGATGATCATCGGCCAGCGCGGGCGTTGCGTTGCGCCTTCACTGCGTGCCAGGCGCTGGATCGCCTTGATATCGGCGATCACTTTGTCCATGGTGGCCGCCATCCGTTGATGCATGTGTCCGGGTTCGGAGCCCTCCACCACATAGGGCTGGTAACCGTAACCGATGAACAGGCTTTCCAGTTCCTCGCGAGGGATGCGCGCCAGTACTGAGGGGTTCGCGATCTTGTAGCCGTTCAGATGCAGGATCGGAAGCACGGCGCCGTCCTGCGCGGGATTGAGAAACTTGTTGGAGTGCCAGGCGGCAGCGAGCGGCCCGGTTTCGGCCTCGCCGTCACCGACCACGCAGGCGGCGATGAGATCCGGATTGTCGAACACCGCGCCGAAGGCATGCGACAGGGCATAACCCAGTTCGCCGCCTTCGTGGATGGAGCCCGGCGTTTCCGGCGCGACATGACTCGGCACGCCGCCGGGGAACGAGAACTGCTTGAACAAACGCCGCATGCCCGCCGCGTTCTGCGGAACGTTCGGATAGACCTCGCTGTAACTGCCTTCGAGCCAGGTGTTGGCGACCAGCCCCGGACCGCCATGCCCGGGACCCGTGATGTAAATAACGTTCAGATCGTGCGCCTTGATCACCCGGTTCAGATGCACGTAGATGAAGTTCAGACCCGGCGTGGTCCCCCAGTGGCCGAGCAGGCGCGCCTTGACGTGTGCCAGGGTCAGCGGCGCGGTGAGCAAGGGATTGTCGCGCAGGTAGATCTGCCCCACCGACAGGTAGTTGGCCGCGCGCCACCAGGCGTCCATCTTGCGCAGCTCGTCCGCCGCCAGCGGCCCAGTGTTGGCTTGGATGGTTTGCAGCCTTTGTTCCATGACCGTCTCCTCCCTCTATTGTTGTTTGGTGTGCCCATGCGTGAAGGCCGCTTCGATAGGCTGCGCGTGGCCGGGACGGCTTATGCGCAGCTGGATGCGGTAGGTCCCCGCGCCCGGCATGCTGAAGTAGTTACCATAGGTGGTCATCTCGGCGATGCGCATGGGTTCAAGGGTCTTCCATTCAAGCCCCATCCCCAGTTCTCTCACCGCAGCTGTTACCTGCGCATCCTCGATGCGACGGCCGCTGGCGTCGTCGAACAGCGCCACCACCAGATGGTCGCGATACCGTCCCGCCGGCACGCCGCCGTGCATCTTGCTCTCCTCGTGCTCCCGGGCGTGCCCCTGGACGATCTGCGCCGGCATCACGCCCAGATAGATCGCCACGCCGTCGACGACCTGGAAAGTCTCCGGTGCATCCGTCGCCACTGCGACGGCGTTCAGGGCGAACAGCCCCATCACCATCAGCCCGGTTTTCCACAAGCGTTCTACAGAGTCGATGTACATGTCGTGTCCTCCTGTCTAGTAATGCGCATTACCTTCCGGCGTCCTCATAAACCAGAGCTGGTACAACGAAATCGCTATCTGCACCGCCCACGCAAGACCCAGCAGCACACCGGCGATCACCACCGTATAGGCGTAGAACGGATCCCACTTGGTGAGAAACCAGGCGAGGATATCGGCGAAGATCGCCGCGAACGGCACCACCATCAGCGTGGCCTTGAGCCAGGGAGGCAGGGCGGCGAGCCGGAAGATCAGGCCGATGCCCAGCGCGACCAGGCCGATGCCGAACAGGTGAATATGGGACAGCTTCATCAGCGTATGCAGCGATTCGCCCGTGTCCACATCCGCCACCGTCTTGATGCCCGCATAGGTGGAGAGATCCGGGATCTTCAGCCCCGAAGCCGGGCTATGGCACTGCAGGCAGGAGCGCTCCACGATCGGACGCACGGTCGCGCGGTAACCCGCTTCGGGCGCACCCGACTTGAGCCAGGCGATAATCTCATAGCGATCTTCGTCCTGTTGAACGTAACCTGCCATGGGGCCGCGGACCGCCGCCTCCAGGCGCGTGCCGCTGCGGTTGCCGTAATAGGTATCGACGATGTCCTCAATGGACAGGCCCGGTTTGCCGTCGTGGCCCTCGTGGCTGGTGTACAGATACACCAGCGCCATCAGGTAGCCGATGCTCATGAGCAGCAGGAAGGCTGTGTAGAGCAACGTCTCGCTCAGCGGGCAATCATAGAAACGACGCGAGACCATCATGTATCACCGCGTTTGTCATACCCGGTGCCGCGCGCCAGAACACCCGAACCGGCGCATGCCATCCATCTGGCACACACGACGGGCTGCCGCGTTCGCACCGCGCAATCTCGCCTAAGGCCGGTCATCAGTCTTTCTCTCCACTGGAACGCGCCACGAGCTGCCGCCACTGACCCATGCGTGGAATGAACATCGGCACTCGCCGTTGATAGGCGCGGTATTCCTCACCGAACTGTGCAATCACCCGTTTCTCTTCATTGCGCGCCAGCAGCACATAGGCCAGCACGATGACGGGAAACAGGCCCACGGAGAACAACGTCGGCCAGTGCACGACGCCTTCACCGAAGAGCCCGAGGAAAAGCCCGGTGTACTGAGGGTGCCTTATCAATCCGTACAAACCGGTGGTTGCAAGCCGGTTCTGCTGGCGCGCACGGTAGAGTTCGCGCCAGCCCTGAATGAAAATGCCGATGCCAATGAACAGCAGCGCATAACCGAGCAACATCGAGATCAACATGCCGGTCTCACCCATGCCGATCAGCGAGGACCAGAGGTTGGCGTTGAGGTTATAGCGGTCCAGGCCGAAGAACCGTGCAAGCAGATAAATGGTCAGCGGGAAGCCATACATCTCTGCATACAGCGCAATGATGAATGCCTGCACGACGCTCGCGCTCGCCCATTCACGCCACGTTTTCGGGGCGAAGTATCGGTAAAACAACCAGGAGGCCACTACGATCATGATCGCGGCGAGCCCCCAGGCGCCGGAGTGCGGTATGCCTTCGTTCATGCTGCCCTCCTCTTCAGCGAGATCGTCTCAGCGGCCTACCTCTGTTCCAGCCCGTGCTGACGGTGATGCTTGAGATACTTTCCGGGCTCCGCCTCGAACGCATCTCGACAACCACCCGAACAGAAATAATAGGTCTTACCCTCATAGTCTGTTGTCGCAATGGCGCTCAGGCGACTGACCGCCATGCCGCAAACCGGATCCTTAAAAGTTCTTTCATCGTCCTGGTGTTTCATCGCAGTCTCCTTGTTATGTAACAAAACGATCACCCTATCAGCGTTTGCGGGGCTGTCCGATTACGCTCCACCCACCCATATCTAGGCCAACAACTCCAGCGTGTCACACATTCTCCAACGGCATGCGCTCATGACCGTTCAGGCTGTAAATCATAAATGTCGCTGCCTATCCCTCTTTGAAGTATCTGCAGGCGCACGAACGAGCGGGCCATGCAGGGGTCAGACGACATAGCGCTCCCACTCGGCATAGGAGTCCCTGATCCGCCCGCGCGGCAGCGCCAGGACGATCAGCAGCACGCCGCAGAGCACGCCGTTCCAGACCGCCAGAGGCGAGGCGGCACTGTCCAGCAGCCAGGGTGCGGCGATCAGCCAGGCGCCGAACGGGATATTGATGAAGCGGAGGGCGCGCCCGACCTCGGCCCAGGCCATGATCGAGAAGGTCACCACCAGCGCGCCGACCAGGTGATCGCTGTTCGCCATGGCGCCCCAACTGTCGAAGGTCAGCCGCGTGAAGGTGAGCCAGACGCCGATGGCGATGCTAACCAGCAGCGTCCAGGGATAAGTGACGCCACGGGTGGTCTGGGCCCACTGTTCCCGGGGCGTGGCGGCCAGCCCCCTGGCGGTGTCGTCGCTGCCGCCGTCCATGGCGTCGCCGGTCCAGAAGGTGCGCCAGAAGGGTTTGCCCTGGCGGCGCGCCCAGGCCAGGAACTGGCCCATGGCGACGAACTCGTTGAGCGAATAGGGGATCATCACGGCCATCGCCAGCGCCGCGATAAGGCACAGGGTGCACCAGGTGCCGATCACGATCGGCTGGATGATGATGAAATAGATGCTGACCACACCCAGCGGCAGAATCAGGATGGCCAGCCCCAGCACCATCCACGGCATGGTGCGCCAGCGGTCCTTGCCGGCCATCCAGGTCATCACTAATTCGAGCGTGTAGACAATGGCACCCAGCGCGCCGTCGGCGATGGGCCAGGTCTTGGACACATCCGAGGTGATGATGGTCTCGGTGCCGTTCATCACGCCCTGCTTCTCACCGACCCCTTCGAAGAACGGCTCCCAGACGGAGTCGATGTGGCCGAGTTGGTAAGCCCCCAGCACGCGGGCGATGAGAAAGCCAATCAGCGCCAGTACACCGATGGGCATGCGCTGCAGCCAGCTCGACGGGGTGTAGGCCCAGCCCGGCGGCACGTCCGGCTTGCCCAGCATGCCGGCCATGCTCATGCCCGGCATCATCGGGATCAGCACCGAGAGCGCAATCACCAGCGCCCCGACCAGGGTGCCGTTGGCGTAGGCCTCGGGCAGCGGGGTCCAGAACACCAGCGGCGCGAACAGCAACCACAGGCCGACGAAGGCGTTGGCCCACTGCGCCCAGGGATTGCGACGCCAGGCGTCCGCCGACAGCGCGCTGAACACAATCACCAGGATGCCGCTGAGCACGTCGCTCCAGGTCATCCACAGGTTGCGCAGCTCGAACGACGCCAGATCGCGTTCGGCCATGACCCGCAGCTGGTTGACGTCGGGCACGAAGTCGCTCATGTAACCGAGCGTGAAGGGGCTGGTCAACAGCCAGAAACCGAGCATCAGGTTGACATAGTGCGGCCAGAGCATGTTGCGGTGGCTCTCGACCATCATGTCGACACCGTGGCCGGCGTGCACGCCCACGTGAGACGCCGCCGCGCCGCGCGGCACGAGGGGCATGCCGCACTTGGGGCAACTGCCCGGCTCGCTGCGCACGATCTCCGAGTGCATCGGGCAAGTGTATTCCTCCGGCTTCCCGGCCGACGGCCCAGACTGATGGCGGGCATGTTCGCCATGTTCGTGCTGCGCGCTGTGCGCTTCCGGCGGGACGGCGTGCTGTTCCAGGGACATGCCGCACTTGGGGCAGCGGCCCGGTGCGCCTTGCACGATCTCCGGATGCATCGGGCAGCTGTATTCGGCTGCCGGCACCGGTTCGGTGGTATCCGCCGGTTCCAGGGCCGTGCCGCAGCGCGGACAGTTGCCGGGCGAGGACTGGCAGACCTCCGGGTGCATGGGGCAGGCGTGCATTGTGCAGCCCGGCGCGGCAGCTGCTTCGACATGCGCCTCCCCGCCGTGCGCGTGTTCATGCCCCGCCGCGCCGTGTTCTGCACGGGACGCATCAGTGGACGGTGCGGGGGCCTCGGGCACAGCCGCTTTTGCCTGACGTTTTTTCAGCGACGCGGGCGGCTCCAGGCCGTGCTCTCTATACCAGCCGATGGGATCGGCTTCGAGGGCCGCGACCATCTTGGGCAGCGTCTGGCGCAGCGAGCGCTGCGGTTGCCAATCGAGCAGCGTGCGGGCGCGCGTGATGTCGAGAGCGTAGTGGTCGTTGGCCCGATCGATCATCCACGGCTTAATGAACTGCTCCCCGGGGAGAAGACCCTGTGCCCAGGCGCCCGCCTTGGCGATCAGCCCGGGGACGCTTTGCGTCTCCGTGGACTTCTTGTGCAGCAGGCGCATGAAGGTGTGCTGCAGCTCGTCGTAGCTCAGCGTCTCCGGCTCGCCGATCAGAATCGCAGCCTCGGGCGGCAGCTGCGCGCGCCGCTCCACGGCGCGCTCGATGGCGTCGACCGCGTCGTCCAGATGGACAAAGGCCTGGCCGTGCGAGGTCTCGCCGGAATAGAGATGGGCAGAGAGCTGGCCCTCGTAGATGCGCTGCATCTGGTGCGCGAGCGGCGGCGAGTGGCACACGTCGTCATAGACGCCGGCGAGCCGCAGGACCACGGCAGGAATCGCGCCGCGATCCTCATGGATCAGCGCCTCGGTGCGGCTCTTCGACTCCGGGTAGGCCCAGGTCGGCCCGAGCGGCCAGTCTTCATCGATGAACTCTCCCGGCTCGCCCGGCTTGTGCACGAGCATGGTGCTCGAGAAGATGAACTGCTCGACGTCGAAGCCCTCGTGCAGCGCGCGCAGCAGGCGGCGCGTGCCCTCGACCGTGATCTTGTCGTACATGGGGCTCGGCTTGCCGAGGAAGTCGTAGTACGCGGCGAAGTGCAACACTGACGCGATATGCATGCCATGGTGTGCCCTGAGGACGCGAAATCCTTCTTGTACGCTTTCATTGGAAGTGACATCGACGGGTATGAACACACAATCGGGCGGCGGTGGCGAGGGCGCCTTGCGATCGAAACCGATGACATCGCTGAAGCGCCTGCTCAGGCGCCGCATCACCGCATCGCCGATGCGTCCGCTGGCGCCGGTGATCAGGATGATGTTTCTTTCTGGTTGCATGGCACGCACTCCTCTATCGACGCCAGTTCCTCATGACCCGGTCCTCTGCCCGCGCGGGACCACGGTCCGCTCACGCGTCAATCATGCCGTTCCGGAGATAGATCTCGTCGTACTGGAAAACGATATCCGGATTCGCCAGCAGCGCCGTCTCATCCTTGCCGTCGTAGTGCAACCGCGTCAACAGGTCCTTGATGAGATGGAGCCGCGCGGCGCGCTTGTCATCGGCGCGCACGACGGTCCACGGAGCGACGGGATTGTGCGTGCGGGCGAGCATCGTGTTGCGCGCGAGACTGTAATCCGCCCAATGCTTCTGGGCCTGGGCGTCGATGGGGCTGGTCTTCCACTGCTTGAGCACATCCTCGCGGCGCGCCTTGAGCCTGCGCCTCTGCTCGGCCTTGCTGATATCCAGATAGTACT
>JAGFJP010000004.1 GCA_024102665.1 Thiogranum sp. | reverse complement strand
TTCAGCCCTGCCGCCGCACAAAATCCCGGAATAACGCCAGCATGATGCCGGCGATCAGCCCCAGTACCACACCCACCACCAGCATCGGCAGCAGTGCCGGTTTGAACGGCTTTTCCGGCGCCACCGCGGGGTCAATGACGCGGAAGGCATAATCCTCGTTAATGTTGGCGAGAATCATTTCTTTCATTTCCGATTCCACCAGGCGATGCAGGGCTTGCTGCAACTCGACAGCGCTGGTCTGCGCGAGCTGCTTTTGCAGATAGGCAATGGCTTTTTCCGATTCACGCGTCGCGTTTTCACGCAGCATGGCGTTGACGCGTCGCACCATTTCATTGGCCCAGTGCGCGGCCAGTTGCGGGTCCTTCCACTCGATCGCCACCACCACCAGGCCGGTTTTCCGGTCCTCGTAGACGTGACGGATGTTTTCGTTGAACCGCTCCCAGGCTTGCGTCAGTGTCGGCACATCCTCAGAGTCGGTAATTCCCCAGCGCGGATCGTCGTCGGCCCAGTTCTCTCCGAACAGCACCGGACGCAGCTTTTCATCCTTGATGAACTGCTCGGCAAGCAGTCGTGACCTCAGCAAGGCGACCGCCTCGTTTTTTCTGCTTCCGCGCTGAATGTTGACACCTGCCAGCGCAGCGAGCCCCCCCAGCTCGCCCAGCGGGGCGGCGAAGCGGTTGCGCTCGCCACCCTCGGGAACCGGCGCTATCACCGTTTCCGCCCGGAACACCGGGGTCATGAATATCGCGGCAACACCGGGAATCAGCAGGCCCAGCAGCACGGCGGCGAAAATCGTTGTTTTATAGCCGCGCAGAATACGCCAGACATCCAGCAGACTGATTTCATCGTCAGGATGCAGCGCGGCGGAATCGCTGAGCACACTGATGCGTTCGACCTGCGCCGCCGCCTTCCGCTCAGTCTTTACGGGTTCTTCTGCCTGCACCCTGAACTCCTCTAGAACACACCTATGGCGTTGGCGCTGGCCGCGGCGATCGCCAGCTGGTAAATGATCTGGCTGACATTGGTCCACAGATTGATCGGTCGGACCCGTTCCACATCGAGCGGCACGACAATGGTGTCCCCGGGCCTGATCGCCTGTGATTCCGCGCCGCCAAACCAGCTCGCGTCGATCTCGCCCCGCGGCAGTACGCTGCCGTCGGCGCGAACCACGTAGATGCGCCGGGTATCGGCCTTGGCCGTCGCGCCGCCGCTCATCTTCACATAGTTTTCGCTGTCCAGTCCTTTCTTGTACAGATGCGAGGTCGGATAGAACACCTCGCCGGTTACCGTGACTTCCTGGGTGACGGGCGGGATATAGAGTTTGTCGCCGTCGACGAGGTTGATATCGTACTCGCTGCGACGCCCGCCGCGGGTGGTAGCGAGCAGTTTGGGCAGGTCGATCACCAGGCGTCCGGTGGGCTCGACAGCACGCAGCTTTTCCGCCAGGCCGCGCGTAAGATCCAGCGCCTGGGTCTGCGTGGCGTCCTCCTGGGCAAGCTTGAGGGCCAGCGAGGCCAGGTCCATTTCCAGGCGCCGGCTCAATTCATCCAGCCGTTCGCGCTCGCGCTCCCTGAGTTCTGCGCGCACGAATACGGCACCCTGCGGAAATGCCATGTCGGTAATGCCGCCGGCGCGTTCGAGCACCCTGCTGAGCTGCTCGCCACGCGCGATCGGGTAGACGCCCGGGAATTTCACTTCACCGCGAATCTCCACGGTATCTGCAGCGGCCCATTCCGGCAGCCGTTTGATCTGCAGGGTATCGTGCGCCTGCAGTACCAGGTCGGCAGGCGCCGAGCCCTCCAGGATCTGCGCCAGATTCACCTCGACGTGATCGACTTCCCGGTAGCTGCCATCGATCACCGCGTAACGGGTAAGCTCGGCGCCAAGCGCATAGGCGGCCTCGGCCAGGCCCCCGCCGGCCCTGACCAGATCGCTGACACGCATGCCCTGCTCCAGCGGATAGCCGCCCGGCTGACGCACCAGCCCGCTCACCGCCACCACGGGGGCAGGATGCTGGAACGTGGCATGCGCCTTGAGATCTTCCACCAGCGGCGCGACGATCGGCTCGCGATCCTCGCTGAAGCCGAACACAATCAGCTCGTCGCGCGGTTCGAGTGCGACGTTCAGCGCAGACGCCGGGTTTTTGATGGCTTCGCCGAGGCGCACCGAAAACAGTTCCAGCCGGTGATCCGGTTTGAGTTCGCGCTTGACCAGCGCATACTCCAGGTCCGGCCGCGGCAACAGGTCATCGGCGATCGATGGCACCAGGTCGGCGATCCGCATACCCGGGCGCCATTCGTAACCGCCGGGGCGTTGCACGTGCCCGGTGAGCAGCACGATGTTCTCCATCTTTTCCAGGATCGAGTGCACGCGCAACAGGTCACCGCTCTGCAAACGCGCCTGGCGCCCCGCCGTCTTGCTGATATCCAGGTCGACCAGGGTGCGCTCGCCGCGCGCATTGATGCGTTCGATCTGCGTCGCCTGCGGGTACGCCGTGGGCAGCAATCCGCCGGCCAGCGCCAGCACCTGCTCGACGGCGGATTCCTTGCGCAGTTCGTAGATCGCCGGCCGCCGCACTTCGCCGCTCACACCGACTGTTGAACCGGCCGGGGGAATGAAAATCACGTCACCGGGCTGCAACCGCACATCGCCACTGGTATCGCCGCGCAACAGCAGGTCATACAGATCCAGCCGCGTCACCAGCTCGCCGCGCCGCTTGAGCTGTATGTCGCGCAGGGAACCGATGGCATTGACGCCGCCGCTCACGAACAATGCGTTGGTCATGGTCGAAAGCGCGCTGACAGTGTAGGAACCCGGCCGGTTGGCGTCGCCCAGCACGAATACGCGTATGGAGCGCAGTTCGCCCATGGAAATGGTCACTTTTTCGCCGATCATCTGTTCGTCGACGCGCGCCTTCAGCGCGGCTTTCATTTCCTCGAACGTCAGCCCGGCCACCGCAACCGGGCCGATTTCGGGAAACTGCAAGTGGCCTTCGCGGGTCACCACCAGGCTGTATTCGACGTTCTGCTTGCCATACAGCTGGATCTCCACCGTGTCACCCGGACCGATCACATAGTCGGCGCTTATCGGGATGTCGGTGGCGGGCGCGAAGGTGGTGGGCGTGCCGGAAAACAGATCGTAACCGAAGCGCGGAAGCTCCGGCTCCTTGCGGGCTACGCTCGAATCGTCGACGTCTTGCACCGGCTGTTCGGCCTCGCGGCCGTCAGAAACGGGAAGCGGGGTCACCAGCACCGGCTGTTCAGCGGCTGTCTGCTGTTTTTTTGCCCCGGCCTTTTTCTCGCGTTCCATCGCACGCCCTAGCGCGGCCCTTTGCTCGGGGTCGAGATCCCTGAGACGCTGCAGCTGCTCGGCGGTCGGCTCCGGCGGCGCGGAGAAAACCGGGGTCATTATCCCGATCAGGAGACACACAGCCAGGATATGCTGAAAGAGTTTTGCCACCCCTGCGAATTTCATCGTCTCGTTCTGCCTCTGTCCTGCTCTGGTAGTCTTTTTGCCGGTTCATTGTACCGGGTTTGGCAGGCGCCCGTCATTGGCCAAACCTGCTCATGGGACCGGATTCCCCGCTGTCGAGACCGAGGGTCCGTTCCACATCCGTGTACAGATCGCCCGGCGAAACCACCATCTGCCCGACATCGCGGGTCCAGGGCGCCAGCGACATGCCGGCGCGCGCCTGCGTGTCACGCGTCAGCATCGAGCTGAGGGGAATGGAGGCAAACACGCCTTTGTCGTAATAGGGATCGCCCGGGCTGCCCGGCGAAGTGATGTCGTCGCCGTTGGTGCGCGTATACCACAGGCCGATGCTGATACCGGAGCGGAAACGGCGCTTGATTTCGAAGCGCACGCCCTCGTCTCTGGCGAGAAAACGTCCGGCGCGCGCGGTCGCGGTCAAGCCCCAGAACGGCAGACGGTAGTGCAAGGCGCCGAGCGCGGTCAGGGTGTCATAGTCCCGGAAGCCGAACGCGCCCTCGGTGTCGCGCTGACGCAGCCAGTCTGCGCTGAAATCGACCGCCCAGTCGGCCTGCTCCGGAAGATACAGAACCTGCCCGCCGCCGCCGGCGAACATTTCTTCGTACAGGCCGGCTGACAGCCGTGCGTAGACGCGTTGCGCCGGATGCAGATACTGGTTGACCAGCAGGCGCGCCAGTTTCAGGCGTTCGCCCTCCTGGCGGTACAGCGCGATATCGGAACGCACGTGCGGCAGCCGGCTGTTGGACGGCCGCGATACATTGCTGACATTTTCATCGAGCGTGAAGCGCAGCGTTGTGTCCAGGAATCGCCCGCGTCCGATCTGCCTGCTGTAACCGGCCGTCGCGAACACGTCATAACGCGCCGCTCCGTTGGGATCGTTGAGAAACAGTCCGAGATTGAAAGGCACGAACTGCACGCCCCCCAGATCACCGGACTCGCGGCGGAAGCTGAGAAAGTGTCCCTCGTCGGTGCGCCGGGTGATCACCACGGCTTTGGCGTCGTCATCTATCGACAGTTGCGTTGCACCGGCAGGCAGACCCGATGCGGCAAGCGGCTGCGCGTAACCGATTTCCAGATAGTGGTCCAGTTGCGCGCGCGACATCAGGCCATCGAAATAGCGTTGCAACTTGCGGGTATCGGTGAAACGGTAAGTGAGCACCGGCAGATCCCTGACGGTGTAGTCGATGCGGATTTCCCGCATCTCCGCCGGACCCAGCGCCAGCATGATGCGCGCCGCCCTGCCCACGGCACGACCGATATGGGTGATGCGCGTATTGGTGAAGCTGGCGCTCAGGGTTTCGCCGTCGAATCCCAGCCTGACGTTCTTGTAGTCGCGTTCGTTCAACGCCCGCGCCAGGCGCGCCGCATAACCGGTGTCCGCCAGCCATTGATCGAGCGCCGCGACCTGCGGTTTGTCGGTCCAGGGATCGGGTTCATGGAGTTTGGGAACGAATTCCGGTTTCATGAGCGGAATGCTGACGTAGGTGTTGACACCGATGTCGTCGCCCTGCAACGCCAGCTGGGCGCCGAGCCAGCCCTTGCGGTATTCCACGGCATAGGTCCATTCGCCGTCGCGCCTGTCGGCGCCCGATTCGACGGCGCCGAAGTCATTGGCATAATCATTGGCGTCGTACTCGACCACAAATGCGAGGTCGGGATTCCATGACGGCCGGTGACGCATGCCGCCGAACAGGCCATCGATGCGATCGTTGCCGTAACCCAGGCTGTAGTCGGTGTTGCCGAGGCGCTTGCTGAGCACGGCATACTCGCTGGAAAACAGTTCGGTGCCGAAAATGTCCTGCCTGCCCAATGCCAGCGCCGGCCAGAGCTTGTGTTCGCGCAACAGCAGCAGCTTGCCGTCGGCGGCCTTGTCCTTGTAGTCGCCGAAGCCCTTGCCAAGCTCGCTCGGCACGTCGCGAATGGTGGTATAGCGCAGCGTCAGCTCCGCGCGCGGCAACACGGTGACGGTGGACCACAGCGGCAGATACGGCTTGAAATAACTCACCCCGAAACTGAGCGTGCCGTCGGGCGCCATGCGGGCATCCGGCATGTTGATGGTTCCGGTCTGGCCGAAGGTATTGGGTTCGGCGTCGGCACCCCCCGGTGCCGTCATGGCCAGAAACGCCGCCAGCGTGCCGCATCTGAGCCAACGAAAAATCATGCCGGCACATGTTCGCTGGCATCGAGCCGGGCGGGATTTTCGTGACTTCCGGACCCCGCCGTTATTGCGTTCCGCGCAATGACGGCCGGGCTTGGGCGCGCAATGACCAGGCTGTTCTGCATGCCTCAGCCGAGCGTATTTTCGATCTGTTGCAGGGTGTACTCGCTGAACGGCCGCGCGCAGGTAAAAGCCGGCGAAACCGCATTGAGGACGTGAAAGGAACGATCGTCGCCTTCCATCCTGAAATCCATTTCCAGTTTCCTGGTGCGGGTATCGAGCAGCTGCGCGCGGATTCCCGGCGCACCCCACTTGCGGTAATACTCGTGGCGCAGACCGGTAACCAGTTCCGCCGCCAGATCGACAATGCAGGGGCGATAGCTTTTTCTCAGCTCATCCCATGCCAGTTTGCGGAAGCCGAAATCGTTGCGTATAAACAGGTCCGCTTCGCGCGCCATCACTTCCATGAACTCACCCAGGCGGAAATTGCCGAATCCGTTGTAATGCTCGCGCCAGAAGGCCGGAATGGCGGTCGGCCCGATTTTGCTGTGCCCGTCGAGTGTAATGGTGTGGTGGACGCCCAGGAAGGGATTGCGCAGATCCGGCACCGGATAGATATTGGTGCGCAGCGGCACCGTGCCTTCGTTTGCGTAAAGGTACAGGCCCTTGAACGGCAGAATGCGATAGTGTTCGGCAAAGCCGAAATCCCGGGCGATCCTGTCGGCATACAGGCCCGCGGCGTTGATCACGTAGCCTGCCGCGATGCTGCCCTGCGTGGTGCGCACCAGATTATGCTTGTATCCCAGGTATTGAGCGCCATTCATGATACGGACCCCCGCCCGCCCGGCATCGGCCACGAACTCCTTCATTACCGCCCGAGGGTCAACCGTCGCGGTCGCGGGAGAAAACAGCGCGCGCTGATGGAAGCGCGCCAGTGGCTCGATTTCCCTGGCTTCCTGTTCCGATACTTCATAGAGTTCGACACCGTTGTGGCGTGCGCGACTGAGCAACTCGTCCAGAACGGGCAACTCGGCGTCGTTGCGGGCGATGACGAGCTTGCCGCAGCGATTGATCCCGAGACCCCGTTCTTCGCAATACTCCGTCATCTGCCGGTTGCCGTCCCGGGTCAAACGCGCCTTCAGACTGTCCGCAGTGTAATAAAAGCCGGCGTGCAGCACGCCGCTGTTGCGTCCGCTGGCATGCAGCCCGCAGTCGTCTTCCTTTTCCAGCACCGTGACTTCGGCATCCGGAAACCGGCGTTTCGCCTGAATGGCGAGATTGACGCCGATCACGCCACCCCCGATCACCAGAAAATCGCATTTCGTGTTCACGCGTGTTCTTCCCCTGCGAATCACTTGAATCGCCCGCGGCCGGGCACAAGCCCATAATCATAGGCTGTGCCGGCCGGTGATGTCGATCAGGCCGATATCCGGGGAAACGCGTTCGGGCCTCGCGCGGCGATTCGTTCTTTTTTCGTATTATCAGCGCATTACAGATTTCGCAAGCGACAGGCACCGGACTTGCGACGGTACAACGCATCGTTCAACGGCATGACGGTTGTATCCGGGCGAAATCAGTCCCGGGCCAGAGGGCCGCTTTCCACTCCAGGCTGCAACCCTGAAAGGGTACCGGCGCACTGCGTCCGCAGCCGGATCACCGGGCGGGTTGCATGGTTCGCCAGCACCGGCTTGAAGTCGTAGCTCTCGATATTCAGGGCCTTCATTGCGCTATCGACAATGAATCTTTCCTGTTCCCTGAACTGTTCAGAGCCAATGTCGTGACCGGGGTCATAATACCTGCTGTCCGAAACACCGAGCATGCCAAGCACCGTGTGACTCAGGTTGTCATGCGACACCCCGCTCTCGTGCCGACGCCTTAACGACTCGACTTTATGGGGATATTTACCGGCAAACGCGTCGTTGAAAATGAAGATCAGGGGCACCTCGAGTTCATCCCGGACGAACTGCTTGAAGCCGTGACCGAACAGGCCGTCACCTTCGTCGTTGACATACTCGCCGTGATCCGATGTATAGATGATCACCCACGGATTTTTCTGCTGATCCAGATGCTTCGCAACGCGGAACAAAACCTGGTCGGTATATCGGATCGAGCTGAGATAATAGGCTTCCGGGATGGCGGGTTCAAAGCAATCCTGGTCGGCGGGATACCTTTTGTCGTACTCGTAGTGACTTCCCGCGAGCTGAAATGTAATGAGCCTGCTCCCGGCTGAATCGTCGCCGGTAATGGCGAACAGCGCATTCAGCGCATCGCCGTCGTATTCGGTTCCGTTGCCGTTATAAACCCTGGCCTTGTTGTCCTGCATGATCGCATTGGCAACAGAGTCAAAAAAAGTGCTCTGTGCCTTGTTGGCAAGGTAAACGGTTTCCACGCCGGCCTTGTTTAACATCCGGTAAATCGAGGGACAGGAGGCCAGTCGGTGAAAATTCGCGGCATCGCACATGGAAATCATCGACGGTACTGACACCCTGGTATACGCAGACACTGAAACCATGTCGGTCATGTAAGCGATCTTGCCGGGAAACCTCTCAGCCAGTTCGCTGACAAAGGGCGTGGTAGCGTAGCGGCTCCCATAAATGCCCATGGATGACTTTCTTGCCGCTTCGCCGATGACCAGGATCACCGAGATTTCATTGTCTGCATCCTGCCCGGAGTCGAGCTGAAAATGCATCTTTCTGTACTTGTCCACGACCAGCGAGGTCTGGAACAGGTTCCTTTCTATGTTCTTCATCTCCCGCATCGGGAAGTAGTTGTAGATGCCCGCCGCATTGATCGACCGTCGCTCATCGCCGGATGTATCAGCCAGGTGAAAACCCGCCAGCAGCGCCAGGCACGCCGGTATCGCATAAGGGCTCACGCTGGCCGACGGCAGCGGCGCGATCCGCAACCAGCGCGCCAGGCAATGGAGCACCCAGGGCGAAAACAGTATTGTCAGGCAAACTACGGCGAACTTGATGAAAAACCGGGAACGCGCGAATTCCAGCGATTCATGAAAGTCGGTTTCCAGTATGGATGCAATCACATTCACAGAAACCTTCGAATGCATCAGAAATTCATACGCTGTGACCAGCGAGGACAAGACCAGGAAGGGAATCGCAAGCAGCAGGTAAAACCGGCCGAGAAGAGTAAAGATGCTGAACAGCAGGAAGGAGTAAAGAAAGAAAACCAGCGCCGATGCGATACCACCCGTAAAATAATAACCGTCAAAGAAAATCGGCAGGCAACATATAACGGATAGATATATCTTTAACATCGAACCCGCTCCGTCAATTCCCGCCACACCGGTTGACGCGCCGATACGATGCTCCAGCGTACCTGTCGCCGCAGTCGGAAGTCATTTTGTGTGCTTTCGTGAGCCGGCATAACCCACCGCAAGCGCGAGCAATGCGGGCACACCGACAAGAAAAAGGAACTTCAGGAAGCTGGGGATCTCGTCCACGCCGGCCCAAAGACCCGCCCACAGCACCATGGTCAATGTCGCCGTTACAAACCAGGCCAACATACGTCGCCACCCCCAACCCCTGCCCGTCTGTCCGGGAAACCTCTGATCCCGCCTGAGCGGCGGTATCGGGTTTGCCTCGTAATGGCGACATGGTAGTACTAATGAAATCGGCTTGTCACGGGTTTGTCATAGCGGGATGCGATACTGGGAAGTTTGCCCGGACGCGCTCAGGGTAGTGTCAACAATACCCGAGGTACAGCATGCCTGATCGGCGAGCCACCGCGGTTGTGCCTGTCGGCGCGCCGCCTGCAACGCAATGCGGGCGGAATTTATATAATGATTAGAGCGTTAGATAACTCAAAACCGGCGCTGAGGGCGGGCGCACACGGCCCGTTCGTCGCGGTTTAGCCCCGCATTCGCGCTCAACCGAACTCCGAAATTCCTCGTGCATAAAGCGCGTCTATTTGCGGGCGTGCGCGGTCCATGATCAACAGGCGTTCCTGCTCGCTGAACTGAACGGTTTTCGTGTTTCTGGGCTGGAAGGGTTTCCCGTTATGGAGATCCAGAAAGTCGAAAATACGCCTGGATTCACGCTCGGGCTCGTTTATGAGACGCCCGTATTGGCAAATATAGGTATCAGGATCGTCCGCATAGCGAAGTATGCAATCGACACACGAACACCAGTTCTCGACGTGCTCTTCGAGAGAAAATGTCCTCGGTTCCGCTGTTTTCAGACTCTGGCCCCATTCCCGCTGCCGCATCGAAAATACCGTCGCCACGGGATCGCGTATCATGAAAAGAAACCGGGCGCCCGGAAACACGGTTCGTACATGATCCAGAAACGTGTTATACCGCTTGTCGGGAAAGGCAATCGGTTCAAGTGGCTCCTTCTCCACAATCAGGCTGCGCCCCAACATGATACTTCGACTACCGTAGTACTCACAGGCAAGACGCCGGGCCATGGAGACAAGATCCTGCCTGTCCTGTTCCAGGGTGCGAAACCTGCCGGCCTGCTCGACAAAGCCGTGAATGGCGATCAGCAGCCGTGATTCCTTGAATCCAGCGACTTCGCGCTGACTGCTCAGCCAGTCACTCATCGCCGAGGTTCCGGAACGGGGAGCACCTGATATCAGGCAAAACTGTCTCGGGAAAATCCCGAGCTTCTTCTGCAGCCCGATAACAACCGACCTGGCGTGCTGCCTGGACGATGCCATTATCGATGCGTATCCGGGCAAGCGGACATTGTTCATCACGACCTCGCGCGAAAAAGCCGCGCCATGCGCTTAATGCTTGAATACTACCGCGGAGCCAGGCGCAACAGTCGCCTGGCGAAAGACCATGTCCGGCTCCTGAACACATCGCGCCAGGTGCAGACGATCTGGATCATCCAGGTTGTCAGGCCATTCATGATCGCGGACAGGTTCAGGGGGCCTGTTACTGACCCGAGCACTACCGGCCTGTGCACCTTGATGTTGCGTTCTTTTTTTATCCTTTCCCAATTCATGATCCTGGTCGGCGTGTCCTGGAGACGATCGATTTCCCTCTGGTTCCCTTTGGCTTTATCGTGCGGATTGATACAGGTCACCGCGTCGATGATGGCCACCTTTCGCTGACTGTCCCTGTTCAGCAAATCCATGTACCACCAGTCAATCCCCCAACCCACCAGTGAAGGGTCGTACACTTGCAGAAACTCATCCAGCTTGTCCCGTCTGAATAACGGACAGGTCACCTCGACGAAATTCGCGTATCGCAACAACGAGAACGGCTTCGCGCGCGTGATCGGGTGACTGATTTTTCCCCGCGGGTCGAACGCCGGCTGCAACAGCCAGAGATCGTATTTTTCGCGAATCTCGAACAGGCGGCTGATAGCGGAACCGTCCATTATGATGTCGTCATCGACGACAAAAATTGCGTCGTACTGGTCGAGGATATTTTGCCAGTGCTGGTGAATATAACTCAGGTTGGGGAACTTGCCGCCTTTTCGGGCGATGTAGAACTCGCACTGATTCTTGTATCGGTCCCCTTCATCGCCGTAGTAGCTGACCCACAGGTCGAAGTTACGTCGCCCCGTCCGCCAGTGATGCAAACTGGAACTGTCGCCCGCCGAGGTGAACACCAGGTATCTGGAGCCGGGCCTGTCGATGTTCTTGCTTAGTGCATTTGTCATGTTTCGATAACTATGCAATTCATCGTGATGCCTTTAGGGAACCACAGATCGCGCCGATTGCGGATCCCGGGATCAACGCCAACCTCAGGGATGCCGGCCGCCCCCACTGGCACTGTGGTTCACACCAGTATAGTGCACTAGCACCGATGCATCTTCCAGTGACAGAAACAGATACACGAACCCACACTCTTCCTGTCCTGCAAGCGGTGATCGACGCTTCGCTTGTCACGGATAGCGACGCGTTCGCAACGATCCTGTAAAACGGAGCCGGAGCAAAAACAGTGCTCCGGCCCTGTTTCCATACTGCGACCTTACCTACCGGCAGCTTCCTGTCACAATGTCAAACCAGGGACCACCGCTACCCACGCAATTGTTATTTGAAATCAGTAAATGGGTTTCAGTCCCCACAGTCTGACAACCACTCGTCGCGCAATCGGTTTCAACTGCCATATCGCCGCCGGTGATCGTGTTTACGCTGGGCGGTTCAGCACCTTGCTTCCAAAGATAGGGGGCGCTTACCATGCCTCCCGAATCGATGATGCGAGTGATCGTGCCTGCCGGTCCGGTCGACATATTGTAAGCCGCCTCGTTCGCGTGCAGGTGTCCATTGGGAAGGACACCAAGCGCGGCAATATCGTTATCTTCGGTGCTCAGGACATCGATACCAGTTCCGTGAATATGCACGTCCGCTGTTGCCCCTACCGAAATCGCGAGCAAGCCCTTCACATTTTTTCCGCCACCCATTTCGGCGGGTGGCAACGTAACCCCGGGACCGGAGATAGCGCGGATCGAAGAGCCATAGAAATGGGCTTCATCTCCGGCCATGCCGACGGCGAAGACCTCTCCCGTATAACCATCTTCGGCATTCGCGATCGCCGTGACTTCAGAACCAAAAAACCATGTTTCGCTGCATGCAGAATAGGCTCGGGTAATTCCGAAGCCGGTGTGGGTCTCGATGCGACTGTTAAACCAGTAATGCTTGGAATCAGAGCATCCGCTCTCGGTCCAGCCATAGGCTGTACTGATGACTTCGACATCCGACCAGGTCGTAACACCCCCATCACCGCCTGTACTACTACCCAGATTGATGGCACCGAGGCCATTGATACTCTGGACCGTCAGGTGCTCCACATCGAGCTTGCAGTTAGGTGCAATCGTGATCGCATAAGCGCCGTTCCCGCGATCGATAATCGTGTGTTTGCGTCCTGAACCGCTCAAGGTAACGTAACATCCGTTATATCCGTGGAATCGTCCGAACGTGCCGGGACCAATGTCGACTTTTAGCGGACTTGCTTCCGTGGGCTGTCGCGTACCGGAAATCCAGCCCAGAACATCAGACATGCTGGTAAAACAATTATCCAGGGTAGTGCCGTTGACATCACAGCTGGTGCGCAGCTGCACCACAGGTGCATTATTATCGATCGCGGCGAAACCAGTGGCGGGCAGGATGTGACTCAGAAAAACTACTGGAACGAAAAGCTTCTTATTCATTACTCCTCCATGAACTGCCTTGGGTTGTCAGATTAATAAGGCAGGGATCGAAGCAATACCGACGCCGTTCGAGCGCGCAGCCGAAAAGAGTCGACTGACATTGCTCCGAACTACTCCCCAAGCGATAAAGGTAGCGTGCATTCGCAATATTTTGTCGCTACCGCACGGCATGCTAAAGCCAGATCAGGCGAAACGTCAAATCGCAAGGTTCCGTACGGGTTTTTGACCCGACGCCAGAATCCAGGGGACAGGAAAGCGGATGTATGTGAATTGTGTCCGGGCTGGCGTCAATCTGAAGTCCGCGGCTTTGCAGGCCGCTGCATAACTACGCTGCCACCCTGAGTTGGCGCCGGGCCCTGTTTCCGCTTCGCAACTCGGCGCTCCGTCGATATACCGTTAGTGCGTCCTGGTCCTCTCGCTCATTGCTCGAAGACCAGCGCCTCGGGATTTGCACCGAGGGACCGCAGCGCGGCGTTGATGCTGTCCACGAACGCCGGCGGCCCGCACACATAGAAGCGCTGGTCCAGGTTCTTGATCCTCTCTGCAAGAAAAGCCTCGTCAATGCGCCCCTTGTCGCAACCGGGCGCAGCGCTGCGGGTGCAGGTCAGGATGCAGCGATCCCCCAGGTAGTGGCGCAACTCCTTCTCGCAAATCACGTCAGCCGGCGTCTTGTTCGAGAACACCAGGGCGTGGTCAGCAAGCGCGTTGCTCCGGGCCAGGTCACGAAGAATCGAAATGAAGGGCGTAACACCTGCCCCCGCGGCGATGAACATCCCTGGGCCTTTGTATGTAATCGTTCCGAACGGTTCTGATACCAGCAGCTCTGTACCTGCCGCCAGTGTATGCAGTTCGCGGGTCATCCCCGCGTGTTCCGGGTACCCCTTGATAGTAAACTCCAGCACGCGGTCATCGGGAAGCGAAGTGGGAGTAAAAGGGCGTCCCTGCGTTTTCCATTGCGCACGGTTGATGGCCAGCTCTACCCCCTGCCCGGGCTGAAACGCGAAGCCATCCGGCATGCTGACGATGAAGCGTTTCACATCGTGGGTGACGAATTCGCTCAACAACAGCGTCGCAGTGTGTTGCATAGTCCGGTTCCCCAGGAAGTTCGCGCCAGAGAGAGACCTGCCCGGGACGGGCAGGCCCTTTGAATCCGGCCAATGGTGTTTCAGCAGCCGCTCGGGGCCAGCCGGGTGTCCCCGTTGTCAGCGGGACTGGAACGTCATGCACTGGATGCTGTCATCCTGCATGCTGACAGTAATACTGTCGGCGCCGCATTCCAGGTCGCTGTTGAAGGAACAGCCTACGACCTTGCAGGCCCCGACCCCCGCCATATTGTTTGCCCGCGTATGCCCTGGCGCGCCCAGAAACGAAGTGTCGCAGCCCGGATGCACACCGTCACCGATAGTAATGGCCCGGGCGTGACACTTGTCGTCTTTGTTGTAGCCGCATCCGCTGACGGTGCAGGTGTTGACGAACGGCATATCGATGGTCATCTTCATGATCGCCTCCTTTGCGAGAGTCGCCTTTCTGTTGCCTTGCCATTCGGACCTCGGTAAAGCTAGTCCACAAACGTAAGTCTGGCTAAGAGAGATTTTTTATGAGCGGCGCGTGTGGAAACAGCTGAATGGCCGCGAAACAGCCGGTGTCCCGCCCGATATGGACCTGAGCTACCTGATTGATTGCGTTGATCAGCGCTGAATCAGTGCGCTTCATAACCTCGTTTTATCG
Organism: Thiogranum sp.; assembly: GCA_024102665.1. Lineage (GTDB taxonomy): Bacteria > Pseudomonadota > Gammaproteobacteria > DSM-19610 > DSM-19610 > Thiogranum. The sequence continues at coordinate 7,517 of JAGFJP010000004.1, read as the reverse complement.
ATATCATGGCGCCGGCCATGGCAGCCTTCCAGGCGTCACATACCGACAAGTTCGGCGTGCAATCCCCTGTTTTCCGCGACCTTGAGCAGCGCGGATGAGTCAATAGTGTCCGGGTCATACTCAATGATCATCAGATGAGGCTTGTCATTGCGGTAGTCAGCCGCCATGATCCCGCCGGTCTGCAGAAAGGCGTCGCGCAGCCCTTCACGTTCGTCGGCGGTGGTCTCTTCGTCGATATGCAACACGACATCAGCCATCTTGATTTCCATGGGCGACCTCTCGATTCAGTGATTGAACTATCTTGAGTCTAGAACCGGATTGCGGTTAGCGGAAGGCGCGGGCTTCCAACCCGGGCGCCAGGCGCCTGCAACGTTCGCGATACCGGGGCGTTCCCCGATACCACGCGGTATGTAATCAACGGATTTTCGAGAGTGGTGCCCGGGGCCGGGGTCGAACCGGCACGGTGTTGCCACCGAGGGATTTTCTTACCCGCTACAGCTTTCGCCGCTGCACGATATTCGGTGCATTTGTGGTCTGGACTTTCTCTTTGCCATATCGTACGGTCAGTTACGACTTAGGCAGGAGCCGTCAAGTCTCTACACTTTCCTTCGAAACGGTCACGGATGCGACTGCGCAAATACTCCGAACAACAACTGCGTTCTGCCGTCCAGAAAAGCACTTCCTTGCGCCAGGTATTAGGTGCATTAGGTGTCGCCGAGTACGGTGGGAACTATACGGTACTACGCAGGGCAATCGATTACTTCAGAATCGATGTCTCGCATTTTACCGGTCAGGCGTGGAATCGTGGCAAAACCCTGCCACAACGGAGATCCACTGCCAGCTATCTCACCAATGGACGGCACGTTCAAACTAACAAGCTCAAAAAGCGCCTCCTGCAAGAAGGGCTTTTCGAGCATCAATGTTCGAACTGTCACCGTAGGCGCTGGTTAGGGCGCCTTATTCCACTTGAACTCGACCATGTTAATGGCGACAGATGCGACAACCGGTTGATCAACCTTCGTCTCCTCTGCCCCAACTGCCATGCCCTTACACCGACTTACCGGGGCAAGAACCGCTCCAAGGCTTAGCTCGGGATTGCCACCACCATGACGTGCTGAGGTTTCCCCGAATTTGACTCCATTCACGCCAGGGGTTTCCCTCCCGGGTGCTCAAAGTTCATAAGTCCCTTGCGTCTACCAATTTCGCCACCCGGGCCGGGCAGAGAAGCGCCTTATTGTAAAGAGATGTGAGGCGGGAGGAAAGCAAGGCAGAGAAATGGAGGCTGGGCCCGGAGTCGAACCGAGGTCCACGGCTTTGCAGGCCGCTGCATAACCACTCTGCCACCCAGCCGGTGCGCGATAGCCAGGAAAATTAAAAAACCCCGGGCCGGAGCGGCCGAGGTTGTCAGATCCGGGCTGAATATATGGAGCGGGAAACGAGACTCGAACTCGCGACCCCAACCTTGGCAAGGTTGTGCTCTACCAACTGAGCTATTCCCGCTTCGAATGAGAGCGCATATTGTATGGATGTGCCGCGCCCTGTCAACTCCTGAATTGGCCTCAGGATTTTTCGTTCCCCACCAGCAGCGGCCAGGCCGCTTTCAGATAAATCACCATTGACCATAGCGTTAGGCCGGCCGCCAGGTACAGCAGCACGATGCCGACGTCGCGGGTCGGGAACGCCCACAAAGGCTCGCGGTACAACAGCAGCAACAGCGCGATCATCTGCAGCGTGGTTTTGACCTTGCCGATTACCGATACCGCCACCTGGGCGCGCTCGCCAATTTCGGCCATCCATTCGCGCAACGCCGAGATGGCGATCTCCCGGCCTATGATCACCGCCGCCGGAATCACAAACCACCAGTGCGGGTTGGCCTGCACCAGCAGCACAAGCGCCACGGCGACAATCAGCTTGTCCGCCACGGGATCGAGAAAGGCGCCGAACACCGAGTGCTGTTTCAGCCGTCTGGCCAGGTAGCCGTCGAACCAGTCGGTGATCGCAGCCAGCCCGAACAGTGCTGTCGTCGCGATATGAGTCCAGGGAAACGGCAGGTAGAACACCACCACCAGCACCGGGATCAGGGCGACGCGCAGAACGGTCAGGATATTGGGGATGGTCCACTGCATACGGAAAGTCCAGTCAGCTGTCTGTGTGAAAAGTATCATAGATTTGTTGCGCCAGCGCACGGCTGATCCCGGGCACACGGCACAGGTCTTCGACACCGGCGCGCATCACCTCCTGCATGCCGCCCAGTTGCTTCAGCAGCTGCTGCCGGCGACGCGGGCCGACGCCGGGTATGCCTTCCAGCGGCGATACATTGCGCGCCCGCGCGCGTTGCTGGCGGTGCCCGGTAATCGCGAAGCGGTGGGCCTCATCGCGGATCTGCTGAATCAGGTGCAGCGCAGGCGAACCGGGTTCCAGGTCGAGCTGGCGGCCCTGGGCGGGGATGTGCAGGGTCTCCATGCCGGGGCGGCGTTCCGGCCCCTTGGCCACGCCCACCAGCAGAATCTCCTCGATCTGCAACTCATCCATGACTTTCTGCGCCGAGCTCAACTGACCCTTGCCGCCATCGATCAACACCACTTCCGGCAGCGCCGCGTCCTCTTTTTTGAGTCGGGTATAGCGACGCATCAGCGCCTGCTCCATGGCCGCGTAGTCATCGCCCGGCGTGATATCGCGAATACCGAAGCGCCGGTAGTCGGACTTGCGCGCACCTTCGCGGTCGAAAACCACGCAGGAGGCGATTGTGCCTTCGCCCTGCGTATGGCTGATATCGAAACACTCGAGACGATGCGGCGCCTCGTCCAGGCGCAGTGCATGGGTGAGGGTCTGCAGCCGTCTGGACATGCCGGCCTGGCTGCTCAATCGTGCCGCCAGCGCTTCTTCGGCGTTGCGCACGCCAAGCTGCAACCAGTGGGCCTTTTCGCCGCGTACCCGGTGCGACAGGGTGACCTTGCGCTGCGCCTTTTCGCTAAGCGCCTGCGCCAGCAGGTCCTCGTCTTCCAGCGCACAGTTCAGCAACAGCTTCTGCGGGATGGGGTGCGCCAGGTAGTACTGGGCCACGAACGCGGACAGCACTTCTTCGCGCTCGCTGCCGGCCGGGATCTTGGGGAAAAACATCTTGTTGCCCAGGTTGACGCCGTTGCGGACGAAAAACACCTGCACGCAGGCCACGCCGCCGGACACCACGCAGGCGAGGATATCCAGGTCGCCCGATTCGCCGCTGACATACTGGCGTTCCTGCACCCGCCTCAGGCTGGCGATCTGGTCGCGGTACATGGCGGCGCGTTCATAGTCCAGCTGCTCCGCGGCACGCTCCATGCGCTGCACCAGTTCGTCGTTCAGCACCGAACTCTTGCCCTCGAGAAACAATATCGTATGCCGCACGTCTTCGGCGTATTCCTGCGCACTGACCAGGCCCACGCACGGCGCCGTGCACCGTTTGATCTGGTGCTGAAGACAGGGGCGGCTGCGGTTGCTGAAAAAGCTGTCTTCACACTGCCGCACGCGAAACATTTTCTGCAGCAGGTGAAGACTTTCCCTCACCGCCCCGGCGTTGGGATAAGGCCCGAAATAGCGTCCCTTGCCGCGCCGCGCGCCGCGATGAATCGTCAGGCGCGGGTATTCATCCTGCACGCTCAGATAAATGAACGGATAGCTCTTGTCATCGCGCAGCAGCACGTTGTAGCGCGGGCGCAGCGACTTGATCAGGTTGTTTTCGAGGATCAGCGCTTCGGACTCGGTATTGGTGACGGTCACTTCGACGCCCGTCACCTGCCTCATCAAGGCCTGCGTTTTGGGCGCAAGGCCGGTGTTGCGGAAATAGCTGTTGACGCGTTTCCTGAGGTTGCGCGCCTTGCCGACGTAAAGGACTTCGCCGCCCGCATCGAGCATGCGATACACCCCGGGACGCGGGGTCAGAGTGCGGAGAAACGCCTTGGCATCGAATGCGTTTTTGACTTCAGTATCTGCCATGGGCTGACAATGGTTTCAGTATCCAGGAGGCGAACGGGTCAAGCAGTCGTCATTCCGGCGCAGGCCGGAATCCATATTGATTCAAAACATGGATGCCGGGACAAGCCCGGCATGGCGAAATAATCAGCGTTCCCTAGCCTAACAATTCGCGGGCGCGGCTGAAAATCGCCTTGAACATGTCTTCGGTGAGGCGCCGGGTCTGGGTGTTGTAGCGGCTGCAGTGATAGGAATCAAGCAGCACGAAATCGCCCAGGTCGTGTTCGGCACCGTGCCCGAAAGTATACCGCGACAGGGGCAGTCCGAGCGAACGCAGCACCGCATCGTGGGCGATCTTGCCGAGCGCGACGACCACGCCGCCGGATGGCACCGTCGCCAGTTCTGCGGCGAGAAACGCATTGCAGTTGCGGATTTCCGCGGTGACCGGCTTGTTCTGCGGCGGCAGGCATTTCACGGCATTGGTGATGCGGCAGTTGCTGAGCCTCAGGCCGTCGGCGGCGGATTCCGAAACCGGCAGGTTGCTGAAACGGAAATCGTACAAGGTCTGGTACAGCAGAATACCGGCGTAATCGCCGGTGAATGGCCGCCCGGTGCGGTTGGCGCCGTGCATGCCCGGCGCCAGTCCGACAATCAACAGATCGGCATCGGGATCGCCGAACGGCGCCACCGGTCGCGCGTGGTATTCCGGATACTGCCGGGAAACGTCTTCGAGGAAAGTACTGAGTCGTTCGCAGCGCCGGCAGCCGGCATCAAACGTCGGGGCGCTACGCTTCGCGCACATTCACGACCTCGGACATCCTTGACTGCAAGTCGAGCGCAACGATCTGGTGGGCGTTGGTATTGGCAATGAACAGCTTGTTGCGGTAAAGCGCAAGACCGCCCGGTTCATCGAGTTCGTAGCTGATGCGGAATTTGCTGACTTCGCCGGTCTTCACGTCGATGCGCTTGATCTTGGAATTAAAGGTGTCGGCAATCCAGATGGCATTGCGTTCCGGGTCCGACGCAACGCCGAGCGGATGCTGCAAGCGCGCATCCGTTCCGATGCCGTCGCGATCGCCGAAGTCGAACAGGCCTTTGCCGATCAGGGTGCTGACGGTGTCCTGTCCAAGATGGATTCTGCGAATCGCGGAACTCTCCGCATCCGCCACGTAGAGCTGGCCGTCGTGCACCGCCACGCCGGACGGTTGTGCGAACGTCGCGCGCTCGACAGACCCGTCAGCGATGTCCTCGCGCCCCGAGCCGGCGTAACGCTCGATACCGAGATGATTGAGGTTCATGCGCCAGATCTGGTGCTGGCCGGCCATGGCGATATACAGGTTGCCTTCGTAATAGCTCAGATCCCACGGCGAATTGAGCTGCGCGACCAGCGGATCACGGAAACTGTCGGCCACGTAGCGTCCCTGCTGGCCCGTGCCGGCCAGCGTCATGACTTCACCGGACTTCAGGTGGATGCGCCGGATGGCATGGTTGTCGGTGTCGGCGACATAGAGAAAGTCGCCCACGATCACCATGCCCTGCGGGCTGTCGAACATCGCCGCGGTCTCTGTTCCATCCAGAAAGCCGGCGGTTCCGCTGCCGAACACGCGCCGGATCTTGCCGTCGTGGTAGGTCTCGAGAACGCGGTTGCGGCCGGTGTCGGCGATATAGAGGTTGTTGCGCGTGGCCACCACCTTGCCGGGAAAACTCAGCTCCGACTGGGGTTCGGGCTTGACGGAAACACGTGTCGGCGACGGCGACAATATGCCGCTGGCCTCGGCCGCATCGATATGCTTTCTGATCAGCTCGTCGAGCTGTTTGCGACGCCCTTCCCCGCGCAGGATGCCGACCACGTAGCCTTCCGGGTCGACGAAAATGATCGACGGCCAGGCCTTGATTCCGTAGGAACGCCATAACTGGAACTTCGGATCGTGGGCGACCGGGTGGCGGATATGATGACGGTTGATCGCCTTCTGCAGCTGAGCGCCGATGCGTTCGTTTTCGAACTTGGGCGTGTGGACCCCGATCACGGTGAGGGTATCCGGATATTTTTTTTCGAGGTACTTCAGATCCGGCAGGACGTGCATGCAGTTGATGCAGCAGTAGGTCCAGAAATCCAGCAACACGACCTTGCCGCGCTGGCCTTGCAGCGTGAGTGGCTGGTCGGTATTGAACCAGTCGAGATTCCCGGGCAGTTCCGGCGCCCGGATGCGCGTGGGTTCGCTCATCATATTCCCGTCCTTAAAGCGGCCTGGTGGCAGCGCGTCGCGTGATAGTACCACCGGGTCGGACCAAATCCTGTATCTGGTTCAAACTTTCGGAATTTCAACTGTAGCGGGGAATCTGTATCAGGCCGGCGCGCGCGGCCAGATGCATCAGCTCCACATCCGTGTTGGCATTCAGTTTCTCCAGCAAGCGGTTACGGTAACCGTTGACGGTCTTCTGCGTCAGGCACAGGTCCCGCGCGATTGCGTGCGCTCCCTTCCCCCGCGCCACCAGCAGCAGAATCTGCAACTCGCGGTGGGTCAACTGATCGAACGGCGACGCCTCCTTGCCCGGCAGACGCCGTTCGGCGAGTTTCTGCGCCAGCGAATTGCTGATATAGCGTTCGCCGCTCAGCACCGTGTCAATCGCGGTGAACAGTTCTTCCACCGTACAGAAACTGCTGACGCAGCCGGCAACGCCGGCCTGCAGGAGGCGTTCCTGGATAATCAGATCCGCTTCCCCGGTCAACACCAGCAGGCGAACATCCGGGAACTGCCGCTTGATCTTGCGCGAACCGTCGAGCACATCCACGGTGTCATCCGGCAAGTGCACCAGAATGATCCGCGGCGCAAATTTCCTGGCAAGACGAATAGCCTCATCACAGGTGGCGGCGGCGCCGCAGACGCTGAGGTACCCGGAATCCGACAGCACCCTCGTCAGGCCGGCCCGCACCAGCTGCCTGGCGTCCACGAGAAGGACGTCGACCGGGCGCGCGTCGGTTTGCGCAAAGGGGGAGAAACTCACCATCGCCAACATCACAAGTCAGTGTACTTGCTGATGTTTAGCGACTTACCCCCCGCTTTCTTAACGGGTTAAGCGCTGATTTCCTACACACCCACAGGTCAGGAGCCGGTCATGAAACCCAGAATTCCGTGACGGATTGCCAGATGCGTCAGCTCGACATCGTTTTCCACGCCCAGCTTGTCGAACAACCGGTAGCGGTAGGTGCTGACGGTTTTCGGGCTCAGGCACAGCCGATCGGAGATATCGTGCACGTTCTGTCCCTGGGTCACCATCAACATGACCTGCATCTCCCGTTGCGACAGACGGTCGAACGGCGACTGCTCCTTGCCGGGCAACATGGACAGCGCCATCTGCCGGGCAATGTCGGCGCTGATGTAACGTTCGCCGCGGTGCACCACGCGGATGGCGTCGGCGATTTCTTCCACGGTGCAATGTTTGGTGAGATAGCCTGAGGCGCCGGCATCCAGCAACTGGGTGGGAAAGGGGTCGTCCACCTGCAGCGTCACCACCAGGATACGCGTCGCGGGATTGGCCTGAACGATGCGACGGGTGGCCTCGAG
>JAGFJP010000101.1 GCA_024102665.1 Thiogranum sp. | reverse complement strand
GACTGGTGCCTTACCTGCACGCGCTCGGCATCAGCCACTGCTATGTCTCGCCCTATCTCAAGGCGCGTCCCGGCAGTCTGCACGGCTACGACATTGTCGATCACAATGAACTCAACCCCGAAATCGGCGATCGCGACAGTCACGCACAGTGGGTGGCGGAACTGTCGGCGCATGACATGGGCCACATCCTCGACCTCGTTCCCAACCACATGGGCGTGGGAGGCGCCGACAACAGCTGGTGGCTGGATGTGCTGGAGCACGGCGAGGCGTCGCCGTACGCCGGTTATTTCGATATCGACTGGTGGCCTGTGCAGGTTTCGCTGCGCGGCCGTCTGATGCTGCCGGTGCTGGGCGGACACTATGGCGCCATCCTGGAAAGCAATGAACTGGAGCCGCGTTACGATGCGCAGGAAGGGAGTCTGAGCATCTGGTATCACGAGCATCGTTTTCCGCTGGACCCGGTAAGCTACGCGGCGGTGCTGGAACCGGTCGTCGCGGCGCTCGGCGGCGTGTGCCATGACGATGAACGGCTGCTGGCCCTGGAACAGCTGGTCAGCGCCTTGCGTAACCTGCCCGCGCGTGACACGCGCGACCCTGAGCAGCAGCGGGCGCGTGTCGAAGACAGCGCGCGTCTGAAACGCGAGCTGGCAGATCTCGCGCAGTCCTGGCCGGAACTGACAGCGCATATCGACACCGCGCTGCAGGCGCTGCGCGGCACAGCCGGCGACAGCGGCAGTTTCGATCGCCTGCACGATCTGCTCGAAGCACAGGCGTGGCGCCTGGCGTTCTGGCGTGTCGCTTCCGACGAAATCAACTACCGGCGCTTCTTCGACATCAATGAGCTGGCGGGATTGCGCATGGAACAGGACGCGGTGTTCGCTGACACTCACCGCCTGGTGCTGGAAATGATAGCCGCCGGCAAGCTGCAGGGGCTGCGCATCGATCACCCGGACGGCTTGCGCGACCCGCTCGCCTACCTGCGCCGGCTGCGCCACGCCGTCGAGGCTGCGGGCGGTGATGAGGATTTCTACCTGGTCGTCGAGAAGATTCTCATGCCGCACGAGTATCTGCCGGAGACCTGGCCGGTGGACGGCACCACCGGATACGAGTTCGGCGCGCTGGTCAACGGCCTGTTCGTCGATGCAGCGGGCGAACGTCCGCTGACGCGGTTGTACAGGCGCTATGCCGGTCGGCATCGCGATTTCGACACGCTGCTCTACGAACGCAAGAAACTCATTATCCATGCCGTGCTCTCCAGCGAACTGACGGTGCTCGCCGGCCGTCTCAGCCGCATCGCGCAGGCTGACCGCCACACCCGCGATTTCACGCTGAACGGCTTGCGCGACGCGCTGGAGGAACTGGTCGCCTGTTTTCCCGTGTACCGCAGTTATGTCGACGCCCAGGGTCTCAGCGAGCAGGACCGGCGATACCTCGACTGGGCGCTGATCCACGCCGAACGCCAGAGCCGCAATGTCGATAGCAGCGTGTTCGGGTTCCTGCGCGAATTGCTGGAACTCTCCGGGCGTGCCGCGGACGAGCCGCTGCGCGCAACGGCGCTCGATCTTGTCGCGCGCCTGCAGCAGTACACGGCGCCGGTGATGGCCAAGGGCATGGAGGATACTTCGTTCTATATTGACAACCGGCTGACGTCGCTGAACGAAGTGGGTGGGCATCCGCCACGTTTCGGTGTCTCGGTGGCGGCGTTTCACCGCGCCAGCCAGGAGCGGCAACGGCGCTGGCCGCGCGCCATGCTAACCACGTCCACGCACGACAACAAGCGCAGCGAGGACGTGCGCGCGCGTATCAACGCGCTGTCGGAGCTGCCGGATCTGTGGCGTCAGCATGTCGGGCGCTGGAGCCGCATCAATGCGCCGCGCAAGCGCCTGCTGGATGAGGTGCGCGCGCCTTCGCGCAACGACGAGTATCTGCTGTACCAGACGCTGCTCGGCGTGTGGCCGCTGCAAACCCTCGATGCGGACGGCGTGCAGCGTGTCTGCGAGCGGGTGACGGCCTATATGATCAAGGCGGTGCGCGAGGCCAAGGTGCACAGCACCTGGCTCAATCCCGATCAGGAATACGAAGCCGGCGTCGAGGCGTTCGTCCGCGCGCTGCTGCGGCCCTCGGAAGTCAATGCGTTTCTTGCCGACTTCCTGCCGTTTCAGCGCCAGGTCGCGTACATCGGTATTTACAACAGCCTGGCGCAAACGCTGCTCAAGCTCACCGCGCCGGGCATGCCGGACATCTACCAGGGCTGCGAACTGTTCGAGTTCAGCCTGGTCGATCCCGACAACCGGCGTCCCGTGGACTATGCTGCGCGACAGCGCCTGCTGGATTCGCTGGAGCCCCTGCTGACCGCGCA
>JAGFJP010000174.1 GCA_024102665.1 Thiogranum sp. | reverse complement strand
CGCGCGTAATCGTTGGGACAAATCCAGTCTTCACACAGGCGCACAATAGAACGCGTCAAAAAGGGCGAGGACCCGGGCACCAGCGGCTTGACGGTTTCCATTAACCAGCCGAAGGCGTAGCCGGCCGGATATGGCACGCTGTACAGCGGTGCCGGCACGCCGGCTCGCTTGGCAATACAGGTAACCACCTCGCGCAGTGTCGGGAAGTCCGGACCGCAGATATTGAACGACTCGTAGTCATCGAGGTTTCCAGCAAGCGCCGCCAGCGCGAAAGCGCGGCCGAGATCGGTATCCGCGACCAGTGGCAGGTGTTTCTTTCCGCCTCCCAGCCAGGGCACGAGAAAGGTTTTCAGGCGCGGTACTATCGCCGGCAGCATGCCGAGCCGGTTGCCGGTTCCAACGAAATGACCGAGACGCATGGTGACCATTTGCGTGCCGCGCCGGCTGTTGTCGCGCATGTAATCATCGAGGTCCATCAGATAGTCCAGGTGTGGCCAGAACCCGGTATGCATTTTCGGCGAGAAATCATCGTGTGGTTCGCCGCCTTTCGATACCGTGCCGATGGCAACGGTGCTGGCGAGTAAAAAGCGTTTTACACCCTGACCGATCGCCTGATCGATGAGATCCCGGGTCGGCGTGAAAAAACGCTCATGCTCCAGGCGCCTGTGATTCCACATCGAGGCCCAGGTGCCGGCGTGGCAGAGGACGTCGATGTCGGCGACCAGGCGGCGCCGGTACTCGGAGTCCAGCAGGTCGCCTTCACGCACTTCACCGGCAAACCCTGCGGGCAGTTTCGCGCGATTGCGACAGGCGGCGATGCATTCGATCCGCGGGTTGCCTGCCATCGCCTTGATGATGTTGCTACCCAGAAAGCCGGTCGCGCCTGTGACCAGGACCCGGGTTTTGCGCTGCTCGGTCATGTGGGGCTCCTTTTGATTTTCGTTGGCGGGATATGGGGCTGTACCGTTTGGGCTATTTATATACCGATTGGTACAGAACCTACCGATCGGTATACTATTTGTCAAGCTCGGGCTATGGCGATGGTTGAGGTACAGCAGTGCAAAGAGGTCGACCCCGTATTTTCGAAGAAGAGCAGGCGCTGGACGCGGCGCTGGGTGTCTTCTGGCGCCGCGGTTACCAGGGCGCTTCGCTGGCTGAGTTGACGCAGGCCATGGGGGTCAGCAAACCGAGCCTGTATGCGGCGTTCGGCAACAAGGAACAGCTGTACCTCGCCGCGCTCGAACGGTACCGCGAGCAGCAGTTGACCCGGCACGCCGAGGCACTGGCGGCCGAGCCGGATCTCGAAAAAGCCATGCGCAGGTTTTTGCGTTCCATTGCGCGTATGGTGACCGCGCCGGAACTGCCCGGTGGCTGCATGGTGGTCAACAGCGCCGTGTCCTGTGATATTGCGACCCTGCCGCGGCGCGTCATTGCCGCCATTGGCGAGACAGTCGACCAGTCATCGTTCGGTTTGCTGAAACAGAGACTTCAAAAAGAATTGCAGCAACGAAATCTGCCGGGAGATGCACCTGTTGAACAACTCGCGGATTACTTCACCGCCATAATGTGCGGGATAGCTGTCATGGCGAAAGTGGGCGTGACAGAACAGCGCCTGTTTGAGGTCATCGAGCATGCGCTGTGTGCGTTGCCGCACGTCCGGTGATGACCCGGCAGGATTCTTAACAAGGTGGTTACTGCTACCGGGCTGCCAGTTGCCGCGCCAGCAGCGTCAGCGGATGCAGCACCTCCATGTCGATGCCGCGCTGTCTCAGACCGGCCTGTATATGCAATGAGCAACCGATGTTGGTCGTCACCAGCAGGCGCGAACCGCAATCGGCCAGTCGTTCGATCACGCCATCGCGCAACTGATCGGCAAGTGCCGGCTGGCTGATCATATAGCTGCCCGCAGCGCCGCAGCAGCCGCCTTCCGGGTTGACGGTCACGGTGTCGACGCCCGGGATGCGGCTGATGACGTCGACAATATCGCGGCTCTGTTTCAGCGCGTTGCGGTGACTGCATGGGATGTAGACCGCGACGCGTTCCGGTAACGGGTTGAAGCTAAGCCGCCCAAGATCGCGCGAGGCGACAAAATGCAGCACATCGCTGACGCGTTCGCTGAATGCCGCGGCTGCCGCGCCCGGGTACAGCCGTCCGTAGTCCGCCAGGTGCGCCGTGCAGCCGGTCGCCGGCACCAGCACCGGATGCGTATCGCCGGCAAAGTGCTTCACGTTGCTTCGCGCGAGTCGTGCTGCCGTTGCTGTCTCGCCGCTGTGCTGGTGCAGGGCGCCGCAACACCCCGCTTGCTGCGCGGCGCTGACCCGGTAACCGAGGCGTTCGAGCAGCCGCTGCGCAGCCTGCAGGGTCTGGCGGTCAAACAGGTGTCCCATGCAACCCGGGAACAGGTGCACCTCGCCTGACATCGCTGAGACCGTGGCGGCGGAAGCCACAGCATGGCGTCGACGCGGGGGCAGCATGCGGTGCAGCCGGTCGATACGCGCCGGCAACAGGTGCAGCGCGGAAATCACCCGGTCGAGCCGGCTCAGCTGATACGCGGCGAGCAGCCGGTCGGCAATCCGGATGGCGCGCGGCGAGGCCAGCAGTTTCAGGCCCGCGTTGCGCAACAGCCGCGCCGATAGCGGGCGCGTCCGGTGCGGTTCCAGGCGTTCGCGCGCGCTGTCCATGAGCGCTCCGAAGGGGACGCGTGACGGACACATGGCTTCGCAGGCGCGGCACTGCAGGCACTGGTCCAGGTGCCGGAACAGTCCCGGCGACCAGTTTGTGTCCGCCTGATCCAGAGTCTGCATCAGACTGATGCGCCCGCGGGGGGAATCGGCCTCGTTGCCGGTGATCCGGAACGTAGGGCAGTGCGGCAGGCACAGACCGCATTTCACGCAGCGGTCGGTGGCGGATAAATCACTCATATAATAGAGATACCGGTTGTGAAGGGGTCTTACAAGCGTCCTTGCCAATATTTCCGCTGTTCGGGTATCGTGAACCCATGTCGTATTACCGGTACCACGTGTTTTTCTGCACCAACCTGCGCGAAGACGGCAGCGCCTGTTGTCAGCGCTTTCAGGCGCAGGAAATGCGCGACTATGCCAAAAAGCGCAGCAAGGAGCTTGGTATCGCAGGGCAGGGCAAGGTGCGCATCAGCAGCGCCGGCTGCATGGACCGTTGCGCCGAGGGCCCGGTGCTGGTGGTCTACCCCGACGC
>JAGFJP010000143.1 GCA_024102665.1 Thiogranum sp. | reverse complement strand
CGTGCTTGACTGTCCCGGCCACTCCCGGTTTAATACGCGCTCCCTCCGATGGCCAGGTAGCTCAGTTGGTAGAGCAGGGGACTGAAAATCCCCGTGTCGGCAGTTCGATTCTGTCCCTGGCCACCATTCAAACACCATAAACTGCATCAAGTTGGCAGGTTCGTCACGCTTTACCCGCCAGTACCGAAAGTCCCCGGCGAAGCAGACCGCCGGCTTGCTGATCTCTACGACTTCAACCGCACGGTCTAGAGGGCGGTGCCGCCGAAGTCATCGACATTCGACGTACCCGTGCATAGGTGTGCGCACCACGCCTGGGGTAACCATGTTCACCGAATGCCGTCCGGTGCTGGTTCCGCGGCCAGGCGGTGAATCAGTGTGTCGACACCGCCCTTGCTGACCAGCCTGTCAGGGCACGCCAGGCCGAGTGCCTCCCCCTGCCGTATCGCCTGGTTCGCAATTACCGTAGTTGACAAGTTAGGGCAGTTGCCCTAATTTGCTCAACCTGGGTCGGTTGTTCTGATTCGGGGCCTGTGTACTTCCGAATTTACGGAAATCTTCATGACAGCAACGCGCCAGCAGATTGTGGAGGCCGCCGATGATTTGTTTTATCGGCAGGGCTTCGAGCATACATCGTTTGCGGATATCGCCGGGGTGGTGAATATTTCGCGCGGCAATTTTTACCATCACTTCAAGACCAAAGATGACATTCTCGATGCCGTTATCAAAACCCGCCTGGGCAGGACACAACAAATGCTCGTGGATTGGGAAGAAGAGGGAGCAACGCCGAAGGATCGCATCAAGAGCTATATAAAAATCCTGCTCACGAACTGGACGATGATCAAGGATTACGGATGTCCTGTCGGCACCTTGTGTACGGAACTCGCGAAGTTGAACCACGCATCGAGAGATGAGGCCAGCAAGGTTTTTACGCTCTTTCGGGTATGGTTGAGAAACCAGTTTTCCCTGCTCGGCCATACGGGCGATGCCGACGCACTGGCGATGCAGGTTCTGTCCTGGAGTCAGGGCGTTGCGACTTTGGGCAACGCCTTTAACGACCGCAAGTATGCGAAGCAGGAAGTGGACAATATGTGCGACTGGCTCGACTCCCTGCCAGTCAGTACAACATAGACCGAATGATTGCCTGATAATCCGCAAAGGAACCAGACATGTTCGTTGTACGCCTTATATTTTCAGAGAACAGATCGCGGGCCGGCGCGTATTTGGATGGGCATAATGCGTGGATCAAACGCGGTTTTGATGACGGCGTCTTTTTACTTTCCGGCGGCCTTCAACCGGGTTTGGGTGGCGCTGTTCTGGCGCACAACACCTCGCTTTGCGATCTTCAAAACCGGGTCAACGGTGACCCGTTCGTGGCGGAAAACGTCGTCACTGCGGAGATCCTGGAGATCACACCAGCGCAAACCGATGAGCGGCTCAGCTTTCTCCTCGATGGATAATCACAACGTTGAGATAAATCGATGAACACAACGATAACAGGGCCCGATGGTCAACCGCGCTGTCGCTGGTGCGATGCTGCGCCGGAGTTTCTTCACTACCACGATACGGAATGGGGCTTTCCGGTCAGTGACGATCGCCGCTTGTTCGAGAAACTGTGCCTGGAAGGCTTTCAGTCGGGGTTGAGCTGGCGAACCATCCTTGCCAAGCGCGAGAATTTTCGGACTGCATTTCATGATTTCGATTTTGACAGGATCGCCCGTTACACCCAGCGAGACATCAGTCGACTGCTCAACAACGAAGGAATCGTCCGACATCGCGGCAAGATTGAAGCGGTGATCAACAACGCACAGCGTGCCCGGGATCTCGTCGGACAGGAGGGCTCGCTGGCGGCATTCATCTGGCGCTATGAACCTGGGGCGAAACAGCGTGCAAAGCCTCAGAGCGCATCAACATCCGCAGAGTCGATTGCCCTGTCGAAGAACTTGAAAAAACTGGGCTGGAAATTCGTTGGCCCCACGACAGTCTATGCGTTCATGCAGGCCATGGGGCTGATCAACGATCACGTCGGCGATTGCGTCATACGGGCAAAGGTCGAGAAGGCCCGCAAGCAGTTCCGGAAACCGCGGGGTCGACACAAACAGTAGCTGTCAGCCCGCGCTCTTTACTGGGAGATTGCGCTTCGCCAGGAGCGAAACTGACACACCGCGCGTTTCCATCCTGCCCACCTCACTGAATCCGCGTTGCCGGTGAAAGGCCTGGGACGCGACATTGAAAGGTTCGCAATTAACTTCACACACCAGGGTGTCGATGCCGTTGCGGTGCGCATGGTATTCCAGATCATCGTACAAAGCGCGACCCAGACCCCTGCCTCGGTAGCGCCGCCCGACAGCCACCTGATCGATATAAAGAAAGTCGCCGCGAAAGTGTTCGCGGAACCATAGGAATTCCTCTCCGTCATA
>JAGFJP010000132.1 GCA_024102665.1 Thiogranum sp. | reverse complement strand
GTGTAATCGGCTTCGATAAGGTGCTGGTACATGTCGCTGATCAGGTGAACATGATCGCCGACGCGCGTATAGCGCAGCTCTTGAAGCGGCTCCAGGCTGCCGAAGTCGATTTCGATACCATCCAGTGTCACGGTGGCATACGGTGGATCGAGCGCCAGCCTTGACAGTTCCAGTTCTTCGACCGGATAACTGCGCGCCGCCACCTGTTCTGCCAGCCTCAACAGGGCGCGCACCTGAAACTCGTCGGCGGGCACCGGCGGCTCGCGGTCAATGGCCCAGGTGTTGTTCGTCTTGCTGAACAGCAGATCTTCGCGCAACGGCCGGTTGACACGAATCGACTGTATTTGATCCACACGCAGCGATGTGAGCGTTTGCGGCCCGGCGGGAGTCTCTATGCCCGGTTCGTAGCGCGCCACCAGCGTCAGGATGACAACGGCGACGATGAGCAGGATGTTGATGATCCAGCGTGATTTCATCCGTAGATATCCGCGTCAGCGGTTGCGTCTCCGCCACCAGATAGCCAGGCCGGTGCCGAGCAGCAGCAACGGCAGGCCGAGCAGGAAACCGAATCCGATGACGCCCTGCGCCACCTTGCCGAGTTCCAGCCGCACATCCCCGGCGGTGCGGGCAGTGATGGTAACGAACTGGTCGTCGTGGTTCAGCCAGTTGAACAGGTTGAGGCCCAGCTCGACATTGCCGCCATTGCCGAGGAAGGCGTTGGAGAGAAAATCGCTGTCACCGATCACCACGGCGCGCTGCTCCCGGCTGTCCTCATCGCCCCCCTCCCGTTTGGGTCTGCTGCGCGTGAATACGTAGCCGATGTCGAGCGGTCCCATGCGCTCGTCGCTGTCGTCGTCGAAACGGATTTCGCCGCTCAAGGGGCCGATCTCCGTCCAGGCCCGGTCGAGCGTTGTCAGCAGCGGTTCGGCCTGCCAGATTTCGGAATCGGACACTTCCAGGGCCGCAGCCTGCGGGAACAGCGTCAGGCTGTTCATCTCGCGGGTGACGGTGTGCATCGGATAATCCGGAATCAGGGCGAATGCCGGGTTATCGATACCGAACAGCTGGGTGGTGGCGTCGACAATGACGCCGGGCAGGAACTCGATGCCGAGTTCCTCTGCGACCGGCTCCAGCCCGGCAAGACTTCCGGGTTCCACCAGCCACAGAAGGTTGCCGCCGTTGCGAACGTACTGGTGGATCAGCCGGATTTCGCCATGCAGCAGGGTGACGCGCGGATCGGCGATAACCAGCAGGTTAATGTCTGCGGGGATCGCCGGCGTGGCGGCCAGGTTCAGGGTATCCAGCTCGATGCCTTTCTGTTCGAGCAACTTGCCGAACTTGCCGAGATCGTGATTGGCCTGGCCGAGCGGGTCGCGCTCGCCGTGCCCGCTGAGAAACGCCACGCGGCGCTGCTTCTGCCGCGCGATGCGCAACAGCGTGTTGGTGAGGCTCTGTTCCGACAGATCCTGGACCTTTTCGCTGCGACCCTGGTAAGCCACCAGCAATTCGCCATCCAGGGTGATACCCAGTTCCCTGACGCGGTCCGGGTCCGCGTCGGGATTCACGAATTGCAGCTCGACGTCGGGCTTGTAGCGCTGGTAACGCGCGGAGAGGTCGCGGATATGATCGCGCAAGGCCGGCGTGTCGCGCGCAAAGGCGGTAATGTGGATGGGTTCCGGCATTTCATCGAGCAGCTTGCGGCTGTCGATGGAAAGCGTATTGCGGCCGCTGGACGTCCAGTCCGCTTCGTAGCTGTAACGGGTGCTCAGCCAGGCCAGCAGACCGATGACGCCCAGCAGGCCGGCCAGAAACACCAGGTTCTGCAGCTGTAACTGACGTCTGGAGGATCGCGTGATTTTCATGGGCTAGCCGGTCAGCCGCTGCTGGTCGAGGCGGCGGATGGTCAGGATCAGAAACAAAGCGATCAGCAACAGGTAATAGATCAGGTCCCTGGTGCTGAAAACGCCTTTCAGAAACGACTGCAGATGGGTTTGCAGCGACAGGTAGTGAAACAGGCCGGTGACTTCCTGGCGGGCGCCGCCGCTCCAGTCGACGATCCACAGCAACAGCAACAGGCCGAAGGTGCTGATGGCGGCGATCACCGGCTGCTCGGTCAGCGATGACATGAATACGCCGATCGCAGCGAACGCCGACAGCAGCAGGGCGAGGCCCAGCAGCCCCGCTGCCAGCTTGCCGGCATCCAGTGTCGTGCCGGCGTAAAGCGACAGCGGCATCGCGGCCAGCATGAGCAGCAGCAGGATGAAGAACAGCGCCACGCCAAGAAATTTTCCGAGTACGATGTCGGTCATTGAGACCGGCGCCGAGAGCAGCAACGTCAGCGTGCGGTTGCGCCTCTCATCGCTGAATACCCGCATGGTCAGGGCCGGTGCGACCACCAGCAGCAGGAACCCCACCGTCTGCAGCACCGGCGCGACGATGATATCGGTCACGCCCGGCGCGCCTTCGATACCGGCGAGGCGTGGCTGCAACGACAGGAAGGTGTCGAGCTGCGACAGAAACAGGTAGGCCATGATGAGCTGCAGCACCGCCAGGATGGCCCAGGCCAGCGGCGAAAGGAACAGGTTTTTCAGCTCCCGAATGGCGATGGTGAAGATCATCAGGCGGCATCCTCGTCAGGCCGGGCAGCATCGCTGCAGGTGAGATCGACGAAAACCTGCTCCAGCGTCTGGCGATCGAGCGCCAGCTCGCGCAGGCCCCAGGCGTGCGCGGCGACGCAGGCGGCCACCGCGTCGGCGGGATTGTCATCCGTGAAATGCAGGCGCGCGCGGTGCGCCCCCAGCATTTCCACCCTGTCGATGCCCGGCACCTTGTGCAATGCCGCGGGGTCGGGCGTCTCCCGGGTTTCCAGCAGCAGCACGTGGCTGGCGAGGCGTTGCTCCAGGTGTTGCATGGATTCGGCGAATACCAGCCGGCCCTGGTGAATGATCTGCACGCGCGTGCAGGTGGCCTGGACCTCGGGCAGGATATGGGTGGACAGGATGATGCCGTGCGATTCACCCAGCTCGCGGATCAGAGCGCGGATTTCGCGGATCTGGTTGGGGTCCAGTCCCACCGTCGGTTCGTCGAGTATCACGATAGCCGGGTTGTGCAGGATCGCCTGTGCAATGCCGACGCGCTGCTGAAAGCCCTTGGAGAGATTGCCGATCAGGCGCCTGCTGACCTGTTCGAGTCCGCAGCGCTGTTTGGCGCGCTTCACGGCCTGGCCGCGCTGGCCCTTGCTGACGCGATGCAGGCGGGCGCAGTAGTCGAGGTATTCATCGACGGTGAGATCCCGGTACACGGGGGGCTGCTCGGGCAGATAACCGATTTCGGCCTTGGCGCGACGGGGGTCGTCGAGCAGATCCCGTCCATTGATGCGGATGCGGCCGCCACTGGGCGCCAGATTGCCGCTGATCATCTGCATGGTGGTTGACTTGCCGGCCCCGTTCGGGCCCAGGAAGCCCAGCACCTCGCCCTGTGCCAGCTCGAAACTGATTCCCTCGACGGCCGGATGGTGGCCGTAATAGCGGTAAAGCTGTTCAACACTGATCAGGATTTTTGAATCCATGTGCTTTATGATTAACTCTTTACAGCCGTCCGTGATCAAACGGTGGCAAGCATAACCGAAAGCCCTGCAGATTTGGATAGCGCCCTATGCCAGCCGGAAAGCCTGCGACACCACTCTGTGACCAGTTCGGATTCGACGCTCAATGGCGCGAAGCCCAGCTGCGACTGATCGGCCTGGATGAGTATCCCCGGGATCTGGTCAACAAGCTCAACGCACAAGTGCTGAGCCACGAAGTCGTCGAGGGCGTCATCGAGGGCTTTTTTACCCAACTGCTGCACAATCCGCAAGCCGCCGAGCTGCTCTCCAGTTTCGATCTGGAACATCTCAAGCAGCGCCAGATGGAGCATTTCAAAAGCTTTGGCGTCAATTACAAGGATGCCGCCTACTTTGAAAGCCGTTCCGTGGTCGGTGTCGCTCATGCGCGTGTCGGCGTGCCGCTCAGCCTGTACCTGTCAGCCTTCGGCGTTTTGCAGACGTTGTTGCTGGAGGCGATCGCCAGGCAGTTTCCCGACAGCCGCGAAAGCCTGAACCTGGACCGGCTGGTGCTGAAGCTCACGACGCTGGATATCGCGCTGGCCACCGAGGTCTACCACCGGGCGCAGATCCGCGATCTGAATCGCTCGGTCAGACACCTCGAGCGTGAGCGCAAATCCCTGCGCAATCAGCTCGACCAGGACACGCTGACCGGCGCCTCCAGCCGCACGAGCCTGCTGCGCGAACTGACCGAGGCAATGGCTCGCTCGACCAAAACCGGCCAGCCATTGTGCCTGATCATGGCGGACCTGGATCATTTCAAGTCCATCAATGACACTCACGGTCACATGACCGGCGACAAGGTGCTCACGGAAGTGGCAGCGCGCATCCGCGCGGCGCTGCGCGAATTCGATGTCGTGGGCCGATTCGGAGGTGAGGAATTTGTGATCCTGCTGGAAAACACGTCGCATCACACGGCGCGCCTGATCGCCGAACGTGTGCGTTCACGTATCGGCTCCGAACCGGTCAGTGTCGGCGGCAAGAGCCTGCGCGTCACTGTCAGTCAGGGACTGTCGGTGCGCCAGGACGGTGACGACAGCCAGTCCCTGCTGAGCCGTGCCGATGCCGCCATGTACAAGGCGAAGCAGAGCGGGCGCGACTGTGTCGCCGAGGTCTAGTACTCCTTCAATATCATATTGAAGGAATACAAGTATCGAGCAGACACGTGGTGTTTCTCGGCGTTGATACCGGCGGTACCTTTACGGATTTCGTCTGTTACGACGGGGTGAGCCTCAGGACCCACAAGGTGCTGTCCACCCCGCAAGCGCCCGAACAGGCGATTCTGGCGGGCATCGCCGCGATGGGGCTCGAGGGCGGATTTTACCTGGTGCACGGCTCCACTGTGGCCACCAACGCGGTGCTGGAAGGCAAGGGTGTTCGCACCGTCTACGTGACCAACCAGGGTCTGGGGGATGTCCTTGCCATCGGGCGCCAGGCGCGCCGCGAACTCTACGATCTGCAGCCCCGCGCGGAAAATCCGCCGGTGCCCGCAGAGTTGTGTCTGGAAACAGGCGGACGACTGGCGGCTGACGGCAGTGTTGTCGAGGGGTTGAGTGATGAACAGTGCCGGGTGCTTGCGGCGCGCGTCGCGCAACTTGCGCCTCAAGCGGTGGCGATCAACCTGCTGTTTTCCTTTCTTGATGATCGTTTCGAGCGGCAGATCGAACGGCACCTGCCCCAGGAGCTGTTCGTGTCGCGCTCGTCTGACATTCTCCCCGAACAACGCGAGTACGAACGCGGTATCGCCACCTGGCTGAACGCCTGGGTGGGGCCGCGCGTCGAGGGATACGTGCGACGCCTGCAGCAGGCGCTGCATCCTGCGCCGGTTCACGTCATGCAGAGTTCGGGGGTGACGATCCGTGCCGACAAGGCCGCCAGGCGCGCGGTCAACCTGCTGTTGTCGGGACCGGCGGGCGGCCTGATGGCTGCGCAGCGCATCGGCGAAGCCGTCGGTCGCCCGCGGCTGCTGAGCTTCGACATGGGCGGCACCTCCACGGATGTGGCTTTGATCGACGGCCGGGTGGGCCTGACCACCGAGGGATCGATCGGACCTTACCCGGTCGCGGTTCCGATGGTCGACATGCACACCATAGGGGCCGGCGGAGGTTCCCTCGCCCGTATCGACGAGGGCGGCATGCTGGCCGTCGGCCCCGAGTCCGCGGGCGCCGATCCAGGGCCCGCCTGCTACGGCCGGGGCGGGCGCCTGCCGACGGTGACCGACGCTAACCTGGTGCTGGGCCGGTTGCGCCCGGCGGCATTTCTGGGCGGGTCCATGCGTCTGGATGCAGGCGCCGCGCACGACGCCATCGCTGGCCTCGCGGCGCAGATGAACCTGGAACCCGAACAGGCTGCACAGGGGGTCATCGACGTCGCCAACGAGCACATGGTGCAGGCGCTGCGGGTGATCTCGGTCCAGCGGGGGATTGATCCGGCCGCCTTTACGCTGACCGCCTTTGGCGGGGCGGGCGGTTTGCATGTCTGCGCACTGGCCGAGGCGCTCAACATGCAGCAGGCGCTGGTGCCGGCACATGCCGGGGTGCTGTCAGCGCTTGGGATGCTGGTCGCGGCGCGCGGTCGACAGCTGTCGCACACCGTGCGGGCTCTGCTGCGCGATTGCGATGACGGGCAGCTGCTGCGCTGGTTCGATCAGCTGTCCGCGCAGGGCAAGGCCGAACTGATCGAGGAGGGCGTCGACGAGACCGCGATCCAGCATAATTTCAGCATGGATCTGCGCTATCTGGGTCAGAGTTATACTCTGAACGTGCCATTCCGGATGATCCGGCAGGCTGTCAGTGATTTTCACAACGCGCATCAGCAGCGTTTCGGGCACCGCCTGAATGCCGAGGTCGAGCTGCTCAATCTGCGCGTCGCGCTGTCCGCGGGCGGGTGCAATGTTGCATTGCAGGCTGATACGCAGGGCGGCTTCGGCGCGCCGCTGGAGCGCTGTATGCTCGCCGGTGTCACTGCGCCGGCCGAGGTCTGGCGGCGCGGCGATCTCAAGGTCGGCGTTGCGGTGGAAGGCCCGCTGCTGGTGATCGATACGGCTGCAACGACCTGGGTTGCACCCGGCTGGGCAGCGACCCGTGATGCTTCCGATTGTTTGTTGTTGCAACGCGTCTGTTAGCCTGGACTATTCATGAACGACCTGCTGCGGATGCCGGGATGCCTGCCGCAGTCCGTGAAGAGTCCAGGCTAGCGATACTCCAGCCGGATACCGACGTTCTTCAGGTATTTTCGTTCTATCTTCAGGTCAGCCTGGGTAAGCGGATGCTGTTGCAACCAGTCGTCGTGGAATGTCAGGGCGATGCTTCCGCTACCGGTTGCAACATCGATACCGGGAAGCGGATCGCTGGAGCGGTTGCGACGCAGCAACACCGCCAGGCGCAGCACGAGGCACAGGCGGATGGTGTTTTCGCGCATGCTTTCCGGCAGCGTATCGATTATCAGCTTACGGAACTTGCGTCGATGGCAACGCACCAGCACTGACAGCAGGCGCTGATCACGCAGCGAAAAACCCGGCAAGTCGGAGTGTTCCAGTACGTAGGCGCCGTGCTTGTGATACTGGCTGTGCGCAATGACCAGACCGATTTCGTGCAGCATGGCTGCCCAGTGCAGCCACTGGCGGGCGTCGTCCAGGCGCAGCTGCCAGTCGCCGGCAAGCTTCTCCACCAGCACAAAAGCGGCTTCTTTCACGCGCTGCGCCTGTTCAAAGTCCACATGATAGCGCTGGGCCAGCGACTGAACGGTCGATTCACGTATGTCGTGATGCTGGATGCGTCCCAGCAGATCGTACAGAAGTCCTTCCCGCAAGGCGCCTGATGAACACAGCATGCGCTCGACTTTCAAGGCGTGGAACACCGCGCTGAGGATCGCCACGCCGCCCGCGAAAACGGGCTTGCGATCATCGCTGAGCGAAGAGAAAGCCAGGCGATCTGCGTGGCCCGCCTGCACCAGCGCGCTGCGCAGCTGTTTGAGTGACTCGGCGCTGATGCCATTGTCGCTCCAGCCCATTTCCTTCACCACATCCCTGACCGTGCGGATGGTGCCCGAGGAGCCTGTCGCCATGCGCCAGCCCAGGGCGCGGAACGGATACTTGCAGGATTGCAGTTCAAGGCGCGCGGCCAGTATGGCGTTTTTCATTGCGCCTTTCTGGATATCGCCATCCGGGAAAAACTTCTGACTCATGCTGACGCAGCCCATGTAGAGGCTTTCCAGGCGTACCGGTTCGAAGTTTTCGCCGATGATGATTTCGGTGCTGCCGCCGCCGATATCGACCACCAGTCGGCGGCCGCCGGGATCCGGCAGGCTGTGCGCGACACCAAGATAGACCAGGCGCGCTTCTTCGATGCCGGAAATGACTTCTATGCTATGCCCGAGGGCGCGCTGCGCAGCGTCCAGGAAGCCGTCGCCGGATGGAATGCGCCTGAGGGTGTTGGTGCCGACCGCGCGCACCGATTCCGGCGGCAGATCGCGTATGCGCTGGCCGAAACGCTCCAGGCACTCCAGGGCGCGTTGCGCAACCTCCGGCGTCAGCCGGTGCTTATCGGTAAGGCCGGCCGCCAGACGCACCGGTTCGCGCAGTCTGTCGATCACCTGCAGTTGCTCGTTTTGCTGCCGGCCAACGATCATGTGGAAGCTGTTGGAGCCCAGATCAATGGCCGCGAGCGTGTCAGCGTCGGATGCGTTGCTCAATGCGTTACGGGGTCTTTTGGCGAGACCGCATTGTTTCCCACGCCTGCTGTTTGCGCAACAAAAAAAACCGCAGCGTTTGCAGCGCTGCGGTCAGGACGGGAAGGGAAGACAAAGATTACGGGTGCCGGAGCGAGGAAGCTGAGCAGTCGGGCTTCCTCACTCCGGTCCCATCACTAGTCCAACCGTAATCTAGGCTACGCGCCGCGAACCGCAGTTTCCTTGATCTGGGTCAAGAAAACCGGTCCACCGGTCAGTTGTCCATCAGTTGCCGGCAGACTTCGTTAGCCCATTCCACGGCCGACAGGTAGCAATCACTGATCTGCGCGGTGGTCAGCGTATCGTACTGAATCTGATCCCACGCGCCGCGTTCGTACGCAAGCACGCATTGCAGCGTCTTTCCGTGAACCCCCTGATGATGCAACAGTGCGTCCGCAATATGGTCCGCCAGCGGCAACTGGGTAAGAATCTCCTGCATCGTATTATCCATCAGCGCATCCAGCGCCGAGAACAGGCCGACCGTAAAGAATGATTCGGGATTGGCGCTGCCTTGCAGTTTCGCCATCAGCTCCGCCATCTTGCCGCGCACCATTGCTGTGACCACCAGTTCGGCGGGTTTGTCATCCACTTGTGACATGGCCATCAGGATGGTCCAGGTCTTGATGGTCTGCAGCCCAAGGATAACAACCGCCTCGTGCACGGATTCAATCTTGCGGGGCAGAGAGAAGGCCGCCGAGTTGACGTAGCGCAGCATGCGGTAGCTGAAGGCCACGTCCTGCGCGATCAGGTCTTCCAGCTCTTTCGGTGAGATGTCGGGATCCTGCAGACGGCTCAGCAGGTGCAGGATTGCCAAACGGTTATTGGGTAGCCGCTTGCCGTGAATCACCTTTGGCTGGGCGAAAAAGTAACCCTGAAAGTAGTCAAATCCGAGATTCATGCAAAAATCGAGGTCTTGCCGTGTTTCAACCTTTTCAGCCAGCAGGCGTAACGGATGTTGGCGTAACTGGCTGACGTGGCTGCGTATGTCTTCCCTGCTCAAGGCCATGATGTCGATCTTGACGATATGCGCGAGCTGCACCAGGGGCTTCAGCGACTCGTGGTAGACAAAGTCATCGAGCGCAATGGTATAGCCTTGCCCGGAAAGGCGTTCCACCGCCTGCAGCAGCTCGTCGTCAACCTCGATATCCTCGAGCAGCTCGAGCACCACGCGATCCTTGGGGAGGGAAATTGCGCGCTCGCTAACACAGAAAGAGCGTGTCAGGTTGATGAACGCGAGTCGCGTGCTGACGATGTTGTCCAGGCCGATTTCCATGAACGCATTGACGATGACATCAGAAGTCGCCCTGTCGCCGTCGGTTATCTCCGCACGGTTGGTATGTGCCGCGCGGAACAGCAGTTCATAGGCAAAGACGTCGAGTTTGCGGTCGTAAATCGGCTGTCGGCCGATGAAAATATCGCTCATATCGTCTATCTGATCTTTATCCGGTGCAGCATCTCCCGGAGAAACCCCCGGATGTACTGCCTACCCGGGTTGGAGCGACGCGGGCGGCGGCAGTTCCGCGATCTTTCGGGTGGTGCTTATGTGGTAATATACCTGCTTTATACGTATGAACCGAGGTTTCAATGTACGAACTTGTTGCGGATTTTTCCTGGTATGCGGGATTCGTTGACCTGACATGGTGGGGTTACGTGCTCACCGGGCTGGTCCTGACGCACATCACGATTGTAAGCGTTACCGTATTTCTGCACCGCCATCAGGCGCATCGCGCGCTGGATCTGCACCCGGTTGTCGCCCATTTTTTTCGCTTCTGGCTATGGCTCACCACCGGCATGGTCACCCGCGAATGGGTTGCCATCCACCGCAAGCACCACGCCAAATGCGAAACTCCCCAGGATCCTCACAGCCCGCAAACGCGCGGGATCGCCACTGTTCTCTGGCAGGGCGCCGAGCTTTACCGCGCCGAGGCCGGCAATACACAGACGCTGGATCAATTCGGCCATAACACACCGGATGACTGGATCGAGAAACGACTGTACAGCCGTTTTCCGATTCTGGGCGTTGCAATCCTGCTGGTGGTCGACTACCTGCTGTTTGGCTTTGCCGGTATCGCTTTGTGGGGCGTGCAAATGCTCTGGATTCCGTTCTGGGCGGCCGGCGTCATCAATGGCATCGGTCACTGGTGGGGCTACCGCAACTACGAGACGCCCGATGCGTCGCGCAATATCGTCGCGCTCGGGTTGTTGATCGGTGGCGAAGAGTTGCATAACAACCATCACGCCTTCGGCAGTTCCGCAAAATTTTCGCACCAGTGGTGGGAATTCGATCTGGGTTGGGCCTACATTCAGCTGCTGCAGGGGCTCGGTCTGGCCAGAGTCCGCAAGGTGATGCCGGTTCCGTATGTGCTCGAATGCAAGGATCGGGTGGATATGGACACGCTGCGCGCTGTGGTCGTCAGTCGCTTTCACGTCATGTCCGATTATGCCCGCCAGGTGCTGTTGCCGGTTTTGCGCCAGGAATGCCGCATGCACCGGGAAACACGCCGCAGCCGTTTCTGGCGTAACAGGCGGGTGCTGCTGCGCAATCCCGAGATGCTGGATGCAGGCAGCCGCGGCCTGCTCGAAGGCGCCCTGATGCGTTTTTCCAATTTGCGCATTGCCTACCAGTTTCGCGAGCGGCTGCAGGATATCTGGGGCCGGTCGGCAGCGAGCCATGAGCATCTGCTGCAGGCATTGCAGGAGTGGTGCCAGCAGGCGGAAGACACTGGTATCAAGGCGTTGCAGGATTTCGCGCAGAGGCTGAAGGGCTACAGCCTGCAACCGGCCTGATCTGCGCGCTGCGATCGCTCGGGCCCGACAGGCTGCGAGCATTAAAAAAGCCCGGGTTGACCGGGCTTTTTTAATGCTCGTTCGAACCACGCACTATTTGATCTTCGCTTCCTTGTACGTCACGTGCTTGCGCACCACGGGATCGTATTTCTTCAGCTCGAGCTTGTCCGGCATGGTGCGTTTGTTCTTCGTGGTAGTGTAGTAATGCCCGGTACCGGCGCTGGAAACCAGCTTGATCTTGTCACGCATGCTCTATCTCCTCAGACCTTTTCGCCACGGGCGCGGATGTCGGTCAGCACTGACTCGATGCCGAGCTTGTCGATGATGCGCATACCCTTGGAGGACACACGCAGTTTGACCCAGCGGCTTTCGCTTTCAACCCAGAAGCGATGGCTATGCAGGTTCGGCAGGAACCGGCGGCGGGTCTTGTTGTGCGCATGGGAAACGTTGTTGCCCGTGATCGGGCGCTTCCCGGTAACCTGACAGACTTTGGACATGATAAATTCCTCAAAACCTTCCACAGCCCGTCATCGACGGGCAAAGAGAATCGCGCTTTATACCAGAGTGATGCCGTGTAGACAAGAAAGGGCGGCTACCGGAGCCCCGGGTTTCCATCCTTGCGGCATCTATGCGCTTGATATTCAGAGCTTTGACCAGGGCTTATAGCCATCCCCGCTGACTGAAAGAAACCGAGCCCCGGTCCCCGATGACGAAGTGGTCCAGAACCCTGATGTCCACCAGTCCAAGAGCATCCTTGAGCCGCCCGGTTATGCGCCGGTCAGCCTCGCTCGGTTCGGCCAGCCCCGAGGGGTGGTTATGCGCCAGGATGACCGCGGCGGCGTTGTGCTGCAGTGCGCGGCGTACGACTTCGCGGGGATGTACCGTCGCGCTGTCAATGGTGCCCTGGAAAAGTTCCTCGTAGGTAATGACCCGATGCCGGGTGTCCAGAAACAGGCATGCGAATACTTCGTACGGATAGTCGCGCAGCCGCGATGTGAGATATGTTTCTGTATCCGAAGGGTTTTTCAGCATGTCACCGCGCGCAAGACCTTCTCGCAGATGGCGCCGGCCGAGTTCAAGAACGGCCTGGAGCTGGGCATACTTGGCATGCCCCAGTCCCCGGGTGGCGCAAAAACGGCGCTTGTCGGCTCGCAACAGGGCGCGCAGGCCGCCGTACTCGCCGATCAACGCACGGGCCAGCTCCACAGCGTTCTGGCCGGCAATACCGGTGCGCAGGAAAATAGCGAGCAATTCGGCGTCGGAGAGCGATTGCGGGCCGAGGGACAGCAGTTTTTCCCGGGGGCGCTCAGTCTCGGGCCAGTGACGAATGGACATGGGTAACCTCCTTGTTTTGCCGGCTCTCGTATTGTGACGCCGTGTCCCGGGATATCCCTGTCCCTGACGGCCGTCAGTGATCCGGTGAGGATAATGAGGTAGAGCAGATGCGCTGTAAAGTCAGTCGCTTGGTCCGCAAACGTTCTCTTCCTGCAAGCGCCGGTTCTGGTACACTCCCACGACATGAATCTGCTTTCTGACAAACGCATTCTGCTGGGCGTTTCCGGGGGAATCGCAGCCTACAAGAGTGCTGAGTTAGTACGCCAGCTACGTGCGGCCGGAGCGGTCGTGCGCGTGGTCATGACCCGGGCCGCGACCGAATTCGTCACCGCGCGGACCTTTCAGGCACTCAGCGGCCAACCCGTATGGAGTGACTGGTCGGACGATCGCACCTCCATGGATCACATTGAGCTGGCACGCTGGGCGGACAGGCTCCTGATTGCGCCGGCGACCGCCGATACGCTGGCCCGGCTGGCGCATGGAAGGGCCGATGATCTGCTGGGAGCGATATGCCTTGCCAGTACGGCGCCGCTGTGCGTCGCCCCGGCCATGAACCAGGGGATGTGGCGTCATGCGGCTACCCGGGACAATGTGCGTTACCTGCAGGAACGCGGCGTGGCAATACTGGGGCCAGCCGAGGGAGCCCAGGCGTGCGGTGACAACGGTCCTGGCCGCATGCTCGAGCCCGAAGCCCTGGTGCGGGCGTTATCGGATTCCTTCTCCAGTGGGGCGCTTGCCGGAGTGAGCGTGGTGCTTACCGCGGGGCCGACCCGGGAAGCGGTTGATCCGGTGCGTTATATCAGTAACCGGAGTTCCGGCAAAATGGGTTACGCGATTGCCGCGGCAGCGCGCGATGCGGGGGCTCGGGTAGAGCTGATCAGCGGCCCCACCGCGCTCGACGCGCCGGTTGGCGTGCATCTGACCCGGGTCGAATCCGCCGGCGACATGCTGGCAGCTGTTCTCGATCGCGTTGAAGCCGGTTGTCAGCTGTTTATCAGCGCTGCGGCGGTCGCGGACTACCGGCCGGCGCGCCCGGCGGCGCAAAAACTCAAGAAGCAGGCGCAGCAGTGGTCGCTGCCGCTGGAGCCGGTGGCCGATATCCTGGCGACCGTTTCCGCGCTCCCGCGGCGGCCGTTCTGTGTCGGATTCGCCGCTGAAACGGAAGACGTGGAGCAGCATGCGCAGAAAAAGCGCCTGCTCAAGGGCGTCGAGCTGATCGCCGCGAATCGTGTCGGCCGGAACCTGGGGTTCGATACCGACGACAACGAACTGCTGCTCGTCTGGGAAGGTGGCAGCCGCCTGTTGGCGCGGGATTCCAAGACGCGGCTCGCACGCCTGCTGATCGAGCAGATAGCGACACTGTATTCATCACAACCTTGTCTCAGGATTTCGACGGAGAACGATGCAAAGCATTCAGCTTAAGATTCTGGATTCACGTATCGGCACGGAATTTCCCCTGCCGGATTATGCTACCGACGGCTCGGCCGGCATGGACCTGCGCGCCTGCCTGGACCAGACATTGATCCTTGGTCCCGGCCAGACCGAGTTGCTTCCCACGGGCATAGCCATTCATATCGCTGACCCCGGTCTGGCAGCGGTGCTGCTGCCGCGTTCCGGCCTGGGGCACAAGCACGGCATCGTTCTTGGAAATCTGGTCGGATTGATCGATTCGGACTACCAGGGACAGTTGTATGTGTCGTGCTGGAACCGAGGCGCCGACACTTTCACGATCCAGCCCGGTGAGCGGATTGCCCAGATGATTTTCGTGCCGGTGGTGCGCGCCGGGTTTGAAGTTGTTGATGAATTTGTCGATAGTGACCGGGGAGCAGGCGGATTTGGTCATACCGGCCGCGCCTGAGAAGCTGCCGTCAGTTTGATTATCCAGGGATTCTGATGAAGTTACCTTTTCGGCCAGGGAAGGAAAAACCGGCCCGCAACAGCCCCGATAACCTGTCCTCCGCAAAAGCCGGCGGCCGTTCAAGTCTGCGCACTCAGATGGCAATTTTGATTGTGCTGGGAGCGATACTGACTGCGGTTCCGGCAGCAGTGGTGTACCTGCAGTCTGAGAAACAACTCGACGCGGCGCAACGCGCACGGTCGGAACTGGCGGCGAAACTCTTCGCCAGTGACTATCGGCAGTGGGTTGAGAGCCAGATTGCGACAGCCGAACTTGCCGTCAAGGACCCGCAACTCGCCCGCGTCATGGTGGAGGGTTCCGAGACCGAGCGTGCCAGTCGGGCGGAATCCCTGGCTTACCTTTTCCCGACGTCGATACGGGTACGGTTACTGCCGCCGGGTATCGAGCAGGTCGACCTGGAAGCGAGCCCGCCGATCAGCTATGCGGCACTGGACATGTTGCGCCAGGCCGAGACCCAGGACGTCCAGCCGCCCATGGAAGTTCACATGTCCGGTACGCCCCAGCAGCACATCAATCTGGTGCGGCGTATTCTTGATCCGTCGGGTCGACGCATTGCAGGGCACCTCATGGTGAGCTTCCCCGTACAACAGCTGCAGTCAATGCTCCAGCGCACCCAGGTCGATGGTTATACCGAACTCCAGCAAGCGGCGGCGGGCGCAACGCTGGTTCTGGGTACCAAGGGCGCAGCGCAACTTAAACGCCCCGAACCCGATAGCCAGGCGCCAGTGACAGGCGCGCGCTGGCGTGTCCTGTACTGGGCGCCGTCCGCGCAGCAGGGCGGCGGCGGTCTGCTGGCGAGCGCAGCTATCGCGGCTGGCGTGGCCGCGTTGATAATGATGGCCCTGGTCTGGTTCGCATTTCGCAATATCAGGCTCGCGCTGCGCAATGATCAGGTTACCTTGCTTACGATCGCCAAAAACATGCGCGAAGGACGCGTCCGGTCGGAGTACCCCAGCAGTCTGGCCGAGCTGCACGATACCATCGAACTCATGGCGCGCACCGCGCGTGCCGGCGCAACCGCTCCGACAGCGGCGGTGGAGATCGCCGGGCAGCCCCGGGAAAGAAGCGCGGGGAGGGCCGCGGATACGGGCGTCGTGGACGAACTTGCCGGCGATCTGCTGTTTGATGACAAGGGCCTGGATGCCGGCGCCATCGAGGTTACTGAAGGTGGCAAAATCAGCGCCAGTATCTTTCGTGCCTATGACATACGCGGTGTGGTCGGGGAGACACTGACGCCCGAAACGGCGTATCAACTCGGTCGGGCCATAGGCAGCGAGGCTTACTACCGGGGTGAGCAGACGGTGGTGGTAGGGCGTGACGGTCGATTATCAGGGCCGCAACTTTCGGAATCGCTGATACGCGGGTTGAAATCCACCGGCCGCGACGTCAAGGATATCGGTGTCGTCCCGACACCGGTGCTGTACTTCGCGGCGCAATACCTGGATTCCGGTTCCGGCGTCATGGTCACCGGTAGTCACAATCCTCCCGAATACAACGGCTTCAAGATTGTGCTTGCGGGCGAGACTCTGGCCAATGAAGCGATTCAGGAACTGCGCCGTCGCATCGATGCCGGCGATTTGCTGACCGGCGAAGGAACCGTCGAAGAGGTTGATGTGTTGCCCGACTATATCGAACGGGTAAAAGCGGACGTCCAGTTGGCACGGCCGCTGAAAGTCGTGGTCGACTGCGGAAACGGCGTCGCCGGGGTGGCTGCTCCCAGGCTGTTGCGCGCGCTGGGCTGCGAAGTTGTCGAACTGTATTGCGAAGTTGACGGCAATTTTCCGAATCATCATCCCGATCCCAGCAAAACGGAAAATCTCGGTCCCCTTATTCATCAGGTGCAGGAGCAAGGCGCCGAACTCGGAATCGCGTTCGATGGTGACGGCGATCGCCTTGGAATCGTAAGTTCGCATGGGGGGATCATTTGGCCCGACAGGCTGCTGATGTTGTTTGCCATGGATGTTCTGTCGCGCAATCCCGGAGCGCAGATTATCTATGATGTGAAATGCTCGCGGCACGTTGCCAGGGTTGTATCCGAGTTTGGCGGCGAACCTTTGATGTCGGCTACCGGACATTCGCTGATCAAGGCCAGAATGAAAGAAACCGGTGCATTGCTGGCCGGCGAAATGAGCGGCCACATCTTTTTCAAGGAGCGCTGGTTCGGCTTCGATGATGCGTTGTATTCTGCTGCGCGCCTGCTGGAAATTCTCGCCAACGACCAGCGCAGTACCAGCGACGTTTTCGCCGCACTGCCTGACAGCATGTGTACGCCGGAACTGAATGTGCCCATGGCCGAGGGGGAGCCTCCCCGCTTCATGGAGAAACTTCTGGCTTGCGCCCATTTCGAAAACGCCAGTATCGCGACAGTCGATGGTATGCGGGCAGAGTTCGACAATGGATGGGGCCTGGTGCGGGCTTCCAATACCACACCGTGCCTGGTGCTGCGTTTCGAGGCGGATGACGAACTTGCCTTGCACCGTATCCAGGAGGAATTCCGTCGTGTAATGTTGCAGGCTGATCCAAACCTGCTGCTGCCGTTCTGACTATGAGCCTTGATTCCGACAAAGCTGCCGAGGTCGCGAAGGTCCTGGGTGAGGCGCTACCCTATATACGGCGTTTTCGGGGCAAAACCATTGTCGTCAAATATGGCGGCAATGCCATGGTCGACGAGAAGCTGAAGAGCGGTTTCGCCCGCGATATTGTGCTGATGCACCTGGTGGGAATTAATCCGGTGGTGGTTCATGGTGGCGGACCGCAAATTGGCAGGGTGCTCGAAAAGATCGGCAAGGAAACCCGTTTCGTCGACGGCATGCGCGTCACGGACAGCGAAACCATGGATGTCGTGGAAATGGTCCTGGGCGGACTGGTCAACAAGGAAATCGTCAACCTGATTACCAGGCATGGCGGCCGTGCGGTCGGGCTCACCGGCAAGGACGGGGATCTGATTCGGGCGCGTAAACTCCAGATCACGCGCAACTTGCCTGAACTGGAAGCGCCTGAAATCATCGATATCGGCCATGTTGGCGACGTCGCCAGCATCGATGCGGCAATTGTGGATATGCTGGTCGAAGGCGGCTTCATTCCCATCATTGCGCCGATCGGCGTAGGGGAAGATGGCCACTCGTATAATATCAATGCTGATCTTGTTGCCGGGCGCGTTGCCGAGGTTTTGGGCGCTGAAAAGCTGATGCTGTTGACGAATACTCCGGGTCTGCTCGATAAGCAAGGTAATTTGCTGACCGGACTTTCAGCTGCGGAAGTTGATGGGCTTATCGAGGATGGAACCATCCATGGCGGCATGCTGCCGAAGATCCGTTGCGCCTTGTCAGCCGTGAAATCGGGGGTTCGTGCAGCTCATATCATTGACGGTCGCGTCGAGAACGCGGTCCTCGTTGAGCTGTTTACCGATGAGGGTGTCGGCACACTGATTCGCGGCTAGGGTTTCGCCGCATCGGCTTTCGCGGCTTTCAGCTCCCGGAAACGCTTTATGTCGATTTCGAACTTTTCACGAATCGCCTGCTGCTCCAGTTTGCGGTTCTCGATATAGCCCAGATTTTGCTGGATCTGGCTGCGGGCATCCTTGATCTGCTGTGTGAGATCAGCAGGAACCGGCTTTCCGGACCGTTCCAGATTGGCAGCCCGGCGGTTGAGTTCAGTCAACCTTTCCTTGAGCTTTTCGATGCGTCCATTGGTGACCCGGATGTTGGCTTCGATTGCTTCGATTTTGCCGGCGCGCGTCATGACCATCTCGTCTTCGTTGGTGAAGGTGTCGAGAAGAATCCTGTCCTGATAGGCACGTTCTTTTTCGATGCGCGCCTTTTCTGCTGCCAGCTCTGCAAGCCGTTTTTCCTCAGCCAGCTGTTCCTCGGTCTTTGCGGCGGTTTTGGTGTCGACGACGACCCCTTGTTTGCTCAAGGTTTCACTGCTGCGTTTGGCGTACCTGGCCGGGATATGATCGCCATAACGCACCTGCCCGTTTTCATCGACCCATTTGTAAAGCTTGGCGGCATCGAGGTTCGACATGGGAAACCACAGAACGCAGGACAATGCTGCGATCCACCAGCGTTGAAAACGAGGACATATGTTCATATCGATTCCGTTTGATTGTTTCGGTTGCGAGTAAACGAACTATGGATCAACTGGTCTTGTTCGCGATTTCACTGGTAGCCAATCTGTTTTCCGCCTTCTCCGGAGGAGGGGCAGGACTGATCCAGTTGCCAGCGCTGATCTTCCTTGGTTTGCCGTTCGCTGTCGCGCTTGCAACGCACAAGGTGGCCAGCGTCGCACTTGGTATCGGCGCAACCGTACGTCACTTGAGAGAGGGTGCACTCGAAAAACGCCTTGTTTTATTTATACTTGCTTCCGGATTGCCGGGAGTTGTGCTGGGTGCAAATATCATCATCGGCGTTCCTGGACGCGTCGCGGAAATTGCTCTCGGAGCGTTGACAGCCGGTCTCGGATTGTATTCCTGGTTGAATCCGTGGCTTGGTCAGAGCAATGTGGCGAGACACCGCGATTACACGGGTTTCGCCGTAGGCGGTGTGGTGCTTTTCATGATCGGCGTGCTCAACGGTTCGCTGACTTCCGGGACCGGGTTGTTTGTCACGCTGTGGCTGGTGCGCTGGTTCGGGTTCGATTACCGGCGCGCGGTCGCCTATACACTGGTGCTGGTAGGGATATTCTGGAATGGGGCCGGTGCAGTAATGTTGGCCATTCTGTCCGAAGTGCGCTGGGATTGGTTGCCGGCGCTGCTGGCGGGTTCGCTGCTCGGCGGTTATCTCGGGGCGCATTTGGCCATCATCAAGGGTAACCGCATGATCAAACGCGTATTCGAATTTGTTGCGCTCGCTATCGGCATCAAGCTGATTGCGGGATAGGCCCGCTTACAGTGATGCGGCTGCTATACGCCATAACGTTCGCGATAAGCTCTTATCGCATTCAGAGATTGGTCGTCACCCGGCCTGTCGGCAAGAAATTCCTGCAATTCGGCCAGTGTCACGATACTTGTGACTTTGAGGCCGCTGTCCTGTTCCACCTCCTGAATCGCAGAGCGCGTCCCCTGGCCGCGCTCCTGACGGTCCAGCGCAATCACCACGCCTACCGCCCGTGCGCCGGCGGCGTCGATGATTGACATTGACTCACGGATGGCGGTGCCGGCGGTGATGACATCATCGATAATCAGGACCCGGCCGCGCAGTTCGGCACCCACTGTGCTACCTCCTTCGCCATGATCTTTCGCTTCCTTGCGATTGAAGCACCAGGGAACGTCCAGGTCATGGTGATCGGCCAGCGCAATCCCCGTGGCGGCAGCCAGCGGGATGCCCTTGTAGGCGGGACCGAACAGGATATCGAACTCCGTGCCTGAATCGATAATTGCGCGGGCATAGAATCGACCAAGGCGTGCCAGATGGCGCCCGGTGCTGAACAATCCAGCATTGAAGAAATAGGGGCTGATGCGTCCGGATTTCAGCGTGAATTCGCCGAAACGCAGGACTCCTGCCTCCAGGGCGAATTCGAGAAACTCTTTCTTGTACTCTTGCATATCATATCACCGCAACATGAAC
This sequence comes from Thiogranum sp., assembly GCA_024102665.1. Classification (GTDB taxonomy): domain Bacteria; phylum Pseudomonadota; class Gammaproteobacteria; order DSM-19610; family DSM-19610; genus Thiogranum. The sequence continues at coordinate 54,247 of JAGFJP010000132.1, read as the reverse complement.
TGCCTGGGTATGATACACGTTGAATATCGATTGGAGAACGTATGCGCGTAGTTACCATCAACGTCAACGGCATCCGGGCGGCGGCTCGCAAGGGGTTTTACCAATGGATGCTCCGCCAGCGCGCCGATCTTGTTTGTTTGCAGGAAACCAGGGCACAGGTTCACCAGCTTGCGGACAGGATATTCTGGCCACGGAATTATCACGCTTGTTTCCATGACGCGGCAAAAAAGGGATACAGCGGAGTGGCGATCTATTCCCGGCATAAGCCTGACAGGGTAATCGAGGGTCTGGGTTGGCCGGATGTGGATGCGGAAGGGCGCTACCTGGAGGTGCAGTTCGGTACTCTTAGTGTCGTTTCGCTTTATATGCACTCAGGTTCCTCGAGCGAAGAGCGGCAGCAAAGGAAATTCGAGATGATGGCTCGATTTATGCCGCACCTGCGCGAGCTGCGGCGCAGGCGCCGCGAGTATATTATCTGCGGCGACTGGAATATTGCCCACAAGCGCATTGACCTGAAGAACTGGCGAGGCAATCTGAAGAACTCCGGCTTTCTGCCCGAGGAACGCGCCTGGATGGATCAGTTGTTTGGTGCTGCGGGCTACGCGGATGCGTTTCGCCGTGTCGACAGCCGGGAGGAGCAGTACACCTGGTGGTCCAACCGTGGTCGTGCCTGGGAAAAGAACGTTGGATGGCGAATTGACTATCAGGTAGTTACGCCGGCGATGGCTGAACGGGTTAAACGCGCCAGCATCTACAAGAAAACACGGTTCTCTGACCATGCGCCGCTGATTGTGGATTATGATTATAGCATCGAGCCGCGTGGCGAATATTCGAGATTTGTCGATCCGGCCTGAACCTCGTGCACTTTACCGGCAGAAGTATCGGTGGAGCGTACTAACGCTGCCCGAAGTCACTTTGCTGTTCTGAATATTGCATCATGCGTTTCGCCCACGGCAGCAAGAGATAGGCCGGGAACGCCAGAAAGAATGTCAAAAGGAAGTAGTCACTGTAACCCAGCGTGTCGGCGCCGAAGCCCCCGGCCCATCCCGCTACAGACCGACTGAGCGCGAAGACGGATGAGAGTATTGCGTACTCGGTGGCGGAGTGCTGTTTGTTGACGATGGCCATCAGAAAAGCCAGAAAAGCAGCAGTGCCCAGGCCGCCGGCAAACGACTCGACCGCGCTGGCGCCGTACATCAGCCATTTCTGACTTTCATTCATCGCCACGCCCGTTTCGGCAAGGGGAATGCTGTACGCGGCGTAGGCGTAACCAAGGTTAGAAAAGGCCTGCCATAGACCGAGCAGCCAGAGAGAGCGGAAAATGCCCACTCTGTCTGTATACCAGCCACCGGTAATACCGCCGGCGATTGACAGTGCGAGACCTATATTTACCGAGACCAGACCGATTTCGCCAGCACTGAATCCCGCGTCTACCCAGAAAGGCTTGATCATAAAACCCATAGAACTATCGGCGAGCTTGAAAAGCAGTACAAATGCGATTACCGGGATAATGTAGGGGCGCCGCAGCATGCTGAGCAACGCGCCGAACACCGGCCCTTCGGTCAAAGGTGTTCGTTGCTCTTCGATACGTATTGTGTTTGCTGTGCGTGAGAAGATCAGGGCGCCCGTTATCAATAGTGCCGCAGTGCCAAGTGCATAGGGCCAGAAAGCCTCTGTGGTTGCTGACCATTTCGTGGCGTTGTCCGCGAGCCACAGGACACCCAGCAGAAACAGAACCACGAGGGTGAATGTCGCAGGATGGATAAGGAGAGCCTTCAGTTCGCGGGTAATGCTGAGAGTGCCACTTCCTTCCTTGCGCATTTCGCGTGGAGCCATCAGGCAGGCGATGCCTGATGCCGTGAATAGCATCATGGCAGCCAGGTAAGTGCCCGTCCATCCCCATACATCGGCAAGCATAAGTACAAAACCGGACGCGAGCATGCCAACGCGGTAAAATCCGATTCGCAACCCGTTGGCGATTCCGAGTTCGCGCTTGTTAAGCATCTCGATGGTGTATCCGTCAATGGCGATATCATTGGTCGCGGACATCAGGGTGAACAGACCGATCGCCCACCAGACCCAGGGCCCGAACTCGGTGTGCCAGGCGAATATTGCCATGACCAGCGCCATTATCATGTCGACGCTGAACATCCAGCGGCGGTGATGGCGAAAGTGGTCGATCGCCGGCGCCCAAAGAAACTTGAGCGTCCAGGCCAGACCAAGCAGGCTCATAAACCCGATCTTCCACAGTTCGATGCCCTGTGTGCGGAAATGGACCGGGAATACGTCGTAAAACATACCGAGCGGGAACCCTTCAGCAAAATAGAGAATCCCGACCCAAAACAGTTTCGAACGAAGCAGCTTTTGGTCAGCGGTGTCGTTTTGAGTTATCGTCATAGCGTTCGGTACCCACGGTCCCTGTATTTAACACGACACGGTGACATATTAGTAATCCATTTTCGATCCTGCATGGTACAAGCTGATGCCGTTCGAAGTCTCCTTTCTCTCGGCGTTTCTTATTGGTTTGTTGGGTGGCGTGCATTGTGCCGGCATGTGTGGGGGGATTGTCGGCGCCCTGTCTATGGGGTTGCCTGAGGCGCAGCGCCGGGGGGGCAGGCGTTGGGCCTTTCTCTGGGCATACAACCTGGGGAGAATTTCAAGCTACACGATAGCAGGCGCGCTCTTTGGAGGAATCGGCTGGATGGCGGCCAACTGGACCGGTGTGCACCAGTTACAGCAAGGGTTGCAGCTGGTCGCAGCGATTTTCATGGTTGCACTTGGTCTGTATCTTGGGGGATGGTGGCACGGCCTTTCCCGGCTTGAGGCACTTGGCGGGATTGCGTGGATCAGGATAGAACCAGCGGGGCGACGTCTGTTGCCGGTAGTTAGCCCCCGACAGGCATACCTGCTTGGCCTGGTCTGGGGATGGTTGCCATGTGGTCTGGTATATAGTGTTCTGGTGTGGTCCATCTCAACCGGCGACCCTGTTTACGGGGCGTTACTGATGCTGGCTTTTGGTCTTGGAACCCTGCCAAATCTATTGTTGATGGGGATCGCGGCCGCATCGCTGGCAGCCTGGGTGCGCGACCGCCGCGCCCGCCGCATCGCAGGAAGTATCGTGATTCTGTTTGGTATCTATTCGATTTTCAGGTGGTTCACTCAGTGAAAAACTGTTGCCTGAATGTCACTTCGTGAGCTTCGCTTCCTTCCTCGGGTTTGACGTGCAACCGAAACCGCAGAGTTTCTTCGTGTGTGATAGGAAACTCGCCAATGTAATAGATTGCGTTCTCTTCCCGTATTTCGCGCAACGCGATAGCGCGTTTCTGCCCGGTCAGATTCGTCGCGTCGGCGCTGATCTCGGCCGCCACAGGTTTGCCCGGAGTGCCCAGCATCTTGCGTAGTATTGCAATATTGATCATGCCACGGTTCTTGCTGCGTTTGATGTTGTATTGCTTGGTGACGGAGGGTGGCAGGTAAACAGTGCTCAATGCGTTGAAATGCACCACATAGTCACCGAAGTCCTGCGAATTTTCGGCACTAGCGCTGCCGGTCACTAACATGAATATACTGAGCAAAATGGCTAGAAGTTCTTTCTTGTGCATCTTTGGCTTCTCCTTTTGGCAGTCCACGGGCACCCCGTCACGGCTCGGACGTGCTTCAGGTAGAACTATAGACCAAAACAAGTCTGAGGGGTGTGAAAATACCGGTCAGTGATGTTGATTGAGCCTGCGTTTCCGATCGGATGGGGGATCAGACAACGGCTTCCTGCCTGGCGACGGGTTCGGATTCAGCTTGAGCATGGCCTGGTAGCGGGGCATACATGTCTTTCCGAATTCGTTGCAGCATTTCGAGTTGCCGTTTCGTTTCGCGAACAGCTTCATCAAGTTCTTTTATCCGCGCTTCAAGAGTATCCCGTGACTCGCTGATGCGCCGCAAGGTCTCCAGGCGCTTCTCCATTGTTGCCTTGTGTTCCTTGATTTGTCTGACCAGCGGGGTCATGACGTCTTTCAGCCAGGCGTTGGCGTCCTGGTTGGCCTTGAAAAACAGGCTTCTTGTATGGCTCACGAGTGAAATAAAGAATTTCCGCACCACGAACGACTGTTCGCTCATGGTGGTAACTGGACTGCGACGGAACATCTCTGCTTCCTGGTACAACCGTTCGAGTTCAGTAGAAAACGGCGCAATCGAAAATTGCTTGGGCGTCAATTGAGGTAGCCCATGCTCTTCGTGGAATTTCTTGTAGGTCGCTCGGATGAGCATGCGTGTCTGCTCGGCGTGTCCCGAGACCTGTTCCATGGTATCCCGTGCACCATCAAAAAAAGTCTCCATGCCGCGCTTCATGCCAGCGGTAGTCCAGCTGTGTGTCATGCTTTCGCGGGTTTTGTTAATCAGCCGGTCCAGCGCATCCATGCTCAATGTCTCTAGCATAGTGCGCGCCTGGTTTTGTAAAAGTCTGCGGCTATTTTGAAAGCTTTCCACGTTTCTTAGGTATGTGGTCTGCTCTTCACGGGATTTTGTCATCAAATGCATAATGACATCTGCATTCTTGCCGCGCAGTGAACGTAGTTCGCCGAGCTGCCTGGTATTCGTGGTCATGCGGCTACCGAGCATGGCGATGTTTTCTTCCACCACGCCGCCTATCTGATCGATCAGATTGCCGCGGATAATTTCCTGCTTGGCTGGCAGCACACTCTCTGCGAGAAACCTCTCAAGCTCCGGAAGGCGGCTATCCCTGAGCAATTGATCATCATTGCGAATCTTGGCGATCAAGGCCTTCTGTGCCGACAGTGGGAATACTTGTCCACGCTCGACATGCAGGTGTTCAGCGCAGGACTTGCGTTGCGATTCTATACTTGCATCAACCGTCGTCGCGTCTTTGAGTTCGTCCCAGAGCGTATCGATCTTGTTCATCACTACGACGAGGTTTTCGTTTGAACCGTTTCGCGCTGCGCGCACATGGCGTTCCCACATTTCCATGTCGCTCCGGGTTACTCCGGTATCTGCACCGACCAGAAACAGTATGCCCTGCGCAGCAGGCAACATGCTCAATGTAAGTTCCGGTTCATTGCCAAGCGCATTCAGCCCGGGGGTATCGAGGATCACAAGGCCGCGTTGTAATAGCTCGTGCGGGAAACTGATGAGTGCATGCCGCCAGAAAGGGATCTCCACTTGCGCGGGTGGTTTGCCAAGTGTCTTGAAATGCGTGTCTGTGGACTCGTCGTACAGTCCCAGCTCTCTAGCGTTCTCAAACGGAACCTGTTTGGTTTTGACGACTTCGCGCAAAGCCTGCTGAATCTGGTTCGGATCGTTCTTGTCGAGCGGAATCTGTGTCCAGTGTATCGGATCGTGTTTAAAATCGGCGATGCTGCGATCCTGCAATCGAGTCTCAATGGGCAATAGTCGGATATAAGCATCATTTTGGTTATGGTCATAGAATAATTCTGTAGGGCACATCGTGGTCCGTCCGGCGTCGGACGGCAACAGGCGTTTTCCAAATCGAGAGAAAAAAAGTGCGTTGATCAATTCAGTCTTCCCGCGTGAAAACTCTGCTACAAAAGCAATAGTCAGGCGGTCATTGCGCAACGCATCGATGGTTTCAAAAATGCGCAAATCCTGTTCCGGGGAAGCCAGTTCAGAGTCTTCCAACCAGCTGTGGAAGTTTCGGATTGTCTGGATCAGATTATCGCGCCATCCCGAGTAGGACTGGAGGCGCTGGTCGAGTTGATCATGCTTCATGCAAAGTTTCCCGCCGGTTGGTGTTTCCATTGCCTGCATGGTAATAAAACGACATTGCGCGAATAGCGCATCCCCCGGTCTTAACGGCAACCGGGACTCGCACTTTAGTTAGTTTTTTAGACAGTTAGCGTCGAAACACGGGAAGAAAAGCCGTGGTGGGTTAGCGCTACATCGGCGCTCAAGGCAAATTGCGTTTTACGCCCTCGGGAAGCCGTTTGGGCTGATCTATGCGGACTTTCTTGGTACGGCCGGTTGTACCGGAAATCAAATCAACCTGTTTTGGCGGGACCCCGCATTGGCGCGCCAGGAACCGAACCAGATCGCGATTGGCCGCGCCGTCAACCGGAGGGGCCGTGAGGCGGATCTTCAAATGATCTCCCAAGGTGCCGGCTATCGCATTGCGGCTGCAGCGTGGCAACACACGGACCCGCAGTATCAGCGCATTCCCTTCCCAGGAATACCAGTTCTCTGTCATGGCCAGTCAGTTCAATGCGCTATCTGGTAGAGTGGGGGCAGAATCAACATTTTTGCCAGCTGAATGCCAATAAGCGCAAAAATTGGTGAAAAATCAATCCCTGAAATGGGGGGTAACAGGCGTCGGCAAGGCCGCAAAACGGGTTCCGTCAGGTTGTTAACAAGAGATATGGCGGGATTGGAGCTGCCTGGATTTATCCAGCTTACGATTACCTGGACTAGGATCGCGAACAGAAACACGTTCAACAACAGGCCGACGAGTTCGGCGACTGACAGAACGAGTATGCTCACAGGACGAATCGCCCCACCGCGCAGCAAGCCGATGAATACAAATGAAATGAACTGCAGCAGGACCATCAACAGCAACGCACTGGTGTCTAATTTACCGATACTGGGAATCACTCTCCTCAGGGGGGTCAGTGCCGGATTGGTAACTTTTACGAGAAACTGGCTGACTGGGTTATAGAAATCAGCGCGGACGGCAGCAAGCAAAAAACGCAGCATAACCATCAGGATATAGAGCCCGAAAATTGTGTTAATCAGAAACTCAATAGGGTTTGTAACGTAGCTGCTACCCATGTCATTCCGCTCCAAACTGCTCGGCGAGCGCTACGGCGCGATCGCGGGCGGCTTTAAGCGCATCGTGGAACAGTGTGCGGATCTGGCCTTCTTCCAGTACGCTGAGAGCCATTTCAGTCGTGCCGCCGGGCGATGTGACCCGCTGTCTCAGCAAAGCCGCATCTTCGCTACTTTCGAGGGCCATTTTTGCGGCGCCGAATGCTGTTTGAACGGCTAGCAGCCTGGCTGTTTTGGCTTGCAGGCCCAACGCAGTGGCAGCCTGTTCCAATATTTCGATAATCAGGAAGAAATATGCTGGTCCGCTGCCAGAAAGGGCGGTTACGATGTCGAGCATCGCTTCATCTTCGACCCACAGCGCCAGACCCACCGATCGCAAAATGCTTTCGGCAAGATCTTTCTGTGGAGGACTAACATTATTGTTCGCAAACAGCGCTGTAGCTCCGCTTTGAACCAGAGCGGGGGTATTGGGCATACAGCGCACTATCGGGCACCTACCTCCCAGCCATCGTTCGAGATCAGCCGCGCGAATCCCTGCGGCAATAGAAATAACCAGAGGCCGCTTGTTCTGTATGGAGACGGAGAGGTCTTTCGCAACGTTACGGACAATCTGGGGTTTCACCGCCAGCAATATAACGTCGCTGCCTTCGGCAGCTTCCCTATTGTCCAGCGTAGTGCTCACCGGGAATCGGCTGGACAGGCTTATGAGCTGCTCGTTGTCAGGATCAGCTACGACAATAGATGCCGGGTCCCAGCCATCCGCAACGAGTCCGCCAACCATGCTGTGGGCCATGTTGCCGGCACCGATGAACGCGAGTTTTGGTGTTGTCATAATACAAAAGATACAGGATCACAAATGCCTGAGACAAGTGCAGAAAGATCTTGAATCATCAATCCGATGAGCAGAGCATATCAAAGCAGGTTTTGGCCATGGAAAGGTCAAGTTCCAGGGTCGTTTGACGATATGGACCTTCAGAACTACCGATGGGGAAAAGCATGGATATCGCTGAATTGCTCGCTTTTAGCGTCAAGAACAAGGCCTCCGATTTACACATTTCCGCAGGTTTGCCACCCATGATTCGCGTTGACGGAGACATCCGCCGGATCAACGTGCCAGCGCTGGATCACAAGACCGTTCATGGCCTTATTTACGACATCATGAACGATAAGCAGCGCAAGGATTACGAGGAGTTTCTCGAAACAGACTTTTCATTCGAGATTCCGAATCTCGCGCGGTTCCGTGTGAATGCATTTAACCATAATCGGGGGGCGGGCGGTGTATTCCGAACCATCCCGTCGACGATTCTGTCTCTGGAGGAACTGGGCTGTCCTTCAAGTTTTAAAGAAATAGCAAACCAACCGCGAGGAATCGTGCTCGTTACGGGGCCAACCGGCTCGGGCAAGTCAACGACCCTGGCCGCGATGATGGACTATATCAACAACGAACGATTTGAGCATATCCTCACTGTTGAAGACCCTATTGAGTTTGTGCACGAGAGTAAAAAGTGTCTCGTGAACCAGCGCGAAGTCCATCGCGATACGCACGGGTTTAATGAGGCATTGAGGTCAGCGTTGCGCGAAGATCCGGATATTATCCTGGTTGGCGAAATGCGCGATCTGGAGACTATCCGTTTGGCACTTACGGCCGCAGAAACCGGCCACCTTGTGTTTGGTACGCTGCACACCAGTTCTGCGGCAAAAACAATAGACCGTATCATTGACGTATTTCCGGCCGCGGAAAAGACAATGGTGAGGTCCATGCTTTCGGAGTCGCTGCGAGCAGTTATTTCACAAACTCTTCTGAAAAAGACGGGTGGTGGACGAATTGCGGCTCATGAGATCATGATTGGCACCCCCGCAATACGAAATCTGATTCGCGAAGACAAGGTTGCGCAAATGTACTCGGCGATCCAGACCGGGCAATCGGTTGGTATGCAGACGCTTGATCAGAATTTGCAGGAACTGGTTCAGCGCGGCCTGGTTAGCCGAATCGATGCCCGTTCCAAGGCAATGAACAAAGATCTCTTCAGGTAGCGCGGAGCTTCGAACATGGATTTTGCATCGCTATTGAAGCTAATGGTTCACAAGGGGGGGTCTGATCTGTTCATTACAGCAGGGATGCCTCCCAGTATGAAGGTTAATGGCCGTATCAAGCCAGTATCTCAGTCGACATTGACTCCCGAACAGGCGCGTGAAATTGTCCTCAGCGTGATGACCGCAGAGCAGCGCAAGGAGTTTGACAGGGAGCACGAATGCAACTTCGCGATAAGTGCAAGTGGTGTCGGACGATTCCGCGTTAGTGCATTTTACCAGCGAAATCATTGCGGGATGGTGCTGCGTCGTATTGAAACCAACATTCCAACAATTGAAGAACTCACGCTGCCACCCATTATAAAGAATCTGGCGATGACCAAGCGTGGACTCATTATATTCGTGGGTGCGACTGGTACCGGAAAATCGACGTCTCTGGCTTCAATGATTGGCTATCGCAATAATAATAGTACTGGGCACATCATTACGATCGAGGACCCGATAGAGTTTGTACATCAGCATGCGGGCTGCATTGTTACTCAGCGGGAAGTTGGTATTGACACTGAATCGTTTGATGTTGCGCTGAAAAACACGTTGCGTCAGGCACCGGACGTAATCTTGATTGGTGAGGTTCGTACGCGGGAAACCATGGATAACGCTATCGTATTCGCGGAAACCGGTCATCTGTGTCTTGCAACCCTGCACGCCAATAACGCCAACCAGGCGATGGACCGAATTATCAACTTCTTTCCCGAAGACAGGCGGGACCAGTTGTTGATGGACTTGTCGTTAAATTTGAAGGCAATTATTGCGCAGCAATTGATTCCGACACCCGATGGTAAGGGGCGGTGTGTAGCTGTTGAGGTCTTGATCAATACTCCCTTGGCCGCAGACCTGATTCGAAAAGGTGAGGTTCACAAGCTCAAGGATCTGATGAAACGTTCTAACCAGCAGGGAATGAAGACTTTCGACCAGGCTTTGTATGATCTGTACCGGGAAGGAAAGATTACTCAGGACGATGCAATCCATTATGCCGATTCCGCGAACGAGGTTCGCCTTATGATCAAGCTCAAGGATAATGAGGTCGATTCCAGCAGTGCCCTGGATGGGGTTACGCTGGTCGAAACGCCTTGACGCCTTTGATCAGCAGATTTCTGAAAGCGGTCAAGCGATCTCCGCAAACACCGAATATGCGTCAAACACCGGCCCGTCGACACAGACCCGCTTCATGCTATGCCCGGATGGCGTCGTGACTCTTACCGCGCAACCGGCGCAGCCTCCAACTGCGCAGGCCATAAACTCTTCCAGTGAGACCTGACACGCAAGTCCATACTCACTTGCCAGTTTCGCCGTGGCTTCAAGCATCGGATGCGGGCCGCAGGCAAATATCTCAACCTGCCCAATTTGCGAGGCGCTGAGGGAATTTAACCAGCAGCGCGCAAGATCGGTGATGTAACCGTTGTAACAACCGGGATATCCTTGCAATGTCGTCAGCCGACTGGCGATACCCAGATCTTCCAGCAGCGGCATGGCACCGATAACGCCGTCCGGAATGCCCGGAACCATGATACTGGACGGTCGTTGAGAAAACGGAAAAGGAACTTCTGAGCCTAATAGCACCAGAGGTTGGTACTCGCCGCAGCGTTTCAGATACTCGGCCAAGAACAGCATTGGCGGCATGCCTACGCCACCACCCAGCAATAACGCCCGCGGTCGTTCGGGGGTCGGTTGAAAAGGCCGACCGATCGGTCCCAGCACACTGATGGCGTCTCCGGCCTGCCGTTTGCCCAGCAACCGCGTACCTTGGCCGACGGCCTTATACAGTAACTCGATCCAGCCTTGCTTCGAATTGACTCGCATAATCGATAATGGTCTGCGCATCGCGAGGAGCGGGTCACACTGCAAATGAACGAATTGCCCAGGTTTCGCTAGCGTTGCGCAATTCGGTACCCGCATACGCAATATAAACTGGTGACCTTCACAGCTTTGCTGAGACACGATCTGTCCAGATTCGAGGATGATTGATCCGCGGTGAGATTTATTACTCATTGGATCCCCGCAGCATATGCAATACGCCCGTCGACGAGCGTATATCGTACCTTCCCGGGCATTTCCCACCCTCGGAACGGTGTATTTTTCCCTTGGCTGTGCATCTGTGCTTCATCGAGGTACCAGCTTGCGGCGGGGTCAAAAATGCAGACATCTGCACATCGACCCACTCCGAGATCGCCGTACGGAAGGTTCAGGATACGTGCAGGACCGACCGTGATTCGCGCGACCGCATCGGTCATTGATAGCTGGGCGGATTCCACTAACTTTAGCGACAGTGGCAATAGTGTGTCGAGACCCGATGCCCCTGGTTCAGTGGCTGGAAACGGCGCTCGCTTGGCATCTGGTTCGTGCGGGCGGTGATCTGAACATAGAGCGGACAGTGTCCCGCGTCTCAATCCTTCGAGGAGGCCATCGCGATCCTCTAGTGTACGTAGAGGCGGTATAAAATGATAATCTGCGCCAAAATCTGCTGCATCCACCTCGTTCAGGTAGACGTATGGCATTGCTGTATCAGCCGTGACCGGGAGACCGTCGAATTGTGCTCGTGCGATCATTCGCACTGCGCGATGAGTGGTGAGCCTGCAAAAATGTGCCCGCACCCCCGTTTGTTCAATTAGCGCCAAATCCCGCGCTACTGCGACCGTTTCGGCAGCCTCGGGAATTCCGGGCAATCCCAGCCGGGTTGATATGCGTCCTTCATGGATGCAACCACCCGCAGACAATGCCATGTCATCAGCATGCAGGAAGACGGTCAGGTCAAATGTGGCTGCATACTCAAACGCCCGTCGTTCTACCAACGTTGATTTCAAGGGGTGTAGCGCGTTACTCATGCCTACGCATCCCGCTTGTTTCAAGGCATGCATTTCGCTCAGATGCCTACCGTTCAGCCCGCGGGTTAGTGCCCCCAGAACGACAACGCGAGCTGCAGCGACTTGTTGGGCACGATGCCTTATCAGTTCGACCACAGCGGGTGTATCGATGACCGGGTCTGTGTCCGGGGGGCAGCACAGGGTAGTGATTCCGCACGCGGCCGCCGCCCGGCACTCGCTGTCGATGGATGCTTTATACTCGTGCCCGGGCTCGCGCAGTCGCGCGCACAAATCAATCAGGCCGGGTACGATACACAATCCTGTCGCATCAAGACTGATGTCGGGGGTAAAACCGTCGGGGGTATTTCCTATAGCCACGATTTGGCCGTCACCGATATACAGGTCGAGCAATTGGTCAATACGGTTGGCCGGATCGATCAGCCGGCCGCCGCTGATTCGGATTCTAGGTGTATTCATTGCTATTCTGGACCGCACGCTGCTGCATGGCCATTGACATTACCGCCATGCGCGTAGCTATGCCATACGCTACTTGTTGAAGAATGACCGAACGTGGCCCGTCCGCGACCTGTGAGTCCATTTCCACTCCCCGGTTGATCGGTCCGGGATGCATTACCGTAACATCAGGTTTGGCTACCGAAAGCTTTTCTTCAGTCAGACCATAAAGTCGATAGTATTCATTTTCGCTCGGTAACATAGCACCCTGCATGCGCTCGCGCTGTAGGCGCAACATTATTACAACATCGACGTCCTGCAGTCCCTCGCGAAGGTCGTTGAATACCCTTACTCCCAATGATTCAACGCTTGCGGGTATAAGTGTGCGTGGCGCAACGATGCGCACCTCTCCGGTACTTAGCAGATTCAGCGCATGAATCTGCGAGCGGGCAACCCGTGAATGGAGAATGTCGCCTACAATCGCCACGGTCAAACGGCTGAAGTCCAGTCCTTTTTCGCGGCGGATGGTGAACATGTCAAGCATTGCTTGGGTCGGGTGTGCGTGTCGGCCGTCCCCTGCGTTGATGACCGTCACGTGCGGTAGGACGTGGCGGGCGATAAAGTGCGCAGTTCCGCTGTCGCAATGGCGCACAACGAACATGTCAACATGCATGGCTTCCAGGTTGCGCAACGTATCAAGCAGGGTCTCACCTTTAACAGCGCTTGATGCACTTACGTTGATGTTGAGCACATCGGCCGACAGGCGTTTGGCGGCGAGCTCAAATGTGGTTCGTGTCCGGGTGCTGGCCTCAAAGAACAAATTAACAATGGTTCTGCCCCGGAGCAGTGGAACCTTCTTGACGGATTGCTCCGCGACACCGGTAAAAGATTCCGCAGTGTCGAGGATCTCTGTCAGCAAATTGTGGTTCAGGCCCTCAATCGATAAAAAGTGGCGCAACCGTCCATCTTCGCGGATCTGCAGGTTCGGCGTGGTCATGCGGTTATTCGGGTCTCCAATATCAAAGGATCGGGACCACTGAGTTTTACATGTTCATTTGGTCCAAGCTCCATACGCATGCCAACCACATCCGCCTCGATCGGAAGTTCTCGTCCGCTGCGCTCTACAAGTACCGCCAGCACAATAGAGGCGGGTCGGCCGTAGTCAAACAATTCGTTCATCGCTGCGCGAATTGTTCTTCCGGTATGTAATACGTCATCGACCAGAATGATATTCCGTCCATCAATGGTAAAAGGCAACTCAGATGGCTTGACCTCAGGGTTCATGCCGATCCGCGTGAAGTCATCGCGATAGAATGAAATGTCGAGCGCACCGAGAGGCTCCTGAATGTTCAGCTTTCTATGCAGCTCTCTGGCGACCCAGACACCGCCGGTGTGGATACCGACCATTGCTGTTTTGTCGTCAATGGAAAGCCGGCTACGCAACTTCTCAGCCATGCGGTCAATCAGTTCAGATGTGTCTTGTCGTGGGTTCAACTGTTTGACCTGTTTTGTTGCAGCCAGTCCTGTAGGATAACCTGAGCAGCCAAAGCATCTGTTTCCAAACCGTTCCGGTCTGCCGATTCGGTTGTTTCGACGACATACGAGCTAAGTCGTTCTTCGGCGCGGTGTACGGGTTTTCGATAGCGGCCTTCGAGTTGGCGGCAAAAGCGTTCCGCCGCTCTGGTCATTTCCTGTTCACTACCGTCCATATGATACGGTATGCCAACGACTAAAGCGTCCGGTGCCCATGCATCCACCAATAGGTCGATGGACGGCCAGTCAGCTTTTCCTTCCCTCGCTCGGACAACGCCCAACGGTGTCGCTGACTGCGTGAGCAGTTGACCGACTGCCACACCGATCCGTTTTCGTCCGTAATCGAAACACAGAAACGTTTGCTGCGATCGGGGTGTAGCCATCAGGCGTGGCCGGCTTCTCCTGTCAGCAAATCAAGATCGACACCCAATAGTGCAGCAGCGGCTTTCCAGCGTTCATCGTCGGGCGTATCAAACAGGATCCTGGCATTTGCCGGGCCGCTTAGCCAGGCGTTGTCAGCAATCTCCCTTTCCAGTTGTCCAGCGCCCCAGCCTGCATAGCCCAGCGCTATCAGGCTGCGCGCAGGCCCTTCATTACGGGCGATGGCGTCCAGGATATCGATGGACGATGTGATGCCAATCTGGTCAGTGACTTGCAGTGTTGCATCCCAGTCTCCCAAAGGTTCGTGCAGTACGAAGCCGCGATCTTGTTGCACAGGTCCGCCTAAATGAACGGGCATGCGTTTTGCTTCAGGTTTGGCATAATCGATCTTGATATGCTCGAAGATCTCTCCCAGCTGCATGTCGAGCGGTCGATTAATCACCAGTCCGAGCGCACCTTCATCATTGTGTTCGCAGATGTAAGTTACGGAATGAAAAAAATTAGGGTCTTCCAGACCGGGCATTGCGATCAGAAACTGATTGTTAAGGCGTTGTGCGTTGCGCATGCTCATAGTATCGGGCAGCCGATCTGTTTTCGCAAGTCATTGGTTTTGCGGAAAGTCTCAGTTCACCGACTTCGCATTTGCTTCCCGCTGGTGAACACCCATGTGCGGGTAATGTATAAGATGTCCGTCTCCTTGCGAATATCCTCCGGAAAAGGAGCGAAAGGCGCTGCCAGTTTGACGATGCGTACAGCCGCATCGTCCAATATCTTATGCCCGGAGGGACGAAGGATAGTAATGTTACGCACGCTGCCGTCCGGGTACAGTGCGACTTCTACGATCAGGCTGCCAGAAAGATCCGCGCGACGGGCCGAATCGGGGAAGTTCAGTTCGCCGACGCGCTCTACCTTGGACACCCAGTCGCGCATGTAATTGGCATACTTGAATTCTTTAGTGCGTGCCGAGATGTATTTACTCTGCGGCGCCTTGGAATAGGCTTGTAACGACTGGGTGATTTGCTGGTTAAGAGTGAGCATTTCCATGCTGCGGTTAATTAATTCAGCAGCGTTCGTGGTCTCGGATTCTTTATCTGGGTCGGTGTCCATCCTTGTTTCGACCTTGCGCGTCCGGTTGTCCCCCGTAAGAAGTTGCGAGGCAACAGAAGCAGGCTGCGATGGAGCAGGAGGTGGGGTCTGTTCGGTGATTTGCTGCTGCGGCCGGATTTTTTCGTCAGTATTACCGGCACCGTCTTGGCTTGATTCGGCCAGATAATCATAGTCGTCGGGGTCTTCCGCCGACTTTGAGTTGACAACCGTGATATCGAGCGTTGGTGTGGTTCGGTCGGGTGGGTCCTGGTCGAACGCATCGAAGCTTATGCCGAGAATCACCAGGGCATGGAAAGCCGTAGCTAGAAACAGTGTCAACGCCAAGCGATCCGCCGTGGGGGACTCAAATGGAACTTGGGTCGTTGCGGTCACGATATCGGTCGTCAGATTCACGGCTCAATGTGCAGGCAATCACTATGCCGGTCCTCATTATGCGCCGGAACCCGAAAATTTTGAATAACTCTCTCTTCCGTCACTTGGAGCGTCATGGCGAGGTGTTCCGGCCGCCTGATTGGTTGCGGATGGTCTTAAACACCGGGAATTTTGATGAATTCTCGGAACCCTGCAATTCGCTGAAAGTAGTTGCTATCACTGTCTCAATTTCAGCTTCGACGCGATCGAATCCATAAGTTGCCCGGCAATGTCGAGGTTGAAAAGACTGTCAAGTTCACGAATACAAGTTGGGCTGGTCACGTTGATTTCGGTTAAATAATTGCCGATGACGTCGAGCCCGACAAATAACAAGCCGCGCTTTCGCAGCTCGGGGCCCACTTGCCCACAGATCCAATAATCCCTGTCTGTGAGTCGAACGCCCTCGCCATGTCCGCCAGCCGCCAGATTTCCCCGTGTTTCCCCTGTGGCCGGAATGCGGGCCAACGCATATGGGACCGGATTTCCGTCAATCAGCAATATGCGTTTATCTCCTTGGCTGATTTCCGGGATAAATCTTTGAGCCATTACAGTTCTGTGACCAAAATCTGTAATAGTTTCAATTATTACACTGATATTGGGATCATTCACCCGTACACGAAAGATGAGGCTGCCGCCCATTGCGTCGAGCGGTTTCAGCACGATATCGTGGTGTTGATTGAGAAATTCACGTAAGCGTCTTCCATCACGAGTTACAAGGCTCGGCGCGCAGCATTGGGGAAACCAGGCAGTGAAGAGTTTCTCGTTGCTGTTGCGCAGCGCTGCAGGACAGTTCACGACCATCGTTCCTTCGCTTTTGGCACGTTCCAGAAGGAACGTCGTGTACACGAATTCCATGTCTAACGGTGGGTCTTTGCGCATTAGGATTACGTCAAGACCTGAAAGCGGTTCCTCCACGGGTTCGCAGCAATCGAACCAGTGGTCCCGTTGATCGTAAACCGTCAACCGCCTTAATGACGCGAATGCTCGGCCGTCTTGCATGAACAAATCGGATTGTTCCATATAGAACAATTCCCAACCGCGCGCCTGGGCGGCCAGCAGCATTGCGAAACTGCTGTCCTTATGAATCTTGATTGACCCTATAGGGTCCATTACCACACCGAGACGAATGCTCATATCGCTCCCGAGTTTCCAGATTCGGTTAGTTGATTTCAAACAAATTCATGTATGTAAAGTTTGTTGTGAATCGGACGATAGAGGGCTGTAGCCGCAATTGTAACGCAAAACTGTCGGCAAATCGGGCGCTTGGAAGCGGATAGCAGTGGAAACTGCGGGGTTTCAATCGAGCGAAGATGGGAAATCACAGCGGGTCAGGTACGAGCCATATGCAAACCATTGTAGATTCAGCGGAAACCGAAGAATTGGAGTCGCACGAAGAGGAGAATACTGAAGCGTCTGGATTGGGTGGCTCGGGGGACAACTTTGCCGGGCTCAAAGTGATGGTTATCGACGATTCGAAAACCATCCGGCGTACGGCTGAAATGCTGTTGAAAAAGGAAGGCTGTGAGGTTGTCACTGCAACCGATGGATTCGAGGCCCTCGCAAAAATCGCCGACGAAAAACCTCGCATTATCTTCGTAGATATCATGATGCCGCGTTTGGACGGCTACCAGACGTGCGCACTCATAAAGAACAACCAGGTGTTCAAGCAAACTCCAGTAATCATGCTGTCAAGCAAAGACGGCCTTTTCGACCGTGCCAGGGGCCGCATCGTCGGCTCCGACCAGTACTTGACCAAGCCGTTCACCAAAGACGAACTGTTGGGGGCTATCCGAGAGCATGTGAAGTAGTCGAACACGCAAGGCACGGATCAGCTGCTATCCGTGGCTATGTACGCAAGGAGCAGTATCTAACAATGGGGTAGGACCAATGGCACAAATTCTTATCGTTGATGATTCGCCCACTGAGGCTCATGTCTTGAAGGGAATGCTGGAAAAGAACGGCTTTGAAACCGAAACAGCAGAAAACGGCACTGAGGGTATTGAACGTGCCAAGGAACTCAAGCCCGATCTTATCTTGATGGACGTGGTTATGCCGGGCCTGAATGGTTTTCAGGCAACCCGTCAGTTGACCAAGGACCCCCAGACATCTGGGATCCCAGTGATTATTGTCACCACTAAGGATCAGGAGACCGATCGTGTTTGGGGGTTACGCCAAGGGGCCACTGATTTTCTGACCAAGCCTGTTTCCGAGAAAATCCTGATGGAGAAAATCAACGCAGCACTCGCTGCTGCCTAAGGAGCAGGGAAATGTCCGATCGTTCGTGCCCAACTCCGCTGGCGCGGCTTGCGCACCTGGAACAGCTGTGTCTCAGTCATGCCCACGGTCTTCCGCAACAGGAACACACCGATGAGGAATGGATCGGCATTGGATTCAGGCTTGGGAACATACATCTGGTGGCTCCTCTTGCCGAGGTCGCGGAAATTCTTACCCCCCCACCCCTATCCCGTGTGCCGCGTACAAAAGCATGGGTGTGTGGTATAGCGAACGTTCGAGGCAACCTCATGCCCATAATGGATCTGCAGGCGTTTCTTCACGATCAGTCCGTATCGTTGAATCGACGCAGCCGGGTGCTCGTTGTGAACCACAATGGCGTCTACTCCGGTCTTGTCGTTGACGCGGTTCTGGGATTGCGGCATTTCCGCGAGGATCAGCATTCCGATGACTTACCCGGGAACGATGACAGGCTGCAACAGTTTATGACCGGTGCATTCAGGGCAGGCGACCGACATTGGGGCGTATTTAGTATGTACCACCTTGCAGAGACGCCACAATTTCTGCAGGCGGCAGTTTAGATAGGTATATCCCGTAGTTCAATATTCTGAGGAAGAAGATCGGCTGATAAGGTCAGGAGACGAAGCATGAGTACAGTAAAACAATCCCAAACCAAGGTGGGTTCGCACAAGAGGACTATGTACCTGATCACAGCATTGCTGCTGTCTTTGGGCGCCATGGTCAGTGTGTTCTGGTACGTCGGCATCCAGGCGGACTATGACAAGGAATACATCGGCTACACCAGCGAACAACAAGTACTCTCGCAGCAGATCGCGAAATACGCGTTGGAAGCGTCCTCCGGCGTTGAGCCAGCTTTCGACCAGCTGTCGCGATATCGTAATCGCTTCAAGGACACGCTTAATCATCAGCGCAACGGCAACGTTGCGACTGGCCTTCCACCGAGCAGGGAGTTTGTGGAAGAAGACCTGACCGCCATGGAGCAGGAGTGGGCCGGATTTCGCGACAGCGTGGAATTCGTTCTGGGGGGCAGGGATACTGTTGCGGTTGTCGCTGAAGTCGGTCGCGTGATCAACGACATCATGCCGAAACTACAGGCCTATGATGAAGAAATTGTCGAGATCCTGCTCGACAAAAAAGTAAGCCGCGAATCCGTTAACCTTGCGACCCGGCAGCTAATGTTAAGTCAACGTATCGTAAACAACGTTAATCAAGCATTAAGCGGCGACGACGTAGAGTTGGCGATCGAAAGATTTTCCGCAGACGTTGAAGAGTACGGTACCGTGCTCGACGGAATGGTCCGCGGCAACGACGTCATCGACATGATGGAGAATGAAGAAGTTCAGACCAAACTGTTTGAAACTTCCATGTTGTTCAAGACCGTGGCTGACAACGTAGAAGAGCTGCTGGATATGTCGGATGACCTTCTGGCAATCCAGGCCGCGGCACGTAGCATAGCGTCGCAATCAGACGAATTGTTCGCGGCAGCGCTGCGTTTGCAAAATGCCTATTCGCTGGCGGCCGACTTGCGTCCCGTACAACCGGAAATGGCATACGTATTCGGAATCATCGGACTTCTAGTTCTGTTTCTACTCGGTATGCAGGTTTATCGTGATCAGGAAAGCCGCCGCAAACATGCGGAAACCGAGAATCAGAATAACCAGGAGGCGATCCTCCGTCTGCTCGACGAAATGGGAAATCTTGCTGACGGTGACCTGACGACGTACGCAACAGTAACCGAAGACTTTACAGGCGCTATTGCGGACTCCGTCAACTACACAATTGATGCGCTTCGTGACATGGTAACAACCATAAACGAAACGTCCGGTCAGGTGTCCTATGCTGCCAGACAAACGCAGGAAACTGCACAGCACCTCACCGAAGCGAGCGCGAATCAGGCCGAGGAGATTACCTCAGCAACTACAGCGATCAACGAGATGGCTGTATCGATTGATGAAGTTTCGAAAAATGCAGATGACACAGCCAACATGGCCTTGAAGTCGGTGGAGTATGCCAGGAAGGGCGGCGAAACCGTCCGTCGCAACATTGAAGGTATGGATCGCATTCGTGAAACGATTCAGGAGACATCCAAGCGCATCAAACGCCTCGGAGAAAGCTCCCAGGAAATTGGAGATATCGTTGAACTGATCAACGATATAGCCGAACAGACAAATATTCTGGCTCTGAACGCGGCAATTCAGGCGGCAATGGCGGGCGAGGCGGGTCGAGGTTTTGCAGTGGTTGCCGACGAAGTCCAGCGCTTGGCGGAACGTTCAAGTAACGCTACCAAGCAGATTGAAGCCTTGGTGAAAACCATTCAGACCGACACCAACGAAGCTGTCATCTCTATGGAACAGAGCACAGCCGGTGTGGTAAATGGTGCGCGGTTGGCTGAGGAGTCGGGTGAAGCGCTCGACCAGATTATGAAGGTGTCGGATGACCTTTCGGGGCTAATTCAGAACATCTCGTCCTCGGCTCGTCAGCAATCCCAGGCGGCGGCCAGTATCTCTGAGACCATGCACGTTATTCAGGAAATTACAACTCAGACATCTGCGGGTACCAACGAAACTGCGGCGTCAATCGGAAATCTTGCCAGTCTTGCCGACGAGATGGCAAGTTCGGTTGCTGGCTTCAAGTTGCCGGAGTAGGTTTGAGGCACAAGTCCGTGACTGGGACCGCAGGACAAATCAACTTCCGTATGGGGAGACATCCGAAAGGCGGGTGTCTCCCTGACATTGATGATGGGGAGTTCGCGGACTGGGCCAGGCTTTTGGAGCAGAAGACCGGATTGTTCATTGCACCGGAAAGAAAGTCCTTTCTCGCCACCGGGCTCCGGACGCGCATGCGGGAGACGGGATGCAAAAATTACCGCGAGTATTACCTCAAATTGTCACGAGGAGCCATTCAGGCAAGAGAGTGGTCGTTGCTCGTGGACTGCCTGACAGTGCACGAATCATGCTTCTTTCGCCATAGTTCGTCAATAAATCTGGTCGAAGAGGTTGTATTGCCGGAGACTGTTGATCGTAATGAAGGCATCAGTGTGTGGAGCATCGGATGCGCGACTGGCGAGGAGCCATACAGTCTTGCGATGTTGATTGATGCATATCGGTTGAAGTGCGGGAAAAAGTTCTTTTTTGGTATAACCGGGACCGATGTAAGCCTTCCAGCGTTACGCCATGCGCGGAAAGGAATTTATCTTAATCGCCGTTTGAGCAAGATCAACGCCGAGTTTCAGGCAAAGTACATTCGATCTGTGTCAGACAACCGTTTTGAAGTTGTTAATACACTGCGTGAGCGGGTCTGCTTTGCACAGCTCAATTTGCGAGATATCGAGAAGTCGCCTTTTGGGGGCGTCGACCTGATCTACTGCCAGAACGTTCTGATTTACTACCATCGCGAACGGCGAGCGAGTCTGGTGGAGTGTCTCGTGCCGATTTTGCGTCCGGGAGGATTCCTTGTTTTGGGACCGGGAGAACTGCTGAATTGGCAACATCCAAAGATGAAGAAAGTGCCTTACGCGGATACGTTAGCGTATCGGCGCATTCAGGAATAGGCGCGTAAAGCGGGATGAAAGGAATGACAATGAATAAGGCAATCGACCATAGCACCTTGAGTTGGGTGAAAAAAGAGCTGGATGAAACCTTGAGAGAGGCGCGCCAGACGCTTGAGACATATGTGGAGAATCCGCAGGACGGCGTACAGCTGGGGTTTCTCGCGGCGCATCTGCACCAGGTTTACGGAACTCTGCAGATGGTCGAACTTTACGGCGCTTCGTTGCTAGCGGAAGAGATGGAGCATGTCGCCAAGGCTCTGGCAGGAAATACCGTCAATAGGCAATCCGAGGCATGCGAAGTGCTGATGCGGGCGATTCTTCAGTTGCCCGATTATCTGGATCGCCTTATCGCTGGTTCACGCGACATTCCGTTGGTATTGCTTCCTATCTTGAATGATCTCCGGGCGGTTCGAGGGGAAATCCTGCTATCCGAGAATGCTATGTTCTCACCGGATCTGAGCGCGAAATTACCGGAAGGTGTGGTTGGGGCGAATGACACCGGACAAGAGCTAACGCAACCGAAAGAACTCCGGTACAGATTTCAACGTGGTCTGCTCGGGTGGCTCAGAGGTAAGGATGTGGATCAGTCATTGGCCACCATGAGCGAGGTGCTCAGGGAGATGCAAGCCATGAGTAGCCTCGATGCGGTGGCCCGTCTGTGGTGGGTTGCCGGGGGTGTCGTAGGTTCACTGAAAGATCACAGCCTCGATAGCAACGCCTCTGTCAATCGGCTGCTGGGGCAGGTAGATCGTCAGATCAAGCGGATGATCGACGAAGGCGAGCCCGGTCTTGGGCAAACCCCTGCGTTGGATTTGTTCAAGAATCTGCTGTTCTACGTCGCACAGTCACGCAGTCAGGAAGCACAAGTTAAAGAGATTCAAAATATCTATGGGTTGCGCAGTCTGATGCCCGACGAGCAGGAGGTTGCGGAAGCGCGCGAAAGCATGGCGGGGCAAAACGCAGACCTGTACGCGACAGTCGCGATCGCAGTCAAGGAAGAGTTGTCCAGATTGAAGGACTCGTTAGACCTAGTGCTACGAAACGCGGGCAAAGAATCCCAGGATCTGGCGCCTCTGATTCAGTCATTGCGATCGCTCTCGGATACCCTGGGCATGCTCGGCCTCGACGCACCTCGCAAGGCCATGGTCGGCAAAGCTTCCGAACTCCACAGCTACATGGAAGGTGGCGAGTCTCCACCCGAAACACTATTGATGGACATAGCCAGCACTCTGCTATTTGTTGAGTCAGCAGTTGAAACTATGGGGGGGATGCGCGGCGGAAGCGGTTCGAGCGATGCGCCAGACGAGCAACTTGCGCAATCCGAGTACGGCCAAGTGATGGACGTCGTGTTCCAGGAAGCCATCAATGATCTTGCCCGTGGCAAGGAAGGAATTATTGCATACACCGAATCGGGCCACGACGCGGTTACACTTGACACCGTGCCCCAGCTATTCAATCAGGTAAAAGGCGGGCTGTTGCTTCTTGGAGAGACTCGTGCAGCCGCACTGATCGGATCGGCCGCAAGGTATGTGGAAAACGAATTGTGCAGAAAGAAAGGGGCGCCGGCGCAAAGCGAGCTGGATTCCCTCGCTGACGCCATATGTGGGCTGGAGTATTACCTTGAGGGCCGCAGAGAGCACAGAATGTATGGTGGAGCCGCCATAGCTGTGGCAGAGCAAAGTGTCGACAAGCTTGGGTATGCGGCGGAGACGCCAATTGAAGAAGAATCCGGGGCAATCCCGGAAAACGTGTCTGATTATGATTCGGGCGCGCACTCTGCGGCGACGGATACTGGAATCGAAGACGCTTGTGTCTTCCCCCCCGTCCTGGGGCAGGATGCTGAGATCAGCGTGGATCCGCTCGATGCTGAGCAAGAATCGAATCAGTGTAATGGATTCGATCCTGGTTCATTGGAATTGCTCGAGAAGGGTAATAGCGATTGTGTAGAAGCGGAACCGGAGCCGATCGCGAGCCCGGATGATCAAGTGTCCAGCGAACGGGCTGAGATTAACATTGAGGGCGAGGAAGGGCAGTTTCAAATTGGCGAGTCGGGGACTGCACTCCGAATTGGCGACGAGGTCGCCGATGGAGTCCGCCCCGTTTCGCATACGGATGAATCTCCGGTGTCGGCTGTTGATGTAGCGGCACTGGAAACAAAGTCCGCAATCGCGAAAGTCGACGAAGAAACGCTGCCGGAGCAGGATGAACTGCCCGTTATTGGCGATGAGGTTGATGACGAAATCCTGGAAATCTTTATCGAAGAGGCAGAAGAAGAGATTGCCCGGATCAGTGAGCAACTGCCGGTCTGGATTCGCGACATCGATAACGCTGAGGCCCTTGCCACAGTGCGGCGCTCGTTTCACACTTTGAAAGGGAGTGGTCGCTTGGTAGGAGCTATGCGGATAGGCGAGTTTGCGTGGGCCTTCGAGAGTATGTTGAACAGGGTGATCGAGGGATCGATATCTCCGACTGCGCAAATGGCAACGGTACTCGAAGATGCTCTATCTGCTTTACCGGAACTGGTTCAGCAGATCAAGGACGGCGCACCTGTGCAGCAACCTGTAACGCATCTTGTGCGATGCGCCGAAGCTCTTTGCGCAGGCAATCCGTTGCCAGAGCCGGATGAGCAACGCTTGTCAGCCAACAACGTATCGAAGCCGAATGAGGAGCCCGCTCAGTCGATTGATCTGTCGACAGGCGAAGCCGCCATTGACAGCGGCAACGGCGAAGCGTGCGACGACGAGATCTCGCTCAACATGCAGCCGGATGGAGTTATGGACTCCATGCTCTATGAAATATTCAATACTGAATCGCGAGGACATCTGGAAACTATCCGCCAGTTTTTGAATCAGGTCGCGTCTGGAGACGCAACGATTGATGAGGGCCTCGCAAGAGCACTGCATACCTTGCATGGAAGCGCGCATATGGCAAATGCCGCCCCTATTGCGGATCTGTCCGGTGAGTTGGAGCGATATACCAAGGCGCTGCTCGGCGCCAACACGCCAATGTCCGGTGAAGGTTGTGACGTCTTGCAGGCAAGTGCAGAGATGATCGATAACATGTTGGCATGCTTGCCATTCAACCTGGTCAAGCCACGTGAGTTCGACACGATAATGGCGAGCATCCGTGAACTTCGTGAATCAGTGCCCCCGGCAGGCATAGAATCCCAGCATAATGACCACGCAGACGACCACGGCGAAGTGGCTGATATCACCGTACCGGTTGTAACGGATCAACCATGGCAGAATGACATCGCTTCCGATCCCTATGCTGATTGCGATCACGAGCTCCTGGACATATTTCTAGAGGAAAGTGAAGAGAATCTCGAGATTGCTGATACGGCTTTGCATGCCTGGCGACAGACGACGGATACCGCCGATGCGGTTGCAGAACTCCAAAGAGCGATGCACACCCTGAAAGGCGGGGCGCGGATGGCGGACTTGGTTCACGTGGGCGATCTGGCTCACGCTGTCGAAACGCTGGTTGCGTCGATTGCCGACCGTGCCACGGAAACGGTAGAGGGAGCACTGGACGGTGTCCAGGAAGCGCATGACAGATTGGTGTCAATGCTTGAGGCTGTGCGTTTGCGGCAGCCAATCGAAGCACAACATGATCTTATTACCAGGTTGATCGGATTGGCGGAATCGAGCGCGCAGCCGGAAGACAACACGACCGCTGATTTGGCGTCTGAAACGGATCGGAACAGCCGTGATCCCGTAGCATTGTCAGAAGATCCCTACGGAGAGACCGACCCTGAGTTGCTTGAAGTGTTCCTCGAGGAAGCCGGGGATATACTGGAACATAGCGAGGAGACGCTCCGCGCATGGAAAGGCGACCCGGAAAACGTGGGTTTGATGGCCGAGCTTCAACGCGAACTCCACACAATGAAAGGCGGTGCGCGTATGGCGGACGTCACCGAGATCGGTGACCTCGCGCACGCAGTCGAGTCGGTGATGGTAAAGGTAGCCGAGGGTCTTGTAACGGCGAGCCCGCCGCTGTTCGCGGTTCTGGAGCAGGCGCAGGACAGCCTTAACGACATGATTCAGCAGGTGATCCGGCGTGAACCGATAGCGGAAGCCCGGATTCTGATGGAGCGGTTTGAAGCATTGCTCGAGGGTAGGGAACTGCCGGCCCAGGCTGTAGCCTCAACACAGTCGGATAGCAGACCCACGACACACAAATCCGCGGAAGTGGCCACTACCACTATCGGTGATGCCGAAAGTCAGGAGCGGCGTACGAAAGCCCGCGACAACCAGGAGCTGGTTCGCGTAAAAGCCAAGCTGCTCGACAATTTAGTTAACTACGCGGGTGAGGTCAGTATATATCGCTCGCGTCTTGAGCAGCAGGTGGGGGCGTTCCGCTTTAACCTCGTAGAGATGGAGCAGACGGTAGCACGCCTTCGGGAACAACTGCGCAAGCTTGAAATCGAGACCGAGGCTCAGATTCTGTTCCGATACGAAACGGAATCTGAAGAAATGGAGGAGCAGTTTGACCCCTTGGAAATGGATCGCTATTCGCATATGCAACAGTTGTCGCGATCGCTTGTGGAAAGCGTAAGTGACCTGAGCAGTATTCAGACACTCCTCGAGAATATCACTGGAGAGTCAGAGACATTGTTGTTGCAGCAGTCAAGGGTAAACACCGAGTTGCAGGAAGGGTTGATGCGAACCCGTATGGTTCCGTTTCTAGGTCTTGCAGCCCGTATGCGCAGAATCGTTCGCCAAACATGTCAGGCTATTGGGAAAAAAGCTGAACTCGAACTCTCGGGCGCGGAAGGCGAAATGGACCGCACAGTTGTCGACCGTATCATTGCGCCAATCGAGCATATGCTGCGCAACGCCATATCACATGGCATTGAGACGCCGGAGCAGCGTCAGAAAAAGGGCAAGCCAGAAACGGGAACGATTCGTATTACCCTGGAACGCGAGTCTTCTGACGTCGTGCTCCGCATTGCGGATGATGGCGCGGGCATTAATCTGGCTGCGATCCGAAACAAGGCGATTGAGCGCGGAATGATGAAAGCAGACTCTGGTCTGACGGACACTGAAGTGCTCCAGTTTATTCTAGAGACGGGGTTCAGCACGGCCGAAAAAGTAACCCAGGTAGCCGGACGTGGAGTCGGTATGGATGTTGTCAACAGCGAAGTCAAGCAACTTGGGGGAGTGTTGCATATCGATTCCCGCGAGGGAGAGGGGACGACGTTCACCATCAGGTTGCCCTTTACATTGGCGCTCAACCAGGCGCTGCTGATTGAAGTGGGTGAAGATACCTATGCCGTCCCCTTATCGAGTATAGAAGGTATAGTTCGTATGCCGAGGTCGGACATCAAAAAATATTACGATGATGAAACTGCCAGATTCGGATACGGTGGTCGCGATTACGAAGTGTGCCATCTGGGAACGGTGCTGGGTACAGGACAACTGCACCTTGACAGCGGTCCGAAGCGGATCCCCTTGCTGTTGACCAGAGTCGGAGAGCACTGCGTTGCTTTTCAGGTTGAGAACCTCATGGGGAGCAGGGAAATTGTCGTCAAGTCGGTGGGGCCGCAGATCAGTACGGTTCGCGGAGTTTCAGGTGCGACGATACTGGGTGACGGCCGCGTCGTAATGATCCTCGATTTGCCTGCGATGCTGCGTGGCAGTGCGTCGAACCCGATGGCAAGCGTGGAAGAAATATTCAACCGACCTGTGAGAGCAAAAGGTCTTACCGTCATGGTGGTAGACGACTCGATAACGGTGCGCAAGGTGACTACAAGATTGCTGGAGCGCAACGATATGAATGTCATTGCCGCCAAAGACGGCGTGGATGCGGTCTCGAAGCTCCAGGAAAATATACCGGATGTGATGCTGCTTGATATCGAGATGCCGCGTATGGATGGCTTCGAGCTGGCAACGCACGTGCGGAACGAGCCGCGTCTGCGGCACGTGCCGATCATAATGATCACATCTCGTACCGGTGACAAACATCGTCAGCGTGCCATGCAGATCGGTGTCAATCGGTATTTGGGAAAACCCTTCCAGGAGATCGAACTGCTCGAAAATATCAACGCGTTGCTGGAGGAATCAAACGCTTGATTATATCTCGATTGGATCCGATTCGGCCAGGAGTGCCCGCGCTGACGTCGATTTGTTGCGGGGCACGGGGTGTGACGCCAGGGGGCAAACTTTCAACCTTGCGGCGAATTAAGCTGGAAAGCATTAATGAGTTCGCAGAATGGAGTCTTCAAACATGAATGCCGTTGTAAATGCCGTTCGAGCCCTTTGGGTGCCTCTGCATGAAATCAACGTTCTGCTACCCAACGTTGCAATAGCAGAAGTGATCAATTATCAACCGCTGGAGTTGCTGCAGGACGGCCCTGATTGGCTTCTTGGGAAGCTTCGCTGGCGCAATCATGAACTGCCGACTGTTTCGATGGAACGAATATGCGGTTATGACCTTCCGCAAAGTGAGTGCGGCGCGCGGATTTCCATAGTTAACAGCGTAAAACCACGCCCAGTACTGCCGTTCTTCGCAATGGTCACAGCGGGCATACCGAGACTCTTTAACGCTGACGCTGATGCGCTTGGTGATTCTACCCTGGCAAGCGGCAGTCTGCCGCACACCGTGGATGATTGCGTTCGGATCGGCAGTGAAGATGCGTTGATACCCAACCTGGTGGCAATCCAGTCCATGCTTGAAGAAGCGTGGAGCAAACTTTAGGTAATATCTGCAAGCAGGCTCCTTGAGCTAGCTGGCCAGATCTCCCCATAAAGTCTGTACGGCAGTCAGTGCGGCAAGTGCGGCGGTCTCGGTGCGCAACGTTCTCGGGCCTAATCTGACACGTTCGAAGCCCCCCGCTTCCGCAAGCCGGATTTCGTCTGGTTCCAGCCCACCTTCTGGTCCGATCAGGAGCTTGACCCTGGTAGTCGCGGGAAAATCGCATAAATGCGCCGATGCGGAGGGGTCAAGCACCAGCTTCAACTGTGATTCTGCTGGTCCGCACCACTCGGCCAGGGAACGGGCGTTATTGAGTGAAGGAAGGACGGATCGTCCGGACTGTTCGCATGCGGAACGAATTATTGCCCGCCAGTGCGCCAGACGTTTCTCGAGCCGCGGCCCACTGAGTTTGACCTGTGAGCGGGACGTCCAAAGGGGTGTCACAGCGCTAACCCCGAGTTCCACAGACTTCTGCAGCACAAAGTCCATGCGTTCGCCGCGGGAAATGCCCTGGCCGAGTTCTATGTGCAATCCGGACTCGGTGCACGTGTCACGTTCTTCCGACAGCTCGACAACCGCAAGTTTGCCTTGAGCATTTGCGAGTACGCCGCTGTGTTCCTTGCCATCGCCATTGAAGAGTATGAGCGAGTCGCCGCAGCGTAACCGCAGCACGTGCAGCAGGTGGTGACTGACATCCTGTTCGAGAACCACAGTTTGCGTGCGCTTAAGTTGCTGTTCGGTGTAACACCTGGGTATGCGCATGATGTCAACAATGCACCGCCTGCTGGAGGCCATTCCACGCAACCTGCGAAATTGTCTGTATTTGTTCCTCAGTGATAATGTACGGCGGCATGAAATAAATCACATCCCCCAAAGGGCGCAGCAGTACACCGTGATCGAGGCCGTACCGGTATACTTGAAGGCCCCGGCGCTCCTGCCAGGGGAATGCTTCCCGGGTCGAGCGATCTTTTACTATTTCTATGGCTAGAATCATTCCTGTCTGCCGGACCTCGGCGACGTTGGGGTGTTCCGGGAAGTGTGCGGTAGCATCACGCATGCATGAAGCGGTATTCCTGTTCATGGTGATAGCGTCACTTTGTTCGAGCAGGTCCATTGTCGCCACAGCCGCGCGACATGCCAGCGCATTTCCGGTATAGCTATGAGAATGCAAAAATGCAGTCAGATTCTGATACTCGTCGTAGAACGCATCATAGATCGAGCTGGTCGTAAGTACCGCAGATAATGGCAGATAGCCTCCAGTAATGCCTTTTGACAGACACATAAAATCCGGGCTGATGAGGGCCTGCTCGCAAGCAAACAGTGTTCCTGTGCGCCCGAACCCCACAGCGATTTCGTCAGCAATAAGGTGTACGCCGTAATGGTCGCAGGCTTCTCTGAGCAGCTTGAGGTACACCGGGTCGTACATCCGCATGGACCCTGCGCACTGGACCAGCGGTTCTACGATGACTGCGCATACGGTGTCTGCATGCTGTTCCAGGGCGGTCCGCATATGCTCAAACATGCGTGTACTGTACGCCGCGCAGGATTCTCCCTCTTCCCGGAAAAAGCAATCCGGAGACGGTACGCTGATGGTTTCCATCAGCAGGGGGGCATAGGTGTCTTTGTAGAGTTTAACGTTGCCTGCAGCCAGCGCTCCAAGCGTCTCACCGTGATAACTGTTTTCCAGTGTGATAAACCGGGTTTTCCGCGAATCACCCTGATTGCGCCAGTAATGAAAGCTCATCTTCAGGGCTACTTCGATCGCAGAGGATCCATTGTCCGCAAAGAAGCACTTGGTCAGCCGGTTTGGCGTCGCTGCGATAAGGCGCTCGGATAGTTCAATCGCCGCGGGATGCGTAAAGCCTGCAAAGATTGTATGTTCCAGTGTCTCGAGCTGGTCACGTATTGCTGCGTTTATATGCGGGTTGCAGTGGCCAAAAAGGTTCACCCACCACGAGCTGATTGCGTCAAGGTAACGGTTTCCGTCGAAATCCTCGAGCCACACACCTTCTCCGCGCCGAATGGGGATCATCGGCAACCACTCGTAATCTTTCATCTGGCTGCATGGATGCCAGATCGCAGAGAGATCACGTTCAACGTATTCCCTGTTATTCATGCAGAATTCCGGATATGCGATGCATTGTCATTAAACGACTTTTCAACGTTCAGCCGTCATGTTCCCGCAGGCGCGGGGAAGAGACTCAGCTTTTCAGTCCCAGGTTGTTCCAGATGGCGGTCGTCGGACCTGCCTGGTTCATTGTGTAAAAGTGCAGACCGGGGGCGCCGGCTTCCAGGAGTACGCGGCAAAGTTCGGTGACAACCTCTTCGCCGAAAGCTCGTATCGCGTTCCTGTCGTCACCGTAAGCCTCGAGACGCTTGCGGATCCATCGCGGAATCTCGGCACCGCACATGTTCGAGAAGCGTGCCAGCTGAGTATAGTTCGTAATAGGCATTATGCCCGGCACGATCGGTAAATCCACGCCCATTTTCTCGCAGCGATCGACAAAGTGAAAATAGGCATAAGGATTATAGAAATACTGTGTAATCGAGCTGTCAGCGCCCGCATCAACCTTGCGCTTGAAATTCACCAGATCAACTTCGGCATCAGGCGCCTGCGGGTGGAATTCCGGATAAGCGGCTACCTCGATATGAAAATAATCACCGGTTTCGGCACGAATGAACTCCACCAGTTCATTGGCGTAACGGAACTCGCCTGGATGGCCCATGCCGGAAGGCAGATCGCCACGCAGCGCCACCAGGTGGCGAATGTTTTCTTTTCTGTAGGCATCCAGTATTTCACGGATGCTCTGCCGGGTGGATCCTATGCATGACAGGTGAGGCGAAGCCTCGATAGCGGATTCCTGCTGGATTTCACGCACGGTCTCAAACGTACGTTCCCGGGTCGAGCCACCGGCGCCAAAGGTCACCGAGAAAAAGCGCGGATTGAGCCGGGCAAGACGGTCCCGGGTTTTGCGAAGATTCTCCGCGCCTTCCCCGGTTTTGGGAGGGAAAAATTCGAAGCTGTATACCCTGGAGTATTTTTTCTGCGAGTCCATACTGTTTCCTGAACCAGCGTAACCCCCGGCGGACCAATGTCGCCGGGGGACTGGTTTTTTCCAGATTAGTAACGGTAGTGGTCAGGTTTGTACGGGCCGTTTACATCCAGGCCGAGATAGTCCGCCTGTTCCCTGGTCAGTTTAGTAAGGTTTGCGCCGATCTTGGTCAAGTGAAGCCGTGCAACCTTCTCGTCAAGCTGCTTGGGCAGCACGTATACCTTGTTTTCGTAGTTTTTCGCGTTTTTGAACAGCTCTATTTGTGCCATCACCTGGTTGGTGAAAGAAGCTGACATCACAAAGCTCGGATGACCGGTGGCGCAACCGAGGTTCACCAGCCGGCCCTTCGCCAGCACTATGATCCGCTTGCCGTCCGGGAAAATCACGTGATCGACCTGCGGTTTGATCTCTTCCCAGGTATACTTCTCAAGCGATGAAATTTCGATTTCGGAATCGAAGTGGCCGATATTGCAGACGATAGCTTCGTTTTTCATCGCCAGCATATGACCATGGTTGATGACATTCACGTTGCCCGTAGTGGTGACGAAAATGTCTCCTTTGTCGGCTACATCGTCCATTGAAACGACGCGATAACCCTCCATGGCGGCCTGCAGTGCGCAGATCGGGTCGATTTCGGTGACCCAGACTGTTGCGCCCATGCCGCGAAACGCCTGGGCGCAGCCTTTGCCGACATCACCGTAACCAAGCACTACACAGATTTTACCCGCGATCATGACGTCAGTTGCGCGCTTTATGCCGTCGATCAGCGATTCACGGCAGCCATAAAGGTTGTCAAACTTGGATTTGGTGACCGAGTCATTGACGTTCATGGCCGGGAACAGCAGTTCCTTGCTTTCCTGCATTTGATAAAGTCGATGCACACCGGTGGTGGTTTCCTCGGTCACGCCCCTGATGCTGTCGGCCATTTTCCGCCACATGTCGGGCTTGCTCTCGAGCGTGCGCCTGAGTACACCGAGAATCGCTTTCCATTCCTCGTTATCGCCAACCTTGGGTTGCGGCACGCTGCCCGCTTTCTCGAACTCGACGCCCTTGTGGATCAGCAGGGTGGCATCGCCGCCATCGTCGAGAATCATGTTGGGCATGCCACCGTCCGGCCAGGTGAGCGCCTGTTCCGTGCACCACCAGTACTCCTCGATGGTTTCGCCCTTCCATGCGAACACAGGGATTCCTCGCGCGGCGATTGCGGCGGCGGCGTGATCCTGCGTCGAGAAGATATTGCAGGATGCCCAGCGGACTTCCGCGCCGAGATCGGCGAGCGTTTCGATCAGTACAGCGGTCTGGATGGTCATGTGCAGGCTGCCGGTCACGCGCGCGCCCTTGAGAGGTTTCTTGCCGCGGTACTCCTCGCGCAATGCCATCAGGCCCGGCATTTCGCTTTCCGCGATCTCGATTTCCTTGCGGCCCCAGTCGGCCAGTGTGATATCGGCGACTTTATAGTCGGCTGCTGAATCCAGTACGGCATTCATAACAGTTCTCCCGTGAAGGCGAGCGCCGTTGTTTTTAACGCTGGTTTCCCTGAGCCTGACGGGTATCTAACCCGCTGCAGCGCCCCTCAGAGAACACAGCACTTTCAATAATTGCGAGCTTCGGTCAACCGGCTATTGCGGTCAGCCCCCGCGTCACGGGTCTTTAGGCCCGCGTTAACGGACGCGTCGCCAGCTACTCGATCACTGCCGGCCGCTTCCGTCCGGTATCACAGTCCTGCTCCGTCTCTCAGCAGCTGAACCTTGTCGGTGCGCTCCCATGGCAGGTCGATGTCATCGCGCCCGAGATGGCCGTACGATGCAGTCTGCTGGTAAATCGGTCTGAGCAGGTCGAGCATGGTAATGATGCCCCAGGGCCGCAGGTCAAAATGTTCCTTCACCAGTGCGACGATCTTGTTGTCATCGACATGGTTGGTGCCGAACGTATTGATACTGATGGAGGTCGGTTCCGCGACGCCTATCGCGTAAGAGACCTGAATTTCGCAACGATCGGCCAGTCCGGCGGCAACAATGTTCTTGGCCACGTAGCGCCCGGCATAAGCCGCAGAGCGGTCAACCTTGGACGGGTCTTTTCCGGAAAAGGCGCCGCCGCCATGACGCGCCATGCCACCGTAGGTATCGACGATGATCTTGCGGCCGGTTAGGCCGCAGTCGCCCATGGGGCCGCCGATGACGAATTTGCCGGTCGGGTTGATATGGATGTTTCTGGCAGGGCAGGTTTCGAGCCAGTTTGCCGGAATTACCGGCTTGAGGATCAATTCGTGCACTGCTTCATGAAGCTGTGGTTGCGAGATGTCCGGCGAGTGTTGCGTAGAGAGCACCAGGGCGTCGATCCCCACCGGCTTGCCGTTCTCGTAACGGAAGGTTATCTGGCTCTTGGCATCGGGACGCAGCCAGGGCAACTCACCGTTCTTGCGCACCTCGGCCTGCCGCCGCACCAGGCGGTGAGCGTAGGTGATGGGGGCCGGCATGAAAACGTCGGTTTCATCGCTGGCATATCCGAACATCAGGCCCTGGTCTCCGGCGCCCTGGCTTTCTCGATCGCCTCGATCCACACCCTGATTGATATCGGGTGACTGTTTGCCAAGGGCGTTGAGCACAGCGCAGGTTTCACCGTCAAAGCCGATATCCGAGCTGGTGTAGCCTATGCCGGAAACGACATCGCGCACCAGGCGTTCATATTCCACGTTCGCGCTGGTGGTAATTTCGCCGGCGAGGATTACCATGCCGGTTTTCACCAGGGTTTCGCAGGCGATACGCGCGTGCGGGTCTTTTTCTATGATGGCGTCGACAACAGCATCCGAAATCTGGTCTGCCATTTTGTCAGGATGCCCTTCTGATACGGACTCCGAGGTAAAAAGCGCTGAACTCGTCATTATGTTTTATTCCAGTATCCTAAAAAATCAGGTGCGCTAGTTTACCTGTAAACGCTGCAGTTTAGAAATCGGGCGCAATGCTATGATAAGCGCCTGTTGCTTTGGGAGGAATGTCATGGTCAGCCTGGAAACACCGGTTTGTGATTTTGGTACACCTGCTGTGGATTTCGCCCTGCCGGGCGTCGACGGTGCCATCTGGACGCTGGAAAAGTGCCGTGGGGAGAACGGCTTGCTTGTAATGTTCATCTGCAACCACTGTCCCTACGTCAAGGCGATTCGCGACCGGCTGGTGCGTGATACTCGGGAACTGCTCGATTACGGCATCCGCAGCGTTGCCATTATGGCGAACGATCCCACGGATTATCCCGAGGATTCGTTCGAGAATATGAAGCGCATCGCCGAGCAGGAACAGTTTCCCTTTCCTTACCTGTTCGACGAAACCCAGGAAGTCGCAAAAGCCTATGGTGCTGTGTGCACACCGGATTTTTTCGGGTACAACGCTGCGCTGGAACTGCAGTACCGCGGGCGTCTGGATGCCAGCCGCAAGGAAGCAGCGCCGCCCGATGCCCGGCGCGACCTGTTCGAGTCCATGGTTCAGGTGTCCCGCACAGGGAAGGGTCCGCAGCAGCAGATTCCCAGCATGGGGTGCTCCATAAAGTGGAAAAGTGACGCAGCGTAGCCGCTGATCACGAAATATTTATGCTTGCATAAATATTTCTTTGCAAAGGGCTTTCGATCCGCTCGTCAATGAAACGTCGTTTCACCAAAACAACGGTTGCCCCACGTCTCCAACTATTGGAGAATGTCGCGCTCGATCCGGTTTGTGCCTGGGACCCGATCGCTCTGAATTTCGCGGACAGGTAAATCTTCGAATATCGCATGCGGGTCCCGCGCTGGTTTCGTGGCACCGGCAAGCAGTAATAAATTCCGAGCAGCCGCGCCCCGCTCGGGGCGCGGCTGCTTTGCTGCTTCACGAGGCAGCAAATAAACAAATTTTGGTTATAAACAGGAGACAGCGATGGCCTCGCGTAGAGAACTTGCGAATGCGATCCGTGCACTCAGCATGGACGCAGTACAGAAAGCCAAATCGGGCCACCCGGGCGCGCCCATGGGGATGGCGGATATCGCCGAAGTGCTTTGGAACGACCACCTGAAGCACAACCCTGCCAATCCGAAATGGGCTGATCGCGACCGTTTCGTATTGTCCAACGGCCACGGCTCCATGCTGATTTACTCGCTGTTGCATCTCACCGGCTACGACCTGTCAATCGACGACATAAAGAACTTCCGGCAGCTGCACTCCAAGACCCCGGGGCATCCCGAGTACGGCTATGCGCCCGGCGTCGAGACCACCACCGGTCCGCTCGGTCAGGGTATTACCAATGCCGTCGGCATGGCGATCGCCGAAAAGGTGCTGGCCGGCCAGTTCAATCGCGACGGTCACCATATCGTCAATCACTACACCTATGTCTTCATGGGTGACGGTTGCATGATGGAAGGCATTTCTCATGAAGCCTGCTCGCTGGCCGGCACGCTCGGTCTGGGCAAGCTGATTGCTTTCTGGGATGACAACGGCATTTCCATCGATGGTCATGTCGAAGGCTGGTTCACCGACGATACTCCGGCGCGTTTCGAAGCCTATGGCTGGCACGTCGTGCGCAATGTCGATGGTCACGATTCCGCTGCCATCGACAAGGCCATTCACGAAGCCAAGTCGGTCAACGACAAGCCGACCCTGATCTGTACCAAGACCGTGATCGGTTACGGCGCGCCGAATCTTTGCGGTAGCCATGATTGCCACGGTGCGCCGCTGGGTGACGACGAAATCAAGGCGACCCGCGAAAATCTCGACTGGAACCACGCTCCTTTCGAGGTTCCCGATGACATCTATGCCGGCTGGAGCGCGAAGGAGAAAGGCGCGAGCGCCGAGCAGTCCTGGAATGAAAAGTTCGCGGCGTACAAGAAGCAGTACCCCGAACTGGCGGCCGAATTCGAACGCCGCATGTCCGGCGAACTTCCTTCGAACTGGAACGACGGCGCCGCCCGGTTCATCGCTTCTGTGAACGAAAAGGGCGAAACCATCGCCTCGCGCAAGGCATCGCAGAACGCGCTCAACGGTTTTGGTCCGCTGTTGCCTGAATTCCTTGGCGGTTCGGCTGATCTTGCCGGTTCCAACCTGACGATATGGTCTGGTTCCAAAGGTATCAGCAACACGGTTTCCGACGGTAACTACATCTATTATGGTGTCCGTGAATTCGGCATGTCCGCCATGATGAACGGCATTGCGCTGCACGGCGGCTTCGTACCGTACGGGGCCACCTTCCTGATGTTCTCGGAGTACGCGCGCAATGCCCTGCGCATGGCCGCGCTGATGAAAGTGCGCAGCATCTTCGTTTACACGCACGATTCCATCGGCCTGGGTGAAGATGGTCCGACCCATCAGCCCGTAGAGCAGACTGCGACCCTGCGCATGATTCCGAACATGATGGTATGGCGTCCCTGCGATGCAGTCGAATCCGCGGTGTGCTGGAAGGCCGCAGTGGAACGCACCGGCGGTCCCAGCTGCCTGATTTTCTCGCGCCAGAACCTGGCTCACCAGAGCCGTACCGCCGAGCAGCTCGACAACATCGAACGTGGCGCTTACATCCTCAAAGACTGCGACGGAACGCCGGACGCCATCATTATAGCAACCGGCTCGGAAGTCGAGCTGGCGATGGGTGCCGCCGAAAAACTCGCCGACAGGAAAATCCGCGTGGTTTCCATGCCGTCGACCAATGTCTTCGACGCCCAGGATGAAGCCTATCGCGAATCGGTGCTGCCTTCGTCTGTCACCGCCCGCGTCGCTGTCGAGGCTGGCGTTACCGATTACTGGTACAAGTATGTCGGCCTGAACGGAAAGGTTGTCGGCATCGATCGCTTCGGCGAATCAGCGCCCGCGGGCGACCTGTTCAAGCATTTCGGGTTCACGGCGGACAACGTCGCCAGGGCTGTTGAGGCCGTGCTGTAGGCAGACGCGTGCAACCCGCATCGATTTTACAATTTTACGTTAGAGCACTACGGAGAGAGACAGATGACAATTAAAGTCGGTATCAATGGTTTCGGCCGCATCGGTCGTATGGCATTCCGCGCCATCGCGAAAGACTTCAAAGACATCGAAGTCGTCGGTATCAACGATCTGCTGGAGCCGGATTACCTGGCCTACATGCTGCAATACGACTCGGTCCACGGCAACTTCCCGGGCGAGATCGCGGTCGAAGGCAACAATCTGGTCGTCAACGGCAAGAAGATCCGTCTGACCGCGGAACGCGATCCTGCCAACCTGAAGTGGGGCGATATCGGTGCCGATCTGGTCATCGAATGCACCGGCTTTTTCCTGACAGAGGAAACCTGCCAGAAACATATCGATGCCGGTGCCAAGAAAGTTGTCCAGAGTGCGCCCTCCAAAGACAAGACACCGATGTTCGTATACGGCGTCAACCACAACAGCTACGCAGGACAGGCAATCATTTCCGCCGCTTCCTGCACCACCAACTGCCTGGCCCCGGTAGCCAAGGTGCTGAACGACAAGTGGGGCATCAAGCGCGGCCTGATGACCACGGTTCACGCGGCAACAGCGACCCAGAAAACGGTTGACGGACCCTCGCAGAAAGACTGGCGCGGTGGTCGCGGCATACTGGAGAACATCATTCCGTCCTCCACCGGCGCGGCCAAGGCCGTCGGCGTGGTGCTGCCTGAACTGAACGGCAAGCTGACCGGTATGGCTTTCCGCGTTCCCACGTCGGACGTATCGGTCGTGGATCTGACCGTGGAACTGAACAAGGACGCCAGCTACGACGATATTTGCGCGGCGATGAAGGAAGCATCCAGATCGGGTGATCTGGCAGGCGTTCTCGATTACACCGAAGACAAGGTTGTTTCCACCGATTTCCGCGGCCGGTCAACGCCGTCGATTTTCGATGCCGGCGCCGGCATCGCGCTGGATGGCACCTTTATCAAGGTAGTGTCCTGGTACGACAACGAGTACGGCTACACCTGTAACATGCTGCGCATGGTGCAGCACGTTTCCAGCTGATCGACCGGCTATGAGACAGCAGGGCGGGTGCGCAACCCGCCCTGCAATCTCTGACTGCCGATGCCAGAGATTTTCGGTAACCCGATGTTTACCAAAAATCTTTGAATATAAACGGAGTGTCCACAATGTCTTTCATCAAGCTGACCGATCTCGACCTCGCTGGCAAGCGTGTCCTGATCCGCGCAGACCTCAACGTGCCCGTCAAGGACGGCAAGGTTACCTCTGATGCGCGCATCACTGCCTCCATGCCCACCATCGAGCACTGCATGAAAGCCGGTGCCAAAGTCATGGTCATGTCGCACCGCGGCCGCCCGCAGGAAGGCGTGGTCGACGAAGAGAACTCGATGCGGCCGATCGCCGACGACATGTCTGCGAAGCTGGGCAAAACAGTGCCGCTGGTCAAGGATTACCTGGCCAGGACGCCCGACGTCAAGGAAGGCGAAGTGGTGCTGCTGGAAAACGTGCGCTTCAATGCCGGTGAAAAGAAAGACGACGAGACTCTGGCAAAGAAATATGCCGCGCTTTGCGACGTCTTTGTCATGGATGCCTTTGGTACCGCGCACCGCGCCCAGGCATCCACCCATGGCGTTGGCAAGTTTGCGCCGGTGGCCTGCGCCGGGCTGCTGCTGGCCGAAGAGCTGGATGCCCTCAACAAGGCCCTGGCGAATCCGGCCCGTCCGATGGTAGCCATTGTCGGTGGCTCCAAGGTCTCCACCAAACTCACCGTGCTCGAAGCGCTTTCCGAAAAGGTTGACCAGCTGGTGGTCGGCGGCGGCATTGCGAACACCTTCCTCAAGGCGACCGGCAAGAACGTCGGCAAATCGCTGTGCGAGGCTGACCTGGTGGATACCGCCAAAAGCCTCATCGACAAGATGGAGAAGCGCGGCGCCAGTATTCCCATCGCTGTCGATGTCGTGTGCGGAAAAAAATTCGACGAAAATGAGCCCGCCGTAGTCAAGGACGCAGGTGACGTTGAAGACGACGACATGATCTTCGACATCGGTCCCAAATCTGCACAGGAGCTGGTCGACATCATCAGCAAGGCCGGAACCATCGTCTGGAATGGTCCGGTCGGTGTTTTCGAATTCGATCAGTTCGGCGAAGGTACCAAGACGGTATCGATGGCCATAGCCAATGCGAAAGGTTTCAGTCTGGCGGGTGGTGGCGATACCATCGCCGCGATCCAGAAATACGATATCTATGACAAGATATCCTATATCTCGACCGCAGGCGGCGCGTTTCTGGAGTTCCTTGAAGGCAAGACGCTACCGGCGGTCGCCATGCTGGAAGAGCGGGCCAGATAACCCGGACAACGACCGTGGCCGGGCGCGAATCGAACAGCGTTGATTCGCGCCCGGCCCGGGTCGCTCCACGATAGAAGAAGCAGCTAAATGCAGCGCAGAACCAAAATAGTCGCCACCCTGGGGCCGTCGACCGACGATCCGAAGGTTCTCGACGCAATGATCCAGGCGGGGGTTGACGTCGTCAGGGTCAACTTCTCACACGGAACCCACGAAGAGCACATGCGACGCGCCGAACAGGTGCGAAACCGCGCTCGTGCCCACGGTCGCCAGGTAGGCGTTTTCGCCGACCTTCAGGGTCCGAAGATCCGCATTGACCGATTCAGGAACGGCAAGATCCAGCTGGTCGAAGGCGCGCGCTTTATCCTCGATGCCGAACTGGACAAGGACGCCGGCACCGAGGAACGTGTCGGTATCACCTATAAAGCGCTGGTGGACGACGTCACTCGCGGTGACACCCTGCTGCTCGACGACGGCGCGGTGGTGCTGTGGGTGGAGGAGGTCAAAGGTTTTGAAATCGAAACCCGCGTCGTCGTCGGTGGAGAGCTGTCGAACAACAAGGGCATCAACCGCAAGGGAGGCGGACTGTCTGCGCAGGCGATCACCGACAAGGATCGCGCCGATATCAAGGCGGCTGCCGCGATGCAGGCCGACTATGTCGCCGTGTCGTTTCCGCGCAGCGCGGAAGACATCTACGAGGCCCGCGCGCTGCTGCGCCAGGCCGGCGGTCATGGCGGCATCGTCGCGAAAATCGAGCGTGCCGAGGCCATGGATGCGCTGGAAGAGATCATGGAAGCCACCGATGTGGTGATGATCGCGCGCGGTGACCTGGGTGTTGAAATCGGCGATGCGGAGTTGCCGGCTGTGCAGAAGCGGATCATTCGCGTCGCGCGCACTATGGACCGTGTCGTTATCACGGCAACCCAGATGATGCAGTCCATGATCGAAAATCCCATCCCGACACGGGCCGAGGTTTTTGACGTGGCCAATGCCGTCATCGACGGTACCGACGCAGTGATGCTTTCGGCGGAGACCGCCACCGGCAAGCACGTTGCAAAAGTGATAGAGGCCATGGACCGCATCTGCCGCGGCGCCGAGCGCCAGCGCATGGATATGGCCACCGAGCGCCGTACCAGCGTTCATTTCAGGACCGCGGATGAGGCCATTGCCAAGGCTGCGATGTATACAGCAAACCACACCGGCGTTAAGGCTATCGCGGCGTTGACCGAATCCGGCGCCACCCCCTTATGGATGTCGCGCATCAGTTCCGGCATCCCGATCTACGCCTTGACGCGTCATGTGGAGACGCGTAGAAAGGTAACCCTTTACCGCGGCGTGTATCCCGTGAGTTTTGACGTTACGACCACCGATCACCCGCAGGTAAACCGCGAAGCTATAGATGAATTGATGCGACGCGGTGCGGTACGCGACGGCGACCTGGTGATCATCACCAAGGGCGACCTGGCCGGCGTGCACGGCGGCACTAACGCCATGAAGATTATTCGCGTGGGCGAACATCTTCCCAACGCGGACTGATGATTGTCCCGACAGTTAAACGAGATCGATAACATCCAATTACCGGAAACTCCGAGGAGTACATCATGGCCTTGATATCCATGCGTCAATTGCTCGATTACGCCGCCGAACACGACTTCGGCATGCCCGCATTCAACGTCAACAACATGGAGCAGGTTCACGCCATCATGCAGGCGGCGGACGAAGCCGACAGCCCGGTTATCATGCAGGGTTCGGCGGGCGCGCGGTCCTATGCCGGCGAGCCCTTCCTGCGCCACCTGATCACGGCGGCGACGGAAATGTATCCGCACATTCCGATTGTCATGCACCAGGACCACGGATCCGAACCCGCTGTCTGCCTGCGTTCGATACAGTCCGGTTTTTCATCGGTGATGATGGACGGTTCGCTGATGTCTGACATGAAGACCCCCGCGACTTATGAGTACAACGTCGACGTCACCCGCCGTGTTGTCGAGATGGCCCATGCCGGCGGAGTTTCCGTCGAGGGCGAACTGGGTTGCCTTGGTTCGCTGGAAACCGGCATGGCCGGCGAAGAAGACGGCTCGGGTGCCGAGGGCAAACTCTCCATGGACCAGCTGTTGACCGATCCGGACGAAGCGGCCAACTTCGTCAAGGAAACCGGTGTCGATGCGCTGGCCATCGCTATCGGCACGAGCCACGGCGCGTACAAGTTCACCCGGCCCCCGACCGGTGACATACTTGCCATCAACCGCATCAAGGAAATTCATGCCCGCATCCCGAACACACATCTGGTGATGCACGGTTCTTCCTCGGTGCCGCAGGACTGGCTGAAGATCATCAATGAATACGGCGGCGACATGGGCGAGACCTATGGTGTCCCTGTTGAGGAAATCCAGGAAGGCATCAAGCACGGCGTGCGCAAGGTCAATATCGACACTGATCTGCGCATGGCTTCCACCGGCGCCATCCGCAAGTTCATGGCGGAGAACAAGTCGAACTTTGATCCGCGCAAGTTCCTCAAGGCGTCGACTGCTGCAATGAAGGGCATCTGCAAGGCGCGTTATGAAGCCTTCGGTTGCGCCGGGCACGCTTCGAAGATCAAGCCGATCAGCCTTGAAAGCATGTTCAAGCGCTATGCAACCGGTGAACTGGATCCGCGCGTCAATTGAGCGCAGCTTCCGGACTGAAAAAAAGCGGCCCTGGTGGCCGCTTTTTTTATGACGAGGAGCCACCTATAGAACAGGCGGGTTGTTCAGGGCCGCGGCCTGCTCGCGCAGACTCAGGATATGGTCCTCCCAGTAACGCGGTGAATCGAACCAGGGGAACGCCAGCGGGAACGCCGGATCATCCCAGCGACGCGCGATCCACGCGGCATAATTCATGATCCGCAGGGTACGCAGAGGTTCTATGAGTATGACGCTCGCGTAGTCGAAATCGAAGAACGTCTGGTAGCCATCCAGCACATCCTGTAATTGTTCGCGCATTTCGTGCGCTTCTCCGGACAACAGCATCCACAGATCCTGGATGGGCGGACCGGTACGGCAATCGTCAAGGTCCA
Organism: Thiogranum sp.; assembly: GCA_024102665.1. Classification (GTDB taxonomy): domain Bacteria; phylum Pseudomonadota; class Gammaproteobacteria; order DSM-19610; family DSM-19610; genus Thiogranum. The sequence continues at coordinate 11,823 of JAGFJP010000132.1, read as the reverse complement.
CGAAGTGCGGTCCGCTGTCAGTCCACAGGATATTGCCCGGATGGCAGTCGCCATGCAGGCGCAAGGGCGTTACGGCTCCGGCCACGTCGAAAAGCGCGCGGATTTGATGCAGCAGGTCATCGGTCAGGGAGGCATAGGCTTCAACCAGATATTCCGGAATGAAACGCTCCCGAAGAAGGAACTCGCGCGCTTCGTCGCCCAGCGATGCGATGTCCAGTTTTGTGCGGTGCCGAAACCGGCCGGTGGCGCCGACAGCGTGCATTCTCCCGAGAAACCTTCCCATTTGCTGGCGTTGCGCGCGTGTCTCCAGGTCCGGCCAGCGTCCGCCGCAACGCGGATAAACGGCAAACAGGAAATCATCGATGCGGTGCAGCGTTGTGCCACCACTGTCAGCGATGGGTGCAACCACCGGTATTTCATGCGCCACCAGTTCCAGCGCGAAGTCATGTTCCTCCTGTATCGCCTCGCGACTCCAGCGTTCGGGCCGGTAAAACTTCGCGATCACAGGCACACTGTCCTCGACGCCGATCTGGTAAACCCGGTTCTCATAGCTGTTCAAAGCCAGAAGGCGTCCATCGCAGGCGAAGTCTACGGACTCCAGGGCATCGAGGATGAGATCCGGCGTCAGGCGTTCATAGGGGTGTGCGGCTCGCATATTTTCCATTGCCGGCATGATAGCCGATTTGCGGGCAAAAGCGGCGGCAGCGCAAGATGCCAGCTAGCGTGGCAGTGGCCGACTACTATAATTTCATCAGGCGGCAGGGTTCAGAACCGTTCCGCCTTCGGCGCAAGGCTTCCATATGCGCCGGAAATGCCGTGTGCTGCGTAACGCAATCAATAATGAAGAAGCGAGGAGTCGATATGCCGGGGACCCGTTTCAGTGTCGAAATCCGTCCGATCCTGCCCGAGAGACTGGCGCGGCTCGAAGACCTGGCCAACGATCTGTACTACAGCTGGGACCGCGGTGTGCGCCGCCTGTTCCGCCACCTGGACGAAAAGACCTGGACCGCGTGCAGGAGCAATCCCAAGGTGTTCCTGCGCAGAGTCGGTCAGAAGAGGCTCGAGGAAGCTGCGCGCGATCCCATTTTTCTCGGTGATTTCCGCGGCATCCTGTCGGCATACGACACCTACATGCAGGCGCGCCCGCTCACCGAGGTCGAATCAACGTTCGATATGGAACACGACCTGGTTGCCTATTTTTCCGCCGAGTTCGGTTTTCACCAGAGCGTTCCCATTTATGCCGGTGGCCTGGGCATTCTGGCTGGCGATTATTGCAAATCCATGAGCAACCTGTGGGCGCCATTCGTTGGCGTCGGCCTGCTGTATCGCGAGGGTTATTTCACGCAGCGCATCCTCTGGGACGGCACCCAGCTCGCCGATTACCCGCACGTCGACCCGGAGGATTTGCCTGTTGTTGCAGCCAGGGATGCCAACGGCAAGGAAGTGGCTGTGCGCGTGGCGATTGCCGGCCGGGAGGTCAAGCTCAGGGTATGGGAGGCGAAGGCCGGTCACATCCGGCTGTATCTGCTGGACAGTGACCTTGAGGATAATGCAGCGGAGGACCGCGCCATTACCGGTCAGCTGTACGGCGGCGATGTCGAAGCACGCATCAAGCAGGAAATTGCGCTGGGAATCGGCGGCGTGCGGGCATTGCGCGCTCTCAATATCATGCCGACTGTCTGGCATATCAATGAGGGGCACGCGGGATTCCAGATTCTGGAACGTTGCCGGGAGGAGGTCGGTGCCGGTATGGATTTCGACAGCGCGCTCGAACTGATCGCCGCCAGCACCGTTTTCACCACCCATACCCCGGTGCCTGCAGGTCACGATATTTTCGGTGCTGATCTGATGCGCACCCATTTCGCTGCGCTGGTTCCGGAACTCGGGATCGACGAAACGCGCTTTTTCCAGCTCGGTGCGGATCCCCGCCACCCGAGAGGATTCAACATGACGCCGCTGAGCCTGCGGGGCTCACGGTTTCGCAATGGCGTCAGCCGTATTCATGGCCGGGTCGCTTCGGAGATGGAAAGTTATGTCTGGCCGCAGATACCGCCGTCGGAAAACCCGATTGGCTATGTCACTAATGGCATCGATGTCGACAGTTTTCTCGGGCAGTCATGGGCGGCGCTGTTTGACATGTACATGGGGCGCGGCTGGCGCGCCAAGCTGACCGACAGGAAATTCTGGGAAGACTTCATCAATGGGATACCGAATCACGTCTACCAGAGCGTCAGACAGATTCACAAGAACGGCATGCTGGAGGAAATCCGCCGTCGCCTGACTTTGCAGCTGCAACGCAGTGGTTGCGTGGAATCGGTTATAAGAGACACAACGCGATATGTGAAAAAGCGCAATCTGGACACCCTGGTGATCGGATTCGCCAGACGTTTCGCTACCTACAAGCGTGCCACACTGCTTTTTAAGGACCTGACGCGTCTGTCGCGCCTGCTGAATGATCCGCAGCGTCCTGTGCTGTTTGTGTTCGCGGGCAAGGCCCACCCGAATGATGAACCCGGCAAGGCATTTATCCGCGAGATTGCGGAGATTGCCATGCGGCCGGAGTTTCGTGGCCGGATTCTGCTGTTGGAGGACTACAACCTGTCACTGGCACGCGATCTTTATCCGGGCGTGGACGTCTGGCTGAACGTACCCGAATACCCGAAAGAAGCCTGCGGTACTTCGGGCATGAAAGCGGCGATCAACGGCGCCATCAACCTCAGCGTCCTGGACGGCTGGTGGGAAGAGGCTTTCGACGGCACCAACGGCTGGGCCATTACGCCGCACCCCGAGCTTGAGACTGCCACCCGCGATCAGCACGAAGCGTCAGAACTGCTGAATATCCTCGAACAGGAAGTCATTCCCCTGTATTTTTCACGTAACGCGGACGGTGAGCGCGAGGACTGGATCGAAAAATCCAAAGCCTCCATGCGCACCATACTTCCCCACTTCAACGGCATGCGCATGGCGATCGATTATCTGCGGGACTATTACGGACCCGCCGCCAGGCACGGCAAACTGCTGGGCGAAAAAAACGCCGCGCGTGCCAGGGAGCTGGCGCGCTGGCGCAGCAAGGTCGCAGACGCCTGGCCCAGGGTAAGCGTGCAACTCGCGGACACGCCGCCACTCGCGGTGGATACCGGTCAATCGATGCCTGTCGAGGTCAAGGTCATGCTCAACGGCCTGGCGTCCGAGGACGTGGAAGTCGAATGCGTCATCGGCGAACAGGATGCGCTGGGCGAATTCGTGCCCGTCAACAGCCTCAGGCTCGAGCCGGTTCAGGGCGCCGACGCGGACGGAGCAACCCTGTATCGTGTAGACTTGTGTTCGCCCTGGCCCTGCTATATGTTCGAGGGGCTGCAGCATTATAAAATCCGTGTCTATCCTTTCCATAAATTGCTCGGGCACCGTTTCGAATGCGGACTCATGCTGTGGCTGTGAGCGCGCACCGGGTGTGCGACCTCACGAGGCAGCCGCGGCGAATCACCGACAGGAAGTAATGTCACATGACCAGAAAACCCAGCGATATGACGCGGTCTCTGGACCTGACGCACGAAAAGCGCACCGGGCCACAGCGCATGCAGCGCCCCGTTTATGTCGACCTTTTGCCACCCTGCAACCACGCCTGCCCTGCCGGTGAGAACATCCAGGGCTGGCTGGCGCTGGCACAGGACGGCAAATTCAAGCAGGCATGGCAGCTGCTGATGCGCGACAATCCTCTGCCCGCGGTGCACGGCAGAGTCTGTTATCACCCCTGTGAAGACAGCTGTAACCGGCGCCAGCTGGACGACACCGTGAGTATCCACGCCGTGGAACGTTTCCTCGGCGATCGCGCCAACGAGCGCGGCTGGCAGGTCGAATTCAAAGCCGAAACCGGCGGCAAGCGTGTGCTGGTCGTGGGCGCCGGTCCCAGCGGGCTTTCCGCGGCGTACCATCTGACCCGGCTTGGCCACCGGGTGGAAATCCGCGAAGCCGGTCCGGTGGCCGGCGGCATGATGCATTTCGGTATCCCGGCATACCGCCTGCCGCGCGCTGACCTCGAGGCGGACATCAGGCGCATCGAGGCGATGGGCGTCACGATTGTGCTCAACCACAAGGTTGAAGACCTCGTCGCGGAGAAAGAGCAGGGGGGATTCGATGCGGTTTTCGTCGCCGTCGGCGCCCATCTCAGCAAGCGCATCGATATTCCCGCCCGCGACGCAGGCAGAATGCTCGATGCAGTCAGTTTTCTTCACGACGTCGAGGCCGGAGCCGTGCCGAAGCTCGGCCGCCGGGTCGCCATCTACGGCGGCGGCAATACCGCCATGGATGCCGCGCGGGTGGCGCGGCGCCTGGGCGTGGACGAAGCGCTGATTATTTATCGCCGCGACCGGGAGCATATGCCCGCTCATCCGTTCGAGGCCGACGAGGCGATCGAGGAGGGCGTGAAAATTCACTGGCTGCGCACCATCCGGGAAATCGATCAGACCACCTTCACCGTGGAAGTCATGGAGGTCGGTGAAGACGGGCGGCCGCAGCCTACCGGAAAACTGGAAACACTGGAGGCCGATTCGCTGATCCTGGCCCTCGGACAAAACGTGGATACGGATTTTTTGCAGCGCGTGCCCGGCATCGAATTCAAGAACGACGGCACGGTCATTGTCGACGATCACATGATGACAGGGCAACCGGGGGTGTTCGCCGGCGGCGACATGGTGCCCTCGGAGCGCACCGTTACCGTTGCCGTCGGGCACGGCAAGAAAGCCGCCCGGCATATCGATGCCTGGTTGCGCGCAGAGGTGTACGCTCCTGCGCCCAAACATCAGCTCGCGAGCTTCGATAAACTGCACCTGTGGTATTTCACCGATGCCGCGCAACGCCCGCAGGACCACCTCGACAGCCGCACGCGCACCGGCGGTTTCGAGGAAGTGGTCAAGGGTCTGAAAAAAAAGGCCGCCCTGTACGAGGCGAAACGCTGCCTGTCCTGCGGCAACTGTTTTGAATGCGACGGCTGTTACGGCGCCTGCCCGGAACGCGCGATCATCAAGCTGGGCAAGGGCAAGCGCTATCGCTACAACTATGATCTGTGCACCGGCTGTGCGATCTGTTTTGAACAGTGTCCCTGTCATGCCATAGAGATGATCCCGGAGCCGAAATGACAGTGACTCAGGATTTCGCCACCATCGACGGGAACGAGGCGGCCGCCTCCGTCGCCTTCCGTACCAACGAAGTCTGCGCCATTTACCCGATCACCCCGTCATCGACCATGGGTGAACTCGCCGACCAGTGGGCGGCCGAAGGCAAAACCAACATCTGGGGGATGGTGCCGCAGGTGGTGGAAATGCAGAGCGAAGGCGGCGTGGCGGGCGCCTTCCACGGCGCCTTGCAGACCGGTGCGCTGGCCACCACCTTCACCGCTTCGCAGGGTCTGTTGCTGATGATCCCCAACATGTACAAGATCGCCGGGGAACTGACGCCCGCCGTTATCCATGTTGCAGCGCGCTCGCTGGCTGCGCAGGGCCTTTCAATCTTCGGGGATCATTCCGATGTCATGGCGGTGCGTTCCACCGGTTTCGCGCAGCTGGCGTCGAGTTCCGTGCAGGAAGCGCAGGACATGGCGCTTATCGCGCAGGCGGCAACGCTGGAGTCGCGCATTCCCTTTATCCATTTCTTCGACGGCTTCCGCACCTCACACGAAGTCAACAGGCTGAATCTGCTCTCGGACCGGCAGATAAGGGAAATGATCCGCGAAGACCTGGTGCTGGCGCATCGCGCGCGCGGCCTCAATCCCAACGATCCGGTGCTGCGCGGGACGGCGCAGAATCCGGACGTCTATTTCCAGGGCCGCGAAACGGTCAATCCGTATTACGCCCGCACACCTGGCATTGTGCAGGCGGCGATGGATCGCTTTGCCGAACTCACCGGTCGGCAGTACCGCTTGTTTGATTATTTCGGCGACGCGCAGGCGGAACGCGTGGTGGTGCTGATGGGGTCGGGTGCGGAAACCGTCCGCGAGACCGTCGAATACCTGAACAGCCGGGGTGAAAAGCTGGGCGTGGTGCAGGTTCACCTGTTCCGTCCCTTCTCGATCACGCACCTGCTCGAGGCGTTGCCGGAAACGGCGCGCTCCATCGCCGTCCTCGATCGCTGCAAGGAACCCGGCGCCACCGGCGAGCCGCTTTACCAGGACGTGGTCATGGCCCTGAGCGAGGCGCAGGCATCCGGCGCCATGCGCGCGCCCCTGCCGCGCGTGGTGGGCGGACGTTACGGACTGTCTTCCAGGGAATTCACCCCTGCCATGGTCAAGGCGGTATTCGACGAGCTTGGCAAGGAACAATCCAGGAACCATTTCACCATCGGCATTCACGACGATGTCAGCCATAGCAGCCTCGAGTATGACCCCGGCTTCATCATCGAATCCGAGCGGGTGGTGCGCGCCATGTTCTTCGGTCTGGGCGCCGACGGCACGGTGGGGGCGAACAAGAACAGCATCAAGATTATCGGCGAAGATCCCGCCTTTCATGCGCAGGGATACTTTGTCTATGATTCCAGGAAATCCGGGTCGCAGACCGTTTCACATCTGCGTTTCGGTCCCGAGCCGATCCGTTCCGCCTATCTTATCCAGTCCGCCAATTTCATCGGCTGCCACCAGTACAATTTTCTTGAAAGGACCGACGTGCTGAAGCACGCTGCGCCGGGCGCCATTTTTCTTCTGAATGCGCCCTGGGGACCGGAGCAGGTCTGGGATGAACTGCCGCGCCGGATCCAGGAGCAGATCATCGAGCGTCAATTGACCTTCTACGTGATCGACGCCTACAGCGTGGCCCGCGACACCGGCATGGGTTCGCGCATCAACACCATTATGCAAACCTGCTTTTTTGCGATCTCCGGGGTGTTGCCCAGGGACAAGGCGATCGACAAGATAAAACAGACCATACACAAGACCTACGGCAAAAAGGGCGAGGAAATCGTGCGCCGGAATTTCCTCGCCGTCGACCAGACGCTCGAGAACCTGCACCAGGTTCATGTGCCGAAAAAGGCCACCGGCACACGCGAACTGCCGCCCGTGGTGCCGGCACAGGCGCCGCCGTTCGTGCAGCAAGTGACGGCGGTGATGATGGCCGGGCGTGGCGACGAGTTGCCTGTCAGCATGATCCCGGCCGATGGGACCTGGCCCACGGGAACCACGCAGTGGGAAAAGCGCAATGTGTCGCAGTCGGTGCCGGTGTGGGAACCGGATCTGTGCATCCAGTGCGGCAACTGCAGCTTCGTCTGCCCGCACAGCGTGATCCGCGCAAAGTTCTACGAAAAGCCGGCGCTCGCCGGCGCGCCGGCTGGGTTCAGGTCGGCGACCATCGATGCCCGCGGCCTGCCTGACACCCGCTACACGCTGCAGGTGTATGTCGAGGACTGCACGGGGTGTGGTCTGTGCGTCGAGGTCTGTCCGGTGCGCAGCCGCGAAGACGCGTCCAGGAAAGCGATTAACATGCAGGCCAGGCAACCGCTGCTGGAAAGCGAACGCGCCAATATCGGCTTCTTCGAGCATCTGCCGTATACGGAGCGCACGCGTGTCGATTTTTCCACCGTGCGCGGCGTACAGTTCCTGCAGCCGCTGTTCGAGTTCCCGGGCGCCTGCGCCGGTTGCGGCGAAACGCCCTACATCAAGCTGCTGTCGCAGCTGTTCGGTGATCGCCTGGTGGTCGCCAATGCTACCGGTTGTTCGTCCATCTACGGCGGCAACCTGCCCACCACGCCCTGGTCGAAAAACAGCGAAGGTCGCGGGCCGGCCTGGTCCAACTCGTTGTTCGAGGACAACGCCGAATTCGGTTTCGGATTCCGCCTGACCGCCGACCAGCACCGCAGGCTGGCGGAGGACCTGCTGCAGGCGCTGCGGCCGGCGCTCGACGAGGACCTGGTCGAGGGTCTGCTGTCGTCACCGCAGCTGCGCGAATCGGAAATCCGGGCGCAGCATGCGCGGGTCGACCGGCTCAAGCGGGCCCTCGACACCATCGATGACGAGCGCGCGACGGCGCTGCGCTCGGTTGCCGACTACCTGGTGCGGCGCAGTATCTGGATCGTCGGTGGCGACGGCTGGGCTTACGACATCGGTTCCGCCGGGCTCGACCATGTGCTGTCGAGCGGCCGCGACGTGAATATCCTGGTGCTCGATACCGAGGTCTATTCCAATACCGGCGGCCAGATGTCCAAGTCCACGCCGCTCGGGGCGGTCGCCAAGTTTGCCACGGGCGGCAAAAAGGTTGCCAAAAAGGATCTGGCCATGCAGGCGATTTCCTATGGCAACGTCTATGTGGCGAGGGTCGCGATGGGCGCGAATCCGCAGCAGACGTTACTGGCGTTCCGCGAGGCGGAGGCCTACAAGGGCCCTTCGCTGATTCTCGCCTACAGCCATTGCATTGCGCACGGCATCAACATGCAGCACGGCTTGCGCCAGCAGCATCTTGCCGTTGAATGCGGTCACTGGCCCCTGATTCGCTACAACCCCGAGGTTCGCCAGTCGCGTGAAAATCCGTTCCTGCTCGATTCGCCGCGTCCGCGCATTGAGTTAAAGGAATATGCCATCAACGAACTGCGTTACCGCCTGTTGCACAATACCAACCCCCAGGAAGCGGAACACCTGATGGAGTTGGCGCAACAGAACATCCGCCTGAAATGGAATGACTATGAAGAAATGGCGGCGCGGGGCTGCGAAGGTTTCCCGTGCGCCGGCACCACGCCCGAGTGAAATGCTGATCAGCTCGCTGTCCGGTTTTGAATTCCGGTCTTCGCCGGCCTCAAAAAAAAGCCCCTCGTCGAGGGGCTTAAGGTAAGGAACGGACAGGGCATTGCCCCGCAATGATATAGACGCTACTTGCTGGCAATATCTTCCAGCTGTTTGGCGCGAATGATCTGGCCGTCCAGCGCCGCTTCCTTGGCCGACTTGCCGTAGGCCACGGACAGCAGGGTGCTGTAGTAGACCACCGGCAGCTTGAACTTGGTGCCATACTTCGCGTTGATCTGATCCTGGTAGACCTCGGTGTTCATCTGGCAAACCGGGCAGGGCGTGACCAGCATGTCGGCGCCGTTGTCGTAGGCTGACTCGATAATGTCCTTGATCAGCGCCTGGCTCTTTTCGGGTTCGGAGAAGGCCAGCGCGCCACCGCAGCAGGACACTTTCTTTTCGTAGTTGTCACATGCCTCGGCGCCGACGGTTTCGATCAGCTTGTCGAGATACTTCGGATTTTCGAAGGATTCGCCCGCAATGCCGAAAGGCCGGTTGGTCTGGCAGCCGACGTAGCCGGCGATTTTCAGGCCTTCCAGCGGCTTCTTGACGTGCTTGCCGAGTTCCTCGTAACCGAGGTCCTCGATCAGCACTTCCACCATGTGGCGGACCTTCTTGTCGTTCTTCAGCTTGAGTCCGGCTTCTGCCAGCGCGGTATTGGTCTCGGCCAGCAGGTCGCTGTCGTTGTGCAGGCGTTCCTGGGTTTCCTTGGTGGACAGCCAGCACGCCGCGCAGGTGGCGACGATGTCCTGACCGGGATGCGCCTCTTCGGACAACGCCATGTTGCGCGCAGACAGCGCCAGGCGTGGCAGCTCGCCGCCGCCGGCGTAGCCGATGGACGCCGAGCAGCAGTTCCAGTCGGGAATCTCGTTCAGCTCGATGTCCAGTTCCTTGCACATGGTGTCGACCGACACCTGGTAGTTGGACGAAGAGGCCGCTTTCTGGGAGGAACAGCCGGGGTAAAAAGAATAGGATTTCTTTGCCATGTCAGTTCTCCTCAGCTCCCGCTCTTGCCGATACGGGCTTCTTCAAGTTCCTGCGCCTTCTTCAGCATGGCCTGAAAGCCCTTCGTGTCCTTGCACTTGTGGCCGCCGAAGAATTCCATCGGACTCATGCGTTTGGTCTTCATCATGCCGAGGCCGATGTCTTTCATCTTCAGTGACGTCTTCACGCCTTCGCTGAAACCGTTCATAAAGTACAGCGACAGGCCGAGTTTCAGTTCGTTGACGCGCCCGGTCTTGCTCAGGTTGTCCCAGAACAGCTGCGCGAATTTTGCGGTGGGCTGCTCCTTGGGCTGCAGGCCGAGACGTTTGGCGTAGGTCGCCAGGCCGTGCATGATGTGGGTGATGGGCAGGCCGCGCGGGCAGCGCGCAATACAGTTATAGCAGGAGGTGCACATCCACATGGAGCTGGATTCCAGCACTTCCTCGCGCTTGTTGGCGCGAATCATCATGAAGATTTCCTGTGGCGGGTGCTCCCAGTGCGGTCCCAGCGGGCAGGAGCCCGAGCACACGCCGCACTGCATGCACATTTTCACCCAGTCGCCTTCTTCCACGTTCGCTTCCACTTCCTTGAGGAAGCTTCCGCGGTATTTTTCAATCATATTCTGATTGTAGTCGCTCATGACTTGCTCCTAGAACTTGAAGGGGCTCATGCCGATCTTTTCGATCGTTTCGGCCATGTCATTGATCAGTCGGGGTGCACGATCGATATCGGTGATAGCGACCTCGTAGGTTGCCACGCGTTCTTTCTCGAGGTTCAGCGTCGTCAGCGTGTCGTCAACCTTGCTCATGCGGTACTGGGCCATTTCCGAACCCTTGACGAAGTGGCACTGGTAGTTGTCGCCCTTCTGGCAACCCATCAGCACACAGCCGTCGTAACCCGAGTTCAGCGCGTCGGTGATCCAGATGGTGTTCACCGACCCCAGGCAACGCACCGGAATGACGCGCGCCCACTGGCTGTAGCTGTTGCCCTGCTGGGCCGCCATGTCCAGCGCCGGGTAGGCGTCGTTCTCGCACGCCAGCAGCAGGATGCGCGGCTTCTCGCTGAACTCGTCGGGCATGTCGACGGCCTTGATCTGCGCCCCGACGCTGTCGACCGAGTAGTTCTCGAACGAGATCACACGCACCGGGCACGCACCCATGCAGGTGCCGCAGCGCCGGCAGCGGCTCTCGTTGAAGACCGGGTAGCGTTTCTCGTCCTCGTCGATGGCACCGAACGGGCACTCGACCGTGCAGCGCTTGCACTGCGTGCAGCCCTCCAGGCGCACGATCGGGTAGCTCAGGTCGCCGCTGCGCGGGTGTGCGGCACGGCCGACGGCGGCGTTCTCGATCGCCTGGATCGCCTTCATCGCCGCGCCGGCGGCGTCCTCCATCGCCTGCGCGATGTCCATCGGCCGGCGCGTCGGCCCGGCAGCGTAGATGCCGGTGCGCCGCGTCTCGTACGGGAAGCAGATGAAGTGCGAATCGGCGAAGCCGTGCCGCAGCTGCGGCAGGTCCGGCCCCTGGCGGTAGCTGAGGTTGAGCACGGACTGCTTCTGCAGCTCGACCTTCTTCTCGGCCGCCTCGGCCGAGCCGGACTCGGCGGCGGTGACGGTCGCGGTCCAGGTGTCGAGGTCGACGCCGGCGTTGGCGACCTGCCCGGTGGCGAGCACGACGAGGTCGGTGTCCAGGCTCGCGTCCTGGTCCAGGATCAGGTCGCGGAACTTGACGCGCGCGCCGTCGCCGGCGGCCTCGACGCCGCTGACGACGGCCTTGGTGAAGGTCACGCCGCGCTCCTGCGCACCTCGGTACAGATCCTCGCCCATGCCCGGCACGCGCAGATCGGTGTAAAGCACGACGGTGTCGATGCCGGCGTCGGCGAGCCTGAAGTACAGCGCCTGCTTGATGCTGGTCGCACAGCAGTGGCCCGAGCAGTAGGGCAGGTGCTTGCCGGTCGGATCGCGCTGGCCGGAGCACTGGACGAAGGCAACGCTGCGCACCGGCTTGCCGTCGGCACGCACGATGGGCCCGCCGTCGGCCTGGCGCGCCAGCGTCTCCAGCCCCGCCTGGTCGACCACGTGCGGCACG
>JAGFJP010000129.1 GCA_024102665.1 Thiogranum sp. | reverse complement strand
GGCAGTTCGTCCAGGTAAACCTGAACCTCAACCTGATATTCCTGTGCCGACGGCGTGCTGGTGACATTGCCGAAATGGATACGGTGCCAGTGCCGGCTCAGCTGCCGGTACCAGTCCTGCAATCCGGCGGCTGAACCGGCGGCGCGTCGCCGGCAGGCTTCGGCCAGCGGGATGTAATAGTCCTCGGTGTATTCGCGCAGCATGCGGTTGCTGGAATAGCGCGTGGTGAGGCGCGCCATGCTGTCGCGCACGCGGCGGATCCATTGCCGCGGCAGCCCGGTCTCGTCGCGCGTGTAGAAACAGGGGATCACCGCGTTCTCGAGCAACTCGTAAAGCTGTTCCGCCTCGGCGCGGTCCCAGGCGGCAGTGTCGGCATGCTCGCGCCCGTCGCCCAGCGCCCAGCCCAGCTGTGGCATGAACGCTTCCGCCCACCAGCCATCGAGTTCAGAAATATTGAGGCCGCCGTTGACCAGCACTTTCATGCCGCTGGTACCGCTCGCCTCCCAGGGGCGGCGCGGTGTGTTGATCCAGACATCCACCCCCTGGACGAGTTGCTCGGCGACGATCAGGTCATAGTCTTCGATGAACACCACCCGCCCGCGCACTTCGGCGCGCTCCAGGAACGTCTGCCACTGGTGCAACATGGCCTTGCCCGTTTCATCACGCGGATGCGCCTTGCCGGCGATCAGCAGTTGCACCGGCCGGTCGCGGTCGCAAAGCAGGCGCAGCAGGCGCTGTGTGTCATGGAGCAGCAGGTTGGTGCGCTTGTACTCTGCAAAGCGCCGCGCGAACCCCAGCGTCAGCACATCCGGATCCAGCACATCGACCGGGGCACCGATCGGGTCGGCGCCGCCGCTGCCGTGGTGGCGTCGCGCCAGGCGCTTGCGCACGAATTGCACCAGCCGGCGGCGGCTGTCACTGCGCAACTGCCAGAATGCTTCGTCATCCATTTTGCACAGTTCGATTTCCAGGCTCTCCAGACCGCCACGCCAGCGCGACTTGCCGCAGGCCCCGGTCCACAAGGCGTCGGCGGCCGGTGAATCCCAGCTCGGCACATGCACCCCGTTGGTGACATGGCCAACCGGCACTTCGCTCCGCGGCCAGCGCGGAAACAGCGGTTGCAGGATGCGGCGGCTCACTTCGCCGTGCAGGCGGCTCACGCCGTTGACCGCGCCCGCCCCGCGCACTGCGAGATACGCCATGTTGAACGGCTCATCCGCACCGGTGCCGGTACGTCCGAGAGCCAGCAGCTCGTCAACGGTCACACCCAGCGCCTGCGCATAGTCGCTGAAATACGCGCTGAACAGATCCGGCGCAAAGCGGTCGAAACCCGCCTCCACCGGGGTGTGGGTGGTGAACAGGTTGCCCGCACGCGTGGCGCGCAGCGCGACATCGAAAGGCTGTCCGCTGCGCATCATGAACTGGCGGGCGCGCTCCAGAATCGCGAATGCCGCGTGACCCTCGTTGAGGTGACACACCGGGCACTCGATACCGAGCCGTTCCAGCAGTCGCCAGCCGCCGATGCCCAGCACCATTTCCTGCTGCAGCCGCATTTCCGGCCCGCCGCCGTACAACTCGCTGGTGATGGCACGGTCATTGGCGCCATTGAGCAGATCGTTACTGTCGAGCAGCAACAGGGCACGGCGTCCGACCTGCGCGCGCCAGGTGCGCAGGCGCAACGCACGCCCTGGAAGCTCGATGCTGATGCGAATCCATTCGCCCTGTTCGTCGCGCAGCGGCAACACCGGCAGCATGGTCGGGTCATTGAAGGGATAGAACTCCAGCTGCTCGCCGCGCGCATTCAGGGCCTGACGGAAATAGCCCTGGTGGTACAACAGCCCCACGCCCACCAGCGGCACATCCAGATCGCACGCCGTTTTCAGGCAATCGCCGGCCAGCACGCCCAGTCCGCCGGAGTAAATGGGCAGAGATTCGCTGAGCCCGAACTCCATGCTGAAGTAGGCGATATGCCCGGAGAAACGGCTGCCGTACTGAGAGGGAAACCAGTCTTCGTCGCGGTAATGCTCCTCGCTGACGGCGAGCTGCTGTTGCAGCTTGTCGAGAAAGCGCTGATCGGCGGCCAGCTCGGCAAGGCGCCGGTCGGAAACCGTTTCGAGTATCAGCCACGGGTTTTCCGTGGCTTCCCACAGCTCCGGAGCCACCGCGCGCCACAGGTCATCGGTGCCATGGTGCCAGCTCCAGCGCAGGTCCAGCGCGAGCGACGCCAGCGGCTGCAACGCATCCGGCAGGGTCCGGGGAAGATAGTGGACGATTTGCATGACGCGGGTTCGCCAATGAACTGTTTCTCCTGAGGCAGCGTAGCACAAACGCAGGCCCGGCAGCGTTGCGGTGTTCCGTTACTGCGATGCAGGAACAGCACTCCCGCACAGTGCGTTTTGTGGCCTACATTTAACGGGGACAACAATCGACGGGACCCACGGAGGTGCACATGCGCTATGAACTCTTTTACTGGCCATCCATCCAGGGGCGCGGCGAATTCGTGCGGCTGGCGCTGGAGGCGGCGGACGCCGACTATGTGGACGTGGCGCGGGAGCAGGGACGCGGGCTTGGGGTCGACGCCATGCTGCG
>JAGFJP010000123.1 GCA_024102665.1 Thiogranum sp. | reverse complement strand
CGCTCCGCCGCCGATTCTGCAAACGCCGCTTGTGGCGCGGCCAGCACGCAGAGGATAAGCAGACCAGCTGCGAGCGGCCGCGTCATCCCTTGCTGGCGGTTGTGTCGGTTTTCCATGGCGTGAACCTCCTTCAATAATACTTTTCGATGGGCAGCAAACCGAAAAGGCCGGCTTTGAAGCGTCGCCATCCACCGGTGGCAGGTTCGTGGCCATAGGTGCCATCGTTCCCTGACCACTGCAATGCCCGGTTTTCACCCATACTGACGCGCCAGCTGTTGTCCGGGTGCATGGCCTGTTCGATTGAATCCGCAACAGCCATCGCCAGGCGCGGACTGTGCACGATCAATACCGTTTCTCCGTTGAGATAGATCGAACGCAGGTTGAGATTGAACGAGCCGACGTAGAGCACCGAGCGATCGAAGACCATGGTCTTGGCATGCAGACTGACGGCGCCAGGGCAGCCGTCGTCTGCAACAATCCACTGCGTGCAGCTTTTCGCGTCCGGCCGCAATTCGTACAACTGTATTCCGCTCTCCAGCATGCCCTTGCGGCCGCGTGCATAACCGGCATGATTGCCCACCAGATCGTTCGAAGCCAGCGAATTGGTAAGGGCCTGCATGGTCACGCCTCTTTCGCCCAGTTCCTCTATACCCTCGAGTTGCGGTTCGCCGAGAATGAAATAGGCCGATTCCATCAGGATCTCACGCTGACTCGCGCGCATCAGCTCGCCGAGGCGAACCGCTGCGCGACTGGGCTGGTCATCCTCGGGCAGCGTTGCCAGCAGTGGTTCGCTGAACACCAGTTCGGCGGGCGCCCATTCCAGCAGGGGCAGCCACCGCTTTACTTCCGCGTGCGCCGCGTCGGCCTGTTGCATGGGTTTGTAGCGCAGTTTCCGCGTATCACCGGCGTCAGCCCGCGCCTGCGCCATCCCCCGCTGCAGCGCATCCGGCTCCCCCGCACCGGACAGCGCGGCAATCGGCACGGCTGCCGGGCTGTTCCAGTAGAAATCAAAATTGGCGGAGATATCCCGCACCACAGGACCGACGGCCAGCATGTCGCGGTCGCGGAAATTCACTTGCGGATGCATGCCGAAGTATTCGTCGCCGATATTGCGACCGCCGACGATGCCAAAGGCGCCATCCACGACAAACGTCTTGTTGTGCATGCGCCGGTTGATGCGCCGGAAATCGGCCAGCGCCTCCACCACTCTGCCGTAGCCTGTGCGCGTTGCGAAAGGATTGTAGATCCGGATCTCGATATTGGCATGGCTGTCCAGCGCCGCGATGACCGCGTCCCTGCCGGACAGATTGATATCATCGAGCAACAGCCGTATGCGCACGCCGCGATCCGCAGCCATCAGCAACCGAAGCGCCAGATAGCGTCCCGATACGTCGCTGTTCCAGATGTAATACTGGGCGTCGATGCTGCGTTCGGCCGCCTCGATCAGTGTCGCGCGCTGCATAAAGGCCTGACGGCCGGTATCCTCGATGAAAAAGCCCGACTCTCCCGCGTGGCCTTGCGCCAGCGCCGCCGCGTGTCGACCGAGACCGGTCTCCGCGGGTCGATCGAAGGCGTATTCAGCAGATCTCTGAACCTGGGGCGCCAGCGGCGCGGCGCAACCCTGGAACAGTACTGCGACAAGCGCAAGCAGGGCTGTCATGCCACCGGCAATCACCTGCCCGAAAACCTGCGGGTTTGCAGTTTTCGGATAGCCCCCTCGCCTTATCTGCTGCATTGTTATCACCTTCGGCCGGATACCGGTCATAGCGTGGCGCAATCAGCACGCGATGACAATCTTCCGCACAGCAAAAAGTTGAGTGAGGGCTCGCGATGCAATACCGGAACCAGGTTTTCGCCGCGGCACTGGGCGTGACCGTCCTGGTGTCGAACGCAACGGCGCAGGAAGTCTTCGTTTACCCCAACAAGGGCCAGTCGGCGGAACAGACCGACCAGGACAAGTACGCCTGCTATCAATGGGCCAGCCAGATAAAAAAAAAAAAAGCAAAGCGAAGGCGGAACAAAACGGATCACGAGAAGAACAGACAAAGGACACTGACACATAATGTAGAGAGCACACG
>JAGFJP010000103.1 GCA_024102665.1 Thiogranum sp. | reverse complement strand
GCACGACGCGGAAATTGCGGAACGCCTGCTGGCCCCATTTGAGAAAGGCGTAGCGCTCGCCGTTGCGGCCGTAGTCGAGCTCGGTATTGATTTTCATCGCATCCGGGCGGCCGAACACATCCGCCTGGACCGAGTGGTCGATGACCAGCTCCAGCGGCTGCAGCGGATTGATTTTTGCAGGATCGCCGCCGAGCCGGGCCATGGCGTCCCGCATGGCTGCAAGGTCGACGATGGCAGGCACGCCGGTGAAATCCTGCATCAGCACGCGCGCCGGTCGATAGGCGATTTCGCGGGTGGATTCGGTGGCAGGATCCTGGTTCAGCAGTGCTTCGATATCGTCACGTGTGACGGTCTTGCCGTCTTCGTAGCGCAGCAGGTTTTCGAGCAGCACTTTCAGCGAGTAGGGCAGCCGGGAGACATCTTTGTCCAGCGACGGAAGACGGTAGATCTCGTATTCGCGTGCGCCGACTTTCAGCGTGCTGCGGGTGGAAAAACTGTTGCTCATTCAAAGCTCCTGCTTACCGGATTCAAACAAGCAGGGCATTATGGGCTATTTGCCGGCCACTTAACAGTGGTCGCGACCGGCCCCGGCCGGAAATGCGCGCTGCCGCCCCGGCGTCGCGTGCCTTTACATTGGCGCAGTTTGAAGACTAGCCTGTTGCGCTATGCAGCAGCGCCGCAGCATCATGGACAGACATTTCGTCGAACGGCTGGTGGCCACAGCACGGCTTTTGCCGCTGGTGCTGCTGGCCTCCTGTGCCAGGCCATACATTGTTCCCGCCGGCACCGCGGGAATCACCCCGGCGCTCAACGCCGGCTATGCGGTAATGGAGGACGGTTACCGGCTGCCGGTAACACGGTGGGGCGAGGCGGGAAATTGCCGGGCACTGGTCATAGCGTTGCACGGCCTTAACGATTACCGCAAGGCGTTCTCGACAACCGGAGAATTCCTCGCGCGTCACGGGATCAACGTACTGGCCTACGACCAGCGAGGTTTCGGCGCGGCGCCCGGCTGGGGCTACTGGCACGGCAGCGAGCGCCTGATCCGCGATCTGCGGACCATGATCAGTCTGGTATCGATACAGTATCCGGATTGTCCGCTGTATGTGCTCGGCGAAAGCATGGGTGGCGCTGTCGCGCTGGCCGCCCTGGGAGAGCCGTCGCCGCAGGTTGCCGGTATGGTCCTGGTGGCGCCGGCCGTCTGGTCACGCGACAGTATGCCGCTTTACCAGCGCGCGGCGCTGTGGCTGGCCGTCCACACCGTTCCCGACCAGCGCCTGACCGGCAAGGGACTCAAGCTCAAGCCGTCCGACAATATCGACATGCTGCGCGCGCTGGGCCGCGATCCGCTGGTGATCAAGGCAACGCGTGTCGATGTGCTGTACGGGGTGGGCAACCTCATGGACCGGGCGGCGCGCGCGCCGCTCGATGGCATCGGGAGAACGCTGATCCTGTACGGCAGGCGCGACGAGATCATTCCCGCGCAGCCGACCTGCCGCCTGGTGCGGCGCTTGCCGAATGGTCCCGACCGGCGCTGGCGCGCCATCCTGTATGACAATGGCTTTCACATGCTGACCCGCGATCTGCAGGCGGAAACTGTGTTGGGTGACATTGCGCACTGGTTGCTGGCATCCGGCGATGCCGCGCACGAACTGAGTGACAGCCTGGTGTCTTATTGCGCCGAAAGCGATTAGCGCGCGGGGATCGTTCAGGCGAGCAGGGAACGCGCGGCGGCAACCAGCTTTGCTCGTCCCAGCAACAGCCCGATGCGCGTGCCGCCGCATTGCCGCCAGAGCACGGCGGAGCGCATCGCCGCCAGCAGCAGCGCGCGGATCTGGTTGGCAACCGCAGCGTCGGACAGACGTTGCGGATCGCCGCTGACCATGATGCGTGGCCGCAAGGTGCTGACCGTCTCTGTGTAGGCGTCGGCGAGCGCGGCAATGACATTGGCATGACCGATACCGAAATGCTCCACCTGGGCCTGGACGCGTTCGACACGGGAGCGGATGCTGTCGAGCAGATCCGCGCGTTTGCCGAGCTTGCGTTCCAGGTGCAGCAGCGTGACCAGGTAGCGGCTGAGTTCGGGGTCCGGTTTCCTGTTGCCGCTCATCAGCTGCGTTTGCAGCAACCGCAAACCGCTGCTGACACCCTGTATGCCCCCATAGACGTCCTCTACCGAGGCTGGATCAAGACTGAATACGCTGTTGAGGCTGGTGTGCAGCGCCTCCACGTCGTAAGGCTTGCCGTGCGCGGTGCTTTGCACCAGCTGCAATGCCTGCACAATGCCGGCAAAAGCCAGCGCGCGGTCCTGGTCGGATCTGGTCATGAACAGATCGTACCACCACCCAGGCAGACATCGTCAGCATAGAAAACCACTGCCTGTCCGGGCGTGACGGCGCGTTGCGGGGTGTTGAATTCGACTTTGCAGGCTGAGCGGTCGAGAGTGGTTATCGTGCAAACCTGATCGGGCTGGCGGTAGCGGATGCGCGCATGACAGCGCAGCGGCATGGCTGGTGCTTGTCCGGAAATCCAGTGCAGATCCTGCGCATGCAGCGCGTGCCTGAACAGTGCGGGATGGTTCTTGCCCTGCGCGACGATCAGGCGATTGGCGGCCAGGTCCTTGTCCACCACGTACCAGGGATCGCCGCCGGCGTCGCGGATGCCACCGATCCCCAGACCCTGTCGCTGACCGATGGTGTGATACATCAAGCCATCGTGTCGGCCGAGCGGTTCGCCATCGACACTGACGATTTCACCGCGTTGCGCCGGAAGGTAATGGCTGAGAAAGGCTTTGAACTTGCGCTCGCCGATAAAGCAGATGCCGGTGCTGTCTTTCTTCGCCGCATTCGGGAAACCCGATTGCGCGGCGATTTCGCGCACACGGGATTTGGCGAGTTCGCCCACGGGAAACAGGCTGTGATTGAGTGCCCGCTGATTGAGGCGGTACAAAAAATAGGTCTGGTCCTTGTTCGCGTCGACGCCTTTCAGCAATTGCCGTCGACCGGATTCACCCTCAACGCGCGCATAATGGCCGGTCGCGATCCAGTCCGCGCCCAGGCCGAGGGCGTAATCGAGAAACGCGCCGAACTTGATTTCCTGGTTACAGAGAATGTCCGGGTTCGGTGTCCGGCCGGCGCGGTATTCGTCAAGGAAATACTGGAATACCCGGTCCCAGTATTCGGTCGAGAAACTCACGGTGCGCAGCCTGATGCCCAGTCGTTGCGCAATCGCCCCGGCATCGGCGAGGTCCTGCTCGGCAGGACAATAACCGGCCTCGTCATCTTCGTCCCAGTTCTTCATGAACACGGCTTCGACGTCGTATCCCTGCTCCAGCAGGAGACCGGCGGCGACAGCGGAATCCACACCCCCGGAAAGACCGACGATCACTTTGCGCGCTTTCAACCGGAAACCTCGCGGTCCAGTTCGACCAGCAGCTCCAGAGGGAAACGTTTGCCGCGCAGATAGTCCTCCAGCGACTGCAGGACAAGGGGACTGCGCAAACGCTCGCCGCGCGCGCGGATCTCGTTCGCGCTCAGCCAGTGGACTGCGGTGATGTCCGCATCAAGCGAACGCGCGCGGTCTTCATGCGTGCACTCACCGCAAAAAGTGGCGCGCAGAAAGGTGTCGCCAGTATGTGCAGAACGCCAGCGGTACAGCCCGACCAGCGCCTGCGGCCGGAAGTGCCATGCTGTTTCTTCCAGGCATTCGCGGATAACCGCATCGACCAGGCCTTCATCGTCTTCGAGGTGGCCCGCGGGCTGGTTGAAACGCATTTCACCGCCGACCTGTTCCTCGACCATGAGAAAACGGCCATTGTGTTCGGCGACAGCGGCGACAGTGACTCGCGGTTTCCAGATCATAGTTAAGAAGTTACCTTAAGTATTTCGGCTATTAAAAGTATAAACAAATGGTTAGCAAAAGTAATTCATGTATCTTTCAAAAAAATTGCCAGCCTTAGGCGTCATAGACTTGACATTATATCCACGGACCATAAAGTAGCGCCTATGACCAACGCCTCTTTGCGCGGGTCCGCCTCCGGTTCCTTTGGCAAGTTGCAGGTATACGGGCCCGGGGAGCCGGCAAAGGGTGAAGGCCATAACAAAAATAACTGGAGTTGCCCCGCGCAGATTCCGGTCGAAACGAAATAACACGACATAACGTGAGGAGGAGTCATCATGAAGGTCGTCAAGCAATTGTTCCTTTCAGGTGCCTTGCTGGCACTGTCCTGCGGTAGCGCATTTGCGGAAGAAACACTCAAACCGTTCATCCTGGGTTACAAGACCAACGGTGATATCCAGGCGGTTGCCGATGAAGCGAAAAGTAAGGTAGAGGCAGCAGGTTTTGAAGTCGCCGGCTCCTATTCCCCTTACGACGGCGCCATTGTCATGGCCATTACCAACGATGCACTGAAGAAAGATGCTGCCAGTTCCGACTTCGGCGGATATGCGGCAGGCCAGCGCGTCACGGTGACCAAGGTGGATGACGAAGTCCAGGTCAGCTACACCAACCCGATGTACTACGCCAACGCTTATCGCCTCGAGGATACTTCCGGTGCGGCTGCCGCTCTCGCAAGTCTGGAAAGCGCTTTGGGCAACAGCCAGACCTTCGGCACCGGCGACAAGCAGTTGAGCGCCGGTGATCTGCGCAAGTATCACTACATGTTCGGCATGGAGTACTTCGATGATCCCAGTGAACTGGCTGAATATGACAGCTACGAAGATGCCATTGCCGCTGTGGAAGAAGGTCTGGCGCAGGGTCGCGGCGGTGCCACCAAGGTTTACCGCATCGACATCCCGGGCAAGAAAGAAACCGTGTTCGGCGTAGCGCTGAACGACAGCGGTTGCAGCGGTGACGAGTACATCATGAGCCGCGTCGACAAGGACGAAATCCGTTCCACCGGCCACCTGCCTTATGAAATCCTGGTGTCCGATGGCGACGTTTACGCCCTGTATGCACGCTTCCGCATCGCTATCAGCTGGCCGCATCTGCCGATGATCCAGAGTGACACCGGCGCGACCTTCTTCAACATCATGTGCGCTCCGAACGCCATTGAAGAGGCGCTGATCAAGGCCTCTGGCGGCGAAGTCTAGCAACACGCTGCTGTCGGAAGACAGGAGCCCCCTGTGACCTTCGGTTGCAGGGGGCTTTTTCATGCCCCGGTCTGACGCGTCGACAGCGTCCCTCAGCTAATTCGATAGCCGGGTGCGGATAATGAAACCCGCCTTTGATACAATCCCCCGGCACTTTTTGCCACGCTAGGAATTGACATGGAATACCAGAATATTGTCGTGCCTGATTCAGGCGAGAAAATCACCGTTAATGACGATCTGTCGCTTAATGTGCCCGATTGTCCGATCGTGCCCTATATCGAAGGTGACGGCACGGGTGTCGATATCACCCCGGTGATGCGTACGGTGGTCGATGCTGCCGTGAAAAAGGCCTTCGGCGGCAAGCGTCAGATCGTCTGGATGGAAATCTTCGCGGGCGAAAAAGCCAACGATGTCTACGGCGAAAATACCTGGCTGCCGGAAGAGACATTGCGTGCCATCAGGGAATTCGCTGTCGCGATCAAGGGCCCACTGACAACCCCGGTGGGTGGTGGCATCCGATCGCTGAATGTTGCGCTGCGCCAGGATCTGGATCTGTATGTTTGCCTGCGCCCGGTGCGCTATTACGATGGCACGCCCAGTCCGCTCAAGGAACCGGAAAAAACCGACATGGTGATCTTCCGCGAAAATTCCGAAGATATCTATGCCGGCATCGAATGGGAAGCGGGTACGCCTGAAGTCAGAAAGATGATCGACTTCCTGCAGAATGAAATGGGCGTCACCAAAATCCGCTTTCCCGACAGCTCCGGCATCGGTATCAAGCCGGTCTCGTCCGAAGGCACCAGGCGTCTGGTGCGCCGCGCACTGCAGTATGCGATCGACCAGGATCGCGACTCGGTGACGCTGGTGCACAAGGGCAACATCATGAAGTTCACTGAAGGCGCCTTCAAGAACTGGGGTTACGAACTGGCTAAAGAAGAATTCGGCGCCGTGGAAATCGATGGCGGGCCCTGGTGCTCGTTCAGGAATCCCAGAACCGGCAAGGACATTATCGTCAAGGACGTGATCGCTGATGCCTTCCTGCAGCAGATTTTGCTGCGGCCCGCCGAGTACAGCGTCATTGCCACTCTGAACCTCAACGGCGATTACATCTCCGATGCCCTGGCAGCCCAGGTTGGCGGTATCGGCATGGCGCCGGGCGCCAATCTCTCCGATAACGTTGCCCTGTTCGAAGCCACGCACGGCACCGCGCCCAAGTATGCGGGCAAGGACCAGGTCAATCCGGGTTCGCTGATCCTGTCAGCGGAAATGATGTTGCGGCACCTCGGCTGGAACGAGGCCGCCGATCTGATTGTGAAAGGGTTATCGGGCGCCATTGCGGCGAAGACGGTGACCTACGATCTGGAACGCCTGATGGAAGGTTCAACCAAATTGAGCTGTTCCCAGTTCGGACTGGCGATTATCGCTCACATGTAGGCAAATAAAAGGAATGCCCTGCCGGCCGCAAAGGCGGGCAGGGTATTGCAAATGGTACTGCGTTATCCGTTACTGCGCGGTGGCAGCAAGGATAATCTTGTTGGCTTGCAGACCTTTGGGTCCGTCAGACACGTCGAATTCGACGCGTTGTCCTTCCTTCAGACTTTTGTAACCGTCCATTTCAATCGCGGAGAAATGCGCGAAAATATCGTCGCCACCTTCATCCGGCGAAATGAAACCATAGCCTTTCGCGTTACTGAACCATTTAACAATTCCTGTTGCCATAACTGAACATCCTCACTGCACTCTTAGGCGGTGGTGCGCCCGAGCTTATCTGCAATATTTATTAGTGCGTCGTTTCACGCTCTGCGGCGTAAGAACGACTCCTCCTTTTGCCTGAACGGCATTTGGTATTGTTAGGCCGCCGAGCAAATTAGTCAAGTATTGAGAATTATGGAAACCTTTAAAAGATCACGGGCTTAGGCACAGTGTTTGCTTCAATCAAAAGCGGGTGTATGCTGTCGCGGAACCGTTGATATTCTGACGCTTCGGCGGGTTTGGATCAGTTATAATTCGGCGTATGGCAAAGGAAACAGGACATTCCGGAGATCAGGGACTTTCGGTGCTGGAGTCGCGGCCGAAGCTCAAGCGGCCGCGGATGTACAAGGTGGTGCTGCACAACGACGATTACACGCCAATGGAGTTCGTCGTGCTGTTGCTGGAGCAGATTTTCGGCATGTCGAGAGAAAAGGCAACGCAGGTAATGCTCCACGTTCACACCCGGGGCAAGGGTGTATGTGGTGTGTTCACCAGAGAGATCGCGGAAACCAAAGTCGCGCAGGTAAACGAATACTCGCGCCAGAACCAACATCCGCTATTATGTGCCATGGAGGAGGCATAGAAGAGCGATGAGGTAGTCAAGATGTTAAGTAAGGAACTGGAATTCACCCTCAACCTGGCGTTCAAGGATGCCAGGGAAAAGCGCCACGAGTTCATGACCGTCGAGCACCTCCTGCTCGCCCTGATGGACAATCCGACCGCTGTTGATGTGCTTAAGTCCTGCGGCGCGGACCTTGACAAGCTTCGCAAGGAACTCAGCGGCTTCCTCGAGGAAACAACCCCGTTACTGCCGCCCAATGATAACCGTGAAACCCAGCCCACACTGGGTTTCCAGCGCGTGCTGCAGCGCGCTGTTTTCCACGTGCAATCCTCGGGCAAGAAAGAAGTCACCGGCGCGAATGTGCTGGTAGCCATTTTCAGTGAGCAGGAATCGCAGGCCGCCTATTTCCTGAACAAGCAGGACATCACCCGTCTCGACGTGGTGAATTACATTTCCCACGGTATTTCCAAGATCGCCGGCGACCAGCCGGAAGGTGAAGCGGCGCCGGAAACCGAGGGTCCCGGAAGTGCCGAGGGTGCGCAGAAAAAACCGCTGGAACTGTTTGCCTCCAATCTCAATGAAATGGCGATGAAGGGCAAGATCGATCCGCTCATCGGCCGTCGCGCGGAAATCGAACGTACGGTCCAGATCCTGTGCCGCCGTCGCAAGAACAATCCTCTGTATGTCGGTGAAGCCGGTGTCGGCAAGACCGCACTGGCCGAAGGGCTGGCGAAGATGATCGTCGACGGCGACGTTCCCGAAGTCCTGCTGAGCAGCACGATATATGCGCTTGATCTCGGCGCGCTGGTCGCGGGAACCAAGTACCGTGGCGATTTCGAAAAGCGGCTGAAGGGCGTTCTCAACCAGCTGCGTACCGAACCCGGAGCTATCCTGTTCATCGACGAAATTCACACCATCATCGGCGCGGGGGCGGCATCCGGAGGCGTGATGGATGCCTCCAACCTGATCAAGCCTATGCTGGCCTCGGGTGAGCTGAAGTGCATCGGTTCGACGACTTACCACGAGTATCGCGGTATTTTCGAGAAAGACCGGGCGCTGGCGCGGCGCTTCCAGAAGATCGACGTTGTGGAGCCGACTGTCGACGAGGCGGTGAGTATTCTCAAGGGTCTCAAGTCGCGCTTTGAAGAACATCACGAGGTCAAGTATTCCGCCAGGGCGCTGCGCGCGGCGGTAGAGCTGTCCTCGCGCTACATCAACGACCGTTTCCTGCCCGACAAGGCTATCGATGTCATCGACGAAGCCGGCGCCAACCAGCGGTTGCTGCCGCCTTCGAAGCGCAAGAAGACCATAGGCGTGTCGGATATCGAAGCGATTATTTCGAAAATCGCGAGGATACCGCCGAAGACGGTTTCCGCGTCCGACAAGGATTCGCTGCGCACGCTGGAACGCGATCTGAAGATGGTCGTGTACGGGCAGGATGAGGCGATTTCAACCCTGGCGGGCGCCATCAAGATGTCGCGCTCGGGCCTCGGCAACGAGCAAAAGCCCATCGGTTCCTTCCTGTTTGCCGGACCCACGGGTGTCGGTAAAACCGAAGTTACCCGTCAGCTGGCGCTGATTCTCGGCATCGAACTGATACGCTTTGATATGTCGGAATACATGGAACGCCACACCGTCTCACGGCTGATCGGCGCGCCGCCGGGGTATGTCGGTTTCGATCAGGGTGGCCTGTTGACGGAAGCCATTACCAAGCATCCGCACGCGGTATTGCTGCTCGACGAAGTTGAAAAAGCCCATCCCGATGTGTTCAACCTGCTGCTGCAGGTCATGGACCACGGCACGCTGACGGACAACAATGGCCGCAAGGCCGATTTCCGCAATGTCGTGATCGTGATGACGACCAATGCAGGCGCCACGGAAATGAGCCGGCCATCCATCGGTTTCACCCACCAGGATCACTCCACCGATGGCATGGAGGCGATAAAGAAACTGTTCAGTCCCGAGTTCCGCAACCGCCTCGACGCCATCATCCAGTTCAAGGCGCTGGATCCGACAGTGATCACCCGGGTGGTGGACAAGTTCATCTACGAACTGGAAGCCCAGTTGCAGGAGAAGGGCGTCACCATCGATTTCGAGGATTCAGCCCGCGAATGGCTGGCCGAGCACGGCTTCGATGCCAAGATGGGCGCCCGTCCGATGGCGCGCATCATACAGGAACACGTCAAGAAACCGCTTGCGGAAGAGCTGTTGTTCGGCCGGCTGGCCAACGGCGGCTACGTGGTCATCCGCGCCGAAGACGGCCGCTTGATCCACGATATCAGGGAAGAGGAAGAGGTTTTGTAGGCTAGCGTGCGCGGTAGGTGATACGACCCTTGGTGAGGTCGTAAGGCGTGAGCTGTACGGTGACCTTGTCGCCTGTGAGAATGCGGATATAGTGCTTGCGCATCTTGCCGGATATATGTGCCGTGACCGTGTGTCCGTTTTCCAGCCGCACGCGAAACATGGTGTTAGGCAATGTTTCGGTGACAGTCCCTTCCATTTCGATATGATCTTCTTTTGCCATTCCTCACTCGTATGTCAATTGATATCAGCCCGGCATTATAACCCAATGAGTCGAATGACGGCCAGTTATCCCGTTGTGGGTAGAAAAATTTTCCGGATCGGCGCCGGCAGCGTGAATTCGTAATCGACTATCGACTGTCCGGCCAGGCCTCGCTGGCCAGGTCGGAGATCTGCTGGCCGGGCTCCAGCGTCCGCCACTTGCCATTGCGATAAACTTCCAGCGGCCGGAACCGGCTCTTGTAGCGCATTTTATCGCAGCCGGGAATCCAGTAACCGAGGTAGTGCCAGTCATTGCCCATCTCACGCGCCAGTTCCACCTGACGCAGGATGGCGTAGGTTCCAAGGCTGCGCCGCTGCATGTCGGGATCGAAAAACGTATAGACGGCCGAAAGCGCATTGCCGAGCCGGTCGGTGGCTGCGACGGCAGCCAGCCGGCTACCGCTGCGGAATTCGAGAAAGAATGTTTCGCTCCAGTAACTTGTCAGGAAGCCCAGGTATTCTTCACGGGTCGGCTGGTCCATGCCACCGCCGGCATGCCGGCTGGCCAGGTAGCGCTGATACAGCTCGAAGTGATCCTGTCTGAATTCGGCGGGCAGGACAGTGCACACCAGGTCGCGATTGCGGTTCCATATTCTCTGCTGATTGCGACTGCGTCGGAAACGCGCTGTCGGAATGCGGACCGGGATGCACTGCGAGCAGCCCGGGCAGGCGGGGACATAAAGATTGTCGCCACTGCGGCGGAAACCGAACCGGGCCAGTTGCTGATAGATCGCCGGAGTGAGTCTGGCGTCGGGATCCGCAAACACCGAAATCGTGTCCCGGCCTTCCAGATAGCTGCACGGGCGCGGGGCGGTTGCGAAAAACCGCAGTTCCCTTTCATCGGTATATGGCCTGTTTTTATCCATGCTGAACGGCTTACCAGGGGTTGTCGGCGAGTGCCGGATCCGCTTTCCAGGTTCCCGGGGCCGATCCGGCATCGCAAAAAAGGTCCAGCTGTCTGACGAAATCGCTGCGCGGAATGCGTTCGGCGCCGAGTGTCGCCAGGTGTGGTGAATAGACCTGACAGTCAATCAGGGCGAAGTTCCAGGCGCCGAGCTGCCTCACCAGGTGCGCGAATGCGACTTTGGACGCGTCGGTTTCGCGGCTGAACATCGACTCTCCGAAAAACACCGCGCCGAGCGCGACGCCATACAGACCGCCCACCAGTCTGTCGTCGTGCCAGCATTCCACGGAATGGGCGTAGCCCCGCTGATGCAAACGGCAGTATGCTTCGCTCATCTCGCGGGTGATCCAGGTGCCGGAGCTGCCGGGCCGAGGTTCCGCGCAGGCCCGGATGACCTGGTCGAAAGCCCGGTCCAGGGTGACGCGGAAGCGGCCCTGCCGCAACCGCTTGCGCAGGCTCCTGGAAATCTTCAGACGTCCGGGAAACAGCACGGTGCGAGGATCGGGCGACCACCAGAGTATCGGCTGGTCATTACCGTACCAGGGAAATATGCCTTTGCGGTAAGCCGCCAGCAGGCGCTCCGGAGCCAGATCGCCGCCGATCGCCAGCAGGCCGTCGGGTTCACGCAACGCGAGGCTGGTATCCGGAAAGGACAGGCTGGTATCACCCGGATGAATCCAGAACGGGCCGCGACCACTCATGCCGCCCGATCTCCTCTGAAGGGCGAATGCTCCGACAGTTCGCGCATGTACTCGTGCATGGCCGCCGTTTCCTGCACCAGGTGGCGCGCGATGATGTCACGAAATCCACGGTGCGCGATCCAGTGCGCGGACCAGGTGGCCGTCGGCAGAAATCCCCGACTGACTTTGTGCTCGCCTTGAGCGCCGGGCTCGAACATTTTCAGACCCTGACGGATGCAGTAATCGATGCCTTGATAATAGCAGGCCTCGAAATGCAAGCTGTGGTAGTCCGCGTAGCACCCCCAGTGGCGTCCGTAGAGGGTGTCGTCGCTGCGCAGGCAGATGGCGCCGGCGACCGTTTCGGCGTTCGTGCGGGCAATGAAGAATACCAGTTGGCGTCCCATGCTGACGCAGATGTCCTCGAAAAACTCCAGCGTCAGAGTAGGGTAGCCCCACTTCTTTTCGAAGGTGCTGCGGTAGAAATCGTGCATCACCCGCACTTCATCCGTGGTCGCTTCGTCGCCGTGAACGGTGTGCATTTCGATGCCCTGTTCGTCGACATAGCGGCGTTCGCGACGCACCTTTTTGCGCTTGCGCGAGTTGAAACAGGACAGGTAATCGTCAAAATCGCGATAGCCCTGGTTGTGCCAGTGGAACTGGCATCCCAGCCTCAGCAGGTAACCCTGTTCCCGCAACAGCTGAGTATCGGCGGCATCGGTGAACAGCCAGTGCAGGGATGAAAGGTTTTCGCTTTGTGCCCATTCCCGCGCCAGCGTCACAAGCTGGCCGGCGACCTGGCGGCCGGCCGCATCGTTGCCGGTCAGGATTCTTGGCCCGGTGGCGGGCGTGTAGGGTACCGCCACCACCGCTTTCGGATAGTATTGCAGACCGGCGCGCTGGTAGGCGTCTGCCCAGGCCCAGTCGAACACGAATTCGCCGTAGGAGTTGTCCTTGATATACAGGGGAACTGCGCCCACCAGTGTCCCCGTATTGTCAAAAGCCGCGAGATGCCGGGGCAGCCAGCCATGCCGGGGGCCGACGCAGCCATGACGTTCCAGCGCGGACAGGAACTCGTAACGCAGGAACGGATTGCTGCTCGCCGCCACCCGGTTCCACTGCGTGGCATCCAGCTGCGCGATATCGTCGACGATTTTCAGTTGCATGAGGGCATTCTAAGCAAAGAACCGATTAGCCAAATAACAGTATGGGAATCAACAGGGTTTGCTTTACAATAGCGCGCGATGGATTATCCCGACCTGAAACTGCAAATCGGCGAATCGATTCAACTGCAGCCGCGCGACGGCGAAGACAGCCGCCGGTTGCAGGTGAAGGTGATCGGCTATCTTCCCGGTCACAGCCTGCTGGTTACGACTCCGCGTGTCAAAGACAAGGTGATGATTATCCGCGAAGGCCAGCCTTTCGTGGTGCGCCTGATGGCGGGAAACCGCATCGTCGGTTTTGCCAGCACGGTACTGCGCAGTTGCGCGCGTCCTTACCCCTACCTGCATCTGTCCTTCCCCGAAGAGATGGAACAGATCGTGGTGCGCAAGGCGCAGCGGGTGCGGGTGAAACTGTTTGCATCCCTCAAGAACGATAACCCGGCATACAAGACTGAAAAACCGCGCTCCGCCACGGTAGTTGATATCAGCACCACCGGGGCGCTGGTGACATCAGCCGAGCAACTTGGCGAGGTCGGCGATGAACTGGCGCTGACCTGCGTGTTCAGGATCGGCGGTTCTGACAAGCTGCTGTCGCTCCCGGCCATGCTGCGCAACGTCAACGTGGGCAACAGCGAGGGCGATATGAGCGAGGGCAATTTCTACCATGGTCTGGAGTTCGACCTGAAAGACCAGGAAGCGTTTTTCGCGTTACACGGCTTTGTCTACGAACAGATCGTCAAGGCGCAAACCGAGTAGCGACTGCGCCGGGGATTGTTATTTCGCCTGCTGCGGCTCCAGGTTGTCCAGGTACTCCTCCGCGTCCAGCGCCGCCATACAGCCCGATCCTGCCGAGGTGATCGCCTGGCGATAGACGTGATCGGCAAC
Source organism: Thiogranum sp. (assembly GCA_024102665.1). GTDB lineage: Bacteria > Pseudomonadota > Gammaproteobacteria > DSM-19610 > DSM-19610 > Thiogranum. Next base: position 135,599 of record JAGFJP010000103.1, on the reverse strand, counting down.
GTCGCCGGCGGCAAACACGCCGGGAATGCTGCAGCTGGTCGCGCCGCCCTCGACGCCGCTCTTTACCTTGAGGTAACCGCCCTTGTGCATTTCCAGCTGACCGGCAAACAGGTCAGTGTTGGGTTTGTGGCCGATGGCGATAAACACGCCGTCCGCCTGCAGATCCTGCGTGGACTGCTCCTTGACGTTCTTGATGCGCAGTCCGGTCACCCCCGAGTCATCGCCAAGCACTTCGTCGAGGACGCTGTCCCACTGAATAGTGACCTTGCCGTCCTTTTCGCGCTGGAACAGCCTGTCCTGGAGAATTTTTTCCGCCCGCAGGGCATCGCGCCGGTGCACCAGGGTGACGTGGGATGCGATATTGGAGAGATACAGCGCTTCCTCGACAGCGGTGTTGCCGCCGCCGATCACCGCAACCGGTTTCTCACGGTAGAAAAATCCGTCGCAGGTCGCGCAGGCGGAAACGCCGCGCCCCTTGAACGCTTCCTCGGAGGGCAGTCCCAGGTACTGGGCGGATGCGCCCGTGCAGATAATCAGGGCATCGCAGGTGAAGGCGCCGGAATCGCCTTTCAGCCAGAACGGACGCCGCGTCAGATCGACCGCGTTGATATGGTCGAAGATGATCTCGGTGTGAAAGCGCTCGGCGTGCTCGCGCATCGCTTCCATCAGGGCCGGACCCTGCAGTCCTTCAGCGCCCGCCGGCCAGTTTTCCACGTCGGTGGTCGTCGTCAATTGACCGCCTTGCTCGAGGCCGGTGATCAGGACCGGTTGCAGATTGGCACGTGCTGCATAAATGGCCGCCGTGTAACCGGCGGGGCCGGAACCCAGAATAAGAAGGCGGCAGTGCCTGGTTTCGCTCATGTATAATGACTCCGGTTAACGCGTTGAGTGCGGCAGTGCCCTGGGCCGTTGAAGGCCTGCGACGGATGTGAATTCGCCCGGTATGGTACGGAATGTCCTGTCGGGGGTAAAGCTGAGAGCCGGAGCGTGGTACATTGGGCGGCAGCCCGGGAAGTTACCGGGCGAACATGGAAATGTCTGCCGCAACGCGGTGTCGAGAGGCGCGCAGGAACAGGTGTCAGCGCTGCTTGCTATTGCGGACCAACGCGACGTAAAATACCCGACCTTTTAATATCTTAAAACGTATACTTACTGAAATTTCTCACTTTGGCTCAAGCACGCAGAAAAAAGGCGGAATTCCAGGGAATTCATCCGCACGTCACACGGGGTTTGCGCGAAGGCACCTTGTTCATACTGTCGGCGCTCGCGGCTTACCTGTTGCTGTCGCTGATGAGTTACCACACCCAGGACCCGGGCTGGTCGCACCGCGGACCGGTGCACAACATCCATAATTACGGTGGCGTGGTCGGAGCCTGGTTCGCCGATGTCTTCCTTTATCTGTTCGGTTACCTGGCGTACCTGTTTCCGCTGATGGTGGGATTCAGCGGCTGGCTGGTGTTCCGGGGGCGCACGCCCAGCGGTGGCATCGATATGCACGTGCTGTCGGTGCGCTGGGCCGGCTTCCTGCTCACTGTCGCTTCCGGTTGCGGTCTGGCAACGCTGCACTTTCAGATTCCGCCGGGCAGCCTGCCGCTGGACGCCGGTGGTGTATTCGGCAACCTGGTCGGGGACAACCTCGCTGCGCTGTTCAGTTTCACCGGCGCCACCCTGTTCCTGCTGGCGTTGTTTCTGTCCGGCGTGACACTGTTCACAGGCCTCTCCTGGCTCAGCGTCATGGACTGGACCGGCCGCATGACGCTGCTTGGCATCGCCTGGTTGTCGGAACGCATGGCGGCGCTGAAAACCGGATTGATCGCCTATCGGGCGCGGCGCCAGCGTGAGGAGCAAGTCGCCGCGAAACAGGAAAAACGCAATGAAGTGGTGCGCAAGCCACCGCGCATCGAGCCAGTCATCAAGAAGGTGGAGCCCAGCGAACGCGTGGAGCGCGAACGCCAGGTGAAGCTGTTCGACGCGCCGCCGAATACCGAGCTGCCGCCGCTGGCGTTGCTGGACGAAGCGCCCGAGCACCATGAGGGTTACTCGGAAACCGCGCTCGAAGCGCTATCGCGCCTGGTGGAAATGAAGCTGCAGGACTTCGGCATCGAAGTCGAGGTGGTCGCGGTGCAGCCGGGGCCGGTCATCACGCGCTTTGAACTGCAACCGGGTCCGGGGGTCAAGGTCAGCCAGATCAGCAATCTCGACAAGGACCTGGCGCGCGGCCTGTCAGCAGTCAGTGTGCGCGTTGTCGAAGTCATTCCCGGCAAGACCGTGATCGGACTGGAAATCCCCAACGAAAGTCGCGAGATCGTTGCACTCAGCGAAATCATCCGCTCTTCCGATTATGACGAAGCCGGTTCGCCTTTGACGCTGGCGCTCGGCAAGGACATCGGCGGTCAGCCGGTGGTGGTCGACTTGGCGCGTATGCCGCACCTGCTGGTGGCCGGCACCACTGGCTCGGGCAAATCGGTCGCCGTCAACGCCATGGTGCTGAGCCTGCTCTACAAATCGTTGGCCGATGAAGTGCGCCTGATCATGATCGATCCCAAGATGCTGGAACTTTCGGTTTACGAGGGCATTCCGCATCTGCTCACACCGGTGGTGACCGACATGAAGGAAGCCGCCAACGCGCTGCGCTGGTGCGTCGGTGAAATGGAACGCCGCTACAAGCTGATGGCGGCCATGGGCGTGCGCAATATCGCCGGCTACAATCGCAAGGTGCAGGAGGCTATCGATAACGGCGAGCCGATAGCGGATCCCTTGTTCAAGCCCGAGGAAGCGCTCGACGAGAACCCCGAACCTCCGACCCTGGAGCCGCTGCCGTTTATCGTCGTGATCATCGACGAGCTGGCTGACCTTATGATGGTGGTCGGCAAGAAAGTCGAGGAACTGATCGCGCGTCTGGCACAGAAAGCGCGCGCCTCCGGAATCCACCTGATCCTGGCGACGCAGCGGCCGTCGGTGGACGTCATCACCGGTTTGATCAAGGCCAATATACCTACCCGCATCGCTTTCCAGGTGTCCTCGAAGGTGGATGCCAGAACCATCCTCGACCAGTCCGGCGCCGAGCAGTTGCTGGGTCACGGCGACATGCTCTACCTGGCGCCCGGCACCGGTGTGCCGATGCGTGTGCACGGCGCCTACGTGGGTGATGCGGAAGTCCACCGCGTCGTCGAGTATCTGAAGAAGAGCTCCGGACCCGATTACATCGAAGATATCCTGCAAACCACCACCGATTATCTGCCGGGCAGCGGCGGGCAGTCCGCCGAAGACGATGCCGAAAGCGATCCGCTGTACGATGAAGCGGTGCGCATTGTCACCGAAACCCGTCGCGCCTCGATCTCCGGGGTCCAGCGTCGCCTCAAGATCGGCTATAACCGCGCGGCGCGCATGATTGAACAGATGGAAGCTGCCGGGATTGTCGGTCCGCAGCAATCCAACGGCAACCGCGAAGTGCTGGCTGCGGCGCCGCCGGAGATGTGATCGCATGAACCGCAAGCGCATCAGCTTTGCCGGTTTCGCATGGTCGATTCTGGCACTGTTTCCGATGTCGGGAAGCGTTCGCGCGGCAGACCTTGTGAGCGAGTATTTTTCGGGACTGGACAGCTTCCAGGCGCAGTTCACCCAGGTCGTCGTCGACAGCAACGGACAGCAACTCCAGGATTCCGCGGGTGAGGTATGGATGCAGCGTCCAGGACGTTTCCGCTGGGATTATCATACGCCCTACAGGCAACTCATCGTCGCCGACGGCGAATCGATCTGGACCTACGATGCCGACCTGGAACAGGCGACTGTCAAAGCGGTGGACGAAGCGCTGAGCAGCACGCCTGCGATGCTGCTGAGCGGATTCCGGCCGTTGTCGGAAGTCATGACCTGGCAGCAACTGGATGAGAAAAACGGCAGCACCCTGTACCGGCTGGATCCCAAACAGGCCGACTCGGCCGTGGAACAGGTGCAGATCGCGTTCGACGGCAAACAACTCTCCAGCATCGATGTCAGGGACGGTTTCGGCAATCAGACGCGCATCCGTTTCTCCGGCGTGAAACGCAACCAGCCCATCGACCCCGAGCGGTTCAGGCTGAAACTTCCCCCCGGTACCGACATTATCGGCGACGTGCCATGAGCGACACGGCGCAAAGCCGTCAATTCCGACCCCTGGCCGACCGCATGCGGCCCCGCAAGCTTGACGAATTTATCGGCCAGTCGCATCTGTTCGGTGCCGGCAAGCCGCTGCGTCAGGCGGTGGAGCGCGGCCAGTTGCACTCGATGATTTTCTGGGGACCGCCCGGCACCGGCAAGACCACGCTCGCGCATTTGCTCGCCGAATCGTCCGGCGCCGAGTTTGTCCCGCTGTCGGCGGTACTGGCCGGCGTCAAGGACGTACGGCAGGCAGTCGAGATCGCCAGGCAACGCCAGCAGGTGGAAAAGCGCCAGACGCTGCTGTTTGTCGACGAGGTGCATCGCTTCAACAAGGCGCAACAGGATGCCTTCCTGCCGTTTGTCGAAGACGGCACGGTGCTGTTCGTCGGCGCGACGACCGAAAATCCGTCTTTCGAACTGAACAACGCCCTGTTGTCACGGGCGCGCACCTATGTGCTGAAACGACTTACCGAAGAGGACCTGGTAAAGGTGCTCGAACAGGCCCTGCACGACAGGGAACGCGGACTGGGCGCGATGAACATCGCAATCGATGCAGCCGGGCTCGAGAAGATCGCCCGTGCCGCCGACGGCGACGCGCGGCGCGCGCTGACGCTGCTGGAAATCGCCTTCGATCTTGCCGAACCCGGCGGGCGCATCGGCGAAGACATTATCGCCGAAGTCATCAGCGGCGGCGTACGGCGTTTCGACAAGGGCGGCGAAGCGTTCTACGACCAGATCTCGGCATTGCACAAGGCGGTGCGCGGGTCGTCACCGGATGCCGCCCTGTACTGGCTGGCGCGCATGCTCGACGGCGGTTGCGACGGCCTGTACCTTGCGCGGCGCGTGGTGCGCATGGCCTCCGAGGATATCGGCAACGCTGATCCCCGGGCGCTTGCGCTGGCGCTCAATGCCTGGGATGTGCAGGAACGTCTCGGCAGTCCGGAGGGTGAACTGGCGGTCGCCCAGGCGGTCGTCTACATGGCCTGTGCGCCGAAAAGCAACGCCGTTTACACCGCATTCAGGGCGGCGATGCAGGACGCGCGGAAGCAGGGTTCCCTGGAAGTGCCGTTGCACCTGCGCAATGCGCCGACGCGCCTGATGAAAGAACTCGGTTACGGCAAGACCTATCGCTACGCGCACGATGAACCCGAGGCCTATGCGGCGGGTGAAAACTATTTTCCCGACGAACTCGAGGGCAGCCGTTACTACTACCCGGTCGAGCGCGGACTGGAACTGAAGATTCGCGAAAAGCTGGAACATCTGCGGGAACTGGACCGGCGCGCGGAACGTTCCGGCAAGTGAATCCGCAGCGCCCGGCGCCCCTTGACTGGCGCATTGAAGGGGCGCTGGTGCTTCCCGTATGATTGCCGCCCATGAGCCAGATACTCGCTATCGCCGGCGGCGGCGCACTCGGTGCATTGCTTCGCTACTGGATGTCCACAGGTGTTTACACCATCATGGGAAGAAGCTTTCCCTACGGCACACTGACAGTCAATGTTCTCGGCAGCCTGCTGATGGGCTTCCTGTATATCTGGCTGCTGGAAAGAACCATCGGCGGAGCCGCGGCGCGCGCTTTTCTGCTGATCGGATTGCTGGGCTCCTTTACCACCTTTTCAGCGTTTTCGATCGAGACGCTGAACCTGATGGAAGGGGGTGAATTCCTCAAGGCGCTGGTGAACATGCTTCTCAGCGTAATATTGTGCATAGCCGCTGCGGCGCTCGGCGTGCTGATGGCGAGGCAATTATGAAATGGCAAACCGTGACTTTCGTGCGTGTCTACCTGACCGAGGCGGACCGCACACTCCAGCCGCTGCTCAAGCGCCTGCACGATGAAGAGAAGGTCAGGGGCGTGACGGTGTTGCGCGCCGTGTTCGGATTCGGCGGGAGCGGTGTCATCCACACCGCATCACTGGTCGATCTTTCGCTTGATCTTCCTGTGATTGTCGAGTTTTTCGATGCGCCGGACAAAATAGATTGCATCCTCGAACATGTCTCCGGGCTGGTGGAAAGCGGGCACATCGTGCGCTGGAACGCGGAAATGAATATCTAGGAAAAAACACAAGATGCTCGACCCGAAATTACTGAGAACCCGGCTCGCCGACGTGGCCGCGCAACTCAAACGGCGCGGTTACGAACTGGACAGCGGCGCCATCGAGGCGCTCGAGGCGCAACGCAAGGCAATACAGGTTCGCACCGAAGAATTGCAGGCGCAGCGCAACCGCAGTTCCAAATCGATCGGCAGGGCCAAGGCGGCGGGAGAAGACGTTCAACCGCTGCTGGACCAGGTCGCGGGGCTGGGTCAGCAGCTCGATGCCGCGCAGCAGGAACTCGACGCCGTGCAGGCGCAGATCAACGATCTGTTCATGGGCATTCCCAATATTCCCCACGCATCGGTCCCTGATGGCGCCGGCGAAGCGCAGAACCTGGAGATCCGCCGCTGGGGCGAACCGACGCAGTTCGCTTTCGAGCCGCGCGACCATGTAGACCTGGGCGAGGGACTGGGTGGCATGGAGTTCGATTCGGCGGCGAAACTCTCGGGTTCGCGATTTGCAGTACTGCGAGGACCGCTGGCGCGCATGCATCGCGCGCTGATTCAGTTCATGCTCGATATCCATACCGGCGAGCACGGCTACCAGGAGTGCTATGTGCCTTACCTGGTCAATGCGGACAGTCTGCGCGGCACCGGTCAATTGCCCAAGTTCGAGGAGGACCTGTTCGCAACCCGCGGCGATGAGCCCAGATACCTGATTCCGACGGCAGAAGTGCCGGTGACCAACCTGGTGCGCGGTGAAATCATTGAGGCCGGGCGCATGCCTCTGAAGATGACGGCGCACACGCCCTGTTTCCGCTCCGAGGCCGGCTCTTATGGCAAGGATACCCGCGGCCTGATCCGCCAGCACCAGTTCGAAAAGGTGGAAATGGTGCAGATCGTGCGACCCGACGATTCCTACCGGGCGCTGGAAGAATTGACCGGGCACGCTGAAATCATTCTGCAACGGCTGGGGTTGCCGTACCGCGTGGTTGCGCTGTGCACCGGCGATCTGGGTTTTTCCGCAGCCAAGACCTATGACCTCGAGGTCTGGCTGCCGGGACAGCAGGCCTATCGCGAAATCTCGTCGTGCAGCAATTTCGAGGATTTTCAGGCCAGGCGCATGCAGGCGCGTTACCGCAATCCCGACACCGGCAAGCCGGAGCTGGTGCACACCCTCAACGGTTCGGGTCTGGCTGTCGGTCGCACGCTGGTCGCCGTGCTCGAAAACTACCAGCAGGCCGATGGCTCGGTCGCAGTGCCGCCGGCGCTGCGACCCTATCTCGGCGGCATGGACATGCTCAAAACCTGAACCGACGCGCCGGCATGGTGCATCGCCTCAGGCGCTGATCTCGATCAGTGTCTCATCCGGGTTTACGGTATCGCCTTTGGCAACGTGGATGGCCTTGATGGTGCCGCCGATGGGCGCCTGGATTTCGGTTTCCATCTTCATGGCTTCGGTGACCAGCACCGGGTCACCGGCGTTGACCGTGCCGCCGACTTCCACCAGCACATCTATCACCGTACCGGGCATCGACGTCGTGACGTCGCCGGGCCCGGTGGCCCTGGGACGCTTGCTGCCCTTGACCGGCGCGCTGACGCTTTCGTGCGTGGTCTCCAGTTCCGACAATGTCTCGACGAGGATTTCTTCGGGCACGCCATCTACCGTCATGTAGAACGGCCGTTCTTCCTGGGTGCGATGGCCGGTGCCGGTGATCTGTATGTGATAGGTCTCGCCGTGCAGCGTAACGTTGAACTCGGTCGGCCTGGAATTGGATTCCTCGCCCGTGGAAACCGGCTCGAGCGGTTCGGGAACCAGCGTTCCGGCGGCGCGGTGCTCGAGGAACTCACGACCCAGTTCCGGAAACATGGCATAGGTCAGGACATCCTCTTCGTTTTTCGCCAGTTCCCCGATTTCATCGCGCAGGTTTTCCATTTCATCCTTGAGCAGATCGGCCGGACGAATGTCGATGACGTTCTCGTTGCCGATGGCCTGCTGGCGGACTATGGTGTTGACGTGACCCGGCGCGCGACCGTAACGGCCCTGGAGGTAGAGTTTGACTTCGTTGCTGATGGTTTTGTAACGCGCGCCGCTCAACACGTTCATGACCGCCTGGGTGCCGACAATCTGCGAAGTCGGAGTAACCAGTGGCGGGTAACCGAGATCCTCGCGCACCCGCGGAATTTCCTGCAGAACTTCCTCTATTCGCCCCAGTGAACCCTGTTCACGCAGCTGCGTGTAGAGGTTGGAAATCATGCCGCCGGGAACCTGGTATACCTGCACGCGGGTATCGAGTCCGGTCATGTCGCTTTCGAACTGGTGATATTTCTTGCGGATTTCGCGGAAATAGAAACCGATCTCCTGCAACGCCTTCAGATCCAGCCCGGTGTCGTATTGGGTATCCCTGAGGGCCGCGACCATGCTTTCCGTGGGTGCATGCGAAGCGCCGCCGGCAAATGCGGAGATGGCTGTGTCGATGTGCACGCAGCCGTTTTCAATGGCCTTGAGCTGACTCATCTCGGCGGTACCGGCGGTGGCATGGGTATGGAGATGAATCGGAACCTTGACCGCCCGGCTGAGCGCGGAAACCAGTTCCGCCGTCACCATGGGCGTGAGCAGACCGGCCATGTCCTTGATCGCGATGCTGTCGCAGCCCAGATCCTGAAACTGTTTCGCCATTTCGACGAATTGCGGAATGCCGTGCACCGGACTGGTGGTGTAGCAGATCGCGCCCTGCGCATGGGCCCCGGACTTCTTGACCGCGGCAATGGCGGTTTCCAGGTTGCGAACATCATTCAGCGCATCGAAGATACGGAACACATCGATGCCGTTCGCCGCGGCTTTTGCCACGAAAGCGCGCACCACGTCATCGGAATAATGGCGATAGCCGAGAAGGTTCTGTCCGCGCAGCAACATCTGCAGGCGCGTGTTGGGCAAAGCCTTGCGCAGCTTGCGCAGACGCTCCCAGGGATCTTCCTTGAGATAGCGGATGCAGGCATCGAAAGTGGCGCCGCCCCAGACTTCCAGTGACCAGTAGCCGATGCTGTCGAGATTCGGGCAGATCGGCAGCATATCCTCGGTGCGCATGCGCGTTGCGATCAGCGACTGGTGGGCATCGCGCAAGATGAGATCGGTTATCTGAACCCTGGACATGGCAGTGGTATTTCCCTCGGCGCTATGGGACCGCTTCGATGATCCTGATTATGACCGCTTTCGTGTCGAGCGCAATCCGGGACTAGTAACCGGCATGCGCGGCGATCGATGCTGCAATGACTGCCGCCAGTTCGCGGGTCGGGCGGCTGGTCCTGTAATTCACCAGTTCCGGATGCGCCTCGACGAAACCCGTGTCGAACCGGTGGTTGCGGAACTCCGGCACTTCGAGAACCTGCAGATAGTAGGGAATCGTTGTCTTCACGCCATAGACACCGGTGTCCTGCAGAGCCCGGCTGGCGCGGTTCAGCAGTTCCTCCCAGGTGAGCGCCCACACTGTGATCTTGGCGCACATCGAATCATAGTAAGGCGGGATGGTGTAGCCGGTGTAGATCGCTGCATCGGTGCGCACCCCGGGACCGCCCGGGGCAAAGTAGCGAGTGATGCGGCCGAAACTGGGCAGGAAGTCATTCTTCGGATCTTCGGCATTGATGCGAAACTGCATGGCGAAGCCGCGGCGCTGGATGTTCTCCTGCTTGACCGACAGCGGTTGCCCGTCGGCAATGCGGATCTGTTCACCGACGATGTCGATACCGGTAATACTTTCGGTGACGGTATGCTCGACCTGCAGGCGCGTGTTCATTTCCATGAAATAGAAACGGTCGTTTTCGTCCATGAGAAATTCGACAGTGCCGGCGTTGCGGTAACTGGCGGCCTGCGCGGCCTTCACCGCGTAGGCGCCGATTTCGGCGCGCTGGGCATCGCTGAGCTGCGGGGATGGGGCGATTTCGATGAGCTTCTGGTGACGCCGCTGGATGGAACAGTCGCGTTCGAACAGGTGTACGGTATTGCCGTGATCGTCGGCGAGGATCTGCACCTCGATGTGCCGCGGCCGGTCGACGCATTTTTCCACGAAGACATCGGCGCTGCCGAACGCCTTGCGCGCTTCCGACAGGACACGGTCGTAGTTGCGTCGCAGTTCTGCTTCGTTGTTGCAGCGCCGGATGCCGCGTCCGCCACCGCCGGACGTGGCCTTCAGCATCACCGGATAGCCGATGTTGGCGGCCAGTGCGATTGCTTCCGAGACCCCGGTCAGACTGGCATCGCTGCCCGGCACCACCGGAATCCCGGCTGCCTGCATGCTGCGGCGTGCCTCGATTTTGTTGCCCATGCTGCGGATGACCTCCGCGCCGGGACCGATGAACTTGATGCCGCGTCGTTCACAGATGCGCGCCAGTTCGGGATTTTCAGAGAGAAAGCCGTAACCGGGATGCAATGCGTCGCAACCCGTGGCGACCGCCAGGTTGACGATGCGGTGAGCGTTGAGATATCCGGCCACTGGATCGGGCCCGATATTGTAAGCCTCGCTGGCTTTCTTGACGTGCAGGGCATGGCGGTCGGCATCCGAATAAATCGCCACCGATTCGATGCGGTGCTCCTGGCAGGCGCGCACGATGCGAACGGCGATTTCCCCGCGGTTGGCAATGAGTATTTTCTTGATCAAGGATCCCCCGCCCCGACTGGGCCATCGCAGCCATTCCACCGGCTACCATAGCCCAAATTCCGCGCAACCGCCTAGATAACTTCGAAAGAGCTTGTTTTTCTACGCAAAACCCACGTTACTGTCAACCGTGCACCCGAATAGACGGGGGCACTAAGGTCCCGATATTTCAGCATTTTAGCTTTGACACGCCGGCACGCCAGCGAGTATCATCCCGCGCTTATGTTGGATTGTCTGCCCAAGCGAATCGAACCGGTCGGGCTTGCGGATGTCGGACGCTCGTTTCGCGGCGAGGTGCCGGTCAGTGAACTGTCGCGTCTTGCACCGTTGCTGGCATCCCGGGAAGGCACCCTGAATGTCCAGCTGGAGTTCGGTCTGGATGAACGGCGCATTCGCACCCTGAAGGGATCGATTCAAGGCAGTATCAATCTGGTTTGTCAGCGTTGCCTCGGCGCGCTGGTTTTTCCGATTGATCTGCGGATCTGTCTGGGCATCGTGACAAGCGAAACGGAAAGCGATCGGCTCCCTGGCGGCTACGAACCGTTGCTGGTATCCGGAGAACCGCTGCTGACATTCGATGTCATCGAGGACGAAGTGCTTCTGGCGGTGCCCGCAATACCCGCGCATGAAGGATCGGTCTGCGAAACCGGATACCGGAACCAGCCACCGGCACAAAGAGACAATCCATTTTCCGTGTTGGAAAAACTGAAATCCTAGACGAACACAAAGCAGGAGATACCGTCATGGCGGTGCAGCAAAACCGTAAAACAGCTTCCAAGCGTGGCATGCGTCGTTCACACGACAGTCTGAAGAGTTCCACGCTGTCCGTTGAGCAGACAACAGGCGAAACCCACCTTCGTCACCACGTCAGTCCCGATGGCTATTACCGCGGCCGCAAAGTCATCAACAAAGATCTCGATTGATCGGCGTTGCGGTTTTCCGGTTTTTTCAGAGCATCACAAGCCACGCTGCTTAGCCTTGTCAGGCAAGCGGCGTGTATTTTTATTGCATGAATGAATCTTTGACTATCGCGCTCGACGTCATGGGTGGCGATCGCGGGCCGGACGTGGTGCTCGCTGCCGCGTTGCGCGTGTTGAAAAAGCGCGATGATCTCAACCTGCTGCTGGTGGGTGATCGGGATATCATCGAATCAAAGCTCGCCGCCATGAGCAATGCCGACCGCCGGCGGCTGCCGGTGCAGCATGCCTCCCAGTGCGTCGATATGGACGAGCTGCCGTCGCACGCCCTGCGTTTCAAAAAGGATTCGTCGATGCGCGTGGCTATCGACATGGTCAAGCAGGGCAGGGCGCAGGCCTGCGTCAGCGCCGGCAACACCGGCGCCTTGATGGCCACGGCGCGCTATGTTCTGAAAACCCTGCCGGGCATCGACCGTCCGGCGATCTGCACCTCGCTGCCGACCATCACCGGCCATACCTGGATGCTGGATCTCGGCGCCAACATAGACAGTTCCCCGGAGCACCTGTTCCAGTTCGCGCTGATGGGAACCGAGCTGGCCAAGGCTGTGGATGGCAATGCGCATCCGAAAATCGGACTGCTGAATATCGGTGAAGAGGAAATCAAGGGCAACGAGACCGTAAAGGAAGCTGCGAATCTGATTTCCCGTGGCGATTTGAACTATTGCGGCTTCATCGAAGGCGACGACGTGTACAGCGGCAAGGTCGATGTCGTGGTGTGCGACGGTTTCATCGGCAACATTGCCCTGAAGACCAGCGAAGGCGTCGCCAAAATGATTTCACATTTCATGCGCCGGGAATTCTCGCGGAACATCTTTACAAAAACCGCCGGTCTGGTGGCTTTGCCGGTGCTGAAAGCCTTTCGCAGACGGATCGATCCCCGGCGCTACAACGGCGCCAGCCTGCTGGGTCTGCGCGGCACCGTTATCAAAAGCCACGGCGGCACTGACGCGCTGGGGTTTGCCAGCGCGATAGAGGTTGCCGCCGTGGTGGTCAAGCAGCAAGTGCCGGAGCATATCAGTTCCCACCTGCAGGCGATTCTGGCAGAGAGGAAAGCGGTTTGATATACGCGCGTATCACGGGTACCGGCGGTTATTTGCCCGACAAGGTGTTGACCAACCATGACCTCGAAAAGATGGTCGACACCACCGACCAATGGATCCGTGAACGCACCGGCATCAGCAAACGCCATATCGCCGAGGAAGGCCAGAATACCGTGGACCTGGCCGAACATGCCGCACGCCGCGCGCTGGAGGCCGCCGGGCGCGACGCGCAGGATATCGACCTGATTATCGTCGCGACCACAACCCCGGACCGCGTTTTTCCGAGCACCGCGTGCCTGTTGCAGAAGCGACTGGACCGACATGGGTGTGCCGCCTTCGATATCCAGGCGGTTTGCACCGGTTTTGTCTATGCGTTGGCGGTTGCCGACAAGTTCGTACGGACCGGCGCCGCGAAATGCGCCCTGGTAGTCGGGGCGGAAACGCTGTCACGCGTGCTGGACTGGAAGGATCGCAGCACCTGTGTGCTGTTCGGCGACGGCGCCGGCGCGGTGGTGCTTGAGGCCAGTGAAGAGACCGGCATCCTGTCGACACATCTGCATGCCGATGGCGCCTACGAGCATCTGCTCTCGGTGGCGGGTGGAATCAGCCAGGGCTATGACAGTTTCAAGAAAGGCAACGGTTACGTGACCATGAAGGGCAACGAGGTGTTCAAGGTCGCAGTAAATACGCTGGGCCGTATCGTCGACGAAACGCTGGAAGCCAACAACCTGGACAAATCGGACATCGACTGGCTGATTCCTCACCAGGCCAATATACGCATTATCCAGGCCACGGCGAAGAAGCTGAAAATGTCCATGGATCACGTGGTGGTGACTGTCGATGAACACGGCAACACGTCCGGTGCATCGGTGCCGCTGGCGCTCGATGTCGCGGTTCGTGACGGTCGCATCAAGCGCGGTGAAACCTTGCTGATGGAAGCGTTTGGCGGCGGCTTCACCTGGGGCTCGGTTTTACTCAAATTCTGATCGGGTTTTTCCATGAGTGTTAATCAATGTTCAAATCTGGCCATGGTATTCCCGGGCCAGGGCTCGCAATCCGTGGGCATGCTGGCGGAGCTGGCGCAGGCGTTTCCGGTCGTCGCCGAGACCTTCGCGGAAGCGTCTGAGGTACTCGGTTATGATCTCTGGGAACGGGCGCAGAACGGTCCGGCCGAGCTGCTCAACCAGACAGCCTGCACCCAGCCGGCGATGTTGACCGCGGGTGTCGCGACCTGGCGCTGCTGGCAGCAGCTGAGTGATCGTGTCCCGGCGTTGATGGCCGGTCACAGTCTGGGCGAATACAGCGCGCTGGTTTGCGCCGAAGCCATTGCGTTTGCCGACGCCGTGGGCCTTGTGGAACAACGCGGCAGGTTTATGCAGAGCGCGGTTCCCGAAGGCAGCGGCGCGATGGCGGCGATTCTCGGGCTGGATGACCAGCAGGTCATCGACCTGTGCGCAGAGGCGGCAGCCGGAGAAGTGGTAAGCGCCGTGAATTTCAATTCTCCGGGACAGGTGGTGATCGCCGGTAACCGCGCTGCGGTGGAACGCGCCATGGAACTTGCGAAAGCCGCCGGCGCCAAACGGGCCCTGGCGCTGCCGGTGTCCGTTCCCTCGCATTGCAGCCTGATGAAGCCGGCGGCGGATGCACTCAAGGAGCAGCTGGCGGCCGTCAGTATCCAGGCGCCTGCGATAAGCGTACTGCATAACGTGGATGTTGAGGAACACGGCACGCCGGAGGCGATACGCGACGTGCTGGCAGCACAACTCTATCGGCCGGTGCGCTGGGTGGAGACCATAACGGCCATGCATCGGCGCGGCATTATCACTGTGGTTGAAATGGGACCGGGCAAGGTGCTTGCGGGTCTGAACAAACGTATCGAAAAATCAATGTTAGCGCTTGCGGTTCAGTCCCCGGAGGACCTGGACAAGGCCGTCGCCGCCTGTGCGGCGCAAGGCGCTGCGCAGCAGGGGGAGTAAGAGCATGGAATTATCCGGCGAAATTGCACTGGTCACGGGCGCCAGCAGAGGCATAGGGCAAGCCATCGCGCTGAGCCTCGGCGCATCCGGCGCGAAGGTCATCGGCACGGCGACATCGGAACAAGGCGCGCAGGCGATCCAGACACTGTTTCAGGATAAAGGCATCGAGGGGCTAGGGCTGGTTCTGGATGTCACCCAAGCGGAATCCATCGACGCCGTGATGGCGCGGATCAAGGACGCCTTCGGCACCCCGACCATCCTGGTCAATAACGCCGGGATTACCCGTGACAATCTGCTGATGCGAATGAAGGACGAGGAGTGGGGCGCCGTCATCGACACCAATCTCGGGTCGGTGTTCAGGCTCAGCAAGGCGTGTTTGCGGGGGATGATGAAAGCCAGACGCGGACGCATCATCAGCATCGGTTCCGTAGTGGGTGCGACCGGGAATCCCGGACAGGCTAATTATGCTGCGGCCAAAGCCGGTTTGATCGGCTTCACCAAATCGCTGGCGCGCGAAGTGGGATCGCGCGGGATTACGGTTAATGCCGTAGCGCCCGGCTTTATCGATACCGATATGACCCGCGCTTTGCCCGAAGAACAGCGCGAGGCGCTGATCGGTCAGGTGCCGCTGGCGCGCCTCGGCAACGTCGACGATATCGCGGCTGCCGTGAATTTTCTCGCTTCGCCCGCGGCTGCCTATATCACCGGTGAAACCCTGCACGTGAATGGCGGCATGTTCATGGGCGGATAAGACGTTTACTCAAGAGAATTAGATAATTACCTGTTTACATGAAAGAAACATTCTGTTAGTTTGCGCGCCTTCAGGCGCATTGTGCCGGAATATGGCGTATTTCCACGAGCTGCGTTGATGACTGGATTGGTAGTGCGCTTTTCACTAAAATACGCGCGCAGCATGATGACTGATCATACTATTTACTGAGGACTTTTCCGCGATGAGTAATGTTGAAGAACGCGTCAAAAAGATTGTCGTCGAGCAATTGGATGTCAGCGAAGATTCTGTCACCAACGAGGCATCTTTTGTTGATGACCTGGGCGCGGATTCTCTCGATACCGTTGAACTGGTCATGGCACTCGAGGAGGAATTCGAATGCGAGATTCCGGACGAAGAGGCGGAAAAGATCACCACCGTCCAGCAAGCGATTGACTACGTCCAGGCACACCTCGGTTAGTTTCCAGTTCCACCCCGGTCGGGGTGCTGGCGTCATGCAATGTCGTCGGCGCCCTGGCTTGCATTTCTGTTCAGCGTAATCCAAATCTCCGGAGCACTGTTCTTTGTCAAACCGTAAAGTCGTGGTCACTGGCCTGGGTATCATCAGTCCAGTCGGAAATACCATCACGCAAGCCTGGGCCAGCATCCTGGCGGGCAAAAGCGGCATCCGCCCGATAACGACGTTTGACGTGTCCGATTTCGCGGTCCGCTTTGGCGGCACCATCGAAGGCTTTGATGTCGCGCAATACGTGCCGCGGAAAGATGCCAAGAAGATGGATACCTTTATCCATTACGGCATTGCAGCGGGAGTCCAGGCGATCAGTGACGCCGGCCTTGAGGTCACAGAGCAAAACGCTGAACGCATCGGCGTTTCGATTGGATCGGGTATCGGCGGTCTTCCCGGGATCGAGCGAAACTACGATGCCTTTCTGAAAGGCGGTCCCAGAAAAATCTCGCCGTTCTTCGTGCCATCCAACATCATCAATATGATCTCGGGCAATCTCTCCATAATGTATGGCCTCAAGGGACCTAACATAGCGATGGTGACGGCATGCACCACGGGAACACACAGTATCGGGGAGGCAGCCCGCATCATCGCCTATGGTGACGCTGACGTCATGGTGGCGGGAGGGGCCGAAATGGCAACGACACATCTCGGGCTGGGCGGTTTTGCCGCGGCGAAGGCGTTGTCCACACGCAATGACGCACCGGAACTTGCCAGCCGGCCCTGGGACCTGGATCGCGACGGCTTTGTGCTGAGCGACGGTGCCGGCGTCATGGTGCTCGAGGAATATGAGCACGCCCGGTCGCGCGGCGCAAATATTTATGCCGAGCTAGTAGGTTATGGCATGAGCGGCGATGCCTATCACATGACGCAGCCTTCCCGGAGCGGTGAAGGTGCGGCGCGCTGCATGCGCAATGCGCTGAGGGATGCCGGCGTCAATCCCGATCAGGTCGACTACATCAACGCGCACGGCACATCCACGCCCGCAGGCGATCCCGCGGAAGTGAACGCGATCAAAAGCGCGCTGGGCGATCATGCCTGGAAGACCGCTGTCAGTTCGACGAAATCGATGACGGGACACCTGCTGGGCGCCGCGGGCGGCGTCGAAGCGATATTCACGGTCCTTGCGATTCGCGATCAGGTCGCGCCGCCGACAATCAATCAGTTTACCCGTGATCCGGAATGTGATCTGGACTTCGTGCCCAATCAAGCCCGCGACATGAAGATCAACATAGCGATCTCCAACTCATTCGGGTTCGGCGGAACCAACGGCACAATAGTACTGAAAAAACCGGACTAGTCTGATCCCGGTGATTCACCAGGTAGCCTTCGATACCGCATTCGACCTGCTTGATCTGCACGAGCGCTCGCCTCGGCGTTATCCGCACCTGCTGGAGAGTTCGGCGATTGGCCCGCAAGGGCGCTACGATATTCTGTTCGCGTTTCCCGGAATATCCATTGAATTGCCGGCACTCGAGACCTTCGATTTTCTGTCTGCTCTGGACGAAGCATGGAAGGCGGAAGCGAGGCCGGACACCGGCGTTCCGCACCTGCCCTTTCATGGTGGCTGGTTTCTTTACCTCGGCTACGAACTGGCGGGGCAGATCGAACCGCGGCTCGATCTGCCCCGGGATGCATCGCAACTTCCGCTGGCCTGTGCCACGCGATTTCCGGCGGCGGTCATCTATGATCGCCATACACAGGCCCGCTGGATTGTTTCCGAGCAGGAGACGCTGCTGCGCGCGATCCTTGCCGATATCGGTGAAACGACTGCGAGCAATAACGACAACTGGCGCTTCGACTTTTCGGTGAGGGAAGACCCTCCGCAACCGTACCTGGATGCAGTCGAAAAGGTGCTGGACTACATCAGGGAAGGTGATGTCTTTCAGGTTAACCTGTCACGCCGGTGGCAAACCGACTGGCCCGGGGGCGTTGCCAGCGCGGCTTTGTATCGACGCCTGCGCAAGGCAAACCCCGGACCGTTCAGCGGCCTTGCAACCTGGGGTGACAACGCTGTTCTGTGTTCCTCGCCCGAGCGCCTGATCGAGGCCAGAGGCGATGTTCTGCAGACACGCCCGATCGCCGGCACCCGACCTAGAGGTTTTGCAGGCAACGACGACATGGCATTCTCCAGGGAGTTGCTCGGCCATCCGAAGGAACGCGCCGAACACATCATGCTGATTGACCTGGAGCGCAATGATCTCGGACGAATCGCCGTTCCGGGCACGGTTAGGGTGAGCGAACTGATGGTTCTGGAGTCGTATGCGACGGTGCACCATATCGTCTCCAATGTATGCGCCAGACGACGGCCCGGTATTACACCCGGCGACATTATTCGCGCTGTTTTCCCGGGAGGTACCATCACCGGTTGTCCGAAGGTACGGTGTATGGAAATCATAGCCGAACTTGAGGGAGCGGGGCGCGGCGCCTATACCGGTGCCATGGGTTATCTCAACCACGATGGCAGTATGGATCTCAATATTCTGATTCGCACCATGGTGCGCAGTGACGATCTGCTCAGCTTCCGGGCCGGTGCCGGCATTGTTGCGGATTCGATACCGGGCCACGAACTCGAGGAAACGCGATTCAAGGCGCGAGGAATGCTCGCAGCTCTGCAGGCGGTCGCAGAATGACGGGCGCGGGTGTCTGGGTCAACGGTGTCGCGCAGGCGCATATCGCAGTTGCGGACAGGGCCGTTCAGTACGGTGACGGGCTGTTCGAGACGATCCGGGTTCAACAGGGCAGAGCTGTGCACCTGCCGCGCCACTTGGCGCGGCTGAGGGCTGGCTGCCGGCGTCTGGGAATCCTGGCCGTGCCCTGGGACACCCTGCAGCGGGAGATCGCGGATCTGGTTGCGCAGCACGACGCGGCGGTGCTGAAAGTCATTGTCAGCCGTGGTAGCGGCGCTCGCGGTTATCGTGCCGAACCCGGGCAACCGGCAACCCGGATACTGTCCCTGTCATCATTGCCGCAACGGCCTGCAGGTGTCATCGACACCGGTGTCCGGGTAATGATCTGCAACACCCGTCTCGCTCATCAGCCCGCGCTCGCGGGTATCAAGCATCTGAATCGTCTTGAGCAGATTGTGGCGCGTGCCGAATGGGATGATCCGGGAATTAGCGAGGGCCTGATGCTGGATTGCGATGGCCGGGTGGTGGAAGGCACAATGAGCAATGTTTTTCTGGTGCGTGGCAAAGGGTTGCTCACCCCCGATCTATCGCAATGCGGCGTTGCAGGCGTAATGCGATCTGTTATTCTGGATTGCGCGGCACAGCAGGGAATGCCTTGCGAAATCCGGGCATTGACGCTGGATGATGTGCGAACCGCTGACGAAGTGTTTGTCTGCAACAGTCTGATCGGGATCTGGCCCGTTACCTTGATTGACGGAATCGGGAAGTTTGACATCGGTGAAACTGTGCGGGCGTTGCCGGGGCTGTGCGCGCTCGCCGGGAATTCTGAACAAAGCAATTGGTACTCATCGTGAAAGAACCCGCAATTCGACAGCGCACAACAGCGGATATCGTTTTCCGCGTTGCAGGCCTGCTGGTTGTACTGGCAAGTTTCGCAGGGGCCTGGTTGCTGATGGACTTCCAGGCTTTCCGGCAGAACCCGCTTCCGGTGCCCGAGAACGGTACGCAACTGCTCGTCAAGCCAGGCAGTTCATTGCGATCCATCGCTGCGGAACTGCAGCAGCGACAAATGCTGGAACACCCGACCTATCTCGTGGTGCTGGGCAGATATCTGCGCCTGGATTCCCGCATACAGGCCGGCGAATACAGGCTGCGGGCAGGAATCACGCCGGGCCAGCTGTTGCAACAACTCACCGATGGCAAGGTGGTTCAACACAGCATTACGCTGGTCGAAGGCGAAACCTTCAGGGAAATGATGAAGCGCATCAGCGAGGATTCAGTACTGGAACGTGAACTGGTGAGTACTGATGCTGCAGAGGTAATGGATGCGCTGGGGTATCCCGGTCTGCATCCGGAAGGGCGGTTTTTGCCTGAGACTTATCATTTCCCGCGTGGAACGAGCGATGTTGCGTTTCTGCGGCGCGCTTACCTGGATATGGAAAACTTTCTGCACCAGGCCTGGCTCGAGCGCGATGAGGGCCTGCCTCTGGATTCGCCCTACGAGGCGCTGATTCTTGCCTCGATTGTGGAAAAGGAAACCGGAGTTCCCGAGGAACGCGCGCTCATAGCGTCGGTGTTTGTGCAACGTCTCAGGAAGGGGATGAAACTGCAAACCGATCCGACTGTAATCTACGGCATTGGAGACAGCTATGACGGCGATATCCGGTATCGCGATCTGCGCACCGACACTCCGTATAACACTTATACACGCTTTGGTCTGCCGCCAACGCCTATCGCCATGCCTGGCAAGGAAGCGATTCTCGCTGTGCTGCATCCCGCGCCCGCCGGGGCACTCTACTTCGTATCACGCGGAGATGGCACCCATCATTTCTCGCAAACCCTCGCGGAACACAACAGAGCGGTTGATCGCTACCAGAGGAAGCGGTAGGTTGCGGATAGAGGAAATGCAAGGGTGCAACTGCGACCATCAAAAGACGGCGAGGCTGTGCGGCTCGCCGGGCGTGATTGCATGAGAGAAACGACAGGCAAAGGCCGGTTCATCACGCTGGAAGGCGGCGAAGGCGCGGGAAAATCCACCAACCTGGAATATCTGCGTAACGCCCTGGAGCGCGCGGGCATCGAATTGCTCGTTACGCGCGAACCGGGAGGGACTTTGCTGGGCGAGAAAATCCGCGGGTTGCTGCTGGATCCGGATAATACGGCGATGAGCGACGACGCGGAGATGCTGCTGATGTTCGCGGCCAGAGCTCAGCATATTCATCAGCTCATCATGCCGGCGCTGGAGCAGGGCACCTGGGTAATCTGTGACAGGTTCACCGATGCGACCTATGCTTACCAGGGCGGCGGACGCGGCGTCGATCCGCGCCGGATTGAAGTGCTGGAACAGTGGGCGCAACGCGGTTTTCAACCGGACCTGACGATACTGTTCGACCTGCCTGTCGAGATTGGTTTGCAACGCGCGGGGGCTCGAGGGGACCTCGATCGTTTCGAGCGCGAACAGACAGCTTTTTTCGAGCGGGTTCGGAACGCATATCTCGACCGGGCAAAACACGACCCGGCACGCTTCAGAACCGTGGATGCCGGGCAGGACCTCATCCAGGTCCAGCAGCAGCTTGACACCATTATTGGCGAGTTGCTCATGATAGCCGGATGCGGAGATTAAAGGACCAGTGAGGTAATCCCCTGTGCTCGAGTGGCTTGAACCGCAATGGCTACGCCTTGACCAGACACGGCTGCAGGGTCGTTTGCCGCACGCTTTACTGATCAGCGGCGCCGAGGGTGTCGGCAAACAGCAACTGGCCGAGCGGCTCGCCTTTTCCCTGTTATGCGAGAATCCCGTAGCGAACGGCGATCGTTGCGGCCGTTGTCCGGCGTGTGGCTGGCTGGATGCCGGCAGCCATCCGGATCTGCTCATGCTCGGTCCCGATGAAACCGGGAAAGCCATCAAGGTGGACCAGATTCGCGACCTGTGCACCGGTCTGGGTATGACCAGCCACGCGGGTCGTTACAAGATCGCAATTATTCAGCCGGCAGACGCCATGAATGTCAACGCTGCCAACAGTCTTCTGAAAACGCTCGAAGAGCCCACGGATAGAACGCTGTTGATGCTTCTGACTGCGGCGCCGGGGCGCCTGCCGGCGACGATCCGCAGCAGGTGCCAGCGGATACAGGTCAAGACTCCGGAGAAAACCGTTGCCGAGCGTTGGTTGTTGTCACATGGAGTGAATGCAGAAATGGCGGCAAGGTGCTTACAGCTGGCGCACGGGGCGCCGTTAAAAGCCCTGGAACTGGCGCTGGCTGGCGGCAACGATCTGCGCGACCGACGGCTAGCAGAGCTTGCGGCACTGGGTACGGGCAAGCTGGATCCTGTCCAGACAGCCCGCGACTGGACGGAAAATCAGGAGCGCCAGTCGCTGGAGTGGTGGCATGCCTGGCTGCAGAATGCGATTCGCTGGAAACTCGCCGCGCAACATGGGGTTGAACCTCCGGTGGCGCAGGAGTTGCGGCAAATCCTGGAAACTGTAGACTGTCGGCAACTGTTCGAATTGATGGATAAAATATCCGGTGCGCTGCGTAGCACAGGCTCCGGCCTGAATCGCCAGCTGATCATGGAGGATCTGCTGATAAGTTGGGTAGATCGCACGAAACGTCGCCAGGTAGCGAAACACGGCAGGTATTAGGTAGAGCATTTCATGGCAATGAAACCAGGTGGAGCAGCCCGACAGGGTATTCTGTCACTGACCATTAAGGATAAAAGCGCCTTGTACGCAGCGTACATGCCTTTCGTGAAGAATGGCGGACTTTTTATCCCGACGAACAAGAATTATCAACTCGGTGACGAAGTTTTCATGTTGCTGACGTTGATGGATGAACCGGAGAAAATTCCTGTCGCCGGGAAGATAATCTGGATCACACCGAAAGGCGCCCAGGGCGCGCGTGCCGCCGGTATCGGTGTGCAGTTCAGTGACAAGGATGGGGGAGCTGCGCAGAAAAAGATCGAAACCTATCTCGCTGGGGCTCTGACAGCGGATCGGCCCACGCATACCATGTAATTGTTTCTACGGACGACCCTGTAACGCGCTGCGGATCTTCTCCTCCGGGTCAGCGTGTTAGAGGACCAGTCCCGGGCTCCGGGCCTGTATCGCTCTGATCAAGTACAGGTAATCAATCATGCTGGTCGACTCTCATTGTCATCTCGATATGCTAGATCTGACAGACACCTCGCTGGCCGAGGTGCTCGATGAAGCAAGCGACCGTGGCGTCGAGCACATGCTGTGCGCTTCGGTCAGCATGGAACGTTTTCCGGCCATGATGAAGCTGATAGAACCTTTCCAGCAGGTATCAGCATCAGTGGGGGTCCATCCTGACGGAACGGATGTTGAAGAGCCTGATGAGGAGCGGCTGGTAACGTTGGCAAATCATCCGCGAGTTGTCGCCATAGGCGAGACCGGGCTGGATTACTTCAGAACCGAGGGTGATACGGAATGGCAGCGTGAGCGATTTCGCCGTCATATCCGTGCGGCCCGCGCCATCAATAAACCTTTGATCGTTCATACCCGCGGGGCAAAGCAGGACACTCTGAAGATTCTCAGGGAAGAAATGGCCGAAGACGTCGGTGGTGTGATGCACTGCTTCACGGAGGACTGGGACATGGCGCAAGCGGCGATGGACATGAACTTCCGCATTTCTTTTTCAGGCATCGTCACCTTTAAAAATGCCACGGATTTGAAAGCTGTCGCGCGCAAAGTTCCCGGGGATTTTATGCTGGTGGAGACGGACTCGCCCTATCTTGCGCCGGTACCCAAGCGCGGCAAGCCCAACCGCCCGGCGTATGTCCGCTTTGTCGCAGAGTACATTGCCGAATTGCGCGCTGAAGCGCTGGAGCTGCTGGCTGATCGAACGACAACAAACTTCTATTCTTTGTTTTCCGGAGCAAAAACGGCAAATTAATTATACGAAACAGATAGGTGCGAACTGTTTTATATAAACAGCATTAATATCTGTCGTATAAGGCGGTTTCTCCGTCGCCATAAAGTCAGGGTTTCTCCGGTCGTTACATGTGAACTGAACCACACAATCCCGATTTTTAAACCCGGTAGCACGGCAGCTTGCCACCAATTTCAAACACCTTAGGCGCGTCAGGACGGCGCATGGAAGGGAACCGGATGTTGTTCCCGAGCGCATGCTTCGCATATGCGCGAAGTCGTACTGAAAAACAGGCCAAGGGTACATCCGGTGGAACGAAGAAAAGCAAAACGCAACCCGATCCAGGTCGACATTGAAATTGCCCAACCTGGTTTTCGCCGCTGCCGCGGCTATGCCAATAACATCAGCAGAAGCGGCGTCTCTGTAGTCGTACTCGAGGGAGAATTGCCGGCGACGCAGCGGTCAGTCGTTCTGAATTTCAGGATATGGACCGGTAATGAAACTCTATACCGCAAAGTCTACGCGCGTGTCGTCCGTTACGCAGCCGATCAGATAGCCCTGGAGTTCGCCGAGCACGATTTCGTTACGGACGCTATTATTCAGGATCTCATGTTCTATCAGGCGCGGGATCGTCGGCAGTCTCGCAAATCGACAGGGGATGGTACGGCGTTCTCATCCTGTGCTGTATCAGCCGTTTGAGCAGGCATAATCAGCGATTGCGGTACATCGCTTCAATTTCAGACAAAAAGCGTTCTAAGACCTTGTCCCTCTTCAGCTTCAATGTCGGCGTGAGCAACCCGTTTTCGATACTCCAGGGTTCAAGCTGGCAATAAACGGCATGAATCCGGGCGTAGCCCGGGAACGACGTCATTTGCCTGGCTACGCGCTCCAATAGAGCCTGTTTGATCCGCTCACTGTTGCAGGCGTCGTTGTCTTCGGGATTGAGCTGCAGCTTCGCCGCGAGGCCACTCCACTGGTCAGGATCCAGAACCAGCAAAGCCGCGAGAAATGGTTTATTGTCGCCCACCACCATCGCCTGTGTGAACAGGGGATCGCGGCAGATCGCCATTTCCAGATCCGCGGGTGGAACTTTCTCACCGGTTGCGAGAACGATAATCTCCTTCAGCCTCCCCGTGATATACAATTGGCCATTCTCTACGCGTGCCTTGTCACCCGTATGCAACCAGCCATCCGCATCTATGGTCTCGCGCGTGGCAGACTCGTTGGCCCAATAGCCAAGCATGACACCGGGACTTCGCACCTGGAGTTCATCCTGTTCGCCGATCCGCACTTCCACATCCGGCAACAGGCATCCCACGCTTTTCGGATCATTGTTCGCTATTGGATTCACGCTGATAACAGGACTCGTTTCGGTTAATCCATATCCCTGGATCATGGGTAAACCCAGCCCGAGAAAAAGACGCGCGACCTCAAACGGCAGCGGTGCGCCGCCCACAACAGCCAGGTGCATGCGCCCACCAAGTTTCTGCAATACTTTTCTTGCCACTAATGCATGTAACAACGGCCACAAAAGCAGCATCGGACTCCAGCCGGCGCGGCGCTGCTGATATTCGAATCGTCGCCAGCCGGTATCAACCGTCCATCGGAACAGTGCCTGGGCGAAGGCAGATTTTTCCTCGAGGCCCGCCTGAATCTTGTTATAAACGCGTTCAAAGATACGCGGCACGGAGATCATGATGCTGGGTCTGACCTGCATCAGATCTTCAGCAAGTTGGGGAATAGACCTGTTATACGCTACCGCTGCTCCGGCCATCATTGGAAGGTAATAGCCGCCGGTTCTTTCCAGTGTGTGAGACAAGGGCAAGAAGGACAAAAACAGCTCGTCGGGGCGGCAATCGACTACCTGCAAGCTGCGGTAGCTGTTCCACAGAATATTGTAGTGGCTAAGCATCACGCCTTTGGGACGTCCCGTGGTTCCCGAGGTGTAGACGATGGTTGCCAGGGCGTCTTTGTCCCAGGCCACACGCATCGGTTCGGCATGATCCGGTAGCCACTCACCGGCAGTTTGCAGACGTGGATCCGCATGCTTTTCGGTGTCAATGTGCGCAATGCTGATGATTCGGTTCAGGAAGCCAAGCTGATCAATAACACCGTGCAAACTGTCCCAATGCTCCTGTTTTCCGATCAATAACAGTTTCACACCCGCATTTTGCAATATATACGCTACATTCTCCGCGCGGTCCTGGACATAAAGGGGAACCACCACCAAACCGTTTCCAAGGGCCGCCTGGTCGAACATCACCCACTCGGGACAGTTGTGCATCATCACGGCGACCCTATCCCCGGGTTGCAGATCTTCAGCGGCCAGGGCCGCTTGCCAGCGCGCAATCTGTTTACCGGTTTCGGCCCAGTTCAGTGTCTCCCATTCATCTGTATGGTCGTTGTGATAGATGTAGGCTGGAGCATCGGGAGTTCGCTGGACGCGTTCGTGCAACAGTCCCGAGAGTGTACCGGCCTGTTCCGGAGTGATAACGTGGCTGAGTGTCTTCATTTGCGAATCCCGGAGTTTGTAAATCCGGATACGGACTCCCAGCCCGGATCCGGTCTGAAGCGTTCCCCGAATTGCTGTTCCAGTTCGTGAAGCCGCTGCAGGATCACATCGGCGCCGGTTGTCTCGATATAGTGCAAGGGCCCGCCCCGGAAAGGCGCGAATCCAGTGCCGTAGACCATTCCCGCGTCCAGGTGATCCGCACTTCCGACGACATTTTCGCGAAGACAGGCGACAGTTTCATTGAGCATCCGAAGCAGCAATCGATCAAGGATATCAGGGTTCGAATGATAGCCTTTCGGCAAGCTCGTTTTCACGGGTTCGCCCTTTCTGTACCGGTAGAACCCTCGACCGCTTTTGCGTCCGAGGCGACCCTGGGCTACCAGCGCGCGCAAGCGCTGTGGAACGGCGACCGCGAAGTGCCGGCCGAGTATCTCTGCGACGTGCAGGCAGATATCGAGTCCCACGGTGTCAGCCAGTTCGAGCGGTCCGAGCGGCATACCGAATTGCAAAGCCTGTCGATCAATTTCCGGGGACGGTACGCCTTCACTTTCCAGTTCGACCGCTTCCAGCAGGTACGGCAGGAGGATGCGATTGACGAGAAACCCTGGTGTGCTCGAAACCGGCAATGGCAAACGATCAATCAGGCCCGTAAATGCCAGGGCTCTTGCGACCACGTCCGGGTCGGTGTTCTCGTCGCGCACAATCTCGACCAGCTGCATTTTGGCAACGGGGTTGAAAAAGTGGAGCCCGACCAGCCTGGAGGGGGTTCGCAGCGCTGTGCGGAGTTCGGCCAACGGAATACTCGAAGTATTGGTCGCAAGAATCGCATCGTCGCGCATGCGTGGCTCCAGCATTGCGTACAGTGAACGTTTCGCTTCCGCGTCTTCGAAAATCGCTTCGATGACAACATCAGCCGTACCGATGCCCACCCCCTTGGGGTCCGGAGCCAGGCGATCCATGGCCTCCTGAATCGGTCTTGGGCGTTTGAGCCGACGCGAGAAAAGCTGTGAAGCGCGCTTGATTGCGGGCGCGATGCGTTCCGCAGACTGATCCTGGAGCGTTACGCGTAACCCGCGCAGGGCGCACCATGCGGCGATGTCGCCCCCCATGAGGCCTGCGCCGACGACGTGAACGTGGCGGGCCTTGTAATCTGAACCTCGCCCCAGCGCCTTGAGCTGTTCCTGCAAAAGGAAAACACGGATCAGATTCTGCGCTGTCGGACCGACAATCAGTTTTGCGACAGATTCGGCTTCGGCGTGCATCATGGAACGTTGCTGGTCTGCATGTTGCTGCCACAATTCTATGAGCGCATAGGGAGCAGGATAGTGATCACGGGAAGCCTTCCTGGCAACCCGGTGCTCGAATAGCCTTGCGAGCCCAGGCCGCACCCAGGCATGATTGCTCATCGTTTGAAGCTTGCTTGCGCGATGCGCTGAACCGGGCTGCAGAATCAGGGCGCGGGCCGCGGTCTTCAGATGCCGTTCGGGGACCACGTGGTCGACAAATCCCATCCGGGCGGCGGTACGTCCGTCAACCGTGCGACCACTCAGCATCAAATCCATCGCGTGGACAGCGCCAACCAGATGCGTTAAACGTGCGGATCCTCCGAAGCCCGGGTGAATGCCCAGTTTGACCTCCGGAAGTCCGAGGCGGGTAGAGGGGTCATCCCGCGAGACCCGGTATCTGCAGGCAAGCGCAAGCTCAAGTCCGCCCCCCAGGCAGAAGCCATGTATCAATGCCACTGTGGGGAAAGGCAGCGCGGCCAGTCGGTCAAAAACTTCCTGTCCGCGTTGAATAGCTTCCAGGGCCTGGTCGCGGTTCTCCAGTCGAGTGAACTCGCGCACATCCGCTCCGGCAATAAAGCCGTTGCTCTTGTCCGACAGTATGACCAGTCCGCGAGGCGCGCGCTCTGCCAGATCGAGCAGCTCCTTGTAGAAATCCTCGAGCACGGATGCCGACAGGACATTGGTACTGCTGCCATGTTTGGCGAAATGCAGCCAGGCGACATTATCCTGGTCAACTTCCGTATATATATCGTGATGTCCGGCGTCCCTGTTCATCAGGCAACTCTCTCAACCAGCATCGCGCCTCCTTGCCCACCGCCGATACACAGGCTGGCCACACCACGTCTGCTATTGGTGCGCTGCAAGGTTTTAACCAGATGCAGCACGATGCGCGCGCCGCTTGCGCCTACCGGGTGACCAATGGAAACCCCGCCACCATCAACATTGAGTCTGTCTTCGTCGATCGGGTCGAATGCCTCGCGCAACCCGAGTTCGTTCTTGCAGAAAGTTTCATCCTGCCATGCCCGCAGACACGCCTGCACCTGCACCGCGAATGCTTCGTTGATTTCCCAGTAGTCGACTTCATGGCTCTTCAGGTGGTTGCGTTGCACCAGGGGCGCCATGGCATATACCGGACCCAGGCCCATTTGAGCCGGATCCAGTCCCGCCCACTGAGTATCCAGAATTTGCCCCATGACTGGCAGGTCAAATTTCTTCACGGCTAGCTCCGAAGCCATGATCACCCACGCCGCGCCGTCCGTGATCTGGGCACTGTTTCCTGCGGTGACTTTTCCGAATGGACGATCGAATACCGGTTTCAGTGCTGCCAGTTTCTCCAGGCTTGAATCGGAACGCAATCCATCATCGACGTCATGAAATGTCCCATCCGGCGCATAGATGGTCTCGATTTCATTCAGATGCCCGGCTTTCATCGCGCGAGCAAGGCGCTGGTGACTACGCAGCGCGAAGGCATCCATGGACTCTCGGCTGATATCGAATCGGTGCGCCAGAATCTCCGCCGTCTGGCCCATGTTGAGTTCTACAATCGGATCCGTGAGTCCTTGCCGGAGGCCAATTACCGGTTTCATAAACGCGGGGCGAAACCTCGCCAGCGTCTTCAGCCTGGCGGGAATTGACCGGGCCTGGCTCAATTGCCCCAACCACGCAACCATCGCGGTACCGAGCAGTACCGGTGCGTGGCTCATGGATTCCACGCCTCCGGCCAGGATCAGATCTGAATCACCGCTGGCAACCGCTCGCGCCGCGCTGTCCAATGCCTGCAGGCCCGAAGCGCAGTTACGCTGCACGGTCCAGGCAGGCATGCTCTCACCGCAGCCCAGTCGCAGAGCCACTACCCGTGCGATATTCGCTTCGCTTGGTCCTGGCATCACACATCCCAGAATCACCTGGTCGAATTCCTGCGGCGCAAACGGCTGGCGCAACAGCAGCGCGCGTCCGGCCTGGAATGCGAGATCAGACGCAGTGAAAGCCCCGGGTTTACCGCGTGCGCGAAGAAAAGGCGTACGGCTTCCGTCTACTATATATACCGGCCGGCCCGATGCGAGGGGACTGATTCGTTCTGCCATGAATCGCGTTTCTCCTTCCAATAGTCGGCGGGGAACTCGTCGACCCCGATGACCTTTTGCCTTGCGACGATCGCGTCCCTTATCAGCCCGGCGTCGCGTTCGTCTATGATACCTGCCGTTACAGCTTCGGGCAGACACTGTTCGGGGTCACCAGGCTGAAGTTGACCATTCTGCATCGCTTTTCGCAAGTGTGTGATCACCGGTTGGGCGACAGTTGCTTTCTCGAGTGCCAGTTCCAGTTCGGCGAGAGGATCTGTTTCGGCATCGGATATGAAAAGCCCTTCCGTGAGCCTTTCTCTCGCACTGCCCCAGCGAAGAATAACGTTAGCAGCGCGTTTCAACACCACGTCCTCCGGTGGACGATAAGTCGATCCAAAGGGAAACAGGATGCGCTTGAGCAGCATGGCAACGATACCGCCGGGAAAATTGTCGTAGACCGCGAACAAGGTTTGCTGGGATTGATACAAGGCGTCCCGGACCACCCACTCAAGCAGAGGGCGATCAGCTTGTTGACGTCCCTGGTCTGAATAGCGTTTCAGGGCCGCGGAGGCGAGGTACAGGTTGCTCAGCACATCACCAAGACGCGCGGACAGCGATTCCTTGCGTTTGAGCGCTCCGCCGAACAACAGGATGGCGGCTTCCGACGTTACCGCGAACGCGGCGCTGAGACGGGTCAACTGACGATAGTAGGCGGCTTCTTCGCAGTTTACCGGTGAGCGCGCGAATCGGGCGCCGGTAATGCCATGAAGTCCCGCCCGCGCCACATTGCTCACCAGCAGACCGATGTGCCCGAACAAGGCCTTGTCGAACCCAGCAACATCGTTGCGGCCTGCCGCCTGCATTTCGGCCAGAAGAAAGGGGTGGCAGCGGATCGCGCCCTGGCCGAAAATTATCAGGCTTCGCGTAAGTATATTCGCGCCTTCCACCGTAATGCTGATTGGTATAGCCTGGTAGACACGGGCCAGATAGTTGCGCGGACCCATGCAGATGCCCCGGCCACCATGGACGTCCATGGCATCGTCGATCACCTTGCGCATCCTTTCAGTCAAGTGGTACTTGACAATCGCCGAGGCCACCGCCGGTTTCTCGCCTGCATCCAGCGCCAGAACGGTCAACTCACGTGCAGCATCCATGGCATAAGTGTTGCCTGCGATACGACCGAGCACTTCGGCTACGCCTTCGAATTTCCCGATTGGAGTCTTGAACTGCTTGCGTACGGCGGCGTAGGCACCCGTTGCTCTCGATGCGAGCTTGCTGGCACCAGTGCTCAATGCCGGCAATGAAATCGAGCGGCCGTCCGCAAGACACTCCATGAGCATGCGCCAGCCTTGACCGATTCGCGCCTGGCCGCCGATAACCCAGTCCATCGGAATAAACACGTCATGTCCACGGTTCGGGCCGTTCATGAAAGCCTGGTTGAGTGGGAAATGGCGGCTGCCGATTTCGATTCCCGGCGTATCTGCAGGAATGAGAGCAAGGGTGATGCCTAACTCTTCATCTGAACCGAGACAGTGATCGGGGTCATACAACTTGAACGCCAGGCCCAGGACTGTCGCCACGGGTCCAAGCGTAATGTAGCGTTTTTCCCAGTTGAGTCTGATTCCCAGGCACGTCTTCCCGTCAAACACGCCGTGGCACACGATGCCCTTGTCAGGCATGGCGGCGGCGTCACTGCCAGCGTCGGGTCCGGTTAAAGCGAAACACGGGATTTCGGCCCCGCTCGCCAGTCGTGGCAGGTAGTGGCGCTTCTGCTGTTCCGTTCCATAGTGCAGTAGCAGCTGTGCCGGGCCGAGCGAATTTGGAACCATGGTCGTCACAGCGGCTGTGATGCTGCGGCTGGCGATCTGCATAACGACAGCAGAATGCGCCTGCGCGGAGAATCCGAGGCCGCCGAATTCCCGAGGTATGATCATCCCGAAGAAGCCTTCGCTTTTCAGATAGCCCCAGATATCCTCGGGCAGGTCATGCAGTTCTTCCGTTATCTTCCAGTCGTCGAGCATCTGACACAGGGTGTTGACCGGACCATCGAGAAAAGCCTGTTCTGCCTGCGTCAGGCGTGCAGGTTTGTAGTTGAGCAATTTGTGCCAGTCCGGATTGCCACTGAACAAGTCGGCTTCCCACCAGACACTTCCCGCTTCAAGCGCTTCGCGTTCCGTGGCGGACATTGCAGGCATCATGCGGCGAAACAATTTCAGCAGTGTTTTGCCCAGGAGCTTGCGTCGTATCAAAGGCACACCGAACACAATGGTCGCGGCAATCACGAGCATCCAGACGGGCAGCAACATCCAGAAGTTCGCAGAGTGAATGACCGGCCATAAAAGCAGATAAGCCGCGGAACCCGCCATCCATGCCCAGGCAGGCGCGCGCCACGCGGCCAGCATCCACACAGCGCCCACGACCAGCATGATTTCCAGCATTGTTATCATTACGAATCTCCGAATGGTCAGGTCGCTTTGCCGGTTGGCACCGCCAGAGGTTCGGGTTCGGAACTATCTGCATGCGTAGCGGATCGATCGGGGACCCGTTCGCTGCCGGAGCTTGCCCTGACCTGCGCGGGCACGGCCGGAACAAAACAATCCCCGTCCGCATTACAGATGCGGCCTTGTGTATCCCAGGGAAGATCACGATAAGATGGCAGCTTGCCGTATTCAGTCAACGGACACTTTATGACATCGAAATAGGGTGAATAGTCGAAATCGCGCGGTGTATAGAGACGGGAATTACGTGGAACAATCTGGTACGACCCGTCCTGCATTTGCTCGAGAACCGGCAGTACAGGAAATTTGACCGAGGCAAACGCTGCCGCAATCATCGACGAACATACCGAACGGGTAGGCGATCCGGCATTGTGCTGGAAGAGGCTGGACCGCCAGCGCCGCGGGAGGATGCCATAGGGGAACAGAAACCGGGCAAGATCGAGCAGCTGACGCAGATCGTATTCAAAGCCGAGGTGATGCAGTGCGTATTTAAGAACATGCTGGGCGTCCTGGCGGGACAATCCCGTGGGACGACAGATCCGCAACGAGTCCCCGCGATACTTGTGCAACGGGTTCACCATGGTTCCCTTGCCGAGCCAGGCTTCGATAATCAGCTGTTCATGCGGATCCCCGTCGTAAAACGACAGGATCTTTTCGCGCAGTTCCGTGTCGTCGATGTCGTGGATGCGGCCGATGTAGAGTGCCGCGTGCGACCATGTACTCTGGGTGATGGTGCGGATAATGTCGGAAACGCGGCTGCGGCCTTCGACCAGTATGACATCGCAGGGACGCACGTCATAACGGACGCGATCGAAATCACAAAGCGGCAGGTTGGCTGGCATATGCTCGGACGTAAGCCAGCTGACAACTTTCTTACCCAACCAGGCTGCAGGATTCAAAACCATACAACCTCCGCTTTTCGACATTGATAACAGGTAAATTCGGTACCTGCTGATTTAGACACAAACTCCGGTCGCAAGTTTTCGGGGCGATCAGATACCATTGATGATAGCGGCAATCGGCTCAATAGTTTGATTTAAGGCCCCGAACTGAGGTGTTAATCAGTTGTTATCGTTATAAACCACTCATGCAACAGCGGCGGCTACAGCGCGTTCCAGGACCGCATCCGAGGTGTAGAAGTGCGGAGAAAATCTGATTCCTCCGCCGCGGAGCGCACAAATGATGCCGTTTTGCTGCAACAAGCTGTACCTTGCATGGATATCCGGGGTTTCCGGGCGGAAGGTGACGATTCCCGCACGCCTTGCAGGATCGGTTACTGATAATATTTCGACTTTATAATTAGTTAATATATCAATTAGATACTGAACTTTTGCAGAAACAAGATCATTTATCAGTGGAATGCCTGTCTCGAGCAGCAAGCCCAGGCTCGCATGTAATGCGTGAATACCCAGCATGTTGGGACTTCCACACTCGAAACGTTGCGCTGACGCGGCAGGACTCCATTCCTTGCGATCGAACTCGCCGGGATTCTCGACCATGTGCCACCCGTACTGCTTCAGCGACAACCGGGAAATCCAGTCGCGTCGGCAATAGAACAGAGCGAGTCCTTCCGGTCCCAGCATCCATTTGTGTCCGTCGGCCATTACGAAGTCCGCGTGACACGACTGGACATCGAACGGTTTCGCGCCAAGGCTCTGTATAGCATCGACGCAAAATGCGACCCCGTATCTTCGGCAGGCATGCCCGATTGGATCGAGGTCGAGTGCCAGACCGCTACTGTACTGCACCGAACTGACCGAAATCAGCCGCGTTCTCGGTGTTATCGCATCGATAATGGCTTGTTCTGGATGATCCACACCATCGATGTTTACGACCACGACCTCGACACCCAGGGGCTTGAGCGATTCCCAGACGATGCGATTTGAAGGAAATTCCTGATTGTTGATAATGATCTCGTCGCCGACACACCAGTCGATGCCATAGGCAACCACTGATAGTGCTTCCGACGTGCTTTTCAGAAGCGCGATTTCCTCGACTTCGCGCGCATTGATCAACTGTTGTAGTTGCAGCCGCAGTTGATGCTCGGTATCGAGCCATTTGGCATAATTGCGGGAACCAGCGCGGCCGTTTTCCTCGGCAAAGTCCTTGACCGCTTTTGTAGTCCGCTGCGGCCACGGGGACACTGCCGCATGGTTGAGGTAGCAGATATCGGGAGATAAATTGAATTCGTGTTCAAACATAATGACGCTCCCGTTGAGTCTGTTAGACTGAAGATGGAGAATCCTGCCAGGACAGTGAATGTTATGCCTCGACAATGTTACCGGAATTGCTACGCGGGGTTAATCGCTGCCTTCACGATGTTACCGGTACATGCAGGCGCCGCGCCTGTAATAGAGGGAGTCGTAGCGGAGACCGGTTTGCGCTACTGGGAGTGGAATTCCCAAGGCGTGCTTTTCAGGTTGACCCAACGCCTTCCGGATCAAACGCGGGCGTTTTTTCTGGCGAGGGGCTTCGATGCCGAGAGCGCGGAGCTGGTGGCGACGCAGTGTGTATTCCAGTCAATGTTCAGAAACACAGGAAGCAAGGGCAGCGGAGCCGTAGACATCGATCTCGACGACTGGGTCGTGGAGGCGAATGATGAACGATCCCGGCTTCTGACGCGCGGGAAGTGGGAGGCAATACTGGAATCGTCCGGTTTGCAGCCCGCGGCTATGATCGCTTTCACATGGTCACTGCTACCGACACGCCAGAGCTACCAGCCCGATGACTATAATTGGGGAATGACAAGTTACGGTCTTGCACCGGGCATGAAATTCAATCTTGGATTCACCTGGCGCCATAACGGACAGCTTCGTGAAGGCATGCTTCGCGGTGTCGAATGTCCTCCTGATATCCATCCTGAACCCGGTTCCGTTCAATGAAGACAATGTCAGTGCTGGCCTTTTTTCAGATTCTGCTGCTCGGTCTGCTGCTGTCGGTCGGGAGTCCGCGTCCGGCTGCTGCTCAGCATCAAGTTCAACAGCTGTACCAGGTGCCCGGAACGCCCGAAGCACCGGATTTTGCCTTGAACGACATCGATGGTGGGGTTCATACGTTATCTGAATACCGCGGCAAAGTGGTACTGATCAACTTCTGGGCGACCTGGTGTCCACCATGCAGGGAAGAGATGCCCGCCATGCAGCGCGCCTGGCAGCAACTGCGGGAAGAGGATGTTGTATTCCTGGCAGTCGATGTCGGGGAAGACGAAGATACGATCTTCCGGTTTACCGCCGACTACCCGGTCGATTTTCCCTTGCTTATGGATATAGATTCGAGTGTGATCCAGAAATGGCCGGTGCGAGGCCTGCCCACCACATTCATTATCGATAAACAGGGCAGAATCACCTACCGGGCAATCGGCGCCAGGGACTGGGATGCTGCAGGTCTGCTGGACAGGATCCGGGCGCTCAAATAGCGCCGGCACGTGCGTTCAGCGCTGCGCCATCGACACGTAATCTCGCTGCGTCGGACCTACATACAGCTGTCGGGGCCGACCGATACGTTGTTCCTCGTCACTGATCATTTCCATCCACTGCGCCACCCAGCCTACTGTGCGGGCAATAGCAAACATCACCGTAAACATATTGGCGGGAATGCCCAGTGCCCTGTAGATCAAACCGGAATAGAAATCGACGTTCGGGTACAGCTTTCGTTCAATGAAATAATCGTCCTGCAAGGCGATCTCTTCAAGGTGCAAGGCGAGCTCGAACATCGGGTCCCTGGCATCGCCGAGTTCCGCCAGGACTTCGTGACACATGTTTCGGATCAGCCGGGCGCGCGGATCGTAATTCTTGTAAACACGGTGTCCGAACCCCATGAGGCGGAACGCATCTTTCTTGTCCTTGGCTCGCGCCAGGTAGAGCGGAATGTTCCTGATATCGCCGATTTCATCGAGCATCGAAAGCACTGCTTCGTTGGCGCCTCCGTGCGCAGGCCCCCATAACGCTGCGATGCCCGACGCAATGCAGGCGAACGGGTTGGCGCCCGAGCTGCCCGCCAGACGGACGGTCGACGTACTGGCGTTCTGCTCATGGTCAATGTGCAGAATAAAAATAAGATCCAGGGCTTTTTCGGCAACCGGATCCACCTTGTATTTCTCGCACGGGACCGAGAACATCATGTTCAGCAGGTTACCTGCATAGCTCAACGAGTTATCGGGATAGACCTGCGGTTCGCCGACTGAATGTTTGTAGCTCGCCGCCGCGATACTCGGCATTTTCGCAATCATACGGTGCGCGGCGATTTCCCGATGCCGGGGGTTGGCGATATCGGTAGAGTCGTGGTAGAAAGCAGACAGGGATCCCACCACGCCGACCATGATGGCCATCGGATGCGCATCATGATAAAAGCCATGGAAAAAACTTTTCAATGACTCGTTGATCATGCTGTGATGCGTGATGATATTGCTGAATTCGGCGAGTTGTTCCGGCGACGGTAAATCTCCGTACAACATCAGATAGGCGACCTCGATGAAATTGCTGTGCTCGGCGAGTTGCTCGATTGGATAACCGCGGTACAGCAACATGCCTTTCTCACCGTCCAGATACGTCAGGGAACTCCGGCAACTGGCGGTCGAGAGAAAACCCGGATCATACATGCAGTATCCCATATCGCGCAGAAAACGGCCGATATCCACCGCATCCGGCCCCATGGTGGCGGAGTTGATGGGCAACTCGACCTGTCGTCCGGTTCGGTTGTCTGTAACAGTTACTGTGTCTTTACCCATAAATACTCCCTCCGCACGCCTGGATTGCGGCATTCGCTGTCAGCGACTGCCATTTGCGCTGTGACGCAATTGCCATTGCCGCCATTGCAGGAACGCCGCCGGCATCACCAAAAGAATCAGAACCCATGCGCTCAACATGCCTCCGACCATGGGCGCGGCGATGCGGCGCATGACCTCGGAACCTGTGCCGCCGCCCAGCATGATGGGCAGCAATCCTGCTACAGTGGCGGCAACCGTCATCATCACGGGCCGTACACGCATCAGCGCACCCTCGATGACCGCTTCGCGCAATTCCGGCAGTTCGATCTTGCGTTGCTCGGCGCGGGCCATTTGCCGGTAACGCTCAAACGCCTGGTTCAGGTATACCAGCATTACGACGCCGATCTCCACCGAGACTCCGGCGAGTGCAATAAAGCCCACTCCCACAGCGATCGAAAAGTCGTAATCCAGCACGTACAATAGCCATATCCCGCCGACAAGCGCAAGCGGCAACGTGCCCAGAATGACAAGAACTTCCGTGAGGCGCCGGAAGTTCAGATACAACAGTAAAACGATAATCGCCAGGGTTACCGGGATCACGACCGTGAGCCGCTCGGCGGCGCGCTGCATATACTCATACTGACCCGACCAGCTTATCGAATAGCCTGCCGGCAGATCGACCTGTTCGGACACCACCCGTTGCGCCTCGGCGACGTAGCCGCCCAGATCGCGACCCTCGATGTCCACAAAGATCCATCCATTGGGCCGGGCGTTTTCACTCTTTATCATCCCCGGGCCATCTTCGATCGCGATCCGGGCAACGTCGCCAAGAGAGATCTGCGCGTCGCTGGGAGTGACAATGGGCAGGTTCTGCAACTTGTCGAGCGAATCGCGCACGTCCCGCGTATAGCGGAGATTCACAGGGTAACGCTCCAGCCCCTCGACGCTTTCCGTAATGTTCATGCCGCCAATAGCGAACTGCACGATTTCCTGGATGTCGGCCACACTGAGGCCGAATCGCGAAGCCGCTACGCGGTCGATATCGACCATCAAATAACGCCCGCCGGCCACGCGCTCTGAAAACACCGAGACTGTGCCACTGAGTGGCTTCAACACTCTTTCTATATCTTCCCCGATCGTCTGGATCACCGACAGATCTTCGCCGGCCACCTTGATGCCGACAGGTGTCTTGATACCCGTCGCCAGCATGTCGATGCGGGTCGCGATCGGCGGAATCCACGTGTTGGCCAGACTGGGAATATCGACGGTTCTGTTCAACTCCTGCCGAAGCTTTTCCGGTGTCATTCCCGTGCGCCACTGGTCGCGCGGCTTGAGCAGAATCGTGGTCTCGATCATGGTCAACGGTGCCGGATCGGTTGCCGTATCGGCGCGGCCAACCTTCCCGAACACGCGATGCACTTCCGGTACTGTCTTTATCAGCTTGTCGGTCTGTTGCAGCAGTTCCTGCGCCTTGCCGACCGATATGGCAGGAAAGGTGGTGGGCATATACAGGAGATCGCCTTCGTCCAGCGGCGGCATGAACTCGGTGCCGATGCGTTCCTGCAGCGGCCACCAGCCGCTCAACGGCCAGAGCATGGACGCGGCTGTCAAAGTCGCGATCAGAAGCACAGTCTTCGGAGCTTTCAGAGCCAGGTTGATCACGGGCCGGTAAGCAGCGATCAGCACGCGGTTGACGGGATTATTTTTCTCCGCAACGAT
The DNA here is from genome assembly GCA_024102665.1 of Thiogranum sp. Taxonomy (GTDB): domain Bacteria; phylum Pseudomonadota; class Gammaproteobacteria; order DSM-19610; family DSM-19610; genus Thiogranum. Next base: position 97,253 of record JAGFJP010000103.1, on the reverse strand, counting down.
TTTTCCGCGAATGAAATAACCCATCAACACCGGCACGAGCGTTATCGAAAGCCCCGCCGCAGCGGCCATGGCGTAGGTCTTGGTGAAGGCAAGCGGCGAAAACAGCCGTCCTTCCTGCGCCTCGAGCGTAAACACCGGCACGAAGCTGAGGGTGATGATGAGTAGCGAGAAGAACAGTGGCGGACCGACTTCAGTCGCCGCGCGCTCTACCACTTCCCAGCGGTTACGTTGACCGGCGCCTTCGCGCTCCAGCTGCTTGTGCGCATTCTCGATCATGACTATCGCCGCATCGACCATGGTGCCGATGGCAATGGCGACCCCTCCGAGGGACATGATGTTGGCGTTGATGCCCTGCAGATACATGATCGCGAACGCCGCAAGAATGCCCACTGGCAAACTGAGAATCACTACCAGCGAAGAACGCAGATGAAACAGGAACACGGCGCACACCAGCGCGACGATGAAAAACTCCTCGATCAGTCGTTCCTGCAACGTGGCGACCGCCCGCTCGATGAGACCGGAGCGGTCGTAGGTGGGTACGATCTCGACGCCCTCCGGCAGGCTGCGACGCAACTCCTCGAGCTTGCGCTTGACGCCGTTGATTGTGGTCAGCGCGTTTTCGCCCCAACGCATCACTACCACGGCACCGACGACTTCGCCCTCGCCATCGAGATCGGCGACGCCGCGCCTCAGCTGTGGACCGAGCTGTATGTCGGCTACATCCTTTAGCAGGACCGGTGTCCCGTTGGCGTTCAAACCGAGCGGGATTTGCCTCAGATCCTCGATGCCCTGGATGTATCCCGTGGCTCGCACCATGTATTCAGCTTCGGCCAGTTCTATGACCGAGCCGCCGGTTTCCTGGTTGCCTTGCTGGACCGCCCGCTTAACTTTCCCCAGCGGTATGTTATAGGCACGCAGGCGGTTCGGGTCGACCACGATCTGGTATTGACGGACCATGCCGCCGACAGTGGCGACCTCCGATACCCCCGGCACGGTTTGCAGCTCGAATTTCAGGAACCAGTCCTGGATGCTGCGAAGCTGGGCAAGATCATGCTTGCCACTGCGATCAACCAGCGCATATTCGTAGACCCAGCCCACACCGGTTGCGTCCGGTCCCAGCGCCGATGAGGCGGCTGCCGGGAGGCGGCTCTGCACCTGGCTAAGGTATTCCAGCACGCGCGAACGTGCCCAGTACAGATCGGTTCCGTCTTCGAACAGGACATACACATAGGAATCGCCGAAGAACGAATAACCCCTTACCACCGTCGCCTTTGGCACCGAAAGCATGGTAGTGGTAATGGGATAAGTGACCTGATCTTCGACGACCTGTGGTGCCTGGCCCGGATAACTGGTTTTGACGATGACCTGGACGTCCGAGAGATCAGGAATCGCATCCAGAGGTGTATGCTTGAGCGAATACAGGCCGAACAGGACGAGCGCAAACGTCAGCAGCAATACCAGTGCCCGGTTGCGTATCGACCATCCGATGATCTTCGCGATCATGGCTTGTCGCTCATCGGCATTGGATCCGGGTCCGGACTCTCGCCCGGTTCCCCGCGTCCGAGGCGCTCGAAACTGGCCTTGATGCTCGCTTCCGAGTCGATCAGGAACTGCCCGGACGTGACCACTTGTTCTCCCTCGCTCAAGCCGTCGGTTATTTCCGTCCAGTTGCCGCTCTCGATACCGGTCATCACTCCCCGAGCGCTGAACCTTCCATCGCCCAGTGCAACAATGACCCTTTCGGTGCTGCCGGTGCGGATTACCGCTTCACGTGGCACGCTCAGAACATTGTCTTTGGGTCCGGCGAAGATGCGGACATCGGCATACATGCCGGGCTTTAGCACAGAATCCGGGTTGTCAAACTGCAAGCGGGCGCGCAGCGTACGCGTTTTGGCATCGACAGTCGGGTACACAAACTCTACGCTGCCTTGCCACAGGCGACCGGGGAGGTAAGGAATGCGCACCTCCGTGGGCTGCTCCATCGCGACCCATTGCGACTGGCGCTCGAACACGTCGACCAGCAACCATACACTGGCAAGATCGACCAGTGTCAGGACCTCGGTCATTGGCTTGACATACATCCCTTCGCGCACATTGAGTCCATGCACAATACCATCCTGCATTGCCAGGACCCGTACATTGCGCACGGCAGTACGCTCACGAGCTACCTCCTTGATCTGTTCGGAGCTCATTCCCAGCGCTTCAAGACGATCGCGGGAAGCGCGCTTCAGATAGTCATTGCTGCCACGCAAGGCCTGGAGGTATTCCTCCTGTGCATTGAGAAGTTCCCGCGAGTACAGTTCAAACAACACATCGCCCTTGCGCACCGCCTCGCCATCGGATTTCACGTTGAGCTTTTCAATCCAGCCATCGGTACGCAAATGAACGTGACTGATTCTGCGCTCATCGAACGCCACGTAGCCGACCGTATCGATCCTGCGCCACAGCTTTCCACGTTCCACTGTCGTCGTGCGCACGCCGAGATTCTGCACGATGCGCGGGTCGATGCTCACTTCGCCGCCGGCTGTCTGTTGATCGGCATACACTGGCACCAGATCCATGCCCATGGGAGACGTGCCGGGCTTGTCGCGGCGGTAGTTCGGGTCCATGGGGGCGACCCAGTAAAGAATCTCGCGCCCCTCGTCAGCTTGCGCAAGGACAGGGTGCGGTAGCAGTCCTGTAACCAGGGCCGCCGCACTGAACCAGATCGGGAACCCGTGCCTTTTCATCGCTTGTCTCCTTCGCCGGACACAACGCCGGCGGCCAGATACAGCAGGCGCGCCTGTGCCTTGCTGCGATCAACAATCACACGCAGACTCTGCAGCCTGACATCCAGCTCTGTGATACGGGCGCGCATTACGCCGGTAAACTCTGTCACGCCGCTCTTGTATGCGGCCACCGATGCACGCGCGTTGTCCAGCGCCTGCGGTTCGATCTGTTGCCGATAAAGGTCTTTCCGTTCGCCCAGCCTGAACCACTCGGCATAATCCGAATCCAGCCTGCGCAGAAGCTGGAGATACTGATCCTCGCGATTGAGCCGCACAGCTTCCACTTCGTGCTGGCGGGTCGCCAGCACACGGTCCTGTCGCTTGTCCGTGAACAGCGGCAGATCCATGGTGACCATTGCCGAAAGAAAATCATCGCGATCGCTGCCGTCGGCATTCTCACCGCCGCGATTGCCATAGGTTACGTCGAGCATCCAGCCCGGCTTGTAGCGCTGGCGCGCGATATCGACGCCGATCTGCTCGGCCTTTACGATGCGGTTTTCCGCCTGCAGCAACGGATGAACATCCAGGGCGGCGCGTATTGCTTCAAGCGACGGCGGGGCCGGCAGCTGCGGAAACTGCGAATCCGGTGCCCGGCCCGCGGCTTGCTGGCCGATGTATCTGCCCAGTTCTGCGCGTGCGCGGTCCGCATCGGTGTTGACACGTGTGAGCCGGTCCTCCAGCAGAGACAGCTCGACGCTGGCACGTAGCACGTCCTGCTGGTTATTGCGCCCGGCGGCATAATGGTAACGGGTGACATCCACCAGCTGACTGAACAGCTCGCGGCTGGCTTCGATGATTTGCCCGGCCGCGACATGGTAGTAGAGCTCCAGGTAACGCTCACGTACCTCGCGCAGGACTTCCGCGCGCTTTGCGCGGGCGCGTGCCAGATCCGCTTCGGCCAGGACGTTCGCACGCTCGCTGCTCAGCTTCAGCGTTCTGCCCGGCGGGAACGCCTGCTGCACACCCAACTGCATCTGGGTCATCGGTTCCCGGGTACGATCGAAGCTGTCTATGGGCAGGTTCGCGGCACCAAGCTTCAGCCTGGGGTCGGGTAATTGACCGTCGGCAACGGCCTGGTCATTGCGCGCTGCCGCCAAAGCTTCGAAGCGTGGAGCGGTAACGTCTTTTGACAACGCCAGCTCTTCCGTTTCGCGCAATGACAATGGTTCGGCGGCGGCGCCGGTGACCGGCAACAGCAGCGCCGACATGAGCAGCAGGCATCCGGGCATCCACCGCTGCAAAGACGGCGGTGCGGCAAGAGGATGCAGGCTGCCGGTTTTTCCGTATCCGGACATCGTGAGACTCCATCACAGATTGTGAACAATCGGGGCGCGTTCCGCAGGCAGTTTAACAGGCGAACGAACGGTTCACCCGACCGCGGCGTGGCGCGCAGATCTAAAGAGTGTGAAGAGCGGAGGGGGGATGCAACAGGGGAGGATATGTCAGCGAAACCAGATTGGAAGCGGCACCCAGCGGGCGGACTTCCGAATAGCGGATCAAGGCTGCCAGAAACACGGGTGCCATTATCAGGTTGGCGGCGTGGCAGGGTGAACAGCCCTGGTCGGCGCAAGCTCCGCTTTCGCAGCGATTGTCATCACAGTGTTTGCACGATGCTTGCGTCTGAGGCGCTTCGCTGTGCCGGTGCCCGTGCGCGGCGTTGGTCATGGACCCATGTTCCGCATGTTGCGACGCGTTCATGGTCATGCAATGCGCCTCGCCATTACCGGTCTGCAACGCAGAAAACACGGGCAACGGCGCCGCCGCCAGCACGATGGCAAGCCAGACGGACAGCAGTTGTTGAAACGGTGTTTTCATGATTGCATGCAAAAATACGCTCAAAGCAAGGGTCTTGCAAGCCGGGCAACACGACGATCCCGGCAATGCCCGCGCGTTTCCATTGTATTGGCAGGACAGGGAATTCTCTTGAATAGGCCGGGCTAAAGGTATGGCGAAAACAGCCATGCCAGCGCATCGCGCAATCGCACCGGCAAGGGACGTTGATCCATCTGGTCAACTGTCAGGCATTTCGATCGGGCACGCACGCTGTTGAAATGTTCGGTGATGAGGGTTGCAAAGTTCTTGTCGTAGATCTCCAGGGCCAGCTCGAAGTTCAGTCGCAGACTGCGCGGATCGATGTTGGCCGTCCCCACCTGCACATAGTGTTCGTCGACAACGAACAGCTTGCTGTGCACGAACGGCGGCGGCTGGTAGTAGACCTGGACACCCCAGTGCAACAGCTCCCATAACAGGTTGCGCGCGGCCCAGTGCGCCAGCGGCTGGTTGTTCTTCTCCGGCAGGATGACGCAAACGTCGACACCGCGCAGCGCCGCGGCCTGCAAGGCGGAGATCAGTTCCCGGGAAGGCAGAAAATACGGCGTCATGATATACAGCGAGTGCTGCGCCGCCGAAACGGCGCCGATGAGCACCATGGCCAGTTTGTCCAGATCCTCATCGGGCCCGTCGACAATAACCCGGCAGATGGCCTGGCCCTGTGCCGGACTGGCCGCGACATCGGACGCCCCGCGCACTTCGCCGGTCGCGAATGCCCAGTCCTTCAGGAACACTTCCTCGATCTGGCTGACCACCGGTCCGGTGACACGGAAATGCGCATCCACGGTGCGCGAGGGGTTGGCTAGGTCGGCTGCCATGTGCCGGTCCCCGATGTTCATGCCCCCGGTGAAGCCGATACTGCCGTCGACCACCAGGATTTTGCGGTGATTGCGCAAATTCACATGAAAGCTCGGCGGAAGCAGTCTGGGCGGCAGAAATCGTGCAACAGGTACCTTCACGCGCTTCAGTGAACGACTTGCCCAGGGTAACGAGTAAAGCTCGCCAAAGCCGTCCATCAGCACCCTGACTGCGACACCGCGCGCGACCGCGTTTCCCAGGGCGTCGACAAAGCAATGTCCGACGCCACGGGTATCGAAAATATAGGTGGACAGGTACACGCTGTGCCGGGCCGCATCGATCGCTTCCAGCATTGCCGGGTAGGCCTGTTCACCGTTATGGAGCAATTCAACATGATTGCCGTCCAGCAACGGCCGGCGTGTCACCGCGTCGGAGATTCGCGCCAGTTCCCGGTATTCCCAGCTTACCTCGGCTGCAGGCGGCAATCTCCCGGTTTCATTTTCGGAACGTTCGTGACCGGCGGGTAATCGCAGCCGCAACGCTGGCCCCAGTTGACGCCCGCGTGTACGGACCCGGTTTATACCGAACAGGAAATACAGCAAGGGGCCGACGAAAGGGAAGCTCAGTGAAACCGCGATCCAGGCAAACGCCGCCCGGGGATCGCGTTTATACAGCAATGCATGACCCGCCGTGTACAGTGACAGGAGCACGTGCAGGGCGAGTATCAGCCAGTGCAGTGGATTGATCTGGATTTCACCGTTCATGGATCGAGGCCTGAGTACATCCGCCCCTCAGGCAACTCGAGAGGGCTGTTGGCGACATGCACCGGATCTTAACACCGGTAGCCTGTCGGAGTTGAGACTGACCTGTCACGCCGGCAGGAGCAAGTGCCGGCGTCAGGCTCCCGCTGCCAGATTGCTGAGACGCTCGTAGCCGATCAGAACCCAGATTATGCCGGCCGTCCAGAGGCTGATGAATACCGCGGCTGAACCAATGTCCTTGGCCTTGCCGGACAGTTCATTGTGTTCCGAGCCAATACGGTCCACCACGGCTTCGATAGCGGAATTGAGCAGTTCCGTGACCAGAACCATAAGGCAGCTGGCGATCAGCAGGGCGCGTTCCACCGCCGTGGTGCCTGTCCAGAATGCGAGCGGTATGAGGATAACGCACAGCATCAGTTCCTGGCGGAATGCCGCCTCGGTCCGGTAGGTGAGCCTGATGCCGGAGATCGAGTAGAACGCAGCCTTCCAGATACGCTTGAGCCCGTTGCTCTGATTGTGATTGGCCATGACTGTAATTCGCTCCGCGATAGTAAAGGCGCGGTGACGCAACCAAGCGGGCGGTCAGATTGCGGTCTCTGCGACGGGCAGGCTGGCCGGGGTTCCGCTCCCCAAAAGTGCCTCATAATAACCTACCAGAGCGCAGCTGGTCGATTCGACAGACCAGCGCGCGGCGTCCAGCCTGCCGCGACTGCCCAGTTGCAGTCGCAGATCGCGATTATCCAGCAACCTCAAAACGCTGGCAGTGAAATCCGCGACCCGGGGTTCGGCCAGCACGGCGCCGGCGCAGTCTTTCAGCACGTCATAGGTGCCCAGCTCTGCAGTGGATATCACCGGCACGCCGAGTGCCAGCGCCTCGAGCAGCACCAGGCCCTGGGTTTCGGTGCGGGAGGCGAACACAAAGGCATCACCCGCCGCATAACAATCCCACAGCGGCTGACCGCGCTGCAGGTAGCCGACAAAAACGACATTGTCATTCAGCTTCAGCCGGGCGACCTGGCGCTGCAGCGCGCGCCGCGCCGGTCCTTCGCCGGCGATAATCAGGCGCGCCTCGGGACGCGTGCGGCGGACCTGGTCCAGCACTTCGAGCAGGAACCCGATGTTCTTTTCATGCGCGACACGACCCACGTAAACCAGCGTCGGGCGGTCCGGTGTCAGCCCGTGCGTGTGACAGAATCGCTGTCCGTCGCCTGGAACGAATTCTGCCAGGTCCAGGCCGGTGGGTATGATGCGTATCGGAACTTCCAGACCATAGCCGCGCAGTGCCCGTTCGATGGCCAGCGAAGGCACGATCAGTCCGTCCAGGTTGCGCCCCATGCGGCGTGACACCTCGCGCGCCGCAAGACGCATCCAGGCCCGCGGCAGCAGCGGAAAGTAATGGTGAAAGTATTCTTCAAAATAGGTGTGATAAGTTTCGACCACCGGGATGCCGAGTTCGCGCGCCAGCGGCACGCCGGCGCGATGCGCGATAAACGGCGTATGAATGTGGATCAGGTCGAACTGTTGCGCGGCGAGCGCCTGGAGGCAGCGTCGCAACGGCCGCAGGCGCATCATCCGGTCTTCGGGATCGAACGGCAGGTACAGGGAGGGCACGCGTAAAATGCTGTCGTCGGTTTCGCTGAAGCCCGGATAGTCCGGCGCCACCAGCGCGGTCTCGTGTCCGAGGTCGTGCAACGCCTTGCGGAAAGTCGCGATGGATGTCGACACGCCGTTGACGCGCGGATAATAGACATCCGAAATCATGAGAATTTTCATGTCAGGCGAGGCTTCCGGAACGGGCACACCCTATTCGGCGGCGGCAGTCTCCCTGGCTCCGATTGCGCCGGACCGCACCAGATCGCGCATCTCCCCGAGCAGGTAACCCCAGTGCACGATTTCCAGCTTGCCTTCCACGGTTTCCGCCAGCGCGGTGCAGCTTTCCACCCAGTCGCCATCGTTGCAGTACAGCACGCCATCGATTTCGCGGATCTCGGCCTTGTGAATATGACCGCAGACGATGCCATCGACCTTGCAGCGCGCCGCTTCGGCGCTGACCGCCTGTTCGAAGTTGTGTATGAACTGTACCGCATTCTTGACCTTGTGCTTGAGGTAGGCCGACAGCGACCAGTAGGGGTAGCCGAGTTTGCGGCGGATGTGATTGAACCAGTGATTCAGCGCCAGTGCGCACTCGTAGGACCGGCTGCCCAGCACCGCCAGCCATTTGTGGCAGGCCACCACACCGTCGAATTCATCGCCGTGCATGACCAGCAGGCGGCGTCCGTCGGCGGTCCTGTGCACGGCGCGTTCAGCCACTGTGATACCGCCGAACAGCAGGTCGACATAGTCGCGCGCAAACTCGTCATGGTTGCCGGGGATATAGATTACCCGGGTGCCCTTGCGCGCCTTCCTGAGAATTTTCTGCACCACGTCGTTGTGCGGCTGTGACCAGTACCAGCTGCGTTTCAGCGCCCAGCCATCGACAATGTCACCGACCAGGTAGAGATAATCGGATTCGTTATGACGCAGGAAATCGAGCAGGAAATCCACCTTGCAGCCACGGGTGCCCAGGTGGGTGTCCGAGATCCAGATAGAACGGTAGCGGTTGATGGCGGTCATACGCGCGTCACCCCCGGTGGTTTTGTGAAGGCTAGCCCCGGGATATGAAAGAACCGTGACCGTTCCATGAAGATTGCGTGTCGCCGCGCCTTCGTCGCGGACATGCTATTGCCGGCGGTTTGAGCTATCCTGACCGGGCGCTATGTCGTACCGTTTTTTTCACCCATACCCTGGCGGCCGATGCATTGCTAGAGACATTTCCACAGCTGCTGTCGCAGTATCTCCAGGCAACCGGGGAGTTCCTTGCCTTTGACCCGGCGCTGCTGATGCAGCCGGAAATGATGGTCCGGTTGCTGTTACAGGTTTTGCTGTTGCTGGGTTCGGCGTTTTTTGCCGGATCCGAAACCGCGCTGTTCTCGCTGTCGCGGCTCGATCTTCAGCAGTTGTGGCGCCAGCATCATCCGCATTCCGCCACCCTGCACGCCTTGCTCGATTCGCCGCGCCGGCTGATCATCTCCATCCTGTGCGGTAACCAGCTGGTCAACATTGCAGCGGTTGCCAATGCCACCGGCATCCTGGTGTCGCTCTATGGCGAAGAGCGTGCCGGTATCATCAGCGTGCTGTTGATGGTGCCATTGCTGCTGCTGTTCGGGGAAATCACGCCCAAGACCATCGCCGTATCCAATCCCGTGCGCGTAAGCACCGGCGTGGTCGCGGCTCCGATGAACCTGTGGGTGAAGGCGATCACGCCGCTGCGCTGGGCGATCCGCGGCGTCTCCGACCGCTTGACCACCTGGATGGTGGGACCGGAGCGCGCCCCCGAGAACATACTGCAGCGCGACGAGTTCCTGAGCATCGTCGACCAGGTTGCAAAGGAAGGCGAACTGCGCGCCACCGAGCGATCCCTTATCCATCACCTGCTGGAGGCGGGCAGCACCGAGGTGGTGCACATCATGACTCCGCGCACCCGTGTCGACTTTATCGACGTCGAGCAGAGCGTGCCCGACATGGTGGCATCCTTCAGGGCGGTCAAACACAGCCGGGTACCGGTATTCCGCGGTCAGCACGACAACATCGTCGGTTTTCTGCACATCGAGAAAATCCTGCCCCTGGTGCTGGACAAGGTGGACCTGGCGACGCTCAAGCCGGCCGACATCCTGTCACCCCCGGTGATCGTGCCGCTGACCAAGAAAGTCGACGAGATGTTCGATTTTTTCAAGACCACCAACGCGCGCGCGGCGCTGGTACTCAACGAATTCGGCGGTGTCGAAGGCCTGGTGACCATGCGCGATGTGCTGACTTTTATATTCGGCCACCTGTCCGGCGAAATCGAAGGCCAGGCGCTTTATGCCGAGCGCGACGAAAATGTCTACGAAGTACCGGGTGAAATGAAGCTGGTCGATTTCAACAACCTGACCAATTTCGGTATCGAGGATCCGCGCATGACCACCATCGGTGGTGTTCTGTTCCGCCATCTCGACCGCCTGCCGCAGGTCGGCGACGAGGTGAGGCTGGAGGAGTTCCGGATGACGGTGCTGGAAGTCAGGGATCAACGTATTACCCGCGTGCGGGTGGCGCGCGGCGATGCCTGGCGCGAACCGGAACCGCTCCCGGAAACACCTGCAGACGCCACCGGGAAAGAACAGCAAGAAGCGGAACAACCGGAAGAGGGCCGGGTAGCGGAACGTTCGGACGGTGACAACGAGGCGCATCGCCAGGAAAGGGAGGGATAGGCTAATGGACGCAGTATGGATGATCCTTGCCATGGTTGCGCTGCTGTTGCTGGAGGGCTTTTTCTCCGGCTCCGAAATGGCGCTGGTCAATGCCGACAAAATACGTTTGCATGCCAGGGCCAACCAGGGACATAAAGGCGCGCGGCTGGTACTGCAGATGTTCGAGCGCCCCGATGTGCTGCTGACCACCACGCTGGTGGGCACCAACATCGCGGTTGTGGTGTTCACTACCCTGGCCACCCTGGCCATGATCCGCCTGTTCGGGGAATACGGTGATCTTTACGCGTTCCTGATTTTCACGCCGCTGTTGCTGACGCTGGGAGAGATCGTGCCCAAGAGCGTCTACCAGCAGAATGCCGACCGGCTGGCACCGGTGGTCATCCACCCGCTGCGCTTGTTCCGGCTGTTGCTTTACCCGGTGATCGCCGTTTTCTCGCTGGTGGCGCGGCTGGCGGCACTGCTCGCCGGAGGGCACGGCGCTGCCCACAACCTGTTTATCACCCGGCAGCAGATCCGCACCGTGGTCGAGATGGCCAATCGCGGCGCGCACGTCGATGTCTTCGACCATGCGCGCATTCGCCGCGCCGCGCGTTTCGCCGATACCAGTGTCGGCGAGGCCATGGTGCCGCTGGCCGAAATCATCGCCATCGACCGCCGTTACGATACCCGCACAGCCTTCGGACTGGTGCGCCGCCACGGCTACAATCGCCTGCCGGTATACGAGCGCAACACCGGCAACGTGGTGGGTGTGGTGACCTTGACGGTATGGGACCTGATGGACAGGGAACTGGAAGAACGCCCGCTGGAAGAACTGATCAAGCCGGCGCTGTACGTGTCACCGTTGCAGAACATCGACGAAGTGCTGCCGCTGCTGCGCGAGCGCGAAGATCACATGGCGATCGTGGTCGACGAGTTCGGCTCGGCCATCGGCATGATACGCATGGAGGACATCCTCGAAGAAGTGGTGGGTGAAATCAAGGTCGGCTACGACTTCGATGAAATCCAGCCGCGGCGCAGACGCTCATACCAGCAGATCGAGGAGGGGGTCTACCTGGTGGATTCACGGGTGTCCGTGGCGGAGATCAACGAGTTGCTCGAGATTCAGCTGCCGTCGACCGAGTTTCACACCGTGGGTGGTTTCGTGGAATCGCGCCTGCGCCGTATCCCGGCGACCGGTGAATCGGTGGTCGAGTCCGGGTGGCGATTTGTCGTGGAACAAACCACGGACCGCGCGATTATCAGGCTGCGAGTGGAACGGATCCTGACCTGATCCCGGCCGACAGGCGTAACGTGGTTCGCGAACTCCGGCATTCGCCTCAATCAGCCTGTGGCATTTCAGCGCGAATCACCAATACCCTGCGTATAGCGGTCGAAAAACACACGCACCAGGTCGGATCGGGTCACCATGCCGAGTACCCGGCGTTCGCCGTCACAGACAACCACGCGCTTGACCCGGTGCTGTTTCATCGCCTGGATGACATCGTGCAGATCCTGTTCAGGCCCGATGCTGACCACCTCGTGCACCATGTGCTCGCCCACCGGGTCGTCCGGCGCCTCGAGTTCGCCGTGGCGGGACAGGTGACTGAACAAGGATTCCAGGGTTTGCCATAGACTGTGGTGCGGCTGATGCGCGGGTACGCCGAGGGCGCGCAAAAAGTCGGCCTCCGTAATAATACCGACGAGATGCTGGTCGTCGTCGACCACCGGCAACCCGCTGATGCCTTCGCTGACCATCAGGTGCGCGGCATCGGACAGGGACGTCTGCGGGCGCACCGTGCGCACCGGCTGGCTCATCACGTTGGTCACGCGCAGGGTTTCCGCGGCGCGCCGTGCGGCGTGCTCCTCGGCGCGTCCGGCCAGTTCCATGAGATCATCCACCGTGATATCGATGTAGGTATCCATGCTCTGCAGGGCTTTCTGGAAATCAGTGCGACCGGGTCGGGATCGGTGTGACTTGCTCATGGATCATCTCCCTTGCAACAGGTTCAGGCAGCGTCGCCGCTCGCGAGAGGGCGGGACGGAACATCGACGCGCTGCCAGGAGCTTTCGTTCAGGCGGACTTCGTAACGCGCCCAGGCCGCGAAGTCCGCGCGGGTGGTGGCACAGGTGTGACGGCGCCCGGCGCCGGCGACCACGGTGAAGGTTATTGCCTCGTCCGCCGGGGATTCGCCGGCATCGCCGGCCGCGCCATCGATCACCCGCCGCACCTGCCAGCGCTCGCCGAATTCCCCGTTGCAGTAGTAACCGCCCAGACGGATATCCGCCGCATCCATGCCTCGCGCTTCGGCGTTGCATTGCGCCAGGTCGCACACTGTGTCCAGATCATCCGTGCCGATGTTCGATGTTGTGTCGATCGCGCCCGCGGCGGCGGTGAGTTCTTCGCGGGAAAATACCGCCGGGACGGCCTGCTCATTGTCTGCCGACGTGGTGGGCTCGTGCCTGGTGCGTACCCAGGCCGCCGGGTAGCGACGCCACGCAAACGGAAAGTTGAACAGGATCGCCACAAATAATATGACCATCACGTTCATCAACACGGGTGTGAGGACATAGTGAAAGCCCAGTGCATGTACCGCCTCGCCACCGGCGACAGCCGTCAGCGCAGTCGCACCGCCCGGCGGGTGAATGCAGCGCAGGTAATGCATGGCGCCGATGGCAAGGCCTACCGCCGCCGCGCCACCCAGCATCGGTTGCGCAATCAGCTTTGCGCAGGCAACACCGATGACAGCCGAAACCAGGTGCCCGCCAAGCACCGGCCAGGGCTGCGACAGGGGACCGTGAGGCACTGCAAACAGCAATACGGCGGAAGCGCCCATGGACGCGACCAGCCCGGCGCTGCCGTTGAATCCCAAATAAGCCTCGCTGATGAGTATCACGCCCGATATGCCGGCCAGACCGCCGGCAGCCGACAGCCACTTTTCCAGGTGACCGGTACGATTGATGCCCAGCCCCGCGAAGCTGCGCAGGGCGCTGATGAAATTGCGCATGGGGTGGGTTAGACGTCCAGCATCAACTTGCGCGGTTTGCGCATGCCGGCAATCTTGCAGGCCTGCTGGCCGTAACCGCGCGGGAACAGCTTGTACAGATAACGCCGCGTGGCGCGGTCCTTGCCCCAGATCGTCTCCATGTGCCTGAGCAGCACGCGTGCTTCCGGAACGCTGAAATTGCTTTCGAAATACGACCGTATGTAGTCGATAATCTCACGCCGCTCCGGTGTCAGCTCCAGACCGTCTTCGGCGGCGAAAGCATCGATCAGGCCCGGATGCCAGTCCTGGGCATCGAGCAGGAAACCTTCTTCATCGCGTTCCAGCTGATCCAGCGTGCTGTGTTCGGGGGCTCGGGCAGCGCAGGCGCTCGACATTTCCGTCTCCTGTCATTCAACGTGTAATGAAGTATATAAGGCAAATCTAATGCCAAACAAACGATATTTATTGCATGCTGGTATCGAAAGGTTCGATATATCGAGGTAATATCCGGGGCATGGACATCGATCAAGCCCGCACCTTTCTCGCCATTGCCGCCCACGGAAGCTTCCTCGAGGCCGCCAACCGGTTGCACGTTACCCAGTCCACTGTCAGCGCGCGCATCCAGAACCTGGAAGCCGATCTCGGCGCAAAGCTGTTCGTGCGCAACCGTGCCGGCGCCACGCTGACCGCAGCAGGACGCCGCTTCCTGCAACACGCCAAGACCCTGGTACTCACAGTGGAACAAGCCAGGCACGACGTCGGTCTGCCCAGCCGCTACCGCGCCACCATCCGTATAGGCGGGCGGATTGCACTGTGGGAAGGGTTCCTGCCGCACTGGGTCGGCTGGATGCGCAATGCGGCGGCCGATGTTTCGATTCGCAGTGAAATCGGTTTCGAGGAAGATCTGATGCGGCGCCTGATCGAGGGCACGCTGGACATCGGACTCATGTACACACCCAGCCACGCACCCGGCCTGGTGGTCGAACATCTGTTCGACGAGACGCTGGTGCTGGTCAGCACGCGGTCCGACACCCAGTGGCCCGACGACGACTACATATACGTGGAGTGGGGCCCCGGCTTCTATGCCAAGCACCGGGAGAGCTACCCGGACCTGGAGCGACCGCCGCAGGTCGTCAACATTGGCTGGCTCGGCGTGCAGTTGATCCTGGCCAACGGCGGCAGCTGTTTTCTGCCGATCCGCATGGCACAGCCGTTTATCGACGACGGCCGCCTGTTTCGGGTCAGTACCGGGCCCGAATTCGACCATCCGGCCTACATGGTGTTCGCACGCGAGGCTGACAGCGAGGTATTGCAGACGGCGCTCCATGGCCTGCGCGAACTGGCGGGAGAAATTCATGGATCAGCGGCGACCTGACAGGGTACCGGGCGTCAGCCGGGTTGCCCGTCAACCCGCGGCCTGATCAATACACCGGCATAGGCGATCACGAATATCGCAAAGGCAGTGCTCCAGAGCGCTCCGGCCAGTACCACCGATTCGGGATAAGCGGCAGGCAGCACTATCGGCAGCAATACCCGCGCAACACCCGCCAGATGGGCCAACGCGAAAGCCCAGGCCATGGCAGGCCCGATGCGCATTGCGCGTCCGGTATGTCCCAGCGAAACACGCGCCATCATGCCCAGCGTGATGGTACCGATGCCGGCGGTTGTGAACGCATGAATAGCGAGCATCGGATTGACCAGTCCCGCCGCGGACAACGCCTTTAACAGGAAGCCTGCCACTAACCACGCATAACCCAGGTGCAACACCCAGAGCAGCGGCACGGACCAGATCGACCTATGGTACCAGCCAGACAGCCTGATACCGTGCGCGATCGCCGCCAGTGTCGCGATAACGATAACTGCGCGTGGCGCAGCACCCGCCAGATCCAGCACCATCAACAGGATCAACGCGCCCGCAGCAAAATACTCAACGGGTTTCCATTGCCGCGTGCTGGCGCCGGCAATGCCTCTTTCGGTGAAGAAAGGAATGACTCGTCCACCGAGAACCACGATCAGAAATACGATGAGATAGACAGCGGAATGGACGCCGCGCGCAGCTGTCGTTTGCATCAAGCCCAGCGCCTGCAGATGCACCATGATGTTTGCCGCGGTCAGGGCGGCAAGCACGATCAGGAACACCAGATTGTGCTTCTGTCTGCTGCGCAGCAGTGGCACCGACAGGGTGACAGCAAGGACGGGGAGGAACGCCGTATCGACCACGGCAATCATCCAGTGTGGTACGACGCCGGAAAACAACGGTACGATGCGGCCCGCCAGCCAGAGTGCGACCAGACCCGCCAGGGCTTTGCCGCCCGGTGTTCCGATGCCGGTCCAGTTGCGCACCGCAGTCAGCAGAAATCCTGCAATTACCGCCACGGTGTAGCCGAAAATCATCTCGTGGCTGTGCCAGGCGACGGCAGTGTAATAGCCCAAGTCCAGATGACCTGACAGGTAGGCGTATACCCACAACGGCACCAGCAGCAGTGCGGCGATGCCTGCGAACAGAAAGAACGGTCTGAAACCGAGATCGAATAGCGCGATGCGCGGGCCGTCGTGTACGGAGGCACGGTCAGCGGTGTTCGTGGCCACAAGGAGTCTCCGGGGCATAATTGTTAAAAGCGGCATATAATATACATCTTTCGATAGACCCGGGCAAACACGGGAACAGAGCGTCGCTACGCGTGGTCAAGCGACCATGTACCAGGTCGTATCGTCGATATCGATACTACGTAGCAAATAATCTCGTTTGACTGTCGCCGGCGTGACCCGATATAGGTGTCATATCCGTCGATGCTCAACGAGGAGACAGTCATGACTACCGAAACAGGAACGGCACGCGATCCCGAAGGCTATCTGATCGATCCCGAACGCTGGAATCCGTCGGCGGCGCAAACTCTGGCCGAAGAAGAAGGCATCCGGCTGGACGAAGCCCATTGGCCGGTTCTTCACTTCATGCGCAGTTACTGGACCAGGAACCGCGTGGCACCCGATGTACGCCACGTCGTGGACTATCTGATCAAGGAGCAAGGCCACGACGACAAGAAGAGCGCCAAGAATCATCTCTACCGGCTGTTTCCGTATGGCTACGTGAAGCAGGCCTGCAAAATCGCCGGCATGCAGCGACCGCGCGCCTGGAGCACGGGTTGACGGTGTCAGCGCATACCGCGGTGGAAGGTGTCAGGCGGTATGGGGCGGCCTGGATTCATATATCTGAGTACGCATAATGTATATTATGTTAAATTGTGTACACGAGACTGAATGAATCCCGCGACCAACCTGTGGATCGGCATCCAATTTGAGAATGTCGGATAGCGTGAGAATCCGGCACGTCAATGAGTTACGTGCTTATGCTAACCTATTTTATGACAAAAATGGCTGATGTGCTTCCAATCCTCGTCTCAGCGTTACCGGACATCCTGATCGGCGACTGTCGGCCACAAAGCGACCTTCCCGATGATCGCGGGAAGGCCTGAGATACCGCAGAAGTAGCCGGTAAAAACAGTTAGTCTGTCCTACCGAGAACAGCCAAATAAAACGTTCAGGATCTCGGAGATTACTACACCACGAAAGGCGTACATCTCGAGTAGGCCCGTATTTATTATGTATTAGCCTTGTTCATTAATTTGGCTATCGGACAGCGCACAGGCGAAAAGATGTGTGGCAGAACCAACAACAAGCCCGGCTACAACTCCACCAAATACGTTGCTCAATAGGGAAAAATAATAGTTGCCGAAATCAGCCATTGCTCTGAATTCGACGACTTCTGATTGTAGAAATGAGTTGCGGTTGTGAAAAAAGGCCACTGTATCAAGAATTACTAAAGCAATTACCGCAGAACTTATTCCGAACCAAATACGTTGATTCAGAGAGCGGCCTTTAGCGGCACCTAGGCCAGTGATTATTCCGGGCAGCAAACCACCCACAAAGAGCAAGAGAAGCAATGTTCCCGGAAGATGCTCTCGCATTAATTTGATTAGATTCCAGTGAATATGGTCAGGTTCCAGTAGTTCTTGCACTGCAGGCTGAAGGATATTCCCAAACATAAACAATAGAGTGCTCACAATAATGGCGAAAACCCTGATCTTCCAATTAGATGCTGTGATCTGGCCAGACCGATCAGCAAGCCGCCGAAAGACCTTTTCAAGAAAATACCAAATAGCTGCGGCAATTAATGAGCACCCGATACCTATGGTCCAAGGATTATCCATAGCCAACCTCCCGTCAGCCAAATCGTATTTATGAGTTTTTTGATAATCGCAATATTCTTGGTGACTATCAGGACGCTATTAGAATTCGGTTCGTAAAACAAGCTGGCGATATACTGATCTGGGAGCAATAGTAAGCAGAGAGGCAACGAAGGGTGCCGAATGACCGAAATGGGTCGAACCCCGTCTGTTAGAGAAGTCGCATAAGAGTTCCATGTAATACCGGGTTCGGCCACTTTCGGGCATTCAGCAGACCGCAGAAAAGACAAAAGAACATTAACGCCTATTTCACTGGCAACCTAGAAACACAAAGCGAAGTAGCATATTTCTAGGTTGTCCGAGTGTAAGTATTCGTTAGTCCTCGATTGGCCCAATTCAAAAACTCACCTACAAGTTCGTTCCGCATAATCCCATGAAGGCCATCCTTCATGCCATCGGCCACAGGAGTGTACTGACCGACAACCCTTACGTGATCTCCCGGGGTTACGGGAAGTGCAAGGTACTTGCCTTTTGTGAGGAATGTATTTTCACGAACGACAACACCGTTAATTGATATTGATATTAGTTCGGTCGTCTCATCTTCAATTTCAGCTATTATCAATTCATCTACACCTTCCGGAATGCTGAAGCTTTCGGCACCAATGGATTTGCAGCAATGAGCGAGGAGCTCTCTTGCGTACGAGAGAGTTTCAGCTCTGAAAAATATGTGTGGACATGAGCCGCACTCCCAAAACCGATCAATAGTGTACATATTGCTCAAATCAAATTCGTGAATAGATTGCTCTACATTGTTTCCATCTAAGTCATAAATAATAGAGCACGGAAATACTCTATCTCCAAATGTCAAGATATCGCTTGTATCACCCCCTGATACTCCTTCATGCCGGACTACTTGGACATGTCTCTCATAATCATATGTCTCTGACCACCTATTGCTATGGAGCGGGGAAAACGGTGGCAATATAATAGCCAGAGGAATTAAAACACTCGCATTATGAGGAACGGGGGCTCGGGGTAGCGGAATTATTTTCTCTGTGATGCTCGCCGCATCAAAGGCATTAAACCCAGATCCCTCTAAAAGAGCACTTCTAAGTGATCGGATTGCTTTTGGGCTACCGGATATATTGGTAACCGCAAGAAACGAGCACCACAGTTTTCTGAAGACATATTCTTCTTGTAACGGCGTCCCCCCGCAGTCATCGCGATACCCGACCGCCATAGCTATTTGCTCGATAGACAAGTCACTATCGAGCATAATACTTAGCAATCCATCCTCCCCTACTAACTCTTTTAACTCTCCTCTTGATGGGGTCCTAACCGTCTCAAAATATGACAATCCCCCATCTGACGTGTCAGGTACAGTCGCATCCGGATATAGGTGTGCGTACTCATCTAGGCTGGGTAGGGCCCTGCCACGTGCATTAGCATGTCTATAAGTATGAGGATGCTTACTGATAATCTTCCGAAGAGACTCAATTACTGAATTATTTACCAATAAAGGGTTTTCGACAGGAAACCGTGCAAGATCGCCATCGGCGATCTCGACTAAATGCTCGAAGTTTTTAGCAATAAAGTACCTGCAATAAAAACTATCAAGCACTTTAGGCTGAGAGATATTATGGCGTTCAACCAAGTCAATCCATTTTTCTTTGGCTTTTCTCAGTTCCTCTGGTGAGAACTTCGTGCCTCTTGGGTGATGCGGATTGTAATGTCCTGCATCGGCATGGCAATCAAAACATAGGGCTATAGCATTCTCGTAGGTATTTTCACCACCATTAGCTTCCTGCTCAATATGGTGGACTTCTACCTTAACTCCTTTGTATCGATGACAGACACAACAATGCCTAGCAGTGTCTATAAGTATCTGCTCCCTTACTCGCCTAGGAAATCCCAATTCAATGCTCCTGACTTTTTGGGCCTAAGGAATATGGGTCAGGGGCAGAGCGATTAGCAAGGTCCCAGCGACCAACGGGCGCGACCTTGACCCACTTGTTATCTCTATTTTTCATTTGACGGAAATTTAAGCTCTTCATACAAGCTCTGAAGGCAATTGTCGATATTACTCATTGCTCCCTCATAAACTGATGGAGCGCTAGACATTATTTCGGGGTTGTCTTCATTTCCGTGAATTGCCAATTCCATGCTACACATTATGGAGCAGTTACCACGTAGTTCGGAAAGTATGCGTCTCGACTCTTCCGACAAAAAGATAAAATCCTCCTGCACAATCTCATGCAAAGCAGTAATATGTTGAAGTGATGCTTTATCAATATCTTTATCTAAGACTTCTAGGTTCGGATGAAATTCACCTCGATCTCCGTAGGACCCAAGCGCCGCTTCACAATATTTCTTAAAATCGACCAATCTTTTCTGAAGTTTTTTGAAAACCCTAACCTTTTCATCTAGAAGGATATCGTGTTTTCGCGAAAGCACAGACAATTCGACCTTCAATCTTTCAATCTCTCCCAAGTACTCTGTTTTGATCTCTTCAACCTTTCGAGTTATTTCTTCAATGTCTTCTTTTGTTGCGAGGTTCTTGCCCTTTTCAGAAGAATACGAGAATAAATATTTTCGGATTAGAAAAAGGCCGCCTATCCCCAGTAAGGCAAGAAGCTGCAAACCAATAAGTATTTCGTCCATAAATTCTAGATATACGATTTTATGAGATAACGCCAGACGTAACCGGCGCATTTGTAGTGGGCGCAGCGAGCGCAAAATGTGCGTTTACGGCCTTGTTAGATTCCGACTGGACCAAAATGAAACCCATATTCTACTCGGCTTATCACCATTTTATTAATACAGCGCACGTTGATCTTGCCTTCATCAATCGGTTGCCCAAAAAACGCGTAGTTGGGAACGGACAACGCTTCCTCAATCTCCTGATATTCCGGAATCCTCCTATTGGACAGGCCATAAGTGGTTCTTAACGGAATAACTCCCGTCCGAAGTTGGGAAAAATATGAAGGATAGATCAGTCCATCGAATCCCTCATCTCGCGCTCTTGTAGCAATTTGTCTGGCTATTTCGTAGGAATGCTGTCTCGCGAGGAACAGCATATTGATTGAAATATCTAGGCTTTCAAACTCCGTCACGTCTTCTTTCGGAATCGAAGTCAAATTTAGCAGGCGAAGTGGTTTTGTCGTATTTAATGTTGCCACATAGAGCTCGTCTTCTGCCGAGAAGCGGCACTCGTGTA
The DNA here is from genome assembly GCA_024102665.1 of Thiogranum sp. GTDB lineage: Bacteria > Pseudomonadota > Gammaproteobacteria > DSM-19610 > DSM-19610 > Thiogranum. The sequence continues at coordinate 76,446 of JAGFJP010000103.1, read as the reverse complement.
CGCATACCTCCAAGTCGGGTGAAGCGTATAACACTCGGAAATCCTCAGCGTCAAATCTCCCATTTCCAGTAACGCCTATCGGCGGGCTGTCATATTCTCCATGGCTGTCCGGAACGGCCGGTGCTTTGCGTACGCGATAGAACAGGTTTCCCGGATCTAACGATTTTTCGGGGTATTCGTTAATGATTCGGTGAATAATAGTGTCGCGTGTGGATTGATCTTGAAGCTGTTTCAGAGGCTCAACTTCTCCAATCATCCAAAGCCGTGGCCCATAGTGGAAAAATCCAATTCCACATACTTTTTCGATTAGGGATGCATCATTAGATAGAGAGGGGGGGAATGCGACTTCTCCGCCGCTTCGCCTATTGTTGAATTCGATCGTTGGCGCTCCACCATATTCTGTACGATGAAATGACCCCCAAACGAAATATTGATGAGCCAACCTTAGCAGCGCCTCTTTTGTGAGTTTCGCTCCCTGCTTCTTATGACAATTAGGGCATGCGCTAGCAGAACTCTCACCTAACATTTGTGCATCTAGCCGCAGCCCTTGGTCTGTAAAACAACAACTGCACGCGATGAAATTGTTTTGCTGACTCATTCGAGGAATCTAACAGTTGTGTTAACGGTGCCCCGGGGTCCCATTATGCATTTGCATATTGGACCCAGTTATAACACCAGAATTGAGGTTGAAACAATAAATTAGGCTCCTTCCTCTATGCCCCGAAACCTGCTTATTCTTACCCGCGAAATCTTCAAAATTCCTTTCTCCTGAGCATATCCACCTGCTATACATGTTTCTGGTTTTGTAATATGTCCCTACCGACGCGCCGGTGCTCTTAGATCGATTCTGATAACCATGCCAGAAGGCGCGTGCTTATGTAGTCCGGTGGCAATCGCTCCTGCTCAAGGCGCAACGCCCCGGCTTTCAATTCCTCGAACAATCGGCTCTCCGCTGACGTCAGGTTCTCAGGAAGACTCTCTACCGACTCGGGCTCGGTCACGGCGCGCTCGCGAAAGCGCTCCAGCGTTGCCTCATCCATCATGAGCGGCACCACCTCGGGAAGTCGAGCCCGGACGGCACCCAGAATCTTCAGTCCCCACGTGTCGATATCGCCCCAATAGGCAACGCGCTTGGCCTTGAGCCACGGCGCATCGAGCCACGCCACGTTGTTTCCGCCACCAAACACAGCAACGGTATCATCAAGAACGGGCAAACCATAGCCAGACTGGACATTTTCCACCACCAGAACTCGGCCCGCATCGAGCGCGTGACGGCGTAAATCGGAAGTCGACAGTCGCATTACGGGAAAGCCGCCCAGACGCGCCTTCACGCTCTCGCTCAGCGGGCGCACCCACAGCCAGCCCTTCGGGCTGTCGAGACACTCCAGCCACTCCAGCAACCCGCCAGAGGCAGTTATGGCGCCTTCATGCACCACATCCAGAACATCCGCAACCAATTGCTGGTGATTTTCCAAAAACTTAGTGTCCACGCCGGTAAGCGGCAGGCTCCGCAGGTAATGTTCCGCACCCATACCGGCATGCAGTTGATCAACCAACGTCTTCAGCAGCACACACTCATCAACGGACATTTCTTCGACCGTCCCCAGATGCTTGACCAGCACGGGATACATCCCTGAGCCAGCCACCGCCGTCAGCGGCTGCATATTGGCTGCCCAGATGCGGCTGCGCTGACGCGCCTCGTCGCCCAGAAAATCGATCAGATCCTGCACGCTTTGCAACACCAGCGCCACCGGGATGCGCTGCTGTGAAAGCGCCCGATACGAGCGGTCATCCCACTCGACCCAGTCCTGTCGCGAAAAGGCTTTCCACTGCTCGACAAACAGCTGGAAATGCGCCAGATCACTGATGGCGCTGCGGCCAGACGGCGGCTTTAAGCCAATCCGAATAGGAAACGGACGATCACCGAGCAGGCGCGCCTTGAGGTTGGCCGCGTTGTTCCATTCGCGCTTGCGTACAAGTCGATCGACCACATCCGGCAACAAACCCCAGCCAGCCCCCACAGACACCACCGCCTCAGGACGCCGATTCAATCTCAAGGCCGAGCTCGGTCGCCTGATGCCGCAGCTCGTTCTGACGCTGCTCCGCCAACCGCCTGTCGATCTCCTCCCACGTGACCTCACACAAATGGCTTTCATGCATTTTTTTGTCACGCTCGGCAATCAACAGCGACCGCGCCGAGTCTCTCGCGAGATTCAGGTTTTTGTAAGGCGTAATCAGATTGACGTGTATGTGCATCTCTTTAAACACCCGAAGCACACGCCGACTCACCGCCTCGGCAGTATTTGAAAATGCCTCATCCAGAAACACCGTGCTGTACACCGGCCGATCGCAGCCGTCCGGAGTCAACACATACGCCAGACTGGCTGCCACAATCGTGCCCGCAAAGGACTCTTTTTCACCTCCGGATTTGCCGCTGGATGATCCCATCACATCCAACACCGTCTTGTTGTCAGACGCATCGATCTCCTCTGCATAGAACGACATCTGATAACGCGGATCCAGCAACCTCAGACTCTCTTTAGTGTTCGCCGTCGCCGGACTGCTTGCTTTGTCAAGAATCCCGACCACCTCCTCAAGCGCCTTGAATCGACCTTCGTGATCATCGCTGGTCGCCTGACTCAATACCTTTGTAACACGCTTTCTGAAATCCAACACATGATCGTACTGCTCAGGCTTGGAGCCCAGCTTCAGGTAAGAACCCGGCCCGAACTCCGTGCGCCGCAACACCATGTTAATGGTGTCGATGCGCTCAGCAATATCCTCGCGCTCGCCGTCGAGCCGATGCTGAATGCGCGCCAGCGATTGAGTGGCATGCTTGTTCAGTCGCTCTTTGAACTCATCCACCAGATGCGGCAAGCCATCATCCTCAAGATGATGGTAGTGGCGGATATACTCATCCATACCGGCAAGATCCGAGCCCCACTCCACCGACAGGACGCCCCACTTTTCATTGCCATTAAACTTGTTCATGATGCCGACAGCATGTCGCTCGGCAACACCCTTGTCACCACGACACGAATCCAAGGACTTTTCGATCGCCTTATACTGCTCTGTAAAGAGCGTGTCGGCCGCTTCAACCGTGTCCACGCCAGACGCAGACACGCGACGTTCAAGCCGCGCACGGACAGTATCAACAAGGCCGCCCTCCGCATCCTGATAGGCTTTTTTGCGTTCAGACTCGCTGCTCTGCAGCTTGTCTTCCAGAACGCCCTGCTCGCGGCTAAGGTCCACCAGTTTCGACCGTATCTTGGCGGCCTCCTCTTTGGCGGACTCCCAACGGGTTTGCGCCGCTTTCAAATCGCCCTCATCGCTTTCCAGCGCCTTCAGATCGTCGCGCAGCCGATCCCGCTTATCCCTTTGAAAGCTCGCGTCGATCTGGCTCCACTCGTACTGCATGAATTCATTCATCAGGCGCTTGCGATCTTTCACGGCGTCCAAGTTGTCACGCGCTTCGGCAACTGCTTTGGTGGCCTGCGCTATCGCCTCTTTCGTCGTGCTGAGATCATGGCTCAGGATGCTCAAACGGGCCTTGTTAGAAAAGCCAAGGTACCAGTTACGCCGGTCGTCCACCCGGTTTTGGTCCTTCTTCTCGTACGAACCGGATCCCAAGTTCACCGTGCCCTGCACGGTCATCGAGTAGGGGGTCGCGTTCATTGCCTCAGGCGTGTCGACACATGTCAGATCATGTCCCGCCAAGTGATGCTTAAGCCAGTCCCGGTACGGGTGCTGGCGCCACACCAGTTTCTTTAAAAATCCATCGCTCTTGAAAGCCGCCTGCCCGCTGGGAACGCTACTACCAACTGCGCGAACCCGTACATGAAGACCCATGTGACGTGCATTTACCCATGATGTCACCAGAGAGGCGTCATCCTTGGGAACGAGCAGCGTGGTTCTGAGCCCGCCCAGTGCCCGCTCGATCGCGCCTTGCCAGTCCCGCTGATCATCAGCGACGTCCATCAATTCCGCCATAAAAACCAACGCATTACGATCCAGACTCAGCGCTTCGCACAAGCTATCGCGAAACTGTTGATAGCGGCTATCAACATTGGAATCCGGACGCCTCTCGATATCGGCGATCTCCTCGCGCAGCGATTTTTCCTGCTTCTGGAGCTCGCTGAATGCCGTACCGCACCCAACAAATGCCTCTTCGGCGCCTTTCACCTCAGAATCGATCCCCACCAGCGCGCTCTCTACCGCAGACCGGTTTTGAACAAACTGCGCCTTCTCCAGCGTCTCATCCAGCCCGAGCGTGCGCGCATTGGCCTGATACGAGGAAGCTGCCCGCACGGTTCGCTCCAGAGCATCTTCCACGTGCTTCAACTCGCCCTTGACCGCCTCGATACGGTTCCCGCCGCAGTTGAGGTAATCTTCATGGTAACGCTCCACCTGAGCGTCCTTTTCCGTCTCTTCCAGTTTAGCCTGCTCGATCGACAGCTTCAGCTCGGCCAGCGCCTGCTTGCACGCATCAACCTCACGCTTATGCAGTCCGTGACGGATCTCGGCCATAAATACCGACAAGCCATCGCGCTCCTCCGTCAGGTCGCGCAGCTTCTCACCCAGCTCTTTGATTTTTTCATCCAACTCAGGCAGACGCTCCAGACAATCCCGCTGCGCCCGAGCATCCACCAGCTGGTCGTGAATCGCCACCAAATTGGCGAACTCATCGACCACACTGCGCGCATCGTCGCGAACCGTGCTCGGCTCCAGAACCAGTTCGCGAATCAACTGGGTCAGGTCGTCGATTTTTTTCAGCCCCAGTGCGCGCGACAACAGGTCAGGCGCATTTTTGTTTTCCATCCATAAAAGTTTGCGGTAGTACGCCTGATACTCGGAAAAGTTCTCATCGAAGCATTTGATCGAACTGTCGTCACGCAGCCATTGCTTCATCGCCCGGACGTTGCCGCCCTCAAAGGCGTGCAGCACCTCCTTCAGCGACAGGTCACGGGTGGACACGATGTAAACCCGCTTTATGTCGGACAGCGCATTGGTGGCCTGCGTTGTCCAAAAGAGCGCCGCCAACGCTATGACAGAGCCATCCTCGGCGCGATACAGCGCACGAAGACCTGATACCACGCCCCCTTCACGCTTGCTCTTTATCGCCTCGTGTGTAGAGCCGTAGCTGCCGCGCATGTACGATATCAGCGAACGATCAGATCGATCACCTTGGGCCGCCGCAACGTTGAACATCGCACGACCGGCTGGGAGCATCAGCGCCATCAGCCCGTCGATCAATGTGGATTTACCCGCACCGTTATCGCCGGTCACCAGCGTTCCTTGCGGGTCAATGCGGGCGGTGTGCAGACCATTGAACGAACCCCAGTTGTATACCGACAGCTCGCTCAGGAGAATCTGGCCCGTCGGAAACAGGTCGGCCATGGTCATCACCTGCGTATCAGAAACATCCGCCTTCGCATTCATTCGCCAACCTCCTGATCTTCATCTTGCCCGGCATGGCCTTGCATCGACACCCCTGCCTCGCGGCCGAGCTGCAAATACTCTTCGTGCAACTTGTCCAGAAAGTCGGCACTCACTACATAACGAATCACAGGCGTGATTTCGAAGCGGTCCTCGCTGCCGCGCACCGACACCAACAGGCGCCGATCGCTCATGCGCTGCAGAGCGCCATTGAGTTTTTTGCGATCCAGCGCGGTGCTGCCAGTCTGCGGCAAAAACGGAATCAAATCAGACTCAATCGTTTCAATATCGATGATCACTTTGTGCTCGCCGGACGCCTCGCGCGTCTGGTAATGCTTTCTCAGCACAATGAGCAACAGCGTGTCAAATAAAGACAGGACCCGCCGGGGGATCAGCGAAACCGCTTCATCATTCGCTTCGTTGTCCATGTCGGCATCCTCTTCACCAACACTGGCAACAAAGCACACCCCGAATTTCTCATCGAGAACCAGTTTCAAATACACGTTCGAAAGATGCTGGCGGATGTCCAACTGATACCGCGCAATCGACTCAAATACCTTGGCGTTCTTCGACGCTAATACCACGCCCTGCCTCAGCAGAATCACCAGCGCACGCCGGGCATCAGGGTGCATGACGCTCGTGGCAGGCACCTGCAGTTCGTCATCCTCACCCGCGCGAGCAGGCGCATTTGCGTCGTCCGCACTCAGATCATCATCCGCCGCCGCTCCCGTGTCGGCGGCGCCCGTCTGATGTTTCAGCATCTCGTCGAAAAAACCGGCTTCTCCGTTCATGGGCACCCCTTTTTATATAGAAAGCTCATCAATGCTGTCAGGAAATAGCTCGGCACTCATGATCAGTGTTGGAATCGTCGCTTTCAGCCTGACACCGCTTCGATCCAAAAATTCGACCGTTTCTGTACCTGATGCCGTCTGCTCCAAGCTCGTTGCACCGACAGCTTTTGCGATGCGCAAGTACGCCACCAGCTCTTCGATTCCCGTTACCGGCAGTTTCTCCACGATGTTGCCAATGGTCATAGGCCCATCTGAGGCGAGCGCGCTGCGCGCCTTCAGCGCCACATCCCTGATCTGGACCGCATCCAGATGATCGAGCATGCTGGCATTGAGCGAACGGGAGTTCACCGCCTCCTCTACGTCCGAGGTGTCCAGCTTCTCGTCCGGAAGCTTGAGGCGAATGGCATCCGGTGATGTCATCTTGATGGCGCCCACCGGCAGCGCAAGGCGCGTCTCCGTCTTGACATCCACGCCCCCGTCTTTCAGCTCGACCGCCGCCTTCTCCAGTTGCTGCAGCAGTCGGTCCACGGCACGCCGCTCCATAATGGCGTTGCTCTCTATATAAGCGCGCAGGCTCTCCTCCGTGCGCCTCCGGATCCGGATCACGCGATCGCTTTCGCGCGAGAGCTCACGCATCAACGAACTGAGATATTTCCGCTGCTGCGCGCTCAGATGATCCGCTGCCGGTCGACTCAAAATGCCACGCAATTGCTCTCGCAATTCCATGGAACGGTTCTGATCGCACAGCAGTTGAAAAAATCCTTCGAACGCGCTTCCGGCGTCGGTGCGCAATACCAGTGCCTCTTTTTCGAAAACACCGCGCAAGAGTTCTCCACGCTTGGTGCCATCCTCAATCATTTGCACCCGTAAATTCTGATCCAGCGCCCGCAGGTCGTCTTCGACTCGGCGAAAATCGCCGGTCAGCGCCGACGCCAGTTGGTAGATTTCGCGCATGCGCTCGCGCTGTTCGAGATCGCTCAGATGACTCACCTGACCCGCGTTCAATGCATCAATTTCGCGCTGAATTGCGGCCTTTTTATACTCCAGCAGGTTGACGCGTTCGCCGACGTTGGGGCTAATCGCCACGGCGAAATCACGCACCGCCTCCTGAACAATCCTCAAGCGCGAAGCGGAGGTGCCCGTCTCGCGCTGCTCCAGCCCATGCGCAAAGCGAATCGCTACGTCGCAGGCATCGGTTTTCATCAGCTGGTCATCCAGCTCACGGAGCCAACCATTGCGGATCCACAGGTTGAGATAAGCACCAGCGCTCATCTCGGTGTCCCAGATCCCAAGCTCCTTACAGCGCGTCAGTTCTTCTTCCAGCCCCACGCGGGCCCGACCAAACGGCACCTCGCTTTCCTCGGAAAATAAATCCACAAGGAACGCCAGAATCATTGGCGCATTGTCCGCCCGAATCAAACGCCACGCCGCACTCTCCTGATGCAAGCGGCGATATCGAGCCTGAATGCCTTGGACATTCACGCTTTAATCCCCCCGTTCGATCGACCACAATCGGTCAGCCAAAATGGGGCACCGACGGATCAAAAATCGGCATCTGCTGATACCATAGAGAAGCGAAGAGCGGTCGTCCCGGTCGTCAGGCGTCATAATCAAGTTTCTTTAACAGTAACCCCATGTGATCCTCCAGCGTCCGCAGCTCTTCTTTAAGTATGTCGCGCTCTTGTCGCAACGCCAAAATGTCTATTTCTTCATTCTTGTCCGCGACTAGGACATACCTAGAAACGCTGCAGTTAAACGCGTTCTCTCGAATGTCGTCTACCGTTGCTCTGTACGCGTAGCCATTCACGTTAACACGTGCTCGATAAGTCTTTACGATCTTCGCGATGTTTTCATCGGTGAGCTGGTTCTGATTTTTTCCTCGGCGATATTCTCGACTGGCGTCAATGAACAAGATGTCATTATCGGTTTTATTTGCTTTGAAAATCAGTAGCACGGTTGGAATCGAAGTCCAATAGAACATTTTCTCGGGTAGCGTAACAACTGCATCGAGAAGATTGTCTTCTATGAAACTTTTTCTCAGCTTCGCCTCGTTTCCCTCTCTAAAAAGAGCGCCAAGTGGCAGTATCACGCCCATGCGCCCGTTGGTCGGCTTAAGGGTCGACATCATGTGCAAAATGAACGCGTAATCGCCCCTGCTCTTGGGCGGTAAACCGCGGAGGTAGCGGTCATACGGGTCGTCACGAGCGCTTTCATAGCCCCACTTATTAAGAGAAAAAGGAGGAACGGACACAATAACATCAAACAGTTTTAGTCTACCTTCCGTGTCGAGTAACTTTGGATTGCGAAGCGCATCGCCCCATTCGATCGAAAAGCTATTCTCTGCGTGAAGAATCATGCCCAGTTTTGCCAAAGCCCAAGCAGGCCTGCTTGCTTCTTGTCCGTACAACGAATGATTACTGTGATTATTAGCAAGACGTATGTACTTTGAGCACTCCAGAAGAAGGGATCCCGAGCCGCATGCTGGATCACAGATATCATCATCGTCCCTCGGCGACATGAGTCCCGCCATTAGTTCACCAATCTCTGGCGGCGTATAGAAGTGCGCGTCCTTTTTGCCCAACTTGAGCGCAAGACTTCTTACGAGGAAGTCATACGCATTCTCGATGATGTCAAGCTTGTGTAGTGCAACTCGGTGAAGGTTGAATTCGGACCCAGCGAATGCAGTCAAAACCCGCTTCAAGACATCATCCCTCTGTTTCTCTGGACCTAACTTGTTCGAGTTAAACCTGATGTCCAGAAGTACATCACTTATCTCAGATCCGTCGACCTCTTGAATTGCCCTGAGCGCCCTGTCGATCCTTTGGGCATTACCCGGTTCGTTTCGATGTTCACATAGAAATTCGAAATCCGCTTCAGCTGGTAGATCAAAGTTTGATCCAGTCATGATCGCTTCGATGGCGTCTGGGCGCTCTTTGTACTGATCCTGACATTCCGCATAGCGGCTCTTCCAAGCATCATTGAGGAATTTCAACAGTAATATCGCCACCACGTAATCCATTGCGTCTGCGATGCCGCCAAGAGCATCACAAGACTCTTCAATGGTTTGGTTGATTGCGTTCTGTGAGAGTACAGCGCTATCAGCCACGTGTGCTGCACCTTTCGCCGTATGAGCCCTTGAGGAAATGCTGAGCGATCGCTTTCAGTTCTCGCTGTCGGTTGTCGATTAGACGAAGATACGCTGCTTTTTCCCTCGCATATCCGGATTGCAGGGCGACAATATTCGCTTGCTGTTCGATGCTCAGGTGTATTAGCTCAATCGACTTGAGCTCGCGGATTGGGATACTGCGCTGGCTGCTTTCAGCAGCGGTCACATTGAAGTGACGTTGGGCAGGCTCTTGATTGAGCTGCCACGCGACAAACGCTGGCAAGAACCGCTCGTCATGCACTCGGATCACAAAAAAATGGGGAGAACAAACGGCTTTCACTGGCACTTCGGGTAGCCAGATCGCGAAGTTATTGTTTCCTCTGGCCAGAAAGATGATGTCATCCTTTTGAAGCCAGTCAGGTTGCTTTCTACCTTTGACGAGAGTCCGGACGAGCCGATCCCACTCGACGTTCTGGTCGACACCAACGTCCTTCATTTGTACAACCAGCCCGTTCCCTTCTTCCACTGGGCGAATTGCGCCACGGAACGGGTGACCAGCCGTGACGGTGGCTAAATTTTCTAGTTTTTCCATATCAGTGCATCAAAGGAATGATGCGCCCATATTATGCGAGCTCAGGCGGGATGGCAAGAAAAATGTGCATCATCGCTTTGATGCTATTGACGAGCGTCAATAAGCTGACTATACTTGCATCATTCGTTTGATGCACTTTTGCTGGGGGGCAAATGAAAACTAAGGAGTTATCTCGCTATCGCTGGGCTAGGCAAACCATCAATTTCTTTTCAAAGAAGAACAATCGCTCGATTTGGTGCGAGAGCCACTTAGAGCGGGACGCGATGCTCCGCCTCGAATTCGATGACACCGTGGTGGGCTACAACGGTCAGCCAATTTCTTTCGTGTACCGCACGCAGGCCGGACCAGAGGCCCGTTACACACCTGACCTCCTCATCGAACGCGTCGATGGCAGTTTCACGTTCCAAGAAGTCAAACCCGCTCAATACGCCAATTGTCCGGAATTCCGCGACAAAATTGCCCGATTGAGGATGCACATTCGCCACCGCCACAATGCATCGCTTGAAGTGGTAACGGACGTCGAAATTCGCGTCGGCGAAATGATCGATAATCTAAACCTGCTTTATCGCTATAAGAATTTGCCCGCGTTCCAATGGAGTAAGTACAAAGTGAAGCAGAGCTTCGGGCGATCATGCCGATTTGGCGAAGCAAAAGAATTCGCCCGCAAAACGGGGGCATCCCCCCTCCTACCCTATTGTCTTGCTGCGGATAGAGCTCTCCTTTTCAATTACGCTCAGCGCCTGTGTGACGAGACACTGATGGTGTCCGCGTGATTTCCGGCGCTGCATTTGTACCGGGTCAGACTATTAATTTGCGTGGGCAAATCGGCGTTATTCGGTTGTTTGACTCAGACTTGGCTGTGATTCAATTCGGCGATGGTCAAACGCAGGTCATTCCCCCTTTCGAGCTCCTTCGTTTACATTCGGAGCGACAATTAACACTGATTCAACCCACCCGACCTGTGCGCGTTGCATTTCAGCTGACCAATCACCAAAGGACCATCATTCAACGCCGGGAGTCTTACGTGCGCGAGTTGCATAAGCATCCGAACCCGTGCGCAAAAGGTGTTCGTGAGTCCGTCATCGGCAAGGTATCCGTCGCCATCAATGATCAGAACGCTCCGGGAATAAGTACTCTAAGTCGATGGTACTCCGATTGGATCGCGGATGGACGTGAAATGGCCTTTCAAGTCGTCTATAAGGCGAGAAAAAAGCGCGCTTTGATATCGCCAGAGGTCGAATCACTGATGGAGGAAATCATCCATCAAGTATATCTAAAGCGAAATAAACCGACAATTCGCAGCGCCTATCGAGCATTTCTCGCTCGATACAACTCGCTGGGTTACGTCGCAAAAGTGCCTGACGAATCGACCTTTAGACGACGAGTCTATGCTCTTGATCGACTGCGCGTTATCAGCGCACGCCAAGGAGCAAGCCAAGCACGCGCTGAAGCACGCGTTGCTGCCGGGCCGATCCGTGTCAACTACCCGCTTGAACGCGTCGAGCTCGATACAGCGCACTTTAATCTCGGGCTACTGAACGAAGACGGGGCGTACGTTGGGAAAGTGAGTCTCTATCTTGTCATCGATGTCTATAGCCGCGCCGTCTTGGGGTATGCCGTTGCGGTCGGGAAAGCAAAAGAGACTGCTGGCTGTGTCATCCATGCAATCCGACATGCAATTTCTGTGAAATCTGACCCTGATTATCCGATGTACGGGTTGTTTCACTCGGTGACTACAGATTCCGGTCCGGGGTACAGAGCAGAAAGTGTTAGATACATTCTGAACATGCTTGGCAGTGAGCACAACATCGCACCGACACACCAAGGATGGGGCAAGCCATTCGTTGAGCGATTCATTTACACGCTAAGAACAGGCCTTTTCAGCAACCTCAGCGGTTATTTGGGAAAGTACGATCCAAAGCTATACTCCGACGACACTCTAATAAAGTCGGCCAAGTGGACTGTTGCAGAGTTCAAGGATTTTCTCAGCCATTTCATTGTCCATACCTATCACAATACGCCACATTCTGGACTCGGCGGAAAGACGCCGATACAGGCTTGGAACGAGGGCATACAAATCGCGCCCCCCATCGCGCCCGCGGATCTCAACGATCTGGCAAAGCTGAGAGGGTTGCGCGCCACACGAGTACTTCAAAAGCATGTTGGTGTCACCTGCCAGCAGCAGCGCTTCAATTCCAGCGGACTTCAAGCGCTTTATCACTTACTCCATGGAAATCGGAAAGAGCGAGAAATAAAGGTTGATATTCTTGTAGACCCGCTCGACGCGAGTGCAATCTCCGTCGTAAATCCGCAAAACGGTACATTGTTGGATGTGCCTAATGTCGCGAATGTCGAGCCTGAGATCTCCTTCGCCAAGCTAAATGCAGGTCGACGACGCCGAAACGTTAATGAAGCTCCTGTCTTTGCTGCGAAGGACGTGCGAGCAATTCGCAGGAGGAAAAACCGTAATGGCGCTGAAGTCAGGCTAGAGACCGATGAGGACACGCTTGATCTCGATGCTCTCGTGCGAGCACCAGTTCGGCCCGAGTCCGGTTGGGACGCATTGATACCGCCCAACCTACGGTCGTTAGATGAAGATGAAATTGAGGGAGATTTCGATGTCATCTAAGGCTTACACAGGGACGCCCCGCAGAAAGCGCGAGACGGTAGCGTTTTTAGAAAAGACTATCACCAATAAGGCTTTCAAAGATGCAATTGACGCGATTTCAGTATGCCACCGCACAAGCGGTCTAAAACCCAAGAGCATGTTGCTGGTCGGCCCATCCGGAGTCGGAAAATCGACGATCGTCTCGAAATACCGAGACCGCTTCCCTAAAACTGAGTATGCCGAATATACCTGTCAACCGGTGATTTATGGTTCTCTTCAGCCGCGGGTCACCGTAAAGGATATGTTATCCGTGCTCCTCGAGGCCGTTGGTGATCCAAAACCCACTAGCGGGACCCAACAAGCCTTAATCAACCGACTTTGCACCCTAATACAGGGGACAAACGTGCAACTGATAATACTCGATGAAATCCATCACGTCCTCCCATCACATAGCCATCATAAGACGCAGCACGCAGCGGATTTATTGAAAAGTTTAACTGACTACACGCAAGTTCCGTTCGTTTTAGTGGGCTTACCGAAGGCGAGAGATCTACTGGAGAATCCCAGCGATGCTACCGAAGATCAATTGCGTCGTCGATTTCGAAAGCCCGTTGAGTTGCGTCCCCCAAAGCTTGGAAGCCAAGCGTGGGACAATCTATTAGAGGCATACCAGACGATATTGGGTATACCGTGCATACGGTTGAACGGCGAGGAGATGAAGAAGCGCATGTTCCTAGCTACGAGGGGTCTACATGGGCGCATCTCCAATTTATTGGAAGAAGCCATCGAATTATCCGACGGAGCCGAGCAACTCACGCAATGCCATTTCGCGAAAGCATACCTCGAATCTGTTTCCGTACACGACCTTAATGGAAATCCGTTCGACATCCCGTTGCCGAAAGTAGAGAGATTTCTGACTGAAGTTGGGGCGGTCCTCTAATGCTCGCTCCTGTCCGCCCACTACCCCTGCCCGGCGAAAGTGTGGCTGGCTATGTTGTGCGTCTCGCGAACAACAACGGCTGGCACTCGGCCAGACGATGGCTGTGTGCCTACGACGTGCCCGCCAACTGGAAGCTTGATATTCATGAAGAAAAGTTGGTTTATCAACTCGCCCGAATAACCGGGCATGATGCACAACTGATTGTCGCGTATTGTTTTTCAGATGAATTGGCGCCACTGAAGCCAGATGAAACGCGTAGCATTCAGATACTAACCCTGCCGTATATCCAACTCTGTCCGGCTTGCTTTTCCCAGCGACCGTACCATCGCGCGAGCTGGCAGTATTTGCCGATTACGCACTGCCTGAACCACGGGCAACCGTTGCTTCGAAGGTGCCCCGTATGTAAGTGTGAATTCAGCTTGGATTCCCTTGCGAGCAAAAGCGGCTGTCCGAATTGTGGCACAACGTGGCCTAGGCTGGTCGCTAAGAATTCCGCGCTCCCTCGTTACTTACATCATTTCGCGTCAGTGACCAGCGATCTAAATGCCCAGACGCGGTTTGTTAATGACCTTATGAGTGCCGCACAGCGCGCAATTCGGCCGCTCGATGGCATTCTTGACCATGCGAAACGCCCAAACAGCTCTATCGCGGACTGGACGGAGGTACTGGACCGCGCCTATCGGATTCTTAACGAACCCTTATCGACCCAACAATGGGCATCCGCCTGTAATCACGGCCGATCAAAGTATCGCGCGCTTGGTCGGCAGACCGTGTTTCGCCCCATCTATTCCCTACTTGAAAAATTGGTAGGCCGTTGGCCAATTCATGAGGTCTGTCTCGCAGATAATCAGTGCGTGGAGACAGAGTACCGTTTTCGCTCCTATGGGCTCTCGGAACGCCCCCCTCGCACCCGGCTACTGAAATCCGACAAAGCCGACGAAAAGCTTGGAGGTCAGGAAACGTGGGACGGGCTGGTCAGGACGATTGGGTGTGAGAGTAACGATATTGAGCGACTGGCATTTCACAACGTGATCGAAACTACAAACCGTACGCGGCCCTCGGTTAAATCAATCTTCGATACCGCAGATTTGCTAACAAAACTAGTCGGAATCTCCGGCCCACGTGAAATGGATTACATCCCATTGAAAGACGCTAAGGTCCTCATCCCGCTTTTTGGTACAACGCTCGGAGATACACTCGCAGCCATACTCCGGGGCGATCTACCGATGCATTTAGGAGACAACCATGAAGTTCTAGTGGATGGAATATGGCTTTCCCGGTTTCGTTTGCTGATGCATCTCAATCGACAGCTCCGCGCAAGGCCATTCTGTACTTTGAGTCATCGGCAGACATCACAGGCATTATGCATATCGGAATGCCGGTTTCAGCAACTGGCGCGATTGGGGTTGTTGGTGCCGCATCCGTGGCAGAGGAACTCGGACTGGTTTGAGGTTCAAACTATCCTTACCTTCTTGGAACGGCATTGGATTCCAGCTAGATGGGCACGCCTAAAAAGAATTCGACAAAAGACCGTCAAGCGATTCGTGCGTTCGCTCGGATGCTTCACTACCGTGGCGCCGGGAGTTTATCAACGAACGCCTGAACTAATGAGCGCGCTCCGCAGGTTTCAAATAAGGATGTCCACATCATGTGCGCAACCATAAGATCAGTCGGTAAGCCGCCCGATAGTCCACCGTTACGGGATCAATGCCTTCTGGCATTCCAACGGCAGGGGCCGTTCGTCTCGGGAAAGCATGTTCGTGATGTTGTTCAAGTGTCATTTGACGATGCGTCGCGGAATATCATTCTATTTGGAGGAACGGGCCGCGGGAAAACGACACGCGTGCTTCTTCCTGCCGCTCATCGTCTGATACAAAACAACTGTCCCGGACTTATCGTTGACGTGAAAGGCGAATACCTCCATCTCGAAGAGGTTTACCCGGAGCAAGTGGTTAGAATCGGACCAGATGGAAATCTTCAATTCAATCTGATTAGTGGGATCAATAAAGAAACGCTGCGAGCACTACTTGAGAATTTGCGTCAGAAATTCGTTACGTCAGAGTCCTATTGGGGTTCAACAGGCGTCGAAGATGCAGTCTTGGTATATCTGCTTTACCGTGCCAAGGGATATCAACCCACTCTCGCCCAAATCTATGCCGCGTTAGCGAACCCGCGCACGTTTTGTACAGAATTGGAGAGATATCTCCTGTGTAGAGAGTCTGTTCCAAAGTCGCTCCTCGACCAGTTGCAGTACCGCGAGGCTGACGAATTCAGCATTTTGCGAGTTGGAAACTTTCGGGGGGCCGATAGTGGATCCCACCGAACGAATGAGCAATATGCATGGCAAACCAATGGCATTTTGAAAGCGTTGGCGCCTTTTTCCAACAATGCTGCAATTCGACGCGCGTTCTGTGCTGAAACGACAATAAATTTAAAGGAGCTCGTCTACGAAACACGCAAGGTGATACTACTTGATTTGAATTCCGACGCGTTTCCGGACGTCGCATATACGACCGCTCGCATCCTGCGCTCGTTATACATGCGCGCAATCACGACGTCGTCATCAGAGTTTCGCAACGAGCAGGGGTTTGGACGCGAAGTCTTCAGCTTCATGCTGATTGACGAATTTCATGGCTTTGTAAATGTTGATTTGCCCGCGAGCGGCGATAGTTTACGCGACGATAATTTGTGGTTTGATCGATCAAGAGGCTACGGACATATAAATATCGTTGCGACACAGAGTATTTCGTCGTTGCTTGCAAGGGCAGCTCCTGAGGCAGCACGCACAATTATTCAGAACTGCCAAACCACAATAGTTCTTCCTAGCACCGATCCGCACACGTTGGCACGAGTAACCGAACTATCGGGATATGATACACCAGCGAACCCCATTACTTACCGGCTCTTGAACCCAGAATCAATCGGAGATGCGTTTATTCATATTGCGAATCATTGCCGCTCTAATGGTAGAGCGACGTTCGCCACGATCCGTACTGGTGCATTGACCGCGCCGGAGTATGCGTTCATGAGCGAATATCTACGCGTATCGCACAGCGTAGCAAATCGCGGGAACCATACTACGTGTCGCGCTGAGAAAGTGGATAACCCTTTCAGGAAGGCATTTGCGCCGGAAACATCAATTGAAAAACTTATTTTACTAACCACGCAACCAAACGAAAAGGACTGGCTCCTGATAGAAGCGTTGCGAAACGAGACCGCTCTTTCGGCGATTCATTATCTCCCGCTTAATCATGACGCAATCCGGATGGCGGAGACGAAAGCTCTTCTGAACGGGCTAGCGACTGGAGATGTTTTGCTATGTCTCTCGTTAGCGACAACTGGCAGGCATAGACAAACGGTTCAACGCGCGATTGAACAGATCTTTAGCGAAGCCAGAGACCAGAGCGTCATACTCATCACGTGTCTGCCGAGCCACGGGATAAGTGACTTGGAGCGATATTCCGATTACGTGTTAGAGTACAGGGAAAGTGCCGTCATGCTTATTCAACGTCTGATCAGGGCCGCGAATGCGATCGACAGCGCGGATGATGGCGTGCCGAATTCTCTGTCTTAACCTTGCCCCACTGCGCACTTTCGCCTGATTTCCATTCGAAGGAATCTGAATGCCGCTCAGCGTTGGATAGCCCATTAGCAGATGAGTCCGGCGTCAACTGGTCCGTTGCCGGAAATCCATTTCGTCGCGGTGGATGGCGCTGTTGTCATACGGCGGCATCAGCATTTAGTTCTCTGAAATCCTTCGATGGATCTCTTCCCGGTGGATAGCGATTTCTAAAGAAGCCTGCGCTCCGATTCGAATTTGATTCCCCTTTACTGAAAGCACCGTTATCTTAATCTGCTCCCCAGTCGGTAATTCAATGACGATAGACGTGCCGACGCGGCGCGTGAGTATCAACATGGCAAGCTCCTTTTGCCTGAGTTCGCGAGTGGTTCTGTTTCTTATTCGACATATCCCATCATCCCTTCAACGTCTGTGGACTTGATATAGCGGACAGGATTCTCTGTGTCTTTTGCGATTTCTTCAAAGTGGCGTTCTCCGCACTTGATCTTCGCTCCTTCTAGGTGGCGCAAATCGTCCCACCACGTACTTCCTTTTGTCTCAACGACGAAGTAAAGCTTTTCCGCCCCATCGTTTTCCATGACAACAGCCCAATCGGGATTATAGGAGCCAAGCGGCGTCGGCACTTTGAACCATCCGGGCAGTTTGGCATAAACCTTCACTTTCTCGTTCCGCTCCAAATCCTCGGCGAAGGATTTCTCTATGCCACCCGAGTCATAGACCACATGGGTATAAACGGACTTTTGCACTTCCAGCGTATTTTTTAGGTAGCCTTTAAGCTCCTCCTGCTCAAAAAGCTCCTGTGCATAGAAGTGGTCCTCGCCGATCTTCGTGTATTTGATTCCATCAACTAGCGCTAATCGCTTGGTGCGGTTGATCGCCTCGGAGCAATAGTCGATAAATTGCTGGGGGTTGCGCAGGAAGTCCTGAAGCCTTCTGCTCTCCCTCAATATCTGGACAATGCTCTTTCGGGTGAGCTGGGTTTTATCTTGCAGGTCGGTAATTATATCGGGAAGTCCGATGTCGTTTTCGTGGATCGTGGTGTAGCCGGACACGCTCGTTTCCTTTGCACCGACGCCACCTTTACCGATAGCGATATCCGCCTTTCGAAATTGGGCGCGGGTTTTAGTGATTGGCGGGCAGTTTCTTATCGCATCAGCGCAATCGTTTAGGAGTTTGAGATTGTCAAACTCCACACGGTAAGTTGTCTTGTACTTGATCCGTTCCCAAAGCAACCGGAACTCATCAGATTCCAAAACAGCTTCGCGTGTCCGAATAGTCTTCCGATCATCCGCGTTCTTGATGTCCAGCTTGCCAGCCAGTTTTCGCAGCAGGGCCTGTATATCCGACGCGATAATTTCCGCTTGTTCTTCGCCATGTTCCTGAACTAGCTCCTGCTTGATCTCCTCTGACAGCTCAAATTGTCCGTCCTTTAGTATAGCGCGAAGCCTGTCCTGCACCTTACCCATGGCATCCACAAAGGCCTGCTTCTTGAGGAACTGCCAAATCTTTTCAGACTGCTCAACTCCCAAGGGAGCTACTTCCCCTTGTTCGTTGACGGTTTGAATAGCTGCAAATTGATGAGGTTCGACGATACCGAAGCGGATACCTGTGTCTTGTTCAATTTCTTTTTGCAGGTTCTCGGCGAATTTCTCGTAGTTTTCAGTGGCAATCACGGTGAGCGTATTGACGTCATTGCCGCGAAGCCTATCTCCGTTCTGGTTGACGCAAAGGCGCAGGCCACGACCAAGCGTCTGGCGGCGTTCTCGCTCGCTGCCCATGTCTCTCAGGGTGCAAATTTGAAATACATTGGGATTATCCCAGCCTTCCTTCAGCGCGGAGTGGGAGAAGATAAACTTCAGCTTGGTATCAAAGCTGAGTAGCTTTTCTTTCTCCTTCATGATCAGGTTATACGCCCGCTCCGCATTGTCGCGGTTCGCCTGACTGCTCTCCGAGGTCTCAACGGATCGGCCTTTTTTGTCGATTGAGAAATAGCCATTGTGGACTTCATCGGCATCAGTCTCCAAATCAATCTCCTTGAATAGGCTCCGGTAGTCTGGTGACTTGGCGAGCTTTCGGTATTCTTCTTCGAACATCAGGGCGTATTTGCCCTTGATCGGATTGCCGTCTTCATCGTATTGGCGGTAATGCTCGACGCTATCAATAAAAAACAGGCTGAGCACTTTGATAGGCTTCTTGTTCGCCGCGAACATCAACTCTTTATCGAGATGTTCCTTGATGGTACGCCGAATCATTAAGCGCTTGATCTGGTCTGGATCAACACCACCAATGGCATCACCGGGCCGAAGTACCTGATCAAACCCATCACCTTTGATCTCAATGGACTCGTTATCCTTTCCACACGTAATGGTGCCGATCTGCATGTTTTCGTAGATAGCTCGGCTAGTGATTTGCTCCATATCATCGCCATCTTCGACGGTCAGGAATTCCCGTCGTATGTTTTTTCCGCGTTGAACATCCACTTCAAGTTTTGCCGTGATTGTTCCCTTTCTGTTGTGCGTGGATTCAAGCCGGATATAGGGCTTGTTATAGCCACTGTCGATCTGGAGAGAAGCGACCTCAATCTGCTTAACCAGTCCGCTTTCATAGGCGTCCACCGCATCCAAGCGGAACGTCATGTGGTGCTTGTCAACATGGGTGGCAGAGTAGCGTAAGGTACAAAGTGGGTTCATTGCCGTGAGGGCTTCTTTCCCTTTACCTGTCAGGCCACCATCAACACTCTGCGGTTCGTCAACGATAATGATCGGGTGTGTGGCACGAACGAGATCAATTGGTTTTTCGCCGCCTGTGTTCTCGTTTTCCTTATATAGGTTGTTCACATCCTTCTTGTTGATCGCGCCAACCGTTGTCACCATGATTTGGATGTTGGAGCTGGTCGCAAAATTGCGCACCTGTCCCGGCCTCGATGAGTCATAGAGAAAGTATTCGTACCCTTTGGCCTTGGGGTACAAACCTTCAAAATGCTCCTGCGTGATCTGGAGGGTTTTGTAGACGCCTTCCTTGATCGCAACGGACGGCACGACAACGACGAATTTGCTGAAACCGTAATTAGTGTTCAGCTCGAAGATCGTGCGCAGATACACATAGGTCTTGCCAGTTCCGGTCTCCATTTCGACAGTAAAATCACCGCTGGCCAGTTTCTCCGTCGGGCGCAAGCCATTCTGAAGCTGAACCTTGCGCAGGTTTTCTTCAATCTCCTCGTCAACCAGCACCAGCCTATTACCAATACCGAGCTGACTTTCCTCCATACCCAGAGACAAGTTCGGACTGGATCTCGGCTGGAATGTCACCGTGAATTCGGAACGGGATATTTCCTGCCCTTTAAACAGGCTGACAACTGAGTCTATCGCGGCTTTTTGGTAGTCCAGATCATCTTCAAAATGAAGTTTCATTCTATGCGCTCAGCCTCCAGTTATCTTGCAAAACTTCCAGCAACTCTGCTTGTCGATTCTTCAAATGATCCGGTGTCCACTGAGAGGTGTTCAGCACTTGCGTTGTCAGTACGTATGATGAGACACCTTTCTTACCTGAGAAATAGGCCGACTTTTTCTTTTCGAAGTCGTAGTTCTGCGCCTGTGAATTACGTCGACGATTTAACGGGACAAGATTTGCAATCTTGTGTACCCACTGCTTTCTCTGTTGTTCGTCCGGCCACATTCTTGCCCACTCCGTACTTTCATCCACGGTCTGCGGTAGAACGTGCTCAATGGTCAGTATATTCGGGTCGTAAGACGCGCCGCCGTCTGATAGGAATGCATCCAGCCGGAGGATCAAATAATTTCTCCGTCGTGGCGTAAGCTCGTAGATGTTCCCGTTCAACGCCTCGCGCATCTTCTTCTTTTCCTTCTCGGTCAATTCGACGGCTTGGACTGGTTTCGATATCGAGTGATAGCCTTCCAGTGCTTCTATTACGTCGCTGTACCGTTCAATACGCTCGTTAATGTTCAGCGAACATACGTGCATATAGGCGGCCAGACGTTCAAGCCTGCTGAAAAACCATTTCACATACTCAGGGATATTTCTTTGCCTAGAGAGAAACACAATTGACACAGGCATCCAGTCGGAATTGTCAATGCGATTGAGCCAGCGAAGGTATGTGTTGACATCTTCAGCGTGCGAAACTGCTCTGTAACTTGCAGTGCGAACGGTGGCCAGTGCGGCGGCATACGGTTCGAGCACATCGTTAATGAGCGCTTCGGGCCCATTAACTACGCTTAGCACATGACTCCTAAATTCTTCCAAGAGCGACTTTTTTGCTTTCTCCTTTGCGTAGATCATTCTCACGTAGGTAAAAAGGTCGTTGAAGCCATCGCGCCCCAGTTCTACCTCCATGTCTTCCCAACGTTCGTTGTATTCGTCTCTATCTTTGTCACTAGCAAGCTTCCCAATAATGTCCGCCTTAATGATGTCCGTCGGTTGAAGATCAAGGCCGCGACTGTTCATGACGGAGAACACGCGAAACGCCGACTGTTGGCTTGGCGTAGATACAGCCACAAGAAAACACCGTTGCAGCAGGAACGCGACGAAGCCCCTAATGTTGTCTCCACCAATACCCAGCGATTTTCCGACTCTTTGGAGAAAGAGCTGGCTATTGTTCTTGATGTTTACTTGGGACTCATTCTCTAGGCTCTCGTCATCCAAAGCACATAGCCTCTCAAACTCTAGCGCTTGAACATGCTGCGCAAAAAATGCTTTATCCCGTTCGCGCAAGGTTAGACGAGGCTTAGGTTCTAGTCCTTCAAACTCATTACCGGGTTCCTGAATATACTTGCAAAGTGTATCGCGTTGTTTCCCCTCCAATATGGAAGCAAGGGCGGACAACAGAATCGTCAATGTCGTCAGTCTCTGTTGCCCATCAATTACCTCAGCATACGGCTCAGACTCCTGCTTAATCAGGACTATGCTGCCAAGAAAATAATCGTCCTCCGACTCCGTTTTATAGAAGTCATACAGATCGTCAAATAGCTCCGATGCTTGATCTACCGTCCATGCGTAAGGTCTCTGATACGACGGAATGACATACTCAAAGTCCGAACTGAATATCTTCGCTAAGGGGTACTCTGCACCGCTAATCTTCTTGGTCACCGAACACCCCTCCTACAAGCTGCGGAAATGGGTTATGCCATTCTGTTCAAGAATGGCTGCCATGTTGGTCTTCGAAACATCATCGCTGAAAGCGCTATCAAGGAAGAAGACGTGGGAGTCCGTACTCGGCGCCAGCTCCCGACACCATTCGACAATACCTCGACCTACTTCCTCGACCTGATCCTTCGCAATGGACTCATCAAGACAAGCAAACAAAACGCCATAGCCGATGCTACAAACCGTTTTGCCACCTACGTTGCGGCGCTCGATCGGGACGGCAAGATCGACACCGCGTTTAAGCAGCAACTCATATAGGATGTCTGTTTCCGAGCGACCTTCGATTATATGGTCTTGATTGGACAGAAGACTTTCTTCTAAATCACCATTATCAGGGTTCCATGCACGTATATTGGAGCTTGAAAGCTTGAATACCTTGAAGCCGCCATCGAAGCTATCTTTTCCTTCCGCCTTTAACTTCTGTGCGACACGCCGAATTCTCTCCTTCCCTATTTCTGCGATTGTTGCAAAGCCAAGACTGCTTGCCGCTTTTCCGAATGGTTTGCTTTCGTCAACCGTCTCCGGCAGTTGAACCATTATGAATGAAGCACGCAATCCAGTATTGCTAACCGTGTTGAGAACAGCATGTGCTGTCGGACACGAACCCGCAAAAAAATCTAAGACAATATTGTCATCGGACTTAGAACATCCATAGTTTACTAAACGTTCTATGAAGGATGATGGTTTCGGATAATCAAATATCTTCTTACCGTCAAACAGTTCCATTAGCTCAGTCGTGCCGCTTTTTGTTGTGCCAGCATCAAGCAGCAAAGAACTTGGAGTTTTTGTGTCACCTTTAAGCTCTCTTTCCCTTAGGAATAGCTTTTTCTTCGGTGCTGAGTCATCGCTCATACCGAACTTAATACGATTGTCCTCGAAGAGCTTCTGGTAATCTTTGCTGTTCATCGACCAGCTACGGCCGTTGGGTGGATAGTATTCCTTTCCCGTGTGCGGGTTGATGATTGGATACAATGTGTCTCCGCCGGGCTTGTTCGCGTCAATAGGGACTAATTTCCACGGCCCTCGTGAGTCATTGTCCGGATTCGAATATTCTTCGCGCTTCAACGGTTCCCCGTAAAAAAGAAGCCTCTCCCGTACCTTTGAATACACTAATGTGTGGTTATGGTTCAGGGACACTTCTTGATCATTGGAGATAGACGTACGCGATTGCCAAATAATGTTTGCAACGAAGTTCTCTTCTCCAAATATTTCGTCGCAAATCTTCTTAAGGTTGGCCTGTTCGTTTTCATCAATTGAAACAAATATGACGCCATTGTCCCGAAGCAATGAACGAGCCAGCCTTAAGCGCGGGTACATCATATTTAGCCAGTTTGTATGTTTTCGCCCTCCAACCTCCGTGTTTGAAGAAAACTTCATTCCTTCGGCATCTTTTTGCCCCGTATACTTAAGATATGTGTCAAGCGTATCTGAGAATTTATCTGGATATATAAATTCTTTCCCCGTGTTATAGGGAGGGTCGATATAGATCATCTTGATCTTGTTGGCATAACTTTTCTGAAGTAGCTTCAAGACCTCAAGATTGTCTCCCTCAATGAACACGTTTTGCGTCGTATCCCAAGCAACACTCTCTTCGGGGCAAGGAAGCAACGTTCCTGTAGAAGGTGTTAGAGCGATCTGGCGCGCCTTTTTCTTCCCGTGCCAATTCAGACCATACTTTTCCTCACCCTCGTCCAATACCTTGGCGTCACCGAGCAACTGACGAAGTACGTCAAAACTGAGTTTGCCTTCGCTGAACGCGTCTGGAAACAGCTTTTTTAATCGTTCGATGTTGTCTGAAACAATGGCGGCACTTTCACCTTCTTCTGGCTGTATTCTCTGCATTTTGCTTCCCATAATTTAGCGTTCACTGTTCTGTTTAAAGGCTGCCTTTGATCTCAGCAATCCTGTCATTGATGTTCTTTACCTTTGTGTT
The DNA here is from genome assembly GCA_024102665.1 of Thiogranum sp. Lineage (GTDB taxonomy): Bacteria > Pseudomonadota > Gammaproteobacteria > DSM-19610 > DSM-19610 > Thiogranum. Next base: position 52,300 of record JAGFJP010000103.1, on the reverse strand, counting down.
CAGCTCAACCTGCCTGCCTATCTGTTTCTCTTTCCTAAGCGTGTTCGCAATTTCCGTTTTCTGAGCATCCAGCTTTTCAAGCTCACGCAGCCTTTCCAAGCGGCCACTGCGCTTATCAGGTTCCGCATCTGTACCTAAGGTGAAGACGCCGTTATGCTTCGCGCAATTGATCGCAATCACGCGATCCATGAGCGATCGATAAAAACGCCAGAAGTCCGTAAAGGGCAGTGCAGTGATCTTGAGGCTATTCAGAAACTCTGATTCCTGTTCAGACTGATCGGCAAAACGGATCCAGTCCGAATGCACAGCGTCTTCCAGCACCCATTTTTCCTTGTCCGCCTGATTGATACGCTTATCTGCGAGACTTACGGCGATACTGGTTCCGCCTCCATGTTCAATGGTGAAGAGAAGTGCAAGGGGGTACGGAATCGAGCGATTGATAAAGCGAGCAATACGCACCATGCGGTCGGGATTGCTCAGCTCAATGTGAAGCATGGCAACCTCGGGATATTCCCGTATCGTGTCGCTGTAGGGAGAGATATTGATCGTACTGGGTTTTAGCGTATAGAGCCATCGCACCCGATAGACATCATCTTTCAGGCACTTCTTGTCTGTCGCATCAAGCACGCCGTTATCCAAGAACAGCTTTTTGAAGACAGGCTTGTCGAGTCTGCAGGCGTCCGGAATGTCCATATGCTCAACGAGGCATTCAAAGGAATTGATCATCCAGTCGCCTCCGTTCGTTGCACAGCATCGTTTTGGGCAACAAGGATGAGATAGGAAACGACGGAAAAGTCTTCTATACCTTGACTGCTCGTTGCCGTGAGCACCGTGCCGCCCTTGGTGAACAAGCTCTCAACACCTTTTTCTTCGCTCTTGCCTGCGATGCTGTCCACCGCAACGGCAAGCAGACGTTGATAGTGCTCCATATCGCGGCCTTGCTTGGTCGCACTGTTTACGTAGGTCACCGCGCCCTCATCAATGCCCGAATGATTGAAGGCTTGGCGCTTTAGCAGATCAAGCACCTTTTTGCTCTGTGTGAAGTTCAGCTCGATCACGGCGTCATCGGATACATAGACCAGAAAATATGGAGCCAGTGGATAGTTTTCAACGACCTGAACGGCCTGAGCGCCTGTGCGGATGTTCTTCAAGCAGAAGATGACACCTGACTTTAGCCCCTCTTCCGTGAGAGCTTCATCAAGGGTAACGGCGGCATATAGCCCAAGAGGCGCTTGCTCCAGTGCATGGAGATTCTGGTTGTTGGTTTGCGCTTCAGGCCGATTCCGATTCATGTAATCGGACAAGTCCATGCGGAAGTCGTTGAGCGTAAGGTCGGTGATGGAGACACCGCCCGCCATATCTTCCAGATCGACGACGGCTTCTTTTAATTGCTGGAGCTGCTTGCGACGGTACTCAAGGTCATTCATCTCCTTGGCTTTCTCGTCGATGACGTTTTCTTCACCTGTTGCAGATATATCCAGCAATACCATACGGCCGGATACCCGCGCCTCCAGATTGATGTACTCATCCAACTCCATGTTCGGCCAGAAGTTAATCAGCTGTATTTGGGCGTTCTTTGAGCCGAGACGATCGACGCGGCCAAATCGCTGGATAATCCTGACCGGATTCCAGTGGATATCGTAGTTGATGAGTGTGTCGCAATCCTGAAGGTTCTGGCCTTCACTGATACAGTCGGTGGCGATCAGCAGGTCAAGTTCTGCGGTCGCATTCGGGTCGATCTTGTCCCGCTCCTTCGATGCTGGCGAAAAAGCGGTCAGGATACTCGTCAGCTCGGAGCCGAAACCTGTCACGGTGGTTTTGTTGGTGCCCCCACCCGTTACCAAGGCGCTGTCGATGTTCAATTCCTGCTTCGCCCATGGCGCCAAGTGGCCATACAGATACTGCGCTGTATCGGCGAACGCTGTGAAGACTATGACCTTCTTGTTATTAGCATTGAGCGGGTTGTTGACCTTATCGGCAATAGTGGTCTTGAGGTGACCCAGCTTGGCATCACGATCTGCCGATACCTCCTTGGCCGCATCTGCAATGCTGGTCAGCAAGACACGATCTGCCTCAAGCTCCTGCTTAAAGCGGATCAAATCCATGTCTTGTAAGAGCACCTTGGTCTTGTTGCCGATCATGTACGGCTCTAGTTCTGGTGAATCCAGCTCGAAATCATTTATCTCTTCGATGTTGAGTGCGTCGATATCGCCTGACTCATGCGCTTCGATTTTAGATAGAAGGACTTCGATTTGATTATTGAGCTTGTCAACCGTGAGTCGGAAGGAACGGATAGAGCTTTCCATGCGCTTGAGCAGGTTTACCCGCATCAGGTGAACCAGACTTTCTTCTCGGTCTATTTGCCTGAAGACGCTGTTACCCGCACCGACAGCCTTGTCGTACCGCCGTGCGTATTCGTCCTTCTTGTCGTTGCGAACAAACTTTAGGGGTGAGTATCCGGCCAGTGAGAGCCTGCGAATAGTCTTGTTGACTTCCCTTAGCGGCGGGAACTCATCGGAGAGATCAATATCCGCGTAGATATTTTTCGGTGGCAGTCGATTTGGGAATTCCCCGATATCGGCGGTGCCGTAATATTTTTCGATATGCTTCCGTGACCGTGCGATGGTTACAACATCGAGCAGCTTGAAGTAGTCGAAGCTCATACTGTCCAGAAGCGTGGCCGTTGTTCGGCTTTCAATGGGCTGTTTCACCCATTGGTTGAATTGCTTCTGTGCCAGCCTGAGTGTGCTGTCGACACTCCGAATACCAACGTTTCCGAAAGCGTCGTCACGGCCTTCGGAAATGAACGCGACCTGATTTTTCAGATCGTTCATCCGGTTGTTTACTGGCGTTGCCGATAGCATCAGGACTTTTGTCCTGACGCCAGAGCGAATGATGTCGTTCAAGAGACGTTCGTAGCGGGTTTTTCCATCGGCTCTGTTCGGGCTGTTGCGGAAGTTGTGAGATTCGTCGATGACAATCAGGTCGTAGTTGCTCCAGTTGATCGTTTCGAGATTGATTTCACCGGAAAATCCTTTGAATCGGCTCAGGTCGGTGTGATTGAGAACGTCGTAGTTAAAACGATCACTTGCGAGCAGGTTCCGCTTGTCGTTGATGGTGTGTATTGTCCAGTTGTCGCGCAGCTTCTTTGGACACAATACCAACACACGGTCGTTGCGCAGTTCGTAATATTTAATGATCGCCAGCGCCTCAAAGGTCTTACCCAAACCGACGCTATCGGCAATGATGCAGCCATTGTGCTTTTCAAGTTTGTCGATGGCTCCTAGCACGCCGTCTTTCTGAAATTTGTACAGCTTGTTCCAGACCAGCGTGTCCTTGAAGCCCGTTTTGCTGCGGATAATATTTTCTTCGTCGATGTCTTCAAGGAAGTTTTTGAAGATGTTATAGAGCGTCAGAAAATAGACGAAGCTGGCGGGCTGGTCAGCAGCAATAAAATCGAGCCGTTCTAGCAACTCGTTTCGGATATCCGTCGCGCTGGTTACGTCCGACCAGATGCCATCAAACCACGCCAGTAATTGCTGTGTTGTTTCGCTATCAGTGATACCCGTATTCATCTGAAAGCCGTTTGAGCGGACTTCGCCCAGCCCCGTGGGCGTGAATGTAGCGCTGCCGTGAACGGCGAAGTGGTCGCCGCTGCCATTGGCCATCAGGTGAATTAGATTCTGGTTGGATTGATGTGGCTCGCGACTAGCCTTGACTTCGACATTTCCTCTGATCCACTTGGCGCACTCTCTGGCAATGCGGCGCTGATTGAGTTGGTTGGTGAGGCGTACTTCCGCCTCAGTGCCGACAAGCGATTGAAGCGTCTGGTTTTGCCAGTCTGTCAGAAGCAATCGGCTATCCGTAAGCTTGGCCAACTCTTTGCGGAGCGCCGCGTAACCGTAGATCGTGAACAGGCTCGAAAGAACGGTCAGCTTTGAGTTTTCGAACGAACGCTTCTTCAGCTCGTCGCAAACATAGCCGTTTTTTCTGTTGTCCAATAGCACGCGATCCGCCCCTTACTCCTTTTGGCCTTTCTTGTTCTGCTCGATCCATTTTTCGATGTCAGACTGCTTGAAGCGCCAGCTTCCGCCAGCTTTAAAGCCGGGCAACTTACCTTCGGCGGCGAGGCGGTAAGTTGTCTTTTCAGCGAGCTTCAGGTATCCCGCGACCTCTTTGAGGGTCAATATTTCGTCGGTCATTGTTTCGCGCGCTCCGCCAAACCAAGGTTGAGAGAATAGAGGAAAATTGAGGAACCTACAATCGAAAACGCGTTCTCTCGCTAAATTGGGTGAGACCTACTCCAAGTGTTTGGACGTCGGCGGGCTTGAACGCCAACCCGGTACTAGAGTGCCCCCGACTGACTGCTTAGCTACGGCTGACGCCAGATGACATCAAGGGCTTCGAAAAGCAACTATCTCGAAGAGATAGCAACGTATGCAGCTGCGGCGTCGGGGTTCGACCATGTCTCGGGCGGAGCGGCACGGCTTAGACGATTCGAAAATTTAAACCCAGCTGGTACATTGACCCGCGCAGACGATAAGAACGGCTTCTGCTAGCTAAGCCACGTTACCTGAACAGCGCGATACGCGGAATTCTAAACTGGGCCCTGAAAGCAGACAGCGGGGGCTAAACATTTGGCCGCCCTTTTATTTGGAGCCAATGTGGCACAGAGCGCGCCGTCGCATGCGGCTCATCGGGCGTTCAACAGAAGTGACAGATCGGATGCGATCAAAGGAGCAATCCCAGCAGTTCCACTTCGACAGATTTCCGTGAACCGCTTCCTACCAGAACATAAAAGGTGTTTCGCGTCTCTACGATGAAATTCTTATACAGCTTCAAGACGGGCGATGTCCGAATGCCTCCGCCTATAGGGAATCGTTGTGACGAGTCGCGAACAATGAGGCCGACGATTATCGCTGGTAACAATTGATCGTCCAATGCACCATCTGGCACCCCGATCAGGTCCCACCATTCCCATTCTTCGACGGCGCGCACTGGCTTCTCTGCACTCATGCTATTCGCCAACGCCCACGCGCTTTCAAAGCACTCCTGCAAGCAACCAGCATCATAGTAATCCCCGCGTTCTGCAAACACATAGACAAGGCGGCTTAACGTGTGCGTAAACTGTTCTTCTTCTGAACTCATCCTGTTCTCCATGCAGATTGCACTTTGCTGAGGAGTGCACTTCACCACGTAATGCAGTCTGAGTCAACTGTAAGTGTTTGTTTTGTGTATATATTGTGTATTTCACTGTCGAATGATTCGGGTGGACAAAGGGAGGCATGACTGGGGTTCCAGAATCCGCCTCGCGGAGGCTACCGGGCCGCTCGGCGACTACTTTCAGCCGTGCTGTTTGTGTCCTTAGAAGTGGGGTTGGGAATCTTGGTACATGTAGGCGCTCGAAACGAAGCACATCTGATCAACCTTTGGCAACGGGGAACTACTTGCGGCCTCTAAGCGTGTGCATAGTTCTTTGGATCGAGCTATTTTGAAGAAATAGACGCGATGGCGGAAAGGTGAGCGCTCTTAGAGAACAACGGGGGTTCGCAGGCACCCGCTCGTGATAGATAACCAAGCTAACAGGCGAATGATGGGCCTATAACGGGTTCCCGGTACATCCGGCATCACGCTTCTTCCGGGAGCAGCAAGAAATCGACTTCATTTTTTTCGTTCCTCGGAAAATCGGCTGGTATCGATTCCGCCAATGCAGTGTCCTCTCCATCGCGGAACACCTGCCACGCGTGAAGCCAATAACCCTTAGCATTTGGTGATGGCTCTAATGCCAATCGAAAATTAAAGGTATGATGACGCGTGAAAAAATTGATAATGAAACGATAGCTATCCCGCCGTGCAAAATCGTTAAGAGTAATCGGCCTCCCGGTATACTTATCGGGAATATCAAATCCATACGCAGACGAAACGGTGCCTACATCGAAATACCTCGCCTCCACACCATGTTGTATGGCTCCTTTTGCTACTGCTTCCCGCAGCACAACAACATCGACAATCCTTCCACTAACTTCGTACAATGGATAATTGCCCTGAACGTGCAGAAAAAAACCGCCGGGCCCTGCAACTACGCAAGGATACGCATCTCCGCCAGTCACGGATGCTAGCAGATGCTCAGCTTGCCTATTTTCCTGAACAGAGCCCAAGTACACGCCAAACGCCGCTATTAAAGAACCAAAGACAGCTAAACCAGAGCCGAAAAGTACGACTGAAGCAGGATTAGATAACAAAGATTTCATCCTTTTCTAAGACCCGTCCAGCTCATTCCAATTAGACCACTTGCAAACAGGAAGGCAGCCGCAGGCAACGGCACGGGGGTCGCCAGAAATGCATGAACCTCACCATCAAGCATGCCTTGCCCCACGATCTGCCCGAGATCATTGATGGCTCGTGCCTCGAAAAGGTGCCAGCCGGAATCGGCTGATATCAAGCTGTTGAGATCGAGCATGGCGCCGTCTGTGTATAAGAATGCGCCCGAGTCCAAGGTTTGGTAACCGCCGCCTCCCAGACACGCCATGGTGTTCCACGTTCCGACGACTTGCCCGGCATTATTGTTGCCGAAGGCATAGCTTTCACCCGCGCAACCGCCGCCAATCGTCCCGAGGTCCAGCATGGCGCCGTCGCGCCAAGAAAAGGCGTGCATTAGATAGTCTGCCACCCTTGAGCCGCCGACCACCTGACCTAGATCATTAATATCTGAAGCAACAGCATACCCTGCTTGATCATCCAGTACGCCGAGGTTAATCATCATGCCATTGTCATACAGAAAAGCGTTGGGTTGATCGCTATCGGCTGTCGTAGACCAGCCAATGACTTGACCGCTGTTGTTTACCTTACCGGCAATGGAACCCGGCCCGCCGAGCGTACCGATGTCCTGCATGACCCCCTGCTGCCATATGAAACCCTGACTGTATCCACCCGCTGCTGGATGTTTATAGCCTACGACTGTGCCGCTGTCATTGATGCCAAATGCGGCTGTGTATGGATAATCAGGGTTGAGTGGTCCGATTTCTTCCATCACCCCATCGGTGGCGATGAAGGCACGAAAGGGCGTTTGGTAAGGGTATGTGGTACCAACGATCTGTCCGCTGCCATTGATGGCTTCTCCGTAACCCGGATCGCTCAGCGTGTTCATTACGCCGTTTTGCCAAAGGTAGGCATACGGAAGGTGATCATCTTCACGGTACACCGTACCGACGACCTGACCGCTGTTGTTGACGTCTTGAGCGGAGATCTGCAAAAACGTGCCAAGGTCGGTGATGCTATAGCTCAACGCAGCCGCTTGAGTAGAACATAAAGAACCTACCATTGCGACTACGTATGGCAGAAAGGTGCTCAACGCGTACCTTTTACTCATGCTATCTCCTTAGTTATTGTTTGTTTGCAGCAAGTGCGATAGCGCTCGATTTCTCGTGAACCACCCGGCCACCCATTCGTGATGGAAGGCTCCCCAAAGCACGATCTTCGCCCGTGCCGCAACCGAACTCTGCGAATGTGCGACGGTCAGTCAACTGCCCATTTGTGTTCCTTCTGCAACGCGTTCAATTGATCTAGCTTTGCCGTGACATTATCTTCCGTCTCCCATGGAGAGCTCTCAAGTTGTGCGCGCAGCGCGCTAAATACTTTCGATACAATGTTCCGATCTACCTCCTCCGGCCCCCATTGCACACAGCGCAAGTATTGTTTCAATCGAATGTAGATGTCCCTATCGCTAAAATTCCCTACATCCACCTGTCGAAAAAAGTTTCGATAGCAAATTGCTTCATAGTCACGGTTCTGCAGTTCTTTTGGGAACACCCAATTTCGCCCGGAGAAGATATCTGCTAGACCCAGCACGCAATCCGCTAATCCTCTATCCGCACCTTCTTTGAGCCACTCGATCGCTTTGTTCGGGTCAGAGGCTGAGATGTCATCTGAGGCCAACAGATCTGCGAGTTTAACATAGGCTTGCCCGCATCCCAGCTTCGCAGCACGTTTGTAGAGCTTAAGGGCACGCCCAATATCCGGTATGGTTGACTCGTCTCCATAGTAATATCTGTCGGCCTCCCGTAGCACGTCACTCCAAGGCATTGCCTCCAAATTGTCGCTTCCAATTGGACTACTATGGCCAGCAGACATTTGCGCAAGCGTGGTCGCCGCAATCAGTGCACCATATGCAGGAATAATCACATCGTCTACGCCATGCTCTTGAAGCAGCATCAAAAGCCTGCAGTCCAACTCATTAAGATCGATCTTGTTGATGATGCCGAGCAGATTACTTACGCATAGGCTTGCGTTGGCCAACGCACCAAAAAGTGATTTACTTAGCTCGTCGATGACTTTGAGTGCACTTTCATATCTGTGGTTGATTTCTTCTAAGCCGGTCTTGCTATCTACCGCCGTAACCTCCTCCCTCGAAAGAACATCGATATAAGCCTTCATCATTGTGGTGCCATGGCTCAAGACTATCGCTAAACCGAGTACGTTTCTCTTCTCTTTCCAGTCACGTATAACAGCAGCGACTTCGTCCAACGCGAGTTTAAGAGCATCTAGCTGATCTGACTCGCGCTGGGCATCTGCCGCCGCTGTTGCAGCAGCAATAAATACCGATTGGAGAATCTCCCATTGATCTACAAGATCATCCTCCGCTGCCAAAAGCGTGTCCTGTGTTTCGGCGCCGTACTCATTCAAACTGCTTTGCAGTTGTATGAGGGCATCCTCGACATCAGGAGACATGTCCTCATGAGATGAATCATTGATTATTGATGCAGCATCATTAAATAGCGCGTTAAACTTATTGATCAGGTCAAAACAAATAAGGCTGCGCTGGTCTACTCGCAATGCTTCTACACCGACAGTGCGATGAGGATTACTAACGACGGTTGCATCGTCATCCTTCTGCATGCCGAGCGCTTGTTTGGCTTCCATTATGGCTCTTGTTACAGTATTCAGCTCTACAGCAAAAAACTCCCTGTCTTCTGAGTGGCGATAACCATCAAGCATTGCGTGTACGTATTCTTCGGCTAGTGAACAATCACGAAATGATTCGTAGAACGCGACGACAAACGGAATTGGTACGCCGGTACTGGCGGAGAGCTCTTTCGCGCGTTCCTCTGGTGTTCTCGTTGTTTTTCCTATTTTAATAAGACCTGCCATGCAGGGATTTATTAATGCGTATACGTAACCTGACTCAGACATTAATCACCTTTGAGAGGCTGGCGCCATTCATCTATTTCGACCTGAAAGGAGCGGAAACCCGTAAATCGACTCGGCCGACTCATTAGTTGCCATTCATTGCCTACCCACATCGTTGAAAATAAAGCATTAAAGGGCAAACCGACAACATGGTTGATCTCCACATCACGCTCCGAGAATGCTCTTCGAAAAGCGGGCGCCGTGAGCCACCCTAAAATATCCAAGTAGTCAAAGGCCTGCAAATCGCAGTCTAACGCTTAGAAGCGCCGTTCTGGGCATCAAAGTATATCGGCCGGAACGCCCATGTTCCATCTCGCCTCCCTTCGCCGCACCCTTGCGTTTCCAGTTATCGTTGTCCCGCTGCAGGGTGAGCGATTGCGTCTTCAATAAACTCAGAAAACCCAGCGCAATAACGCCACCTGACGCTCTTGCGAACCCTTCCTTGTATCAAATCATGATACCTAGAAAAAGCCCCGCTATCCGTATCCACTATTACAATCTCATCGACATCCATGTTGCGAAATTGGGTAAACATGGATTGCGCAAGTACATCCGTCGCCGGACACGAATAGCCCACGATAACAATCTTTTTTGCTTCGTGGAGATACTCCAACGCCGTCGTCCACAGCATTCGAAAGATACTGGCCTTCGTGATCGGTTTATTCGGTACCGGTGGAATGATGAGAGGCGATTCGTCATCATTAGGGCCCGGACATTTGGAGTCATTGCTCCATATCGGGATCCGCAAATCAGGATTTACCGATCCGTTGATAATCTGATCGAAGTATTCCCGATCGCATCTCCAGTTTAAGGATCCATGCAGCTTCAATATAAGGGGATGCAGAAATTTCTCGGTTCGGGCTCGCTTAGTCCCGTCTGACTTCTTACTTACGATCCGGTCGAAATATATTTTTCTTTTTGATATTCCTCGTTCCAGAAGGGGGCGATCAATTATCAGATCGTAATTAAACGTGATGATCCTATTCTTGTACTGATCGACGGACTGCCCAGACGGGAAAATGTCGCCGACGAACTGCTTCGTATGCCCTGAGGAATTGGACTTGCACTTCAAAAGATGGTCCGCGACTAGATGAGTTAACTGATTAAGGTAGTCTTCGTTTGTGCATTTCCTACGGGATTTATCGGGATAGAGTGCGGACAGCATGTCGTAATGCGCAACTCTCTTTACGATCGCCGACTCAAGACCGTTATTCAAGAACTCGGATGAGTCCAGCCAGCCCGCTTTGAGCATTTCAAGCGCTCTTTTCTGCCACCCGTGTTTCACAGAAAACTGGTCGAGCCGATTAAGAAAGTTCTTGTCTATTGGTGTCGTACGTCTTGGAGCTTTGTTGTTGCGTGTCTTGATTTCAGTCAACGCCTTGCTAGCACCAGCCCCAAGCACATATAGCGTGTCGACTTCTTGTCTGTTAGCTCGTCGCTTCACTTGTCCTCATATACCCTTGTTGACCGCCCATAGCCGCCTTCTGTGATTTGTCTTATTCAGCGAACAAACCGCCCAGTTATATTACGTGTACTAAGCGCTCATGATGCTTACCTTCCAAATCGCCAGCGCCCGCAACTCCCGTGCTGATAGGCGCAATGCCGATTCGGATAATCCACCAGATACTCCGGCACTATGCGAACTGGTTAAACCCATTTCTGTGCTCAATAGAGGTGTTCGCAGCTCTTTCCACAACCGGCTGCAGCTACCGGCAGTCATTTTGTCAATCTGTTTCTCAGACAGCTTTCGAAATTCATAGAAGACGGTATCTTGTGCACTAATTAGTTTGGTCGCGAAGAAATTCATCGATATTTTTCTTTTGTTCGTCAACCAACAATTGGTTATAGCAGCGCCCGTGGCTCCGCACTTTTTCATCTAGGTACATTCCATAGGCATCTGAGAAGCTCAATGCTTCGAGTTTTAATCGTTTGCCCAACCCGCGCTTATAGTTCTTCCATAGATGCCAATCGGCGCGTTCAGCATTAGATATATTACCGCAATTTGCGACTATCCATTCGTGAACATATGGCGCGGTCTCGCCTATCTCTTCTGCAAATTCCTGTTCCGTAAGAAGCACTAGGTCATTAGATGGAGTTCGGTTCATTTTCTCAATTAAACCAAGCGGAACGCCCATCTCTTTCAAATACTCGGTTGTAGCCGCTTCAAGCGTTGTAAATCCCGCTTTTGCCGTTGCTAATGGCTGATGTGAAAGATACTCCTCAGAGAAAAAAGGCCGATGGATCCCAATAGGCGGAATACTCACTTCGGGAAGACGTTCATCCGCAAATAATCTTGAGCCATTGCTCACACTCCTATGGAGTCCGGCCACAAGAATAAAAAAACAGGAACTACCGCAGAAGACTGGATTATCCCCATTGCCCCAAAAGGATTGGTCCACTCTCGTCACCAGTCCGAGTTCTCGAACCAAATGACCGATTCTCATTGCTTCAACTAGGTCGCCGCCGGGAGTATTTAAGTCAACAACTATTTGGCGACCAACGTTGCGATGATGGACCGTCTTTATTGCTTCGACGAACGCATCGTAGTCACCGTGCTTTATCTCTTCAGAGATTGTTAACAACCCGCCATGCTCAGGCAGAACCCAAACGTCGGCAATACTGGCTTCGTGGATAACGGAGCATAACGCGAGGCCGATAACAGGCACTATGCGGATACTGTTTGGAGTGCGAAACCAATCTATCAGCTGCACTACACACCGCATTAGGCTCGATCTAATGTGTATCAAAGATAACCCCGTCCATCGCAGCGGCGACAATTGCCCATGCCTCCTGTGCCTTTACACACGGGACAGGAATCGCCCGAAGTACTTTCGGTTGATGATCGTACAACCCCCAATTGCTTTTCATAGGTGTCAAGTTGCGCGTGACACGCTTTTAACGACTTTGTCAAAAAGCCCACTTCATCTTCAAGGGGTTTAACTCTTTTGTTAATCTCATAGTCCTGATTCTCTATGCGTTTGAGCAAACCGGTCTTAATCATCCTTTCGTTTTCTAATGCGGCTTCAAGCGAGCTACATTTCTCAATTAACTGGCCAATTGAAACGATGTCGAACCAGAACTTTTCCGACTCTCCGATGGGCTCTCTTGCGTTCTTAAACACATCAACGAACCGCCGTTCGTTTGCTAGATCCGGGATTCGGGATCCATCGTACAAACTGAGCAGTCGGATTCCCCATTTAGCCAGAAAGGCACGGCCCTCGTTCGTCAAATACTTCTGGTATTCCGCCAAATCCTTCATATTATTCTCTTGGCGCTGAGCGCTATTATCCTATGGTGAGTGATAATAGGATCAACACTCCATACTGTGCTGTAAGCGTAGCGACGGAAATCGCCTAGTTGGACATCACCCGCTGAGCACAAACAGCAGAACAACAATTCCGATAATCCACCAAATCCAATTAAGATCAATCGCTTCACTTGGCATAGCTGGCGCGATATCTGTAACCCCACTGACCTTAGCATGACAAGTCACGTTAACTACATGCTTTCCTACAGTTAATATCTCTGCAGCGTGTGTTGTCAGTTGACCGTTTTCACTGCGAAGATGGCCGAGCAACACCGGCAATTTTACTCGTAGCGCTTCCGAGAGCAGGGCTTTTTCTTGTTGCCGAAAATGATTGAGCAACTGCTGTTTAACATTGACGTCGCCCTGAGCGAGCCAGTTAAACCGTGCTTCCATAGCACTAGGGATTTGATACCGAATCACGACATCCTCTAAATGGGCCTTCACTATTTGCGCGACTTGATCTGGGTTCGCGTCAAGCCCAATGTAGTACGTCTTATTCGAAGAAGGTCCTGCATGTTTCCACAAACTTTCAGTCAAGCGAAACTTGGCTTCCAGTGGCATCGTTGGGGGTAGCAGATTGAAAAGGCGTTCGGCAACCATGCCACTCATGTGCACGTTTCCGTTTTTCCATTTTGGAAGCGTAATCTCGGCGTATGCGCGCGCCTCCTTACCGTACTGAGCTTCGTACCTGTCTAGGATGTGCTTTAGTTGGTGACTGTCCAGCGAAAAGAAATAGTTCTTAACATCTTCATCTGTTCCGCCGAGTTCGCGAGATAATTGCTCAGCCGCCCGGATATGTTCGAGCGCACGTTCATGGCCATACGAACGGCGGTTATGAGAACGATAGCGAGAGCTGCTTCGGTAACGACTCATTATCAGCGATTGACAAACATCTGCTTAAGTTTGCCAAGAAAGCTGACACGTTGCGGGGAGTCAAGAACTATCAGCAGAGTCAAACCCGGGAAATCAATCTGCTTTTGAATATGAATGGTTGTTCCTGTTCTAGCTAGTTTTTTGGCCTTAGAAACGAAGTCCTCGATGGTGGTAACCGCCTGCTGGTATAAAAGGTGAAAATCGGGAGATGTTCTCGTTGAATCAGGAAGCTGCTTGTCTAACTCGGCTATACGCGTATACACGGATGACTGATCAGATATATTCACGCGTATTGTTTTCATTTCAGGAATTCATGAGTGCAACAATAAGGATTAATGCGAGAATGCCTCCAAAAATATAATAGGGGGTCCAGTCCTTTTGCCCTGTCTGACTTTTTGACAGCTTGCCACTCTGCGCTTGTTCCGTGTTTCCCATCATGACCTCTGTACGCCCTACTTTCGTTGTTTGCGTATGACTAATGGTCACAGCATTTCCAGTATCAGACACCTCTCGGGTGGTTGCCGAAAGATCATCAAGAGTTCTTTTCAAAATCGTCGCATCAACGTCAAGTTCTTGAGCCTTTTTACTAATATCAATCATACCTTTCGTATAATCGATTAGGAGAGCTTTGCGTTCATTCTCCGAGAGCCACGACAAATCCATTGACGTGCGCGGTCCAAGGTGAATCTGGGTTGGCACACTACTGTTCGGCGTAGTAAGGTTGCGCGGATTTTCATTATCGCTCATAACTTGTCACCTCTATCAGATTTCCGCCAATCGGATGGAGTCGCGAATTCCTTGGACCACACCCCCAATCGGTTTTCTTTTGCGAACTCCTCATCTTTTGCATAATTCGAAGAATATTCACGGTACGCTAGTGCCCAGCCATGCCTAACCATCAAACGACCAATGTCTTTCCCGTCTGCCATGCAAACCCCAATTGTTCGCCCCCACCTGTCCTTTCCTCTGTCGTCGCAGGAAACAGTGGCACCGGTAATGATGAACTGCAGATGCTCCTTTGACGCCCCTCCGCAGTCGTATGATGAGCCGTTTCTTGTACATGGTTGCCCTGTTTCTGGAGCATCAATACCAAACAACCGGATCGTCGCAGAATTTGTTTCTATTGTATCTCCGTCTATTACACGCACATCATTGATGACGGGTTTATTAGCCGTTGCCTCTGGATCATTCTTTTGTGTGACTATCACGATGACAGCTACCATTGCAATGGCGATCAACACCAGAATCCCCAGAGCCGAATCTTGCGGCAACCTTAGTCTGCGTTTTCGGCGCCTCCAATCTTCATTCATGAGTACTACTTACTCAATCCATTTAATTAATTCCGGTGCGCTAGCCATCAGGGTATAGCCCGACACTGGTAACTATCTGACAGTATTGCTGCTTTTAGATATGCGTGCAAGAATCAAGGATCGGTCGGGTGTGGCTTCGACGCAAATTTTGCCGCCGCAGGAACCGGGGTTGATTCAGGCGACGACAACCAAATCTGAGTTGCAGGAACTGCCATAATCGATGTCGGCTGAAAGGGCCGTGTGAAGCTGGGCGAATTGCGCAAATAGGACGGCTGAAGCAGAGTTTTATCAGTCGTAACATGCTGAATATATTTACATAATCTAAGAACATTTGATAACTCATAAGACGCTACAAATGTCACTGATCCGCATCGACACGCTGGAAGAAGCACCCGATTTCATCCAAAAGTGCTACGCCCGCGTCACCCAAGGATTGATTTACGCTCCCGTGCGCATCGTTTCCCGCAAGATCCTGTTGGAGCCCTCCACTCCTACCGCCTTTAAGACGCTTCCGTGGGACCGCTTTGAGCGCGAAGCCCGGTTTCATTACGAAAACGACGGCTTCGAGGTGATCCGTCTAGAACACTTCGCCTCCCAAATGGTCGGAGACGAACGGGAGAAGGTGTTCGCTGACCCTCAACTGCTCGGCACACACCTGAGGCGCGTACTTTCTCCGGCCGATTATCAAACCTACATCTCCAAGTCCGCAGCCATTCAGACGGCCATCGCCTTGAACGGTATCGATCCAAAGCTCTATAGCGTGTCGTTTTATCCGCCCGACTTCTTGGTTATTAACCGGAACGACCGCAGCTTCAAATTCGTGGAAGTCAAAGGGCCGACTGACAAACTGCGTTTTCGGCAGGCGAACTGGTATGTCAATTTGATACCCACTCACTGGGACTATGAAATATTTGCCTCCGTCAACCGTCAGTTCGACGACGTCTTTCTTTGTACGCCCACAGGCCCGCGCGCCGGTGAGCACTTTGCAGCGTCCTATCAACAGGCCATGCATGAGGTCGCCGAGTTTCGCACCATGGAGCAACGGAGACGCAACGTATGATACGTAAGCAGAAGATAGCAAAGGTCGCCCGCCTGCAGGGTGAGTTATTGCGCGAACATCAGACAGGTCATCCGGATTGGTATGCCGAAATGCTAGTTTGTGCCCACGTGGACGGCCAACTCGCCTCAACCAACAACCCCAAGTATGACCTTCAGTGCGAACGCTACGGCAAAATACAGGTTAAATGCCGGGTGGACGGGACGGACGGTAACCAAAACCGGACTAACTTCGGAAAATATCAGCCCAACGACTTTGATTTTGCGGCAGTGTTAATCCTGAACCGCGATTACACGGTACGCGGCGCCCGACTTATCCCGCAGGCCGACGTGCTATCGTTAGTCCGTGCGTCTGGCCACGTACGCTGGTCGGATATTGAGATAAGTACGCGCAGTTTGTGCATCCGTCGGGCCCTGATGTGCATCAGCGGTGAGTCCGATGGTAATGAGTGTCCAAATCAGATTGAGCATAGGCGCCCCACGCCCCATAAATAATGCACCTACTGTCACATTACACTTGTTCCGCTGGCCTCAAGGGTATTGCAGAGACGCGAGCTTTTTGGGCAACAAATTTTCTGAACCTTAATGATAGCTCGGAGTTCTTTTATGGCTGGCGAAAACTGTTTGAGACCGCCTCCAGCATGACTCTGGATCTGTTGCCCAACGAAAACAGGCGAGCGGATTACGACAATCTAGCTATAAGCGAAAGTGCGGAGCATAAGCTTCGAGAGTTCTTCCGATCATCAGATGGCTACGGGAACTTATATGTGACCTCTTTCGCACGAGGTAACACCGATGACCATGACGAGAGGGGCATTCGCCCTTTGTGGGAGCTGTACACAAAACACAATGGGTACTGTTTGCAGTTCGATGCCGAAGATGTGAAAAGGATGTTAGATCTCGAATCTTCGACAGCGAACTACGAATGGCTTGGACTGAAAGAAGTCAAATATGGAGTCGACAAGAATACGCAAGAATTCCGCGAGCTGAGCTTTCAACTATCACAAAAACTGCTGCTCCAGATTCTACAGTCAAGAACGGATATTCGTGTCGAACTTAAATCGGAGCGAATGTGGGCACCGGCACGCTTGTATCGACGAGTAATGGACTACTGCGCTACACACAAAGACCCTTGCTTCGAAGACGAACGGGAGGTACGTATATTTGCGTATCCGGCTGCTACTGCTGATGCTCGTGTATTTACAGGGATAGCATTCAAGAAAGAAATAAGATCGCGCCCAGATGGAATAAAGTATATTGCACTAGGGGAGAGCTGGCGGCCCGGTTTAGTTCCTAGAAGAGTAATTATCGGCACCAAAGCTGAACGAGACATTGATTCAATACTATCGAACTACTCACCCCGTCCAGCAATAGCGTTCGCCAACATGCCTATTGCATAGGATATTGATCGACTCACCGGCTTCTGTACTTGACGCCCAACACGGGGATGCGCTGGACGCCAAGATTCGTCTATATGACAGCCGCAAGTTCTGGCGAAATGCCGGGCGGCGGGTTCGTCCACGATGTCGGCGCATTAAAAAACACGCAGATTCCGAAATGCGTAGTCGTCGAGCCGATCATTCGTGTGTCCGTTGGTCCAATCTACTTGATAGTGTTTCTTGTTTGCGAAGCCCGTGCAATAGAATCCGCTTGAACATTCGCCTACTGCCTTTGTGCTCGAAAACGTTTCTTTGTATATTGCCCGTTAAACAAGCGCTGAGAAAGCACGAGCGGGATATCTGGGTCGGGGAACGTAGCTTTGAACAGAGGCCTATCGCAAATTCTCATTTCTGCTGCCTATTTTTGGTGTTTTCTCGCTCTTGGTGCAGATTTTAGCTGGGCGATATTCTCAATTGGCCGCCTAACTTATTGAATTTCCTATGACCTAATTCTCGTCTTTGATGCCGATCCACAAACCGTGAATTCCCCAGGCAACCGCCACACCGCTAACCGGTCTGATCCACCAGCTCCGCATCAGGCGCGGTCTTCTTTACCACCTCGATCCCGGCGTCCCTCGACATCTCGCTGGCGTACTGTTCGCTGGTTCCGATGACTTGTCCGTTGGTCGCCTTTAGATTGAACATGTACTTGCCACTGCTGGACGCTTTGCGTTCGTAGCGTGCATCGCTGGGAGCATTCTTTCTTACTGACGCGACACCCTGATCAGCGCTGGCCCTGGTCTTGTAGCTCTCGCTGACCAGAACGATCTCGCCATTAGCTGCCTTTAGGCGGAAGCGATACCCGCCCGCCTTGTCTTTGTAAAGTTCGAATTTGCCGGCCATATCGCTTCCTCCGTCAGTCAGCTGCTTCGTTTCAGACGTCCAGAGACAATTATAGTAAATAGTATCGGGTCTCTTTCGAATCTGGATCGAGTCACCAGTGCAGCGCCCGCAGGCGCGATATTTTCTTCGATTGATGCGCCTCCATCCGGCACAGAATATCGCTGAGGATGGTGACCGCATGCTGGATATACGGGCCCTTGTTGAGCATGACGCATTCCGCCCGTACCGAGCTGGCGGCATCCGTGATTTCCGGGCGGGACGCCACACCGTTTTTGGCGAGTGACTCGAATACCTGTGTCGCCCATATGACCGGAACATGGGCCGCCTCGCACACCCACAGGATTTCCTCCTGGATCTCCGCCATCCGTACACTGCCCAGTTCGACCGCCAGGTCACCTCGGGCAATCATGATGCCGAGATCGATATTACGGGCCAGTGACCGGGCGAGAATATCCGGCAGCCTGCGCACCGCATGAGCCGTTTCAATTTTGGCGATTATGGGCAGATCACCTGCACCCCTCACTGCCAGCTGCTCCTGCAGGTACACCACGTCCTCGGGCTTCTCGGTAAAGGACAAGCCCACCATGTCGGCATGCTGACTGACAAAGCCCAGATCGCGCATATCCTTCCGGCTCAGGGTCGGCAAATCGAGCTGCGTCTCGGGGAAATTCAGGCCTTTGTTTTCCTTGAGACGCGTACCCATGGGGCCCACGCGGTTGACCTGCAACAGCAGCGCATCCCCACGACTGTCCTTGATCAGGGCACCGATCTTGCCATCGTCTATCCAGACCGGCTCATTCCTGCGCAACTGACCGATGATTTCGGGACAGGTGCAGGTGACGACCGCCTTGACCGGGGTGTCAAACAGCTGTTCATACACTTCCGGGCTCGCGCTCTTTCTGCACAGAACCAGCCAGTCGTTCTGGCGAATGCGTGGAAATTTTAGACCAGGTTTGCCCGGCTTGGTCTTGCAGGGCACGATGCGACCGGTACGGATCTTGTGGCCCGCGAGGTCCATCAGAATGCGAATATCTGTCTCGTGCAGTTTGGCCGCGCGTTTTATGTTGTCAATCATTCTGCGCCAGACCGTTTCATCGTCGTGAGCGCAATTGATGCGGGCGGCGTTCATGCCGGTGGCAACCAGCGTTTCCACCAGCTCGAAACTGTCGGCGGCCTCCGTCGGCATGGTCACCATGATGTATCCACTACGATTGGCGCGCGCCGCGCCGAACATGTCTTCGGTGCGTTTTCTGAGCAGTAAATGCCCGGCTTCGTAACTCAGTGTCTCCTGGGTGTCCGGGACTGTACAGGATTGCCCTGTCACAACAAGCGACAGGAGATCGATCACACTGTCGATCGTGGACAGGACATGCGGCTCTACCCTGCCCAGGGAAGAAAGCCCGGCAACAGCCAGGCGCGCCTGCAAGGGACGCAGATCCTCGCGACGCATAACGACATAGTGCAGGAGGTTGAGGATGCTGGAAGCCCGCTCCGCGGACGTGTCGCCGAGCAACAGATCGGCCACTTCCTCCGCGGTTCCGGACAGGATACGTTCCTTCAGACGCAGCAAATCGTCGAGCAGCGCCCGATGCGGTTCATGGATTGACGGTAGATGGTCGACGCTCGCGCTCATGACCTGCTGCTCACAACTGGAGTGGCCGAGTGCGAGTGTAGCCGGGAAACATGACGATTCTGTTACCTAAAAAGAAAAAGAGAAAAAGGAAAAAGAGGAAAAAGGGGACGGAGGGATTATTGAATAATCCCTCCGTCCCCTTTTTCTTGCCCTTTTTCCTTTTTCATTTCAGGGTCGGCCTGCGCTGCGGGCTTCGGCAAGTTCGGCGAATGTGACGGGCCTGGCGTCATTGCCCCAGGCCGTCCGTTGATAGTTGATCAGGTCCAGCAGTTCGCTGTCGTTGATACGACCGACGTAACCGATGGGCGGCATGCGGCCGGAATAGACCTGATTGTCTACGATCAGTCCGCCGTGATAGCCGAATATGATGCGGCGCAGATAGTCCTGCACCTTCGCCGGATCATCGGCGGTTACCCTGGGATTGCCTGCCAGGGGCGGGAAAAAACCGCGAACTCCCTTGCCGTCAGGTTGATGACACGCCGCGCAATGGTCTAGGTACAGCGCTTCCCCCGGCGGGCTTGACTGGACAGCCGTTGCATTGAGCCACAGCGCAGCGACTGACAGGATGTAACCGGCTGTCGCAGACGCAAGTCGTTTTCCTGGCATAATCATTCTCCTCAGGGCTCGCCCTCCCACGGCTCTTCCTCGGGGCGACCTTCGCCCCAGTCGTCGTCGGCTTCTTCCCGGCCGCTATCCGGCTCTTCCGGTTTAAACTCCTGTTCCGGCGCCGCCCAGTCATTGCGCGTGGTATCGGTTATCTGCGTACCCAGATCGTCTGCTTCAGCGACGTCGACCGGACCGGTCCAGTTTTCCGGCGCCTCGACCGGCTCAACGTCCAGCTCATACCAGTCATCGAGTCCGATCTCTTCCACATCGCCATTGAAATACTGAACTTCAACGCTTCCCTCATCTTCGTCCAGAGCGACCACGCGGAACTTCTGGCCCTTGTCGAGATGCTGGTACCAGTTTCCGGTAACGGGATCGGCTTCTGTGTTCATGACAGTGCCCTCTGGTTCACATGCCTGCCGGGCGGGGTTGGGGATCGCCGGTTGCTGCTAAAGGCTCGGGTGCATACCCCTTTCCTTGCTGGCTTCATAACGCTCCTGGCATGCGCGGCAACGTTTTGCGGTCGGATAAGCGGACAGGCGTTCGAACGGAATATCTGCCTCGCAATCGACGCAGACACCGTACACGCCGGTGGCCATACGTATCAGCGCCCGCTCGATATCACGGACTTCATTGACTTCGCGTCCGATGTCAGCGAAACCGATGTCCGCCAGCAGGTCAGCCACCGATTCCTCGGCGCTGTCGTGGACGCTGCCGGCAAGATCGTTAAACGTCTGGTTGTCGGACTCCAGGAGTTGCCGGCGTATTGACGCGAGCAGCTCCGAGCGACGCTGCTCGAGCCGCGTTTTCAAAAGCGTCTTTTCCTGTCCCGACATGCGCGCTGTCATCCGGCACCTCCTTCAGTCTGCAAGGCCTGGCCGCCATGGATGCCCTTTCCGGACCCGGACAGCATGCCTGCTATAAAGCATAGTAAATCCGCCTGATACAGCCATTGACAACCGTCAAGTTCATTGGTGGGAACGGCGTTATGTATTATGCCGGTTGCGCAAAAGAAAGCGCGGCCCGTGAGGTCGATCCCGACCGGCGGATTTACGGTTGCGCCCTCGGCTGTCGTTGCTCGCGCACGGTTTCAGGGCTCACCCCGTCTGCCTGGTTCCCCCAGCTGTTTCTGACATAGCTTGCGATCGCGGCGATCTCCTCATCACTCAGTCCCTGCTGCTCACCGATTGGCGGCATCACCGCATCGAAGACTTTACCGTGGATCTCTACCCTGCCCTCGCGGCCGTAAATAATAGTGCGCGCAACATAGGATCCATCCCCCGCGGTGACACGCGGGTTGTTGGCCAGCGGCGGGAACGTGCCAGGCACGCCGTTGCCGTCGCGCTGGTGACAGTTGACGCAGGTGCCCTTGCCCTCGAACAGCGTCTTGCCGTCCAGCGCCTTGCCGCGTTCCACGTCGACCGGGCGCACCCAGTCCTGCATGCGGATATCGGGCAACGATCCGCGCAAAGCCATCAGGAATGCCTTGAGATCGCCCTTTTCACTGGCGCTCAGTTTGAGCTCGCGCACGCGGGGATCCTGCCCCGGCGCGCCATCGCCGCCGCGATTATAGTATTCAATCACTTCATCGAGTGTGCGATACCGTCCGTCGTGCATATAGGGAAAGGTGTCCTGCAGGTTGCGCAGCGTCGGCGTCTTGAACTTGTTGAGATCAGCCGCATTCTTGGTGACGAGAAAACGGCCGGGATCGATGTTGATGGATTCCCAGTTCGGCACTTCCATGCGTTTGGCATCGAAGCGCAGGATTTCCTGGTGAACATCATCCGCAAGCATCGGGTTGGCAGCGAGACCTATGTTATGAAAATCCGAATCGGTTAAGTTGGGGCCGCTGTGACAGGCGACGCAGCCGGCCTTGCCGGTGAACAGGGTCATGCCGCGGACAGCGGCAGGTGACATCGCTTGCTTGTCACCTTTCATGTAACGGTCGAAATCGCTGTCGCCGGTGACAATGAAGTGGCGTTGAAACACGGCCAGAGCCTTGCCGTAGTCGGCGGCGTTCGGTTTGCTGCCATAGGCGGCTTCGAACAACTTCACCATCTCCGGATCGCCGTTGAACAGCGCCATCAGCTTGTCGATATCCTGGCCCTTGTGGATCGGGTTCTTCGTCGAGCCGATCGCCTGCTTTTCCAACGGCCAGGCGCGTCCGTCCCAGATCAACGCCTTGTTGTAACCGACGTTGAGCAGCGTCGGCGAGTTGCGGCGCTCGACGCGACCGGGGTTGGCCGGCGAGATCGGCGTGTGCACCGTCCAGCCCTGGTGCGGAAGATGGCACGACGCGCAGTTCATGGTTCCGGTGGCCGAAATGCGGTTGTCGAAAAACAGCGCTCGTCCCAGCGTCATGCGCGCCTCGTTCGGGAGGTTGTCGGGATTGGACGGCACCGGGGGCAAAGGGCCGATGGATTCGGCGCCCAGGCCGGGGCTGATCAGGATCATCCATAAAATGGCGAAAGCGCGGCATGAAAATGCATATGACATGGCAAACTCCGGAATTCGCGACATCGCGCAATGCAATCGGTTGTCCCGCACAGGTATAGCCCGGAATGCGCCGTTGTGCGAGTCATTCTATTCCCAATGGGATAAACAAGTATTCAGGATATTTGTTATAATGCCGTTATCGAAATTGAAGGAGGTTGAATATGCTGCGTCTCCACGTCTCGATGAAATTCACCGATGAACCGGTCAAGCGCACGCCTGTGACGCTGTATCTGGACACCGACCCGGAACACCCGATTCTGGGCAGCACCGACCGCGGTGGCACGGCGACTTTCGATATCCCCCCGGCCAGCGGCAAGGTCGTGATCAACGGTTCAACCCGTTTTCACGGGCGTCTCGATGGCGACGTCGAGATCACGCTATGGTCACCAACCGATGCCGCCTCCGTCGACGACACCGGCACACCCGGGGGCACCTTCAGTGGCAGCACCGCCTATCCGGGCATGAAAACCCGCATGCTGAAAGTCAACGGCCACGAGATCATGACCGACGGCGAGGGTTACCTTGTGGATCTCGGCGACTGGTCCGAGGCATTCGTGCGTGCCCAGGCCGAGCAAGAGGAACTTGAGCTGACCAGTGAACACTGGGAGGTTATCCGTTTCCTGCGCGATTTCTACGAGCGCCGCCAGGTCCAGGCCAATGTGCGTGAAATCATCAAGCACTTCCGCAATGTGTGGGGCAAGGAGCGCGGCAGCAACCGTTATCTTCATGCCATCTTTCCCCGCGGCGGACCGCAGAAACAGGGTAACCGTCTCGCAGGCCTGCTGCGCACCAAGGGTGAGCACTAGCCCGCATTTCTCACAGCAGGAACAGCGTCGCCAGCCCGAGGAAACTCATAAAGCCGACCACGTCGGTCACGGTGGTCAGAATCACCGCGCCTGACAACGCGGGATCGATATTGAGCCGGTGCAGCACCAGCGGAATCACCACCCCGGCAAGCGCGGCCACCACCAGGTTGACCAGCATGGCGGCCGCGATGACGGCGCCGATACCCCAGGTGCCGAACCACAGCAAAGTCGCGACGCCGACCACGAGGGCCCAGATCAGTCCGTTCATGGCTCCCACCGCGACTTCCTTGTTGGCCAGCCACCGCACGTTGGCCGATGCGATCTGTCCGAGCGCCAGGCCACGGATGGTCAGGGTCAGTGTCTGACTGCCGGCGATACCTCCCATGCTGGCGACCACCGGCAAGAGCACAGCCAGTGCGACCATTTTGTCCAGAGCCGCCTCGAAGCGGCCGATCACCGCCACCGCCAGAAACACGGTCAGCAGGTTGACCCCAAGCCACAGTGAACGGCGCCGCACGCTGAGCACCGGCGGCGCAAACAGGTCGGCCTCCTCGTTAAGACCGGCGCGTCGCAGAAACGCCGCGTCCGCCTCGGCGCGGATAATATCGACCACGTCATCGACCGTGATACGGCCGAGAAGGTGACCGCTATCATCGACCACCGCCACTGAAATCAGGTCGCGGCGCTCGAACAGCACGGCGATATCGTGCGTAGTGGCGGTCGCGCGCACGGAGTCGGCGCCGACGTCCATGACGTGCTCGACGCGTGCTTCCGGATCGCCCATCACGATCGCCGCCATCGGCAGCTTGCCCTGGTAGATGCCCTCCTCGCTGATCACCATCACGGCGTCCATGTGTTCGGGGAGCTCGGTGTGGCGTTTAAGGTAACGCGACACCACTGCCAGGGTAACGTCCTTGCGCACACTCACGAAATCGGTGCTCATCAGGCGCCCGGCCGTGTCGTCCTCGAAACTCAGGGCGGTTTGCACGCGCCGGCGCTGGTCTTCGTCCAGCGAGGCGAATATGGCATCGCTCAGCGCTTCGGGAAGTTCATCGAGCGCATCGGCGACGTCCTCGACGTCCATGCTCTCGAGGGCCGCAAGCACTTCCTCGTGGTCCATTTCGCGCAGGATGTCGGTGCGCACCTCGTCGTGAAGATAGGGCAAAACCTCGGGCTCGCGCTCCGGCGGAACCAGTTCCCAGAGCTGGCTGCGCGCCTCCCGGGGCAGGGATTCCAGCAGACTCGCCATTTCCGCCGGATGAACCTGGTCCAGCAGTTCCCGGACCGGTTCGTGCAAGCCGGCCTCGAGTTGTTCAACGACATTGTCAAGTTGTTCCGCGGTCAGACCCGGAGTCAGTTCGCTCATGAAGGATATTCTGCTGTAAGAGTTGTTGATTACCCGGCGTTGCGGCCGAGGGTGGTTTTCGGTTCGAGCGCAATGGTAGCGGAAATCCGTGTAATAGCCACCTTGTCGGCATGCTGCCCGAAGCGCCGTTTGCGCCGCGCTTGAAGCCACGCCGCAATACCGATACCGTAACACCCTCCCCGGACGAGGATTGCCTGTTAGATGATTCGTACGTTTCTGTATAACCGGACGAGCCGGGAACTCAAAGCCGGGGGCGAGGAACTGCGCGCGGCCTGGCGGCAGAACCCGGATACCGTCATCTGGGTCGATTTCGCCGATGAACCGGGCGACAGCGAAAAGCGCGCTCTGCTGGAAGATTTCGGACTCCACCCGCTGGCGGTCAGCGATGCCCAGCGCACCCGTCACCCGCCGAAGCTCGAAGCGTTCGATAACCACAGTTTCCTGCTGTTGAAAGAACTTTCCGTGGACTCGACGGAATTCAGTTTCGAAACCCTTCAGCTCGCGCTGTTCGTCGGCGAGCGTTTCCTGGTCACCCGCCATGCAGCGCATTCATTCTGTATCGAGGAACGCCTCGAGCGGGTCCGGCAGGACCCGGCGCTGATCGCTGCCGGCCCCGACGCGCTGGCCATCCAGCTGTGTCGTTCGCTGGTCGACCGTTACCTCAAAATGCTCCTGGGCCTGGAGCCACGGCTGGAACAGCTGGAACTGGACATCCTGGCGAAACCCAGCGACGGCCTGCTTGCCGAACTGCTCGGTTACAAGACCGAACTGAAAAAACTGCGTCGCGCCTTCGTCTATCACGAACAGGTGTTTCGCGAACTCAACAGCAAGCCGTTTCCGGGTTTCGGGGCGGACCGGAAACATCAGCTGTTCGATCTGCATGAGCACCAGGAACGCGCCGGCAGTCTTACGGCCCTGTACTACGAACTGGCATCGGATCTGATCGACGGCTATATATCGGTCGCCTCTCACCACCTCAACCAGATCATGAAAGTCCTGACGGTGGTGATGTCGATTTTCGTGCCGCTGAGTTTCCTGGCCGGCATTTACGGGATGAATTTCGAGAATATGCCGGAACTGCACTCGCGATCAGGTTATTTCATTCTGCTCGGGATCATGGCGTCGATCGTTGCCGGTCTGCTAGCCCTGTTTCGCAGGATACGCTGGTTATAGGTATGATGCGCTGTTGCGGCGGGCAGGTTGATGAGACAGCTTTTTCATGAATGATAATGCGTGGCATAGCCGGCAGGCCGCCGCTTCCCTGAGGCGTCTCCTGCCGCGCCTGGAGGCGCGTTTCGCCGGGCAGGTCGAAGCGGATGAATGGCAAGGTTATGTCAGCCGCCTGAACGAACATTTCCCGAGGCTGTTCGAAGGTCTGCACTTCCTGTACGGGAAGCAGTACGACTTCTTTTACCACCTCGAGAGCATCCTCGCCTGCGCGACCGAACAGTGGATAGCGCGCCCTGCCGAACTCAAGGCGCTGGACGCCCTGCGCAGCACCGATCCCTACTGGTACCAGTCGCACCGCATGCTGGGCGCCATGTGCTACGTCGATCTGTTTGCGGGAGATCTCCAGGGCCTGCGCGAACGCATCCCCTACCTTCTGGAACTCGGCGTGAACTACCTGCACCTGATGCCGGTGTTCAGGGTACCCGCCGGCGATAACGACGGCGGCTACGCGGTATCGAGCTACCGGGAAATCAACCCGCGCCTCGGCACCATGGAGGAACTCGCCGCGCTCGCCTCCGAGCTGCGGCATCACGGCATTTCGCTGTGCCTGGATTTCGTGTTCAACCATACCTCGGACGAGCACCTATGGGCGCAACAGGCGCTGGCGGGTGACGCGGATCACCAGGCCTACTACCGCATGTTTCCCGATCGCACCCTGCCGGATGCCTACGAACGCACCATGGTGCCCGTGTTCCCGGACGAACATCCCGGTTCATTCACCTACCGCAACCGTTTGCGCAAGTGGGTCTGGACCAGCTTTCACAATTACCAGTGGGATCTGAACTACGAGAATCCGGTAGTGTTCAACGGCATGCTGGAAGAGATGCTGTTTCTTGCCAACCAGGGCGTGGAGATCCTGCGTCTCGACGCCGTCGCCTTTGTCTGGAAGCGCCTGGGCTCCAGTTGCCAGAATCTGCCCGAGGCGCACATCATTATCCGTGCATTCAACGCGCTGGTGAGAATCGCCGCGCCTGCCATGGTTTTCAAGTCGGAAGCCATCGTCCATCCCGACGAAGTCAACCAGTACATCAGCGAGGAAGAGTGCCAGTTGTCGTACAACCCGCAGCTCATGGCGCTGTTGTGGAATTCACTGGCGACGCATAAGGCCCGCATCCTCAAGCATGCGCTGCAGAAGCGTTTCGCCATTCCGCAGGGCTGCGCCTGGGTGAACTACGTGCGCTGCCACGATGACATCGGTTTCGCGTTTTCCGACGACGATATCGAGGAGCTGGGCCTCGATGCTGCCGCGCACCGGCGCTTCCTGACCGAGTTCTACACCGGGCGCTTTACCGGCAGTTTCGCGCGCGGCCTGCCGTTCCAGGAAAACCGCGCTACCGGCGAGGCGCGCATATCGGGCACCTGCGCATCGCTGGCCGGACTGGAAAAAGCGCTGGAAGACAATGATGCGGAAGAAATCCATCACGCCATTCAGAGGATTCTGCTGATTCACGGCGTCATCCTGACTATCGGCGGCATTCCGCTCATTTATCTCGGTGATGAGATCGGCATGCTCAATGACTACGGATATGAACGCGACCCGGACCGCATCGGCGATACGCGCTGGTTGCACCGCGCGGCGTTCGACAGCGCGCGCGCCGAGTTGCGCCGGGATACCGGTTCGGTGCCCGGCACCATCTATCAGAACCTGCTGCGCCTGATCCAGATCCGTGGGCAGAATCCGGCTTTCGACCGCGGCGAAACGGAGATTGTCGACACCGGAAACGATCACGTATTCGGCTATTTCCGCACCAACGCCGATCACAGTGTGCTGGTGCTGGCCAACTTCAGCGGTGAAGAACAGTGCCTGGAAGGACGGCGCCTGCGCCTGCTCGGTTTACGCAAGACCATCGTCGACCTGGTGGCGGGTCGCACCATCGTCGCCGCCCACGAGCTGACCCTCGAGCCTTACGATTTCATGGTGCTGGCGCGGCCGGCGACGGCGGCGGCATCCTGACGATTCGCGGTGAGAAATGCGGGCTAAAACTGGTTGGTGCGCAACATCACCAGCGTGCAACCGTGGATGCACTCGATATGGTGCGCCTCCAGGCGTTCCTGCAGCGCATCGGATTCGCTTCCCGGGTTGAAAATCACCCGCTGCGGATTCAGTGCGATGATATCCTCGATCAGCGGCTGACTGCGCTGCGCGCCCACATAAAGCGTCAGGGTGTGAACCTTGTCCCTGATCGCACGCAGATTCGCCT
The DNA here is from genome assembly GCA_024102665.1 of Thiogranum sp. Lineage (GTDB taxonomy): Bacteria > Pseudomonadota > Gammaproteobacteria > DSM-19610 > DSM-19610 > Thiogranum. The sequence continues at coordinate 23,948 of JAGFJP010000103.1, read as the reverse complement.
GCACCGGCAGACCTTCTATGTTCGCGATTTTCGGGTGCACCGGGATCACGTGGTAACCACTGTCTTTCAACAGGCGCAGCGCCTGGTTGGAATAGCGCGCCGGTTTCGGGCTGGCGCCCAGCACCACCACGGTGTGCGCGGCGGGCGTGGTTGGCATGTGATGTCCCGCGTTCGCTCTTTGCATGCTCAGCTTTTCGGCGCTTCCAGCGCAGCGTGTGCCGCCGCCAGTCGGGCGATCGGCACGCGCGGACCGGAACAGGACACGTAGCTGAGCCCGACGCAGTGGCAGAAGCGGATCGACTCCGGATGACCTCCGTGTTCGCCGCAGATGCCGACCTTGATATCGGGCCGCGCCTCGCGGCCCCAGTCGACCGCCAGTTCCATGAGCCGGCCGACGCCCTTGCGGTCGAGCACTTCGAAGGGATTGTCCTGCAGGATTCCGCGTTCGTTGTACATGGGCAGGAACTTGTTCTCGGCGTCCTCGCGCGAAAACGAAAAGGTGGCCTGGGTCAGGTCGTTGGTGCCGAAAGAGAAAAACTCGGCGACCTCGGCGATACTGCCGGCGCGCATACAGGCGCGCACCACCTCCAGCATGGAACCGAACTTGTAGTTCACTTTTACGCCGTACTTGTTTTCCACCACGGTGTGCACCGCATCCACGTAACTCTTGACGCGGATCAGTTCCTGGACGGTACAGACCTGCGGCACCATGATCTCCGGGTGCACATCGAAACCTTCCTTGATGCATTCGGCAGCCGCTTCGAGGATCGACTCTATCTGCATGGAGTAGATTTCCGGGAACGAAATACCCAGGCGCACGCCCCGGTGACCGAGCATCGGGTTGACCTCGGACAGGGAGCGCACCTTCTTCAGCATGGTCTCCTTCTTCTGGATGGCTTCATCGACCAGGCGCGGGTCAGCCAGGCGTTCCACCGGCGGACGCAAGGTCTTGTCGCGGTACATGAACTCGACCGCATCGGAAAGGATATTCATGCCCAGCACCGTCTCCCGCAGATGCCGTAAACAGTCGAGATCGTCGGCGAGCTGTTCCTGGGTCGGCAGGAACTCGTGGATCGGCGGATCCAGCAACCGGATGGTCACCGGTCGCGGCGCCATGACCTTGAAGATGCCCTTGAAGTCCGCGCGCTGCATCGGCAGCAGTTTCTCCAGCGCCGCCTGGCGGTCTTCGGTGGTCTCGGCGACGATCATTTCGATGACGGTGGGCAGGCGATCGACGGAGTTGAACATGCGCTCGGTGCGGCACAGGCCGATGCCCATGGCGCCGTACTTGAGGGCGCGCGCCGCATCATCAGGCGTGTCGGCGTTGGCCATGACCTTCAGGCTCGAGATATCGTCGGCCCACTGCAGCAATGTTTTCAGCTCCTGGGAAAATTCCGCTTCGATCATCCTGACTTCGCCCAGGTAGACATCGCCCGTCGTGCCATCGATGGTGATCAGGTCGCCCTCGCCGAAGGCGTGCTCGCCGACGAAAGCCTTGCGCATGCGCACATCGACGTGAATGCCCTCGGCGCCCGCGACACAGGGCTTGCCCATGCCGCGGGCGACCACGGCCGCATGCGACGTCTTGCCGCCGCGCGCGGTGAGAATCCCCTGCGAAGCAAAAAAACCGTGGATGTCTTCGGGCCTGGTCTCTTCGCGCACCAGGATCACGCGCTGGCCGCCGCGCCCCAGTTGCTCGGCGCGATCGGCGTCGAATACCGCCAGGCCGATAGCGGCACCCGGCGATGCCGGCAGGCCGCGCGCCACCGGGTTGGCGCGGGCGTCGGGGTCGAGACGCGGGAACAGCAGCTGTTCGAGCAGTTGCGGCTGAATGCGCAACAGCGCGCGCTCCCTGCTGATCAGGCCTTCCCCCGCCATTTCCACCGAGGTGCGCACCAGCGCCACCGCGTTCATTTTCCCGTTACGCGTCTGCAGACAGTAAAAGCGACCGTTCTCGATGGTGAATTCGAAATCCTGCACTTCCTTGTAGTGCGCTTCCAGCCGGTCGCGCAAGGTGAGCAGCTCGCGGTACATGTCGGGCATTTCGTGCTGCAGGGCATCGATGGGCCGCGGCGTGCGGATGCCCGCCACCACGTCTTCGCCCTGGGCATTGGTGAGATATTCGCCGAAAAGCCGGTTTTCACCGGTGTCCGGGTAGCGCGTGAAACCCACCCCGGTGGCGCAATCGTCGCCGAGGTTGCCGAACACCATGGTGACCACGTTGACGGCGGTGCCATTGGCCATATCCGGCGTGATGTTGAACTCACGCCGGTAATCGACCGCGCGTTTTCCCATCCAGGAGTTGAACACCGCCTTGATGGCAATCTCCAGTTGCTCCATCGGATCGTCGGGAAACGGTTTGCCGGTCACGCGTTCGACGATTTCCAGGAAGCGGTCGCTGATTTCGCGCAGGTCGCGGGCCGTGAGCGCCACGTCTTCTTTCGCCCCGACTTTTTCCTTGACCGCTTCGAACTCGGTATCGAATTCCTCGTCCGGGACGCCCAGCGCCACCTTGCCGAACAGCTGTATGAACCGCCGGTAGGCATCGTAGCCGAAGCGCTCGTTGCCGGTCCGGCGAATCAGCCCCTTGAGCGTTTCGATGTTCAGTCCGAGATTGAGGATGGTGTCCATCATGCCGGGCATGGACATGGCCGATCCCGAGCGCACCGAAACCAGCAACGGATTGTTCGTGCCGCCGAAGGTTTTACCCGTTTTCGCCTCCAGCGCCCGCATGTGATCGCGCACCTCCTGCATGACGCCGGCGGGCAGTTGGTGTTGCGGACTGGCGAGATACGACAGGCAGGCTTCGGTGCTGATGGTGAATCCGGGCGGAACGTTGAGTCCGATCTGGGTCATTTCGCACAGGTTGGCGCCCTTGCCGCCCAGCAGCATCTTGTTCTTTCCGTCGCCTTCCTCGAAGGCGAACACATATTTTCGGGCTTCGCTCATCAACATTCTCCAGTCAATCCATGTTCCGGCCACCGCGGCCTGTCCTGAGCTTAGCCACACGTTCGCCGGCGCGCCACGTCCGGCAATGCGGCAGTGCCAAGAACGTGCCCTCCGATGCGGCGTCAGTCGTTTTCGAGAATCTTGCGCATGGTCTCGAACTGCGCATGTTCATCGGGACCGATGCGCGGATAGCCGAGGCCGAGACTGCGCAGCGTCGCGACAATGATGTCGGCGACGCACACGCGCATGTAGGCCTTGTCATCCGCGGGAATGGCATACCAGGGCGCCCAGGGTCTCGATGTCGCCGCCAGGGCTTGCTGGTAGGCATTCATGTAGTCGTCCCAGTGCCTGCGCTCGTCGACGTCCTTGCGGGAAAACTTCCAGTGCTTCTGCGGCTCGTTGAGGCGCGACAGAAAGCGGCTTTTCTGTTCCTCGCGGGAGACGTTCAACCAGAACTTCAGAATCACCGTTCCGGAGCGCGCCAGGTGCTGTTCGTGCGCCGCGATGGATTCGTATCTTTCCTGCCAGATGTTCTCGCGGTCGATAGTTCCGGGCAGTCCCTGGGCATCGAGCAGCTGCGGATGTACCCGGACGACCAGGACTTCCTCGTAGTAGCTGCGATTGAAGATGCCGATGCGTCCTCGCGCCGGCAGCTTGACCGCGGTGCGCCACAGGAAATCGTGGGCCAGCTCGTTGTGCGATGGCTGCTGGAAGGAATAGACATGGCACCCTGCCGGGTCGACACCGTTCATCACGGAGCGAATGGTGCTGTCCTTGCCGGCGGCGTCCATCGCCTGGAAGATCAGCAGCATCGACCAGGTGGAACTGGCGTAGAGAATCCGCTGCAGATCCGCGAGCTGATCGGTCAGATCCGCGAGGCTTTTTTTCAGTTCTTTGCTGTTCGCGGCACCATCCGGCGGCCGGGTCGGATAACCCGCGATGCTGAAGGAGCCATCGAAGGGAACCAGCCAGGGGCTCGAAACTGCTTTTTTCATACGATCGGTGATGGCTGTTCGCTCCCTCAATGCGCCGACACGCGTAACGGCTTGCATCGACGCTGCCGGTTTTAACCTGTTCGAGCCCGGCGTTTCGCGGCGATGTTACCGGGCTTGCGGTGAATTCTCCAGCGCCCCGGGAAACAAAACCCCTGATTTATCCTATTTATTTGCCTGTGGATTTTATGCACACTGGCCCTCCTGTTTTTCGACCGGACAACCCGTCACCCATGAATCAGCCATTTACCGCACACAATGACCTGGAGACCAGGCTGGTCGCAGCCCAGGAAGGCAAACTGGACAGCGACGTCTTCATGAAGGAGTTGCTGGAATCGCAGCTTTTCATGCCGGTGGAGGAAGAGCGCAACCAGATACAGGGCTTTCAACGCTCGACCAGCGCCAATCCTCTGCTGCTGCAATCGGAAGACGGTGCCAGGGTGATGGTGCTTTTCACCAGCCCGGAACGGGCCAAGGGTTTTCTCGAAGACTTTCCCACCTACCGCGGCGGCCTGCTGACCGAGTTCAGCTGGATCCTGGAACGCATCGGCAGCGGAATCGCGGTGTCGATCAACCCCGGCATGGAATTCGGCATCGATCTCGATACCGACACCGTCGAACAGCTTATTCACCTGAACAGCGTGCAAAAACACAACAGCCAGTAAAAAGACCTTTGCCCTATTCCCGCTCTGCCGCCAGGTCCCGCAGACAGTCCGCCAGTTCCTGTTCGGGAACCGGAAATGTGAACGTGCGGTAGAACGAGTGAACTGCCAGCAGGCGCTCGAACTGATGGCTGTATTCCTTTTCGTAGAACACAATCACCCGGGTACCGGGCAACCGCTCCACCACCGACATCATCGATTCCAGCGAACTGGTGCGATCGCGGAAATCCGACTGAAAGTTGAACTCCGCGACGACCACCGCCGGTTTTTCCTTCTTGATGGTGCTCATCGCCTTGCGCATACGGTTCTCGACCAGCACCCGGAAACCCGCGCGCTCATAGAGCGGCCTGAAGTTCGGATAGCCGCCGAGTTCGACAATGGATAGCAGCAGAGGGCCTGGGCTCGACATGCCGGCAGTTTAGCAAATCCTCAAGTATTTCGTCTAAGTCCCAATATATAAAAAAGAATTTTCGAGTGATATTGCGGGATTCAGATGCCTTCACGAAACTTTTTCAGGACGCTGCGCATAAGCCTGTTGCTGCTGGCGCTGTTCTTCGTTGCCATGAACAGCTGGCTGACCCGGATGCGCACCACCGACTGGGATGAGAGCCTGTGGATGGTGGTGTACCCGATCAACGGCGATAACAGCTCGACGACGCAGCAATATATAGACAGCCTGTCCCGGGACGCCTTCCAGCCCGTGGAGGACTTTCTCGCCGACGAGGCCGCGCGCTATGGCCTGACCATCCGCCAGCCGGTGACGATCCGCGTGGCACCGCAGGTCAATGAACACCCGCCGGTGCCGCCGGCCCGCGCCGGCACCCTGTCGATCATGCTGTGGAGCCTGAAACTGCGCTACTGGGCTTACACGCATGACACATTCGACGGACCGAAGCCGGATGTGCAGATGTATGTCGTTTATTACGACCCCGCCAGCCATGACCGTCTGAATCACTCACTGGGACTGCAGAAAGGCCTGATCGGCGTGGTCAACGCCTACGGCGCACGCCATCTCGCGCCGCGTAACAACGTGGTCATCGCCCACGAGTTCCTGCACACGGTGGGTGCCAGCGATAAATATGATATGGCCACCAGTTTTCCGCTTTATCCGCACGGCTACGCGGAACCGCAGCAGAACCCGCTGTATCCGCAGCGCTATGCGGAAATCATGGGCGGACGTATCCCGTTGTCGGAGCACGAGGCGGAAATGCCTCCATCGCTCGGCGCATCCCGGATCGGGCCCGCAACCGCTCTCGAGATCCGCTGGATAGACTAGAATCAGGAACGGCACTGAAAAAAGGGAGATAAAAATGAGCCAGCCCCGGGAAGAAACGCCAGCCCCCGCACCGACCGCCGCAGTCAACGATATCCAGAAAGCCTCGGATGTGTTCGTGCGCTGCCTGGAAGCCGAAGGTGTTACCCATATCTTCGGCGTTCCCGGCGAGGAAAACGCCGACCTGATGATGTCCCTCATGGACAGCAGCATCGAGTTCGTGCTTTGCCGGCACGAGCAGGCCGCCGCTTTCATTGCCGACGTCTACGGGCGGCTCACCGGCAAGGCCGGCGTATGCCTGTCGACGCTGGGACCGGGGGCAACCAACCTGGTGACCGGCCTCGCCGACGCCAACATGGACCGTGCGCCGGTGGTGGCCATTATCGGCCAGGGTTCAACCCGGCGCCTGCACAAGGAAAGCCATCAGAACATGGACGCCATTGCCATGGTCGAACCAATCAGCAAATGGGCGCATTCCATTGTCGGCAGCGACACCATCCCGGAAGTGGTGCGCAAGGCCTTCAAACTGGCGGAAGCGGAAAAACCCGGCGTCACCGTAATCGAGCTGCCCGAAGATATCGCCAAGCAGGCGATTCAGGCGCACCCCATGCCCGTCTACACCACACGCCGCGCGGCCGCCGATCACAAGGCCATCACCCAGGCCGTCGAAGCCATCGTCGCCGCCCGCCGGCCGCTCATCCTTGCCGGCAACGGCGCGATCCGCAAGCGCGCGGCCAACCAGTTGCGGCGCCTGGCCGACAAGACCGGCATCCCGGTGGTGAACACCTTCATGGGCAAGGGCGCGGTTTCGATGGACGACCGTCATTGCCTGTTTACCATGGGCCTGCAGGGCAAGGACCATATCAATCACGCCATGGACCAGGTCGATCTCGTGGTCACCATCGGTTATGACCTGGTCGAATACAGTCCCAGTTTCTGGAACGCGGACATGCGCAAGAAGGTCGTGCACATCGACTTCCTGCCGGCGGAAATCGACTATCACTACACGGTCGCCGTCGACGTTGTGGGCGACATCGCCGACGCGCTGTGGCAGATCAACATGGAACTGGAACGCAACTACGCCGGCAGGCTGCCGTTGCAGAACATCGATTCCTGGCAAAAGCTGCGCAACAGCATTCTGCAGGATTTCGCCATGGAAAAGGACGACGTCTCGTTTCCCATGAAACCGCAGAAAATACTGTGGGATGTGCGCCAGTTCCTCGGGCCTGACGATTACCTGCTGTCGGATGTGGGCGCGCACAAGATGTGGATTTCGCGTTATTACCAGTGTCAGCAAGCCAATACCTGCCTTATTTCCAACGGCTTCTGCTCCATGGGATTTGCCCTGCCCGGCGCCATCGGCGCGCAGCTCGCGCAACCGCAGCGCAAGGTGCTGGCGATCTGCGGGGATGCAGGCTTTCTGATGAATGTGCAGGATCTGGAAACCGCGGTCCGCCTGAAGCTCAATGTGGTCTATATGGTCTGGGTCGACGGCGCATACGGCCTGATCAAGTGGAAACAGCAGAACCAGTTCAACGGACGTCATTCCCGGCTCGACTTCGGCAATCCGGACTGGGAACTGCTGGCAAAGGCGTTCGGCATGTGGGGGAAAACCCTGACCGCTGCGCAAGAGCTGTTGCCGGCGCTGGAAGAGGCCTTCCGGCAGGAAGGGCCCGCCCTGATCGCCGTGCCTGTCGACTACAGCGAGAACATGAAACTCACGAAGCGCCTCGGCGAAATCGAATGCATGATCTAGGCACTTCCTGATCAATCCGTCAATGCGAGGCCCGTAGCGCCGCGGCAATCTCCAGCCGGGCGCTGCTGCGCTGCGAGATTGCCGCGCTTCGCTCGCAATGACAGGAGTAACGGGGTTATTCAGATCCGCCTTAAGACCTGTTAACACTGCGTTTTAAACTCCCCGGTTTTTGGTTAAGGTAACGGCTCTGTCTTCAGGAGTGGCGATGAACAGCGTTTCCATGAACCGTCCGGGGGTGCGCGAAAGTCACTTGCTGCGCAAACGCGGCAATCCCTTGTTCGATGAATCCCGGCGTGATGTGCGCAACGAGGACCTGGCACAGGCACGGCTCGAAGACGGTCTTGAACTCGACAGTTTCATGGAACAGTTCCGCGCGCTGGTGCAAAAGGCCGTCGATCTGCAACCCGGCACGCCCAGCGAAACCGTTCTGGAAATCAAGGAAGCGCTGGACCAGAGTTACCAGCAGGCCTGTGGCCTGCCCGGAGACCAGCAACAGGTAAAAGCCGCTATAAAGAAGCTGGTTGCTTCCATCATGCAAGCCGTACGCGCCGGAGCCGGCAATGACAGCTTTGCCCAACAGCAATTGACCGAGGAAGAAATCGCCCGCGAGACACACTATGCCTTGCAGGAACTGCCGCTGGTCTCGGCCCTGACGCACCCGGATTCCCCGATCGCCGCCGACGAGCTGGTGCCGACACTGCTCAGCGAGGCCGACGACGCGCTGATCGCGGCCCTGGTAATCTTCACCCATGACCAGATCGCGGCCATCTGCCACGATGCCAGAGCCTGGCTCGAGCGGAAAGATCCGCAACAAACGTTGAGCGACGCCTGGCGGCGGCTGCGACTGATCGAAGACTATTATCGCTCGCTGCAACCGGCATCGCCGGCCAACTAGACAGTCAGGAGTCTGATGCATGGTTCAACCCGCAAAACCGGAACGCTGGAGTGAAGGCAGGGTCTACGCCCTGCGCCAGTGGACGGAACAACTGTACTCGGTGCTGGTGGAGGCCGACGTGCAGCCTTTCATCGCCGGCCAGTTCACCAAGCTCGGCCTGCCGGTGGCAGACACTTTCATCGAACGGCCGTACTCGTACGTCAACGCACCGGGCAGCATGCCGCTGGAGTTCTATTTCATCACCGTGCCGGATGGACCGCTGACGCACGAAATGATCAAACTGCAGGCGGGAGACCCGCTGTGGGTGATGCGCAAGGCATCCGGTTTCCTGACGCTGAGCGAAGTGCCGCAATCCAGGGATCTGTGGCTGCTGTCCACCGGTACAGCGATCGGGCCTTTCCTGTCGATGCTGCATACCGCCGAACCCTGGGAGCGATTCGAGCGCGTGGTGCTGGTGCATGCGGTGCGCTATGCAAGGGAGTTGAGCTTTCAGGATGCGATTGCCGCGCTGCTGTCGCGCCACGGCGGACGCTTCCATTTCATTCCGTTCGTGAGTCGCGAGCCGACCGGCTTCGCGCTGCCCGGCCGCATCACCACCGCGCTCGCCAACGGTCAGCTGGAGGCCCGCGCGGAAACCGGGATCAGCCCTGAACATTCGCAAGTCATGATTTGCGGCAACCCGGAGATGGTCAGGGAAACCTCGGCGCTGCTGAACGAGCGCGGTTTGCAGCGCAACCGGCGTCGCGAACCCGGGCATATCACCGTGGAGAACTACTGGTAGTCAGGCCATGGCAGCTCGACCGCTCCGCCACTTTTATAATGCACGCTTGTGCGGGAAACGTTACTCTGTGGCCCGGATGTTTGGCGAGCGCGCAGGTATAGCCCGTATGTTATTACTTTTTACTGGATAAACAAATAGTTAAATAACCTTCTTAAGATGCTGCCTAAACGCCGTTCAGCAGATCGCGGAGCCCGCACGGACCGACGCCGTGTCCCGGACCGTCGTGCCAGCCACGAAAACGCACCCGGGCGCTACCGCTATCCGAGCTGGCAGGAACAACGCACCCAGTTTTTCACCCGCTACCTGTTCCTCGCGCTGGGCGTGATGTTCTTCAACCTGGTCGAGGATATCCGGCCCGCCGCCTGGTCACTGCAGCAACTCAATATCGCGTTCGCGCTGTATTTTGTATTGAACACGGCGCTGTTCCTGCACGCGCGGCGCTTTACCATCTACCCGCAGCGATATCACCTGGCGATGTGGCTGGATATCGGCATCACCACCATCTGCGTGCTCAACGATCCCTACGCTATTCCGCCTTCCCTGCTGGTGTTCATCATGGTGGTGCTGGGCAACGGCATGCGTTACGGCATGCGGCTGTTTGCGGAATCGCTGATAGGCTGCTTTATGGCAGCCATGCTGGTTCTGTCGGTGCGCCACATGCAGAGCATGTCGGCGCTTTCGCCGGGGCTGCTGTTTCTCAACCTGTTCGGCGGCATTATCCTGGTGTATTCCTATATCCTGATGGGACGCATCGAACGCAGCCGCCGCGAACTGGAATTGCACAGCAACATCGATACCCTGACAGGGCTGCTCAACCGGCGCGCCTTGCAGGAAGTGGCGAACCGCATGTTCCAGCGCCTGCAGCGCACCCAACAGGGCTTCGTCATGCTGTTTGCCGACCTCGACAAGTTCAAGGCGGTGAACGACAGATTCGGCCATTCCGCAGGCGACCTGGTGCTGAAGAGCTTTGCCGACATCGTGCGCGTATCGATCCGCAGCAACGATGTCGCGGCGCGATTCGGCGGCGATGAGTTTGTCATACTGCTGGAAGACAGCACGCTGGAGGATGCCGGGAAAATCGCCATGCGCATTCAGCAGCAGGTGACACGCTGGGCCGCGGACAACGCCATCGACTTCAGCGTTACGTTCGGACTCGGCGAAGCCCCTACCCACGGTGACAGTTTTGCGCGTCTGCTGGAACAGGTCGACAAGGCCCTTTATCATTCGAAAACGGCGCACCAGCGTGGCGGTTTCGCCCTCGCCGGCTGCTCCGACCCCGCAATCAGCTAGCTCTGGATTTTTATGGAACAGAACGTCGATGTGGCCATCATAGGCGCCGGCAGTGCCGGCCTCTACGCCCTGGGCCAGGTGAAACGCAAGACAGACAATTACGTGCTGATCGATGGCGGCGAGCTGGGCACCACCTGCGCCCGCGTCGGTTGCATGCCGTCCAAGGCGCTCATCCAGGTGGCAGAGGATTTTCATCGCCGCCTGATGTTCGCGCGCGAAGGCATTGAAGACGGTTACGCGCTGACCCTCAACGGCGCTGACGCCCTCGAACACGTGCAGGACCTGCGCGACATATTCGTCGACAAGGTACTGTCGAGCAGTATCGATGACATGGGCGAGGAGTTCATTGCCGAAAACGCGCGTTTCCTGGAACCCGGTCTGCTGGAAGTCGGAGAAAGGCGTATCCGCGCCAAACGCATCGTCATCGCCACCGGCTCGGCGCCGATCGTGCCGGAACCCTGGAAGGCGTTCGGAGACCGCATCCTCACTACGGATGAGATTTTCGAACTGGAAGCACTGCCCGAATCCATGGCCGTCATCGGACTCGGTGTCGTCGGCCTGGAACTCGGTCAGGCCTTCAACCGCCTCGGCGTGTCGGTCACCGGCATAGACCAGATCGACCGAATCGGACACCTGGATGATCCGCAAGTCAATGACACCGCGATAGAGCTGCTGGGCAAGGAAATGCCGTTGTGGCTCGGGCAGCCGGCGACCGTGGCCGAGACCGGCGACGGCAGACTCGAAGTCAAGGCCGGAAAAAAATCCGTGGTGGTGGAGAAAATCCTCGTGTGCATCGGACGGCGGCCAAACCTGCAGCAACTGGGTCTGGAAAAAGCCGGTATCGAACTCAACGATAAAGGTCTGCCCGACTACAACCCGAACACCATGCAGATCGGCGACAAGCCGGTGTTTCTCGCCGGCGATGTCAACGCCGACCGACCGCTGCTGCACGAGGCGGCCGACGAGGGCCGTATCGCCGGCATCAATGCGGTTGCCGCGAAGCCGCGCGCGTTTCGCCGCAAGACAGCGCTGTACATCACCTTTTCGGATCCCAACATCGTGCTGGTGGGCAAACGGTTGTCCGATCTGGACCCGGCAACCACCATGACCGGCAGTGTCACCTTCGGCATGCTCGGTCGCGCGCTGATCATGGGCAAGAACAAGGGCATCCTGCGGCTGTATGCCGACAAGGCCAGCGGTCGGCTGCTCGGCGCATCGATGGTCGCGCCGCACGGCGAACATCTGGGACACCTTCTCAACTGGTGCATCGAACAGAATCTGCCCGTGCAGCAAATGCTGCGCATGCCCTTCTATCACCCGGTCATTGAAGAAGCCCTGCAGCCGGTGCTGCGCGATCTGGTCGCCCAGGGCGGTTTCGAACCGGATGACTACCCCCCCGACCTGGAGCTGTTGTAAGCGTGTATCAGAAAGCACGACAGCGCCTGAACCGGCTCATCGGTCTCAGGCACTCGAGCCTGATGCGCAACAGCGCCATCGGCGTCGAGAAAGAGTCCCTGCGCGTCAACGAACAGGGCAGCATCGCCCAGACGCGGCATCCGGAGAAACTCGGTTCCGCGCTGACCCACCCCTATATCACCACCGATTATTCGGAAGCGCTCATCGAGTTCATTACCCCGCCGTTTCGCAGCATTCGCGAAACGCTGGATTTCCTTCGCGACACACAGCAGTTCGTTTACCAGTGTCTGGACAAGGAATACCTGTGGGCAACCAGCATGCCCTGCGTGGTTGCCGGTGAATCCAGCATACCGATAGCCGAGTACGGCAGGTCCAACCCCGGCATGATGAAACACATCTACCGCCGCGGGCTCGGCTATCGCTACGGGCGCGTGATGCAGGTCATCGCCGGCGTTCATTTCAACTATTCCTTTCCGCCGGAATTCTGGCCGGTGTATGCAGAACTCGAGGGAAACCGCCTGCCGATGCAGGACTTCATTTCGGAATCCTACATGGCGCTGATACGCAACCTGCAGCGTTTCGGCTGGCTTATCCCCTATCTGTTCGGCGCATCGCCGGCGGTGTGCAAATCCTTTCTCGGCGACGCTGACACTTCGCTCGAGGTGTTCAACGACAACACCTATTACGAACCCTATGCAACATCGCTGCGCATGGGCGACATCGGCTACCAGAACAACAAGGAAAACGAACACGGTATCAAGGCCAACTACGACAGCCTGGCCGCGTATATCGAAAGCCTGACCTGCGCCATCAACACGCCCTGCCCCGAGTATGCCAATATCGGCGTCATCGTCGACGGCGAATACCGGCAGCTCAACGCCAACATTCTGCAGATCGAGAACGAGTATTACAGCACCATCCGGCCCAAGCAGATACTCGCCGGAAACGAAAGGCCGACGCTGGCGCTGAAACGGCGCGGCATCGCCTACGTGGAGTTGCGCTCCCTGGACGTCAATGCCTTCGATCCGCTCGGCATCAACGAGCAGCAGCTGTATTTCCTGGAATGCTTCCTGCTGTTCTGCCTGTTGCACGACAGCCCGGTGGTCAGCGCCGACGAGCGCAAGGCGATCGATGATAACGAGCTGCGCGCCGCGCACCGCGGCCGCGATCCCGGGCTGAATCTGAAACGCGACAGCGGCACCATCGGCTTGCGTCAATGGGCGGCGGAGTTGCTCGAGGAAATGCAGGGTGTGTGCGAGCTGCTTGACCTCAGCACCAGCGGCAATCCCTATTGCTCGGCGCTGCAGGCGCAGCAGCAGAAAGTGCAGGATCCCGAGAAAACACCGTCGGCGCGCATGTTGAACGAAATGCGCGATCGCGGCGAAGGCTTCTACCATTTCGCCAAACGCATGTCGGAAATCCATCGGCATTTCTTCATGAACCTCCCGCTCAGCGAATCCAGGCAACGCTTTTTCACCGAACTGGCCGCCAAGTCACTCGAGGATCAGCGGGCCTGGGAAGCCGCCGACGAAGTTTCCTTCGCCGAATATCTGCAACGCTACTATGCGCAAGGCTGAGAGGACATGCGCGCATACCCGCAAGGAGCGCTGTCAACATGACTGATCCGCGATCGCGGACACTGGTTCTCGCATCCACATCGCCGTTTCGCCGCGAGCTTCTGCAGCGCCTGACGGTGTCCTTCGAGACCTTCGCGCCGGATGTGGACGAAAGTCGCCATCCGGGCGAAACAGCGCAACAAATGGTGACACGGCTCGCCGAGGTCAAGGCGCGCGCAGCGCAGGCAATGTACCCCGATGCCCTGGTGATAGGTTCCGACCAGGTGGCGGTATGCCAGGAGGATATCCTGGGCAAGCCGGGCAATCATGAAAATGCGTGCAAACAACTGGCGCGCCTTGCGGGTCACCGTGTCAGTTTCCTGACTGGCCTGTGTCTTTTCGATTGCGCCGCCAGCACAGCGCGGGTCGATATGGTCTCCTACCATGTGACGTTCCGCATTCTCAGCGAGGCACAGATCGATCGCTATCTGCGCGCCGAGCGGCCTTACAACTGCGCGGGAAGTTTTAAATCAGAAGGCCTGGGCATCAGTCTGTTCCAGTCCATGGAAGGCGAGGACCCGACTGCGCTGATCGGATTGCCGCTGATCCGGCTGGTGGACTGGCTCAACGACGCGGGCATCGCGATTCCCTGATCACCGATCGCCGGTCTTTCGCCCCTAACGCAGCGCGCCGCCACCATCGAATAGCGCGCTTACGCCATTTGCCAGCGCAGTACCGAGGCGCTTGCTGAACCTTTCAAACAGATCTTCCTGCGGCGTGTAATCCACTATGGTCTCGGCCCCGATCACTTCCCGGGCAACATAGCCGGCGCTGCCGAGCGCATCCACCAGTCCCAGGTCCACCGCCTGTTCGCCGGTCCATACAAAACCGCTGAACAGCAACGGGTCATCCTTCAGCTTGTCACCGCGACCGCTTTGAACCACGTCGATGAACTGCTGGTGAATGTCCTCCAGCAATTTCGTCACATGCGCCACGTCAGCCTCTTTGACCGGCTGAAAGGGATCGAGAAAGCCCTTGTTTTCGCCTGCCGTCAGCAACCGTCGTTCAATGCCGAGTTTCTCGATCGCCTCGACAAAGCCGAAACCGTCCATGCGCACGCCGATCGAACCGACAATGCTTGCCTTGTCGGCGTATATGCTGTCCGCGGCCGCAGCGATGTAGTAGCCGCCCGAGGCGCATATATCGGAGATCACCGCGTATAGCTGTTTGTCGGGGTATTTCGTGCGCAGGCGACGGATTTCGTCGTTGACGTAACCGGCCTGCACCGGACTGCCGCCGGGGCTGTTGATGCGCAGGATAACCGCGGCGCTGTTCTTGTTCTCAAAGGCGCTGCGCAGGCCTTCGACAATATTGTCGGCGCTCGCTTCCTTGTCGGAGGCGATGACACCGTCGACTTCCACCAGCGCCGTGTGGCGGGCGGCGGCGCCCGGCTCGATGCGCATGCTCGGCGTGTAGAGAAACAAAAGACCGACAAGGTATGCAAACAGCACAAACTTGAAGAAAATGCTCCAGCGGCGCGCCCGTCGCTGCTCGTTGATCGCGGCGAAGGCCAGACGGTTGATCAGGTCCTGCTGCCATTCCACTGACTGCGCTTTTTCCAGGGTTTTCTGATCGGGGTCTTGATTCGATGCCATGTTGCCTTCCTCAGTCGCCAGCAGCGAGTTTGAAATCCGTATTCAGCAGGCTTTCTTCAGCCAGCCAGTCCACCAGTTCGCTGATGCTGTCCAGGCAAACCAGGGGCTGATGCTGCAGCAGCCGCTCGCGTCCGTGGACGCCATAGCTGACTGCGATGGAGCCGATCCCCGCTTTATTCGCCATCTGCAGATCGTACTCGGTGTCGCCCACCATCAGCGCCTGGCCGGGATGCATATCCAGCTGCTGCAGGATTTCGTTGAGCATCTGCGGATGGGGCTTGGAGCGCGTTTCGTCCGAGCAACGGGTCGCCGCAAACATGCTCTCCAGACCGGTATGCCGCAATACCTTGTCCAGCCCCGCGCGTCCCTTGCCGGTGGCGACCGCCAGCGAGAATCCGGCTTCCTTCAACAGCTGCAGTGTCTCGCGCGCGCCCGGAAACATTTCCGAGTCGTGGGAAATGGCGAACCAGTGGTGCCGGTAAGCCTCGACAAAGCGTTCCAGGAAAACAGGGTCCCGGCCCGGATAGAGGGCATCGATCGCCTCCTTGAGACCCAGGCCGATGATGTCGCGGCATTGATCGGCGCTGCGCGCTTCGAGATCGAGCTCGCGGATGGCTTCATGCATCGAATGAACGATCTGGGTTTCCGAATCCATCAGGGTTCCGTCCCAGTCAAAAATCAGCAGCCGGAGTTCCTCCGGCCATCCCTGTGTTTGCATATTTTTCATAACGACCCTATTCGTTCCGTCCTGTATCGGGCAATGCTTCCAGTTGCTGAATCAGTTGCCTGAGATCATCACCCAGAGGCGCGCTGACTTCGATTTCGCGATCGCGCTCCGCGTCGCGGAACGCCACATAATGGGCGTGCAGAAACAGGCGCTTCAGCGCCAGCGCGCGCATGCGCCGGTTGAATTCCGCATCGCCGTATTTTTCATCCCCGGCCAGCGGGTGGCCGGCATGCGCCGCGTGAACGCGAATCTGGTGCGTGCGGCCGGTTTTCAGATCCGCCTCCATGAGACTGGCGCCGGGATACTTCTCCAGAAACCGGAACAGCGTGCGGGCTTCCTTGCCATGCAGCGGATCCACACGCACCACGCGCTCCCCACCCTGCAGGAGATTCTTGCTCAGCGGCACATCGATATCGCTGCGCCCCTGGCTCCAGTCGCCCTGGACGAGCAGCAGGTACCTCTTCTGCACCGCGCCGCTGCGCAGCAGCTCGTGCAAGGTGCGCAGCTCGCTGCGGCGCTTGGCGATCAGCAGGCAGCCCGATGTATCGCGGTCCAGCCGATGCACCAGTTCCAGGAACGGCGCCTCGGGGCGCAGTGCGCGCAATGCCTCGATGACACCGAAACTCAGTCCACTGCCTCCGTGAACCGCCATACCGGCCGGTTTGTTCAGTACCAGCAGCCGATCGTCTTCATAAAGAATGGCATCGTCGAGCCGGGCAAGCGCCTGGTCCCCGGGTTGCGACTCCCGCGACGCGCTCATGCGCACCGGGGGGATTCTCACCTGGTCACCCTGCTGTAAACGGTATTCGGGGCGGGTCCGCGACCGGTTGACGCGGACCTCGCCCTTGCGCAATAACCGGTATACCCGGCTCTTCGGCACCCCTTTCAGGACACGCAAAAGAAAGTTATCGATGCGCTGTCCGGCCTGCTCGACCGAAATATCCATCAACTGCACGGCCGGCTTGTGCTCATTTTCCATGGCGCGCGATTCTACCAGCACCGGCTGGAATCTGCTTGCGATGAATGGCTTAAGCGATTTCCCATCGGGGCTGAAAGGCAATTGCGGTAGAACCGCTGCTTTGCCTGATAAGTGTTTGATAATACGGGTTTGAGCTGCTATAGTCGGGACCGTTGACATGGCCACGCAGAAGCAAAAGTCTGATCCGGTCAGCCAACAAAATTGAACATTATTCGTTGCCACCGGGATGCGTACATTGACGCCGTTCGGGGGAACGAGCAGAGGCTTTTGCCTCTACCACATTAATCAACAAACATCGGTTGCTCCTGTGTCGTTAGTGATTATGTTGATGATTGGCCTGCTTCTCGGACTGGTATTCCGGCTGGACCGGAATTCCGGTGAGCTGTTGTCGGGTGTCCCGGCGACAACTCGCTGTCGCCAGCCCGTGCCGGCGGTCATCAAACGGACTGGCGGGATGGTAGAGCGCATGAGAGACAACCTACATGAAACGTATGCTTATCAACGCCACGCAGCCCGAAGAGCTGCGTGTCGCTCTGGTCGACGGCCAGAAACTCTACGATCTGGATATTGAGGTACCCGCTCGCGGACAGAAGAAATCCAACGTCTACAAAGGAAAGATCACCCGGGTCGAGCCCAGCCTTGAAGCGGCGTTCGTCGACTACGGTGCCGAACGCCACGGCTTCCTGCCATTAAAGGAAATCGCCCGCAGCTATTTCAGGGAAGGCAGCGCTGAAGGCAGCGGACGCGTCTCGATCAAGGAGGCGCTCCGGGAAGGCCAGGAAGTGATCGTCCAGGTCGAAAAAGAGGAACGCGGAAACAAGGGCGCGGCCCTCACCACCTTCATCAGTCTTGCCGGTCGTTATCTCGTCCTGATGCCGAAGAACCCTCGTGCCGGCGGCGTGTCGCGCCGCATCGAGGGCGAGGATCGCAACGTGGTGCGCGACGCCATGGCGCAGCTGGAATACCCCCCGGACATGGGACTTATCGTGCGCACGGCGGGTGTCGGGCGCAATGCCGAAGAACTGCAATGGGACCTGGATTACCTGCTGCACCTGTGGGAGTCCATTGAAACCGCCTCCCAGGAACGCCCGGCGTCCTTCCTGATCTACCAGGAAAGCAATGTCATTATCCGCGCCCTGCGTGATCACCTGCGCGCCGATATCGGCGAAATCCTGGTGGACGACCCGGAGGTGTACGAGCACGCCACCGAGTTCATGACTCACGTCATGCCGCACAACCTCAGCAAGCTGAAGCTGTACAAGGATCCGGTGCCGCTGTTTTCGCGTTACCAGATCGAAAGCCAGATCGAATCGGCTTTCCAGCGCGAGGTCACGCTGCCTTCCGGCGGCGCTATTGTCATCGATCATACCGAGGCGCTGGTGTCCATCGATATCAACTCGGCGCGCGCCACCAAGGGCAGCGACATCGAGGAGACGGCGCTCAACACGAACCTGGAAGCCGCCGACGAAGTCGCCCGCCAGTTGCGCCTGCGTGACATGGGCGGTCTGATCGTTATCGATTTCATCGACATGCAGCCCACCAAACACCAGCGCGAGGTGGAAAACCGCCTGCGTGACGCGCTGCGTGTCGATCGCGCGCGCGTTCAGGTCGGACGCATTTCACGCTTCGGACTGCTGGAAATGTCGCGACAGCGCCTGCGCCCATCGCTGGGCGAATCCAGCCAGATTGTCTGCCCGCGCTGCAAGGGACAGGGCACGGTGCGCGGCGTGGAATCGCTGGCACTGTCGATTCTGCGCATCATCGAAGAAGAAGCGATGAAGGAGAAAACCGGCCGCATCGTGGCCCGCGTTCCCGTCGACGTCGGTACTTACCTGCTCAATGAAAAACGCCACATCCTGTTGAAGCTGGAGGAACGTCACAAGCTGGGCGTCGCGCTGATTCCCAGCCCCGGTCTGGAAACACCGAGCTATGAAATCAAGCGCGTGCGCTTCGACGAAATCGAAGGCGAGTACGGCGCCACCAGCCACAAATTGATCGAAACGGAAATCGAAACCGATCAGGAGATGGCGGAACGCATCGCGGCCGGACGCGCGCCCGAGGTCGAGAAGCCCGCCGTGCAGACCATCAAGCCGCAGGCCCCGGCACCCGCCGCCACACCCCTTGCGGCAGCGGCTGTCATGGCACCGGCACCGGCTCCAGGACTCATGCGACGCTTGTGGGACAGCCTGTTTGGCAAGGGCGCAGAAAGCGTTCAGGCGGGCCCGGAGAAGCAACCGGCAGGCAGCGCCCGTTCTTCCAGCGATGCCACCCGCAGCCGTGGTCGAAGCGACACTGGCAGGCGCCGCAACGGGTCGACTGCACGCCGCGGTGACAACACCGGCCGCAGCAGCCAGCCTCGACGCCCGGGCGGCGAAGGCGCCAATACCCAGGGCACGGAAACCGGAGCAGCCGAGGACAAGCCGCAGGCAAGCGGCAACGGTCAGCGCCGGAGTCCGCGCCGCCAGAGCCAGAGCCGGCCAAAACAGGGCCGCCCGGACGCCGCCCAGGACCAGGCGGCCCAGGAACCGGTTGAGGCGGCAGAGAGCAGCCAGACCGCACTGGTGGCGAGCCCCGAACAAGGCAAGCAGGATCAGCCACAGCCGGGTCAGGGTCGCAGCGGCAGTCGCCGCGGCCGGCGCGGCGGCCGGCGGCGCTCGGGACAGCGGCGCGATGGTGAACAAAAGCCGGCAAGCGAGGATGCTTCCGCAACGGGCGGTTCGGAGGCATCGACGCAAGCGCCTGCAACGCGCGATATCGAAAGCGGAGATTCGCCGCGGCGCCCTGCACCGCCGGTTCAGGGTGAGTCAAAACCGGACAACGCATCGTCCGATCGTGCCACCCCGCCACCCGTCGAACGCAATATAGCGCCCGTAGCGCCGGCGGCCGGCGAAAGCAGATCGCTGGCACAGCAACCCGTGGCCCCGGCACCTTCAGGGTCCGCCGCGCCGGCGCCGGCCCAGGAACCCAAACCCGCAGCGAACGCCGAAGCCAGGCCAGCGGCAGCGCAGCAGGAAACGAAACCTTCGTCCACTTCGCAGGACAACAAGCCTGCAGCGGTCAGCGACTGACAGGTTTCGCGATTGTGAACCTCACGACAGCCAGGGGTGATAAACCCCTGGCTTTTTTTCTGGCCCATCCACACCTCTCGTTGTTAAGCTGACGCCACCGTGCATCTTCGAATCAACCATAGCCTCTACAGAATTCTGTTCGCGGCGCTGCTGCTTGTCAGCCAGTTCAGTCTTGCCGCGCACCAGATCGATTATGCGCATCATGATGGCACGCCATGTGCCGTTTGTATCGCTGCGCACGGCTTCGATCACGCCATACCCGCCACGCCGCACTTGCTCGGCATCGATGCTTCCAGCGAATCGTCAGTCGCGTCAGTGCCGCGCCCCGTTCTTTCCCGCACACCGGTTCTCCAGACCGCAAGATCGCCTCCCGTAGCCTCCCCGCACAGTTAAATCCGGAAATCGGTTTCAACGTAAATCGCGCACAGTCCCAGGCTGCGCGCATACAGACACGGGAGTCTTCTCATGAACCAGTGCTTCAAAAGCGGCCTTGCCGCTGTTGCGCTATCCGCATTTTCCCTGGCGGAAGCCGGGACAGCAGCATTCTCCAACGCATTCAACCCTGCCTTGTCGGTGATACTGCAGGGATCGGTGAACAGTTACAGCAGGGACCCGGATGCCTATGCCCTGCCCGGCTTCCAGCTCGGCGGTGAGGCCGGCCCCGTACCTGAAGGATTCACGCTGGATGAATCCGAAATCACAGCGTCCGCCAACGTTGACCATCTGTTCTATGCCGAGACCACGATCGGACTGCATGAAGACGAAGATGGCACAGAGGTCGAAATCGAGCAGGCGTTTGTCCAGCCGCTTCAGCTGCCTGTCGGCCTCGGCGGGCGCTTCGGGCGTTTCTATTCAGGTGTTGGCTACCTCAACCGGTTTCATTCCCACGCCTGGGATTTCCACGACGAACCCCTCGTCTACCGCGCTTTTCTCGGTGCGCAGTATCGCGATGACGGTGTGCGCCTGAGCTGGACGGCACCTTCCGATCTCTATGTGATGCTCGGCGGCGAAACACTGGCTGGCAACCGCTTCCCGGCCGGCCAGTCGCAAAGCGTGACGGGTGAGGTACAGACACTGTTCGCGAAAATCGGCGGTGACGTCGGCATGAGCCATGCCTGGCAGGCCGGTATCTCCGGACTGTTCGCCGATGCGCGCGATCGTGAAGGCGGCGGCCACGGTCATGGCGACGCTGACGGTGCTGCGTCCGCCTTTTCCGGCGATTCGGATCTGCTGATAGCCGAAGTGCTGTGGAAATGGGCGCCCGATGGCAATCCCCGCCAGCGCAACCTGATTCTGCAGGGCGAGTATTTTTACCGCGAAGAGCGCGGTGACGTCATGTTTGCCGAGGCCGGCAACGAAGCCCTGCTCGACTACGATGGCGAGCAGCAGGGCTGGTATGCCCAGGTCGTGTACCAGTTCATGCCGTACTGGCGTGCCGGCGTGCGCTACGACTGGCTTGAAAGCGACAACAGGCTGCGGATTTCGGATCCGGGCGGTTTCACTGATCCCGATGAAGTTCTGGAGGAGTCCGGCTTCAGCGACGCCGATGGCAACCCCGAACGCTGGAGCCTGATGCTGGACTGGACGCCGAGCGAGTTCAGCCGGGTACGCGCCCAGTACAACCGCGACGAATCGCTGCCGGGTGTAACGGACAACCAGTGGTCGCTGCAATACATCATGAGCCTCGGCAGTCACGGCGCGCACGAGTTCTGATGTCAGGGGGAAACATGAAGCATGTCATCGCTGTAGTCATTTCAACGCTGGTGCTGCTGCCGGCAGCCGTTCCGGCATCGGTGCGTGTGTTCAGTTGCGAACCGGAGTGGGCGTCGCTTGTGACGGAACTCGCCGGGGAACGCGCCGATGTCTTCACCGCCACCACGCCGCGCCAGGATCCGCATTACATACAAGCCCGTCCCAGCCTGATAGCGCAGTTGCGCAATGCCGATCTGCTGGTATGCACCGGTGCCGGCCTGGAAGCGGGCTGGCTTCCGGTGTTGCTGAGACGCGCCGGCAATCCGCGCGTGCAACCGGGGACAGAACGCTACATACAGGCCGCGGATCATGTGCCCATGCTCGACGTGCCGCAACGCCTGGACCGTTCCGAAGGCGACATCCATGCGGAGGGTAATCCGCACATTCAGCTGGACCCACGCAATATTGCGCGCGTAGCAAAGGTTGTCGCCGAACGCCTGGCCGTCATTGAGCCGGACCACAGCGACTACTACCGCAGCCGCCTCGAAGACTTCCAACAGCGCTGGCAGGCGGCGATGCAGCATTGGGAGCAACGCGCGGCGCCGTTGCGTGACATGCCGATCGTGGTGCATCACCCGTCGTGGACTTATTTCAATCACTGGCTTGGCCTGCGGCAGATCGCCACCCTGGAGCCCAGGCCCGGTGTTGCCCCCGGCAGCCGTCATTTGTCGCAGTTGCTCGCGACATTGCAGGAAACGCCTGCGCTGGCCGTGATTCGCGCTCCCTATCAGGACGCGCAGGCGTCGCAGTGGCTGGCCAGCCGCACATCCATAGCGATGATTGAAATGCCGTTCACCGTCGGTGGTAACGCGCAGGCCAGCGACCTGTTCGGGTTGTTCGAGGCAAGCATCGATCTGCTGCTGGACGCGCAGCGATGAATCTTCAGGGACTCGATGCCACGATCCTGCTGCCGGCGTTCGCCGCCGGTCTGCTGGTGCTGTCGACGCACGTACCGCTCGGCCGGCAGGTCCTGCGCCGCGGCATTATTTTCATCGATCTCGCCGTGGCGCAGATCGCCGGCCTGGGCGTCGTGCTGGCGCACGCTCTGGGTTGGGAAGAAAGCACGCTGACAGTTCAGGTAACGGCGTTTTCCGCGGCGCTGTTCGGCGCCCTGGTCCTGTATCTGTGCGAAAGGCGCTGGCCGGAAATCCTGGAAGCCATCATCGGCACCGCTTTCATTCTGGCGGCAACCGCCGCGATACTGCTGCTGGCCAACAATCCGCACGGCGGTGAGCACCTGAAAGACTTGCTGGTGGGCCAGATTCTCTGGGTGGAACCGCGACAGCTGCTGCCGGTCGCCGGCCTGTATGCCCTGATTCTGCTGGTGTGGTTCGGATTCGCCGGCGCGCAGCGCCCGGTGCTGTTCTACCTGCTCTTCGCGCTCGCCATTACCGCATCGGTGCAGCTGGTTGGCGTTTACCTGGTATTTGCCAGTCTCATCATCCCGGCATTGTCGGTGCGCAATGTCCGGCGGCATGCGCTGAAATCAGCCTACCTGCTGGGCGCCGCCGGCTACGCGTCCGGGCTGGCAATCGCCGCGCTGCTGGACCTGCCCGCCGGCGCGGTGATCGTGTGGGCGCTGGCGGCGCTGGGCGCCGTCGCCACGCTGCGGATAGTGTTAACAGGCCCTAGCTGAGCCTTCGCTGGATTTCCTGCAGCAGGCCTCGGGCACCCTCTTCGACCAGATCCAGTACACGCTCGAATCCCTGCGCCCCGCCGTAGTAAGGATCGGGGACTTCCAGCACGTCGCGCCGCTCGGCGAACTCCAGAAACAAACGCAGCTTGGCCAGGTGCGGCTCCGGGCAGATGGCCGACAGGTCCTCGAGGTTGCTGCGGTCCATGGCCAGAACATAGTCGAAGCGGCCGAAATCCGCCGCTTCGATGCGGCGCGCGCGTTGCACGGTGAGATCGATCCCGCGCCGGAATGCCGCTTCAGTGGCCCGCTCGTCGGGTGGGTTACCGACGTGGTAGGCATGGGTGCCGGCCGAGTCGATCAGGATGCGATCCTCCAGCCGGGCGTCGCGCACCAGGCGCTCGAATATGCCCTGGGCTGTGGGGGATCGACAGATATTGCCCATACAGACAAATAAAACACTGACTTTTTGCATAGTTAAGCCAACAACTTAAATTCGGGATCCAGTATGCAACGGTGCAGCATTATTCCATAATATGGGCACAGAACTGAACTGGCGGAGAG
>JAGFJP010000085.1 GCA_024102665.1 Thiogranum sp. | reverse complement strand
CAGGGACAGAATCGAACTGCCGACACGGGGATTTTCAGTCCCCTGCTCTACCAACTGAGCTACCTGGCCATCGGAGGGAGCGCGTATTAAACCGGGAGTGGCCGGGACAGTCAAGCACGGGACGATTGGTTGTGACGCCCGTCCCGAATTGTTGCCTGTACGGCTATTTGGACGGCGGAACGTAATCCGGAGGGGTTTCGGCGCCTTCGCCGAAGAAGAATTTTTCCATCTGTTCTTCGAGGAACTGGCGGGCTTTTGGCTCGATCGGCGACAGACGGTATTCGTTGATCAGCATGGTCTGCTGGCGCATCCATTGCTGCCAGGCTTCCTTGGACACGTTTTCGTAGATACGCTTGCCGAGGGCGCCCGGATAGGTGATACGTTCGAGGCCTTCCGCCTCCCTGCCCAGTTTCACACACTTCACCATTCGCGCCATGCCTAGCTCTCCTCAATTCGAATTCTGCAACCGCGCCAGCAATCGCTGCACCGGCGCAGCAAGTCCCAGGGCATTGGAATGGCTGGTGTTATACCAGACTCCCCGATGCGCTTCCATCACAGAAAACACCGGGTTTTGCAGCTGCAGGCAGCAGGGCGTGATGTCGAGGTGAAAATGACTGAAGGTATGCCGCACCCTGTCCCAGCGCTGCAGCGGCATACCTGAAGCGATTCCATGGCGGTCACACCAGCTCTGCAGCGCAGCCTGGTCCTCGAATTCCGGAAAGCTCCACAGCCCGCCCCATATACCGCTCGGCGGGCGCTGCTCCAGGTACACGGTCTGGTCGGGCGCGGCCAGCAGCAGCATGCAGACTTCGCGCACCGGAAGTTCGCGGCGCGGGCGCGGCGCGGGGAAATCGCGTTGACGGCCCTGCCGAAACGCCTGGCAGCCTTGCTGCAGCGGGCAGCGGCCGCAATCCGGGCTGCCACGGGTGCAGCGTGTGGCGCCGAGGTCCATCATGGCCTGGTTGTAGTCGGCGACACGTTGCGCAGGGGTGGCGACCTCGGACAGACGCCACAGCGTCTCCAGCACGGCCGCCTTTCCCGGCCAGCCGTCCACGGCGTGATAACGCGCCAGCACGCGCTTGACGTTGCCGTCGAGGATCGGGTGCCGCTGGCCGCGGGCGAGCGACAGGATGGCGCCGGCGGTGGAACGACCGACACCCGGTAACTGCATCACGGCATCGAGGTCCCGTGGAAAGTACCCGTCGTATTCATCGCGAATCTGTCGCGCCGCCTTGTGCAGGTTGCGGGCGCGGGCGTAGTAACCGAGCCCCGACCAGTGATGCAGAACCTCGTCCAGCGCCGCGTCAGCCAGGCTGCGCAAATCCGGGAACCGTTCCATGAAATGCTGGTAATAGGGGATGACGGTGCTGACCTGGGTCTGCTGCAGCATGATCTCGGACACCCACACGCGATAAGGCGTCGGGTTGTGCTGCCAGGGCAGGTCTTTGCGGCCGTGGCGGTCAAACCAGGACAGCACCGCATCCGCGAAGCTGACGGGAGTTTCGGCTGCAGCGCGCATGCGATGTGCCGCCCCCGCCATCACACCTGGTAGTAGTCGCGGTACCAGGCCACGAAGCTGGCGACACCCTGTTCGACCGGCGTCGCGGGTTTGTAGCCGACATCGCGCACCAGATCCTGCACATCGGCATAGGTGTCAGGCACGTCGCCGGGCTGCAGCGGCAACAGATTCTTTTCGGCTTTTTTGCCGAGGCACTCTTCGAGCACTTCGATATAGCGCATGAGTTCCACCGGCTCATTGTTGCCGATGTTGTAGATGCGGAACGGCGCATTGCTGGTGGCCGAATCCGGATGATCCCCCGACCAGTCGGGATTGGGCTCCGGAATGCGGTCGAGAGTGCGTACCACGCCTTCGACAATATCGTCGATGTAAGTGAAATCGCGCCGGTGCTTGCCATAGTTGAAAACGTCGATGGGTTCTCCCGCAAGAATGTGGCGGGTGAACTGGAACAGCGCCATGTCCGGCCGGCCCCAGGGTCCGTAGACGGTGAAGAAGCGAAGCCCGGTGGTCGGCAAGCGATACAGATGGCTGTAGGTATGCGCCATCAGTTCGTTGGCTTTCTTGGTTGCCGCGTAGATGCTGACCGGATGATCGACATTGTCGTGCACGGAAAACGGCATTTTGGTGTTGGAGCCGTACACGGAACTGCTGGACGCATATACCAGGTGCTCCACCGCCCCGTGGCGGCACCCCTCCAGAATATTCATGAAACCCACCAGGTTGGTGTCGACGTAGGCGTGGGGATTTTTCAGTGAATAGCGCACTCCGGCCTGCGCTGCCAGATTGACCACGCGCTGCGGCTTGTGAGTCGCGAATATGTTGCTGATCGCCTCGCGGTCTTCCAGGTCGACGCGAAGATCTGTAAATCCCGCATGCGCTGCCGTCCTGTCAAGGCGCGCCTCTTTGAGAGCCGGATCGTAGTAATCGTTGAGGTTATCGATACCGATCACTTCGTCCCCCCGCTCCAGCAGGCGCAGGGCAAGGTCATTGCCTATGAATCCGGCGGCGCCGGTGATCAGCACTTTCATTCTCAGTAACCTTTATCGTTCATCATAACCGGCCATCGACTTCGCCGGCGGGGAAAACGTGCTTTACGTCGTAAAGCACGCATGTGTCCTTGCCAAAACCGCGCAGGCGCTTTACACCCATTTCGCGGAACTCGTCGTGCGCGACGGCCACGACAATCGCGTCATACGCTCCCTGCCCCGGCTCCCTGATCGGCATCACGCCATACTCGGCTTCAGCCACGGCCGGGTCAACCCGGGGATCATACACGTCGACATCCACGTGATAGCTGCGCAGCTCATCGATAATATCGATGACCCGTGTGTTGCGCAGGTCCGGGCAATTTTCCTTGAATGCCAGGCCCATCACCAGCACCTTCGCGTTGCAGAACAGCAGGCCTGCACGGTTCATGGTCTTGATCACCTGCCTGGCGACATAGACACCCATGCCGTCATTGACGCGACGACCCGCCAGAATCACCTCGGGGTGATAGCCGGTCTCCTGCACCTTGTGCATCAGGTAGTAGGGATCCACACCTATGCAGTGCCCACCGACGAGACCGGGGCGGAACGGCAGAAAATTCCACTTGGTACCGGCAGCCTCCAGCACTTCCAGGGTATCGATACCCAGGCGGTTAAATATGATCGCCAGTTCGTTGACCAGGGCAATGTTGACATCACGCTGGATGTTTTCAATGACCTTGGCCGCTTCGGCCACGCGAATACTGCTCGCCTTGTGCGTTCCCGCCGTAATGATGCTGCCGTAGAGCGCATCGACAAATTCGGCTGCTTCCGGCGTCGATCCCGACGTCACCTTCCTGATGCTCGTCAAACGGTGCGCGCGATCGCCGGGGTTGATGCGCTCGGGGCTGTAGCCTGCAAAAAAATCCTCATTCAGCACCAGACCGGAAACGGCTTCAAGGATCGGCACACACACGTCTTCGGTCGCCCCCGGATAGACGGTCGACTCGAACACCACCACATCGCCACCTTTCAGAACCTTTCCGACCGTGCGGCTCGCCGATTCCAGCAAAGACAGATCAGGGCGTTTGTAGCGATCGACAGGCGTCGGCACCGCGACGATGTAGACGTTGCAGCCTTCCAGATCACCGGCGTGATTCGTGTAGCGGATGTGCGCCGCTTCGGTCAGCTCTTGCGGTGACACCTCGCGGGTGGTATCGATACCGGATTTCAGCTCCTCGATACGGCGGGCATCGATATCGAATCCAACCGTCGGCATGCGCTTGCCGAACTCGGTCGCCAGCGGCAGCCCGACATAGCCCATCCCGATGACGGCGACTCTCGAGTCTTCCAGTGCAAGCATCAGGCAGCTAATTCCGCAGCGGTTCGGAAGATGCCACCCGCTCGATATTGCGCACGGTCGCCAGCGCTTCCGAGCGCAGTTTGTTCTTTATCATCCAGGGACCGATCAGCGGCGGAATCCAGAAATCCGGCACCACCTCGGAGCGGATCAGGATGCGTGTTCCCGCCGCTTCCGGCCACAGATCGACGCGGGCATAGCCGTGGCGAAAATCGCTTTTTTCCGGAATGACCTTCGCCGTAATGGATCCGTCACGGCCTTCTGTCACATCCTGGACCTGGTGGATGCGCTTGCAGAAAAACCAGACGCAGGCCCTGGTGACCGTCCGTACCCGGTAATCGCCGGAGCCGCGATGGCTCAGGATTTCACTGACTTCCACCGCCGGATTGACGCGGTCCAGGTGGTTATAGTCGGTCAACAGATCGCGGGCGCGCGCTTCGGCAACCTCGACCAGCGCATCGACCTCGACAAAATAGTGACCGCTTTCGTGGGTGACCACCGCGGTGTACACCCGGCCGGCGGCCGCCATGGTGCTGCATAACAGCACCGGCAAAAATATCCGGCGCATCTACTCGAACAGCCCCTTGAGGGAATCACCGAATTTCTTCTCCAGTTTTTCCTGGACCTTTTCTTTCACTTTTTCTTCCTGCTCCTTGACCTTTTCTTTCACTTTTTCTTCGGCCACCCCGCGCAAGGCTTCGTCCATGCGAATCGCGTAGTCGGGTTCGGCAAAGGTGCCGCCGAGGCGCACCGGGATAGCGAGCCCTTTAAGCTCATCCAGCTCCTTGCCGCCTTCGCCCTCGAGGCTCCCGACCACTTTCGCTGTCACCAGGTAGTCCAGCGTTTCGCGAACCAGATCGACACTGCCACTGCCTTCGACGCGCAACAGCGGGCTCTTGGCGATCAGGTCGCGGTTCTCGACAACGCCATTGGTCACCTTCGCGGTTCCGGTTATCTCTGAAAAATCCGTCTGGTTGGGGCCCGTCGCCTCGGGCAACGTCTTGCCCTGCAGTTGCGCCTTCGCCTTGCGCAACAGCGCGGCAAGATTGAATCCCTTGACCGCGCCCTGCCTGAATGCAAAAGCGAGATCACCGTTAAGTGTCTGTTTGAATTCTTCGGGCGTCTGTCCGCTGGCGGTCAGCCTGGCGCTGGCCTCGGTGGCCCCGGTCAGCCGGTCCTCACCCGTCATGTCCTTCAGCAAGGGACCCACCTGCACGCCCGACAGCCGTTCGTTCATGGCGATTTTCGGCTGCTTGCCACGCACGTCCAGCGTCACATCCCCCTGGTAGCCGCCTTCATACATGCGCGCGCTGGCCGGGTGCACGCGCACCAGCCCGTCTTTCGCCACCAGTTGCATGACGATGTCGGTGCTGCGCAGCTGCGCCGCCTTGAGTTGATCGATAGTCAGCTTGCCGTCGACATTCAGCGTGCGCAGCGTGTCGACCGGGATCATTCCGGTTCCGGCGGCAGCGGCAGTGGTCGGCGTCACCGGCTGATCGCTGGCCGGTGGCAGATAGCGGTCAACGTCGATGCTGTCCAGGTGCAGGTTGAAGCGTATCGCCGGCGCAGCGAAGTTGGCGACCTTCAGATTGCCGGTCAAGGCGGAATCGTCGAGACGCAGACGGAATTCCGGCAGGCTGAAGCTGTCGGCAGTCGCTGTCAGCTTCAGCTCGCCGTCGGCCTTGCCGAGCACCTGCGGGTCGGATACCTCGGGCAGCGGCTGGCCCAGCGCCTGGAGGGTATCTCTCGGCACGAACTCGCGCAATTTCAGCTGGCCGCTGAATGTCGCAGCATCACCGAGAATGTTTTCGCCGCTCAGGCCGCCCACCACAGTCAGCTCCAGCACCTCGAGCACCAGGTCCGTGACATCCAGCGTCTGTTTCCCCAGATCGACGCGGCTGTCGAAACCCAGCCCGGCATCCAGCGCACCACCCGGGAGGCCGCCACCCTTCAGATCCACCTGCAGTTTTGCGTCCTGCAGCTGCACCTGCGTGGCATCATCGGACAGCGCGACGCTGCCTCGGAACTGCAACGGCCCCTTGATCTCGGGCTGGCTGGACGCAAGCTGCATGCTCAGGCGCACCGGCACGGTTTCCCCGGGGGCGATGGCGCCGGTTTCCAGCGCAAGCTGGTCGATTTCGTAGCGCGCGGGCGTCTGCCTGTCATCCCAGATCACGGCGGCGTCGGTGATTTCGACGCCACCGATCGCCAGCCCCGCGAGCGCCATTTCACCCGGTTCCGCAGCCGGCGCTTGTTCGGCGGGTTCGGGCGCGCCTTCTCCGGCCAGTCCCGCCCAGTTGGTGTTGCCTGCCGTATCGGTTTCCAGCGACACGCGCAGCCCCTTGAGCACCGCGGTGTCCATCTCGAGCTGTTTGCGCAACAGCGGCAAAAGCTTGACCTTCACCTGCACCGTGTCGACCTGCGCGAACGGGCGATCGGAAAACCCTGGCGCATTCGCCAGCGTGGTGTCACCGATCTCCACGCCCAGCCAGGGAAATACCGACAACTCGAGATCCCCTGCCATGGTCAGCTGACGGCCGGTGCGGGTCTCGACCGCCTGTTCGATCTGGCCCCGGTAATCATTGGGGTCGATGACCATCGGCAGCACAACAGCGGCGATGACGATGACCAGCACCACCGCCAGCAGCGCGAAGCCGATGTAACGAAGCAGTTTGCCCATAGCGAATGAATCCTCCCGGCAGCCCCCCGACTGCGTGGCGCTCGTGTACTGTTGACCGTGGTTCCGAAGAATGGAGCGGGTGATGGGAATCGAACCCACGTCATCAGCTTGGGAAGCTGAGGTTCTACCATTGAACCACACCCGCGTGGCCTCAGGGCGATAGTTTAGCGCGTTCCGGCGCCAAGCGTTAACCGTCGCGAACACGGAGTCCTCGCGCTGCGGCAGCGACTCCCCGGCGCCGGCCGGACATGCTACATTAAACGCGGCGAGCAAGCGGGCGTATTATGGATAAACGCGGACTACGACAACGTATAACAGCCGGCCTGACCGTGCTCCTGCCCTCCCTGATCATCAGCTTCGCTCCCGCCCGGCTCCACGCGGAACTCCCGGAAGCCTCCGATACAGACGACACCGGTTACCTGGAACCCCAGGAGCCCGGCAATATCGACAAGGCGCAGGAAGTCATGACCGAGAGCGTCAATGATGCCGCCCGCTGGCTGGATTCGTTTTTCCTGGACGAGCGCTTCGTCGAGGAAGAGGCCTTCACCCGCATTCGATTGACACCGAGCGTGTTTTTCGAGGATGGCGAAGCCGCAAAGTTCAAGTTCAGAGTCAACGCCAAGATCAATGTTCCGCACTTCAACAGAAAGCTGAAACTCACCATCAGCGGCAACTCCGACGAGTACGAGGACAACTTCAGGGCGGGCGCGTTTCCCGATGCCACGCGGGATACGGATGACGAAACCGACATCGGACTGCAATATACCTTCCGCGACAAGAACACCATCAACACCAGCCTCTCGACCGGCGTCAAGCTGCTCAAGGAACACGGCGTCGACGTATACATCGGGCCGCGGCTGCGCAAAACCTTCGACTTCGAAAACTGGCAGCTCAGGGCCACCGAGCGCATCCGCTGGTATACCGACATCGGCTGGGAATCCCTGACGCGTTTCGACCTGGAACGGTTGCTGCGTGACGATCTGTTCTTCCGCGGCACCATCGACGGCAGGTGGCGCGAGGAAGACGAAGGCTACCGCTACGAACTGCGTCCGACACTGACCCACCGGCTGAGGAACAAGGCCGCGGTCGAGTATCAGTGGAACAACGTTTTCGAGACCCGGCCCAACCACCGTCTCGAGGAAGTCAATTTCCGCGCCCGCTACCGCCAGCGCAAATGGCGCAAGTGGCTGTTTTTCGAGATCAATCCTCAACTCGCCTTCAGAAATGATGACGAGTTCCGGCCCACGCCGGGCATCGAGTTCAGGCTGGAAGCCTCGTTCGGCGGCCTCGACAACGAGCGCGACAGAAAAGACGACTGACGCGGCGGATCAGCGCCCGGGCGCAGGCTGGTACAGGGCCGCGACGCGCGGGGCATAGTCTTCCAGCACCCGGTCGCGCTTTACCTTCAGCGTCGGCGTCAGCAACCCGCTCTCCACGGTCCAGGGATCCAGCGTCAGCACGACCTGGCGGACTTTCGCATAGCCGGGAAAATCATGCAGCTGCGCCTGTATCCGCGCCAGCACCTTTTTGTGCAGGCGCTGGTCATCGAGGCTGTCGCGGGCAAAGGGATCGAGCCCGAGATCGCGGGCCAGACCGAACCAGCGCTCCGGATTGAGCACCACCAGCGCGCTGAGACAGGGTCTGCCCTCGCCGATCACCAGCGCCTGATCGAACAACGCATCCAGGCAGATCGCCGCTTCCATATCGCCGGGCGGCACCTTTTCGCCATTCGAAAGCACCAGGATATCCTTGATGCGTCCGGTCAGATAAATACGACCGCCCTCGATGCGCGCCTGGTCGCCGGTGTGCAGCCAGCCGTGTGCATCGATGACTTCCGCTGTGGCAGCGTGATTGTTCCAGTAACCGAGCATCATGCCCGGCGTTTTCACCACCAGCTCGTCGTTGTCCGCAATGCGCACTTCGATGCCCCGGCACGGCTCACCGACACTGGCCGGATCATTGTTGCCGGGGCGGTTGACGCTGATGATCGGGCTGGTTTCGGTCATTCCGTAGCCTTGCAGAATTTCCAGCCCGAGACCAATGAAGGTGCGCGACACCGGCAACGGCAGCGCTGCGCCACCGCTTACCGCGTAGCGCATGCGGCCTCCCAGTTTCGCTGTCACCTTGTCGCCGATGTGCTTTTTCAGTAACGGATAAAGCAGCAGGCCCGGCGACCAGGAGGCGCGGCCCTGGCGGTACAGGAAGCGGCGCCAGCCGATGCGCACCGTGGCGTGAAACAGCGCGCGCGCCAGCGCCGACCGCTGTTCCAGCTGCTCGACAATGCGCCCGTGCACGCGCTCGAAAATACGCGGCACCGCGATCATCACCGTCGGCCTGATGTGCAGCAGGTCCTCGGCCAGCTGCGGCACGGAACGCGCGTGGGCAACGGCGGCGCCCGCCATCATGGGCAGATAATAGCCGCCGGTTCGCTCCAGGGTGTGCGACAACGGCAGGAATGACAGAAACAGATCCTGCTGATAACAATCCACCGAAGCCACGGCGGCATGCGCCACCGCCAGCATATTATAGTGGCTCAGCATCACGCCCTTGGGGCGGCCCGTAGTCCCCGAGGTGTAGACAATCGACGCCAGCGCATGCGCATCACCTTTGCCGCGCGCGGGCGGCGCGGCTGTCTTCGGCAACCAGTCGGCAACGAATCGCAAGCGCTCGTCGCTTTGCAGCGCGGCGCGGCGCGCCTCGCTGTCGGCCGGTGTTTTCAGCACCAGCACACGCACCAGCGTCGTATTGTCACGCAGCGCAGACTGCAGACCATCCCACTGGTCGAGGCTGCTCACCAGCAGCAGCTTCACCGATGCGTCGCGAAGTATGTAGGCGATGTTGTCGGGGCGGTCCTCGGTGTAGAGCGGCACACACACCAGCCCCTCACCGAGCACCGCCTGGTCAAAGCAGACCCATTCAAGGCGGTTACGCAAGCGGATGGCGGCACGCTCTCCGCCGTCGAAACCTTCCGCGGCAAGCGCTGCGCGCCAGCGCGCCACCTCGGCGGCGACAGCGCGCCAGGTGAAATCCACCCAGTTGCCAGTGTTTTTGTCATAGCCGCGGTATGCCGTGCGATCCGGCGTGCGACGGACGCGCTCGAGGAACAGGCCATCGAGGGTGCCTGCCGTTTCGACCGTGATCAGGTCTTCCTGCCACTCGCTCATAACCGCCAATTTGTGCATGAAACCTGTGTCAACGCAACTTTTCGGGTAGAATACAGCGCCATGGAACTGGTCATTAATGGCACAACAGAACAGTTGCCGGACGGCATCAACGCAGCGCAGCTCATCGAGCACCTGGGCCTGACCGGCGCGCGCCTGGCCATGGAAGTCAACCGGGAAATCGTGCCGCGCAGCCATTTTGATGACTACCGCTTCAACGCCGGCGACCGGATCGAAATCGTGCGCGCCATCGGCGGCGGCTGCAAGACAAAGGCCGCGGCATCGCGCCCGCAGTAGCGGGCGGACCTGACGCACACATCAGCTTTTCAGGAGCTCAGCATGTCATCCGTGATGAAAACCGCAACACCCCGCACCGCGGACCCGCTTATGATTGACGGCGTGGCGTATCAGTCACGCTTGCTGGTGGGCACCGGCAAGTACCGGGACATGGAGGAAACGCGCGAG
>JAGFJP010000063.1 GCA_024102665.1 Thiogranum sp. | reverse complement strand
GATGGTCCCGCCGGGCATATTCGAGCGCACCACCTCGGTGCCGTTGACATACACCACCGCGCCGTCGTCACGCAGCAGGCTCAGCGTCAGCGCCTGCACCTGGCCGGCGTCGGCCACCGTGAAGCTGTGCCGGAAATAACTGGTGATGTACTTGTTGTTCGCATTCGAGCCGAAGCCGATCACCGTCGCTTCGTCGCCGTCGCCGTAACCCAGCTGCGCCGCGCCGCGTGGCCAGCTGCTGTCGTTGAACCCGACGCCCCGCCATGCCGTCCCCTGGTTGCTGCCATTGGCCAGGTACGCCCACTGGCTGCCGGTAGCGATCAGGGTCGAAGGCACCGGCGCCGGGCCCGACAGAGTCGTCGCCGAGGTGATCGCCGCCGTTGATTCATTGGCCGGCACCGCATTGTCGAAGGCCGTGACGCTGTAGCTGTAGAGGGTATTGACCGTCAGGCCGGTGTCGGAATACGAGGTCCCGGTCAGCGTGGCAATGGGTGTCGCCGCGCCGTCGCGATAGACGTGATAGCCGGCCACCACGCCGCCGCCGTTGTCGCTCGACGCCGTCCAGTTCAGATCGATGCGGTTCTCGCTGATCGCCGTCGCCGTCAGACCGCCCGGCGGTGTCGGCGCCTGCGTGTCCACCGGGTCGCCGCCGCCCGACCCGGAACCGCTCACTTCGGCCTCCAGACCGAGATCGAAACTCAGGTCCGAGCTGTCGACACTACCCTGGTGCACTTCCACTGCGATCACATTGGTGCCCGTGACCAGCAGCGCCGGGTTCACGCTGAAGCTGAAATACGTCTGTTCGTCCGGGTTGCCGATCGCCGTCGCCGCCAGCGTCGTGTAGCCGATGGTCCCGCCCGGCATGTTCGAGCGCACCACCTCGGTGCCGTTGAGATACACCACCGCGCCGTCATCGCGCAGCAGGCTCAGCGTCAGTGCCTGTACCTGGCCGGCGTCGGCCACCGTGAAGCTGTGACGGAAATAACTGGTGATGTACTTGTTGTTCGCGTTCGGCCCGAAGCCGATCACCGTCGCCTCGTCGCCGTCGCCGTAACCCAGCTGCGCCGCGCCGCGCGGCCAGCCGCTGTCGTTGAACCCGACACCCCGCCACGCCGTGCCCTGGTTGCTGCCATTGGCCAGGTACGCCCACTGGCTGCCGGTAGCGATCAGGGTCGAAGGCACCGGCGCCGGGCCCGACAGGGTCGTCGCCGAGGTGATCGCCGCCGTTGATTCATTGGCCGGCACCGCATTGTCGAAGGCCGTGACGCTGTAACCGTAAAGCGTATTGGCGGTCAGGCCGGTGTCGGAATACGAGGTCCCGGTCAGCGTGGCAATGGGTGTGGCCGCGCCGTCGCGGTAGACGCGATAGCCGGCCACCACGCCACCGCCGTTGTCGCTCGACGCGGTCCAGTTCAGATCGATGCGGTTTTCGCTGATCGCCGTCGCCGTCAGACCGCCCGGCGGCGTCGGCGCCTGCGTGTCTTCCACCGGCGTCCCGATGGTGGCATCCAGGCTCAGGTCAAAACTCAGGTCCGAGCTGTCGACATCGCCCTGGTGCACTTCCACCGCGATGACGTTGGTGCCCGTCACCAGCAGCGCCGGGTCCACGCTGAAGCTGAAGTACGTCCGTTCGTCCGGGCTGCCGATCTGCTCTGCCGCCAGCGTCGTGTAGCCGATGCTGCCGCCAGGCATGTTCGAGCGCACCACCTCGGTGCCGTTGACATACACCACCGCGCCGTCATCGCGCAGCAGGCTCAGCGTCAGCGCCTGCACCTGGCCGGCGTCGGCCACCGTGAAGCTGTGCCGGAAATAACTGGTGATGTACTTGTTGTTCGCATTCGAGCCGAAGCCGATCAGCGTCGCTTCGTCGCCGTCGCCGTAACCCAGCTGCGCTGCGCCGCGTGGCCAGCTGCTGTCGTTGAACCCGAGACCCCTCCACGCCGTGCCCTGGTTGCTGCCATTGGCCAGGTACGCCCACTGGCTGCCGGAATCGATCAGGACCGAGGCATGCGCGGAAGCAAAGGCGAACAACAGGAGACCAAAGCGGAAACACTGATTGAGAAATGAAAAAATTACGGTCCTGCTCATTCTTTACGCTGCTCCGACGCGATTCATTATTATCAACACCCGGTATTTGTTGTTTGGGGGTGTCCCGGATTCGCTGTTCCGGACACACACCTGGAGTGCACACCGCGGGTGTTGGAGCTTATTAGAATTAGTGGAGGCTAATACTAGCATGAGCCCGCCCTGTCACCAATCGCGCCGCTATGGGGCCGAGGTCCTTTAATAATAGGTTAGGATGAAAAACTCATCCTGCTGCCTCCGCCCGCGGCAATAACCCACCGGAATTGCAATGAATTCCTGGATGGTGGCCAGCCACCTCGCCCGGCCCCGTCGGGCTGCCGCATTCCGGGTCCAGGGCGCAACACGCGGACAATCCCGCGGTCATGTTCCCCGCAATTACCGTGCCGCGATTGGCATGCTCGTCTCTTTACACTGCTTTTCGGCTATTTCAGTCCGGTCGCTTTGTTTGTAACATCCGCGTTAACAACTGCGGGTTACAACTGCAGATCATCAGGCATTCTGATGCAAACACACCGATGCGCCTTGCGGCTGCCCGCCTTGCGGCCGGCTGAATGCGCCATTAATGAAGGCGGGGTACACTAAGCAGCATGCGTCGTAAAGGAATTATACTGGCCGGCGGTCAGGGCACCCGCCTGCACCCGGCCACTTCCGTCGTTTCCAAACAGTTGCTTCCCGTCTATGACAAGCCGATGGTGTATTACCCGCTATCGACCTTGATGCTGGCCGGAATACGCGACGTACTGTTGATATCGACACCCCAGGACACCCCGCGGTTCGCCGAGCTGTTGAAAGACGGCAGCCAGTGGGGCATATCCATCGAGTACGCGGTCCAGGATTCTCCGGACGGGCTCGCCCAGGCTTTTATTATCGGCAAGGACTTCATAGGCACCGATCCATGCGCGCTGATTCTCGGTGACAACATTTTCTATGGCCATGAACTGACCGAGATACTGGACAACGCGATGCAGCGCACGACAGGCGCAACCGTCTTCGCGTACCATGTCAACGATCCGCAGCGTTATGGCATCGTCGAATTCGATGCAAACCGCAATGCGGTCAGCCTCGAGGAGAAACCGCAGACCCCACGCTCCAACTACGCGGTAACCGGACTGTACTTCTACGACAACAATGTCGTTGATATCGCCCGATCCATAAAACCGTCCGCACGCGGTGAACTGGAGATAACGGATGTCAACAAGCGTTACCTGGAACAGGGGCAGCTTCAGGTGGAGATCATGTGGCGCGGCATGGCCTGGCTCGACACCGGCACCTATGCGTCGCTGCTGCAGGCGTCGCTGTTCATTCAGACCATCGAGGAACGGCAGGGACTGAAGATCGCCTGTCCTGAAGAGATCGCGTGGCGCAAGAACTATATTACGGACGCCGGGCTTGAAGCGCAGGGACAGCGTTACGCCAACAGCCCATACGGCAACTATCTTTTCAGCATCCTAAAACACGGCAAATAAATTCACATGAATACATCGATCGATCTGAGCATCGTCATTCCTGTCTACAACGGCGCGCTGACCATTGGCAGACTGGTCGACGCCATTGTCAATCTGGACATCGATGCGTCCGTTGAAATCATCCTGATCAATGACGGCAGCGCAGACAACAGCCGTGAAGTCTGCGAAGAACTGACCCGCACCACGCCGCTTCCCGTGACTTTCATCGACCACGCCCGCAACTACGGCGAACACAATGCCCTGATGTCCGGTCTGCGCATTGCCCGCGGGAACTACATCATCACCATGGACGATGATTTGCAGAACCCGCCCTCCGAAGTCGTCAAATTGTACAACTACGCCGCGCAGAACCAGTTCGATGTGGTGTACACCTATTTCGAGAAAAAGGAGCACGCGGCGTGGCGAAACATCGGCAGCTGGCTGGCGAACAAAACCGCCAACTGGGTCCTGGACAAGCCCGATGACCTGTACCTGTCCAGCTTCCGCTGCATCAAGCAGTTCGTCGCCAAGGAAATCATCCGCTACAAGGGGCCGTTCCCTTACGTGGACGGCCTGATCTTCCAGGTCACAAAGAACATAGGCAAGGTGCTCGTCGAACACCTGCCGCGCGCCGAAAGCGCCAGCAATTACACCCTTTCGCGCCTGGTGCGATTGTGGATGAGCATTTTGCTGAACTTTTCCGTTGTCCCGCTGCGCATCGGAACGGTGCTCGGTCTGTTAATGAGCGCGTTCGGCGTCATTGCCGTTGTTTACGTGTTAATCGACTATTTCGTATTCGGCATCGAGACGGCCGGCTGGGCATCACTGATGATCGTGTTCTTGCTGTTTTCCGGCGTTCAGCTTGTCGTGCTCGGACTGGCGGGCGAATACATCGGGCGCATATACCTGACGGTCAATGCGCGTCCGCAGACCGTTATTCGCAGCATCACGCCGGACCGAAGATCCGAGAGCGCAACAGATGCGCCGACGCGCACTGATCGCAGGGCGGAAAATCTGTTATGAAAGCCCTGGTGCTGGGCTTTTCCAATATCGCGCGACGCCGCGCGCTGCCCGCGCTGCTCGACATACCGTCGATATCCGCAGTTGATATCGCTTCGCGCCACGGCGCTGATACAAAAGAACTGCCGGGAAACTGGAAGGGTCATCTGTACAATGATTACGCTACCGCATTAAGTGAAAGCAACGCTGACATCGTCTATATCTCGCTGATCAACAGCCTTCACGAAACCTGGGCGGAATCCGCGCTGCGTTCCGGGCGGCATGTCATCGTCGACAAGCCCGCCACGCTGTCGCTCGCAGCGACGGAAAGGCTTCTGGCGCTGGCGAAAAGCACCGGCGTATGCCTTGCCGAGGCCACGGTCTTCAGCTTTCATGCGCAATTCGATCAGATAGCCGGTCTGCTCGACAATGACACACCTGTAACGCGGCTGATCACGGCGTTTTCGTTCCCGCCGTTTGCTGCGTCGGACTTCCGCAATTTTCCTGAATTCGGTGGCGGCGCCCTGCTTGACCTCGGCCCCTATGCCGCGGCTGCGAGCCGCCTGTTTTTCTCCGCACATCCCCGCAACCTGGTCTGCCGTATCAATTCCCGGCATGCCGAGACCGGCGTCGAAACGGCTTTTTCGATTCTTGCGACTTATCCGGGTGGCGGCAGTTACGTCGGTCATTTCGGCTTCGATACCGAGTATCAGAACCGGCTCATGGCTTTTGGCCCGGGTATATCCGTTACCCTGGACCGGGCGTTTACCACGCCGCCCGAGATGGAAAACGCTATCGAACTCAAGCAGAACAATGCACCGCGCACCGTGCGCGTGCCGGCTTGCGACGCTTTCGCCGGATTTTTCAGGTACGCCGTCGAATCTATTGAAAAACGCGACTGGGGCGCGCTCAATGACACCCTGTTGCAAGACGCAACCTTCAGAGAACAATTACAGATTTCCGCAAGCGAGGAACAGAAGTGAGCATCCAGGTCTGGAGTTATCTTGACGAATACCGGGAACTGCGCGAAGACATACTGGCCGAAGTGGACAAAGTCTTCCAGTCGGGCCGATTGATACTCGGCGACAGTGTCAGCAATTTCGAACAGTCGATGGCCGCCTGGTGCGGCATGCGCTATGGCGTCGGCGTCAACAGCGGCACCGATGCGCTTTTCCTCGGACTCAAGGCCCTGGGCATCCGCGAGGGGGACGAAGTCATCACCGTCGCCAACACCGCGGTGCCGACCGTATCGGCGATCGTCTCGGCCGGGGGCGTTCCGCGCTTTGTCGATATCGAACCGGACACCTACCTCATGGATGTACGGCAACTCGAGGATGCGTTGACGCCCCGCACCAGAGCCGTGCTTCCTGTCCACCTGTACGGGCAATGCGTTGACATGCAACCGCTGATGGCGTTCGCCGCTAAACACGATCTGAAGGTCCTGGAAGACTGCGCCCAGAGCACCGGCGCCCTGTACCAGGGGAAGAAGGCGGGCTCGCTTGGGCATATGTCCGCTTTTTCCTTTTATCCCACGAAACTGCTCGGCGGTTATGGCGACGGAGGCATGGTGCTCAGCAATGAGGAAGCCATGTCCGACAAGCTCAAGAGTCTGCGCATGTATGGAATGAAAGGCATCTACTATGCGGAAGAACACGGTTACAACTCCAGGCTCGACGAAGTTCAGGCCGCCATTCTGGCGCTTAAACTCAGGTACCTGGACGGATGGATCGACCGGCGACGGCAGCTGGCGAACCAGTATCAGTCCATGCTGGGCGATGTCCTGAAGCTGCCGGTCGAGGCGCCCGGCAATCGTCACGCCTGGTACGTTTATGTTGCCCGTCATCCCGACCGTGACCGGATCATCGAGGAACTCAAAAAGAAAGACATCCTGCTGAATATCAGCTATCCCTGGCCAATATCGATAATGCGCGGCTATTCGCACCTCGGCTATGGCGAGGGTGACCTGCCGGTCACGGAATCCGCCGCTAAAGAAATATTCTCACTGCCGATGTACCCTCAACTGACCGATGAGGATCAGGAGACTGTCTGCAATGAAATCAGAAGCATTGCGGGTTGAAAGACGAGATACAGACTTTTCCGGTGGATGACGAACCCGTGAACAAAGCTTCGGATGACAGCCTCGCAACGCCTGTGCGTACCCGGGCATCGAGGTTTCCCCTGCTCGCGAAAATCAATGCAGCGGAGCTGTTGCGCTTCGGGATCATCGGCGCGTCGTCGGTAGGCTTCTATTACCTGTTGCTGATCGGTTTCGTGGAGTTGCTGGCGATACCTGTTCTGATCGCCGCGGTTCTCGCTTACCTGGTGTCGATGGTATGGAACTACTGGCGTCAGCGGAACTGGACGTTCAAATCCGATTGCGACCACAAGTCCGCGATACCGGGGTATATTCTCACGCACGCGATCGGCATGGGTATCAACACGTTCGTTCTGTACGTCCTGACATACCCTCTAGCGATGCATTACATCATCGCCCAGTTGTTCGCGACCGGCGCGGTAGCCGCCTGGTCCTATCTCAGCCTGAAGGTATGGGTGTTCAGGAAGCACTGAGCCGGCTGCCTGATCGCGAGGAAACCGGCCGTTGCGGCCGGTCCGGCGTCACGGATTCAGGCAGGACAGCAGGCCGCGGGCTTCGATATTGAAATAATTGTTGAACCTGATGAGGCGCTTGATCTGGTTCAATGTCATCCAGGCATAGTTTTCCGGCAACTCGCCCAACTCCAGGTCCTCCGGCAACTCGACGACCTGGTAGCGGTTCTGGTCGTGATAGAAGCGCCCTCCCTCCTCGGACTGCAACTGGTCAACCCTGATCTGTTCCGGCCTTGCGTTGACGACCAGGTCGTGAAACGGCGGCAATGCGCGCTTGTCCGCCCCTTCATAGTTGGTCGGCGTGAATTGCAGTGTCGGCGCCAGTTCGATGATATCGAAGTTCCCGGGTTCAACCCTGGCCTGGACGATAAAGTGCAGAACCCCGTTTTTCATCTGGCATACGAAGGCGATCACGCCGCCCCTGGCCGACTCGATCAGCGGTTGCTCCCAGCTGCTCACTTCCCTGCTGCTGGCGCGCACTGACACCCCGATAACGGAAAAGTACTTGCCGTTTTCGTGCCTGACTTCGCCATCCGCCAGGCGCCACCCCCTGATCTGGTTGAGCGGCATGAGTTGCGTATGGACCTCATAAAGCGTTTTCAGGTTGGTGAACCAGGACAGGATGCCTTCAAAGCGGGTCTCCGCCTGGGCATCGGGGGCGCAATATGACTCCAGCAAACGCTGGCCAAAGGGCGCAATACCGAGTTCCGCGCACACCCGCGACCAGTCTGTCTCGACCGGCCGGAAGCCGATATTGGACAGCACGGTTCTTGAATCCATGTTAACGATATTGTCCTGCCGCAGCAGCGCCGCGATCTGCCCGAGCGTGAGCCAGAAAAAATCCGGCAGCACCTCGATGTTCTCGTCATCACGGATCCTGATGATAATGTTTCTGTTGCGCTTGCGCAGAAACCGCGAACCCTGCTCCGATTGCAGCTGGTCGGTGACGATGTCTGCGCGTCTGTTATCGAGAAAATACTCCAGATAAGCCGGCTTTTTGCCGCCGTGCACCGTCGTGTAGTTCGACTTGGTCGCCTGCAATGTGGGTGAGATCTGCAGCAGGTTGACGTTACCAGGCTCCATCTTGCCCTGAACGAGAAAATGCAGCACTCCGTCTTTCTTCTGCGTGATGAAACCGAGAATGCCGATTTCGGGTTGATTGATAATGGGCTGATCCCACTGCGGAGTGTTGCCGAAATTCGTCGTTATCCTGAGGCCCTGGATAGAAAAGAACTTGCCGCTTTTATGCGTAATATTGCCGGTGCCGTCCTCGATACGCCAACCATCGATGCGATCAACCGGAATCTTGCGCACCTCGTACTCATTGGCCTGGTTTCTGCCGGCGAACCACCGGGCATAGTCCTCCATGGTATTGATCCCGTCGTTCGACAATGCCGAGGTCAGGAACTCGTCTCTGAGGCTGTTCAGGAAATCGATTCTGCTATTGTCCATCATGCACCGCCCGGCGGATCGATAAACGGCAGTTGCCGCGCGTCCAGGTAGTCGTTCCACGTCCTGTAGGATTTCTTCATATCGTATCGGGTGCTGGCCAGCACGAGGCAAACGGCGCTGTCACTGAATGCATACAGCCTTATCCAGAACATGCGCGGCACGTAAACGCCTCGCGCAGGCGAATCCAGCACATAGGTTTGCGTGACCTTGCCGTCGGACACATCGATCTTGAGCGTGCCGTTGACCGCGGTTATCAGCTGGTCGGTATCCATATGCGCGTGGCCGCCCCTGTTGGTTCCGGGTTTGACCTGGTGCACGTAGAATATGCGCTTGATATCGAAGGGCACGTGCGCGCTTTCCTCGATCGCCGTCAGGCGCCCGCGTTCATCGATGATATCCTGGAATTCGATCCAGCGTAT
Source organism: Thiogranum sp. (assembly GCA_024102665.1). GTDB lineage: Bacteria > Pseudomonadota > Gammaproteobacteria > DSM-19610 > DSM-19610 > Thiogranum. The sequence continues at coordinate 8,687 of JAGFJP010000063.1, read as the reverse complement.
TTCATTAAAGTCCATCCGGCACAACCTTTCCTGTAAAACGATAGAGCTCGATCCTGCCCCCGTGCGCATCGACGCCACGGAACAGGAGACTGAGTCGCGGCGGTGACGACTCGCCTTCAAACGCTTCCAGGAAAGGGTACCCGGATATGGAGCTGTATCGCAAATACAGGAAATCCGCGTTGTTGGCATCCAGATATTCGACCAGTTCCTGGTATCCGGCGTAGGGCAGGTACAGGGTCTCAGCGCCGGAATAATAGGCGACGTAGTTGCTGCGTGCCGCGATAACCGGTTTCCGCTGCAGTTGGCTCTCGCTGATTTCACGGATGAGCCGCAGCGGTTCCCGCAACTCTTCGATACTGTAGCCATAGTTCGCAACAGGCGGTTTGATAACAGCGTGATAGAGCGGCTTGACGGCATACAGCATGCTCACAGCCAGCAGGACCACAGTGATTGCAGTAACGTCCAGCCACCGGACTTTCAACGCCGCGGCAATCCTTGCGGCAACGTAAACCGTCCCCACCGCCTGGAACAACAGCAACGCCGGTGCAGCGGCCAGCAGATGTCTCGCGTATATGTGATCCGCATGCAGCAAGGGACCTGCCAGATTACCGGCCGCGAATCCCAGCACCAGGAATGTCTCGATGCGGCGTCCCGACAGGAACAGACCCAGGATCCCCGCCAGGGCAAGCAGGCTCCCGATTCTCCCTAACTGGGAACCGGTAATTATCCGGGCCATTTCCTGGATGTTGTTCGTGGCCCTGCCCAGGTAGTCGGTCCCGCCATGGTCGCTTTGCATGCCATGCAGCATTGCCTTCGCCTCATGGTAGTTCTTCCTGGCGAACTCGATATTTGTCTCGTCTTTCCTGAAGTAGAGCCCGTACTGCTTCTCTTTGCTGTTCTGGCCGACGTCGCTGTTTTCCAGCAATTGCCAGGCAATGCGCCCGTTCACCGACAGCGTGCCCATCTTGTCGCTGACGTGCCAGATCTGCGGCACCGCCAGCAGCATAAACACCAGCCCGAAGCCGCCGCACCATTTCAGGTATTGCCTGACGGGAGAATTGCGCCGCTCGGCAAAGAACAGGTAGAACGCCTGCATGAACGGGATGATCAGGACAAACAGGATCCCTTCCGTCCGATTCACGAAGGCCAGGCCGAAAATCAGCCCCAGGACCGCGCCGGCCGCTGCGGTCTGCCTTTTCAGCTGCAGAAGAAATACCAGCAGGCCCAGGTAAATGGTCGCGATATACGAAGGCTCGGTGAGAATCGCATAGGAGATCGGCAGTAACGCCGGACTCACGGACAGGATCAGCAGTCCGGCAAGGGTTTCGATTTTTCCCGTCAGCAGGCGCGCTATGCCATAGAAGGCGCCGAACAGAAGACCACTGAACAATAACGAGCACAGGCGGGCACTGGTCTCGAAGGACAATCCCGTTTTGGCAATCAGCGCCGAGAGCAACGGGTAGAAAGGCGTGCTGTATGCGCTGAGTCCGTTTATTTCCGTCCAGTCAAAGCTATGGTAGGCGGCGATGCTCTTCACATAAAACGTGCTGTCGTGATCATCGAGCAGAACCGTGTTATGCCAGGCGACAGCTCTGAGCGCCAGGTAAAAGACCGCGCAAAGCACCAACAGCAACCGGAAGTGTTTTTCGATCAGGTCGTTCATGGCTGTCGCCCGAGGTTCATCCTGCATTGTCGCGGTACCAGGCGAAGGTTTGTCGCAACCCCTCGGCCAGCGAAGTCTTTGCCTTCCAGCCCGTCAGGCGGTATGCCTGTTCGACATCGGCCACCCGCACCCGCTCCATCGGGCGGTCCGCAACACTGCCGAACTGCGGCTGCACGCCTGACCCGGATATATCCGCGAGTTGCTCGACGACAGCGCGCACAGAAACAAGCTCGCCGGAACCGACATCCACCGTCTCGCCATCGATTCCCTGGCGGCAGGCCAGCGCCAGGTAGGCATCGACAACATCGTCGACATACACCCAGTCAACCTCCCGCGCGCCGCTCATGAGCTGCGGCGCTTCACCACGCAACAGCGACAGGGTGACATAGGGAACGAGTTTGGCGTGATCTTTCTGATCGGGTCCGTACACCATGAACAGGCGCGCGGTCACCACGGGGGTGCCATACAGCGCCTGGAACATACGGGCGTAGGCGCTTGCTGCGCTCTTGGCGGCCGCATAGGGTGATGCCGGTGTCGCGCAAGCGGCATCCCCTTCCGCCTCCTCGAGCGATCCGGTCAGGACAATCCTGCCGCACCCGGATTCAGTGGCGCCGATCAACAGGTTCAGCGTGCTGAGCAGATTGCCGCGCAAGGCCGGAAGCACGAGTTCCATGTCGCGCTTTCCGGTCACCAGGCTGGCCAGGTGAAAAATCATGTCCGGCCTGACATCGGCAACCAGCTGTCTGGTCGCTGTCTCGTCATCCAGATCCAGATGCCACCATTTCGAGACACTGTCATTATGCCGGGTTGTGCGCGATACCCCGTGGACAACGGCGCCAAGTCGGTGCAGCCGGGCGCACAGATGCGAACCGATAAATCCGCTCGCTCCGGTTACCAGCACTTTGCGTCCGCTGAAACAGGCCGCGTCGGACATCCCGCTCATGCGTCCGCATCCTTCAACAACTCCGCTGCCTGCAAAGCATGTGCGGCGCTGCGTATGTCGGCGAAGGGTTCACCGGAACGCTCCGCGATCTGCAGCAAGTCGTGCTCGCCGTCCGACAGGTTCAGAACCCAGAGCAGCGGCATTTCCCTGAGTTTGGCGCCGGCCGACGCGCCCACGTTGCTGTACAGGCCGCGCTTGCCGAGTTGCGGCTCGCACTTGGGATTGAGGTTCAGGTACGTGCGGTTGTTTTCCAGCACATCGATGACCGCCAGATAGGTATCGAACGATTCCTCCAGAGCCTGTGGGCTCACCAGCGACAGATCGTCCGCCGAAGTGTGATACTCGGCATATTGTCCGTGGCTGCTGCGCGACAGGCTGCCGACCGCGAGATTGAAGCCCGGCGAACAATACTGTCGCTCATCGTAACCGTAGGGGTAAAAGTCGATTTCGCGGAAACCCTCTTGCCGCTGCCCGAGCACATGCAGCACGGCGCGATCGATTTCCGCGCTTCCCTGCCGGCTTTTCTTGTAACTGAACCGGCCGGCGTCACCGACACAGGTAACCACGATTCCATGTCTGATTTTCGCGGTCTTCTGTTCGTTGAGCGCGAGCCAGGTGATCGATCCGATGGTCCCGGGTATGAACAGAAAGCGGTAGGAGTAGCGATTGCGCTGCGCGGCGAGATGACGGGCCAGTGAGGTCGTCAGCGCAATGCCCGACAGGTTGTCATTGCAAAGCGACGGATGACAGACATGACAGGACAGCAGCACCTCCTCGTCGCTGTCACCCTGGATAAAATACTCGCCATAGCTCAGGTGACCGGGTTCGAGGGTGGAATCGATGAACACTTCGTACTCGCCCTCGGGGAGCGATTCATACTGGTTATGACTGATGCAGAAACCCCAGTTGTCCCGATAGTACGAGGTTCTGTACGGAATCCATTCGGGATGCTGCGGCAGGGTGAAAAGATGCTCACGCAACGCGTCCAGCGGCATTTTCCGGTGAATCGGCACACTGTAATTGAGAACGTGAAGATTGTGCCTGCTGAACTCCGCGATCTTTTCACCGGTCGGGGTCACAATCCACGCATCCCGGATATTCCATTCACGCGGCACCGTCCAGTCGAACACCCGGGTGCCGCTCGGCACCTCGTGGACGGTCAGCGGGATCTCGCGGCGGATGCGCGCCAGCGTGTCGCGGACACCGTTGCCGGTAATGCTCCGGCAAATCGGGTACAACCCGGTGATCAGCTCGTACATCCAGTCCCCGATCCTGCCGGGAGCGGCGGAATCCGCATCGCTGCACATGTTTTACCCTTGTTTATTGAGGCGACGTTGCGCGTTATTCTAAAACCTGCAACTCCGGGATTGGAACCACAAACTGGCCACCCCATTCCCTGATATGCGCCATCTGGTTCATGACTTCGTCCTTGAGATTCCAGGGCAGGATCAATACATAGTCCGGCCTGGTCTCACGGATTTTCTCCGGCGCGTAGATCGGCAGATGGGTGCCGGGCAGATAAAGCCCCTGCTTGTGCGGACTGAGATCGACAGTGTAGTCGATGAAATCATGGCGGATACCGCAATAGTTCAACAAGGTGTTGCCCTTGGCCGGAGCGCCGTACCCGACAATCGATTTGCCCTGGTTCCTGGCTTCGATGAGAAATGAAAGCAGCTTGCGTTTGGTCTGCTTGACGCGTTCAGCATAGCTCGTGTAAATCGCCGTGTCGGTGTACCCGGACCGGATCTCCTGCTCGCGCAGATTGTTCACTGAATCCAGCACGGGCTTTCCGCTATCCGTGTCGTGCCGGGCATAGATACGCAGGGATCCGCCGTGCGTCGGGATTTCCTCGACGTCGAAAATAACCAGGCCAAAGGACGCGAACACCTTTTCCACAGTCACAAGTGAAAAATAGGAAAAGTGCTCGTGGTATATGGTGTCGAACTGGTTGAACTCGATGAGCTTCTTCAGGTGAGGAAACTCCATCGTTATCACGCCCTGCGGTGCCAGCAGGATTTTCATGCCCTTGACGAAGTCATTCAGGTCCGGGACGTGCGCCAGCACGTTGTTGCCGACCAGCAGGTCCGCCCGGATACCGTCGCTCACCATTTCCTGCGCTGTCGTTACGCCGAAAAACTTGACCAGTGAAGGAATACCGATCGCCTCGGCCGCTTTCGCCACGTTCGCACACGGCTCGACGCCCAGGATCTTCACGCCCCTTTCGACGAAGTTCTTCAGCAGGTAGCCGTCGTTGCTGGCGATTTCCACCACCTGCGACTGCTCGTTGATACTGAAGCGTTCGGTGACTTTCAGCGAATACTGCCGGGCGTGCTCCAGCCAGCTCTGCGAAAACGATGAAAAGTAGGCATACTCGTCGCTGAATATCTCGTCCGCCGCCTGGAACTGCTCGAGCTGCACCAGCCAGCATGCTTCACAGACATAGGCATGCAGCGGGTAAAACGGCTCCATCGCCGTCAGCCGTTCGGGTTTGATATTGTCGTTGGACACGGGCGACATGCCCAGGTCGGCAACAGATACGCTCAGACCATTGCCGCAAAAGCGGCACTTTCTTTTATCAACAGCCATGCACGGCTCTCCTGATTTATAACTTGAAACCTGCTTCGATTGTTTTCACCGGCATGAGCTCGGGAAGACGTTCGCCCTGCGTCATCCATCCTAGCGGCGATACTCGCGCGTGACACCTTTTTCGTCACGACAGGATACCCTGTCCGGCTGGGTCAACTGGCATTGCGTGGTGTATTCCGAAACCTGCCAGTCGCCCTTATCGGCTTCTGCCGGCGAATCCCCACTGCCCTGGGACGCAACCAGTTTCACCAGTGTCCGGTACAGAATCTCGAAATTTCCGCCTGCCGAAAAGCCCTTGATTGTAGCTTCAACCTTGTAGAGCGCCTCGCCGTACTTGGTATTGACATTTCTCGGCACGCTCCAGCACGAAATCGTTGCCTGTTCGTCCTTGCACAAGGTGACATCCGACGGCAGCAGAGAGGCCGGCTGGTCGCGGCTGGTCCACTGCCCCTGCAGCAATGCCGCCTTGATACGTCCCGCGGTATCCACCGGTGATTCCGCCCGGGCTTCAGGCGCAGGTGCCGCGGGGCGCGCCACCGCGACCTTCGGCAGCGACGGCGACGGCGGAGACACTTTGGGCTGACTGGGTTGGGGAGCGGTCGCCGGGGCTGCCGGGACAGGCGCGCGGGGAACCGGCTCCGACCGGGGAACAGCGACGGGCACCGGTTGCGTTTCGGCCTGGGCGAGTTGCCTGGCGAAGCGCGCCCTGGCCTCCTCCGCCAGCCTGGCCTTTTCCGCTTCGATTTCGGCACTCGAGGGTCGGCCCACCTGCGATCCGGTTGTTGCTGTCTTCGCTGCGGGCACCTCGCGATCGACCACAGCCGCTGCCGGCGCCGGCGCGGCGACGGGCGCCGCTGGAGGCGTCGAGGCGGCCACCGGCGCGGGCTCACTCATTTCAGGTTCGGGCGACCGGCTCGCCGGCTGCTCCTCGGCAATGGATGTCTGCGGGGACAGGCTCTGCGGGTCCGGGTCTTCCGCCGCCTCTTCAGGGGGTGCGGGCGTATCCGCTGCACCGGCGGGATTCCCGTCGACGGATGCCAGCGTGTTCTGAGGTTCGGTATCGCCTTCCGGTTTCGCTTCGCCTTCGGGTGCGGGTTCCGCTTGCGGCGCCGGCATGACCGGTTCTTCTGTTGCAGCGTCCGTCACGGCGTCAGGCGTTGCCTGCACATCGGCAGCATCGTCCTGAATCGCCTGCGATTCAGCTTCGTCGTTATCCCGGATAATGACATCTTCGGCGGATGGATTGCGGGGCATTGTGAACGCGGCGGAGGGTTGTTCGGTGACGGCGACGCTATCGCTCGGTGAATCGCTGCGATCCAGGCGTGTCAGACCGAACGCCAGCGCCAGGCCGGTTGCCACCGCAATCAACGCCACCCTGTTGCGCCGCGAATGCGGTCTGGTAGCGGACGCGGCTTGATCCGCAGCCGGCGCCGCGGGCGGCATGCCGGCGGCTGCTGGCCGAGTCCTGTCACGCGCCACCGGCTCCGGCTTTCTTGCCGGCCGCGGCGCAGCGGAAGTCCGCTCGACCGGCCGGCGTTTCAACCCTGCGTCAGCCTGTTCTGTGTCCTCGAGTGTCGCGAATACCTGGCCAAGCGCCGCACGCAGTGGTGCCCGGGAAGACAGTATGTCTTCCACCTCCGCGCCGTGTACGGAGCGTTTTTGTTCCATTTCCGGCTCGCGGGCCGCTTGCCCGGTGCGCGGAGACGCACCCGCCTCAACAGCATCCGCACTGCCTGTGGTAGCCTCGCGCGGCAGACTAAGCACCAGATCGCCGCTTTGTTCGGCATCCTCGCCCGGCGCTTCCGGAACAGTGTCCGGCAGCAAGGACTCTTTCTGCAGATCGTCGATGACGATTTGTGCATCCTCGCCACCCAGCTCCTGCTTGCCCTCGAGCCCCCCGAACAGGAACAGCCGGCTGCAAATCAGGTTGATCCGGCGCGGCACGCCGCCACTGTACCTGTGGATCAGGCGCAGCGCGTCCTCCGTGATCGCCGGGTCGCCGCGCCAGCGCACCTTTTTGAGCCGGTGTTCTATGTACGTCACGGTATCGGACAGGCTCAACGGCTCGAGATAAGTCGCGACAATGATGCGCTGGCTGAGGTGTTCCATCCCCGGTGCTTTCACCAGCTCGCGCAGCTGTTCCTGTCCAACCAGCACAACCTGCAGCAGCAGGCGATTCTGACACTGCAGGTTCGCCAGCAGGCGCAGTTCCTCGATGGCCGCCGGGGACAGCCCCTGCGCTTCGTCCACGATCAGGACCGCGCGCTTGTTCTTGCGCTGCTGCTGGGTCAGGAATTCCTCCAGCCCCAGCAACAAGGTCGCCTTGCTCACGTCGCCGTAACGCAGCCCGAACGCGGCTGCCACCATATGCAACAGATCGCGCGACTCCAGTTGCGTGCTGCTTAGCGTCGCCAGCAGCACACTGGAATCGCCGATGCTGGCGACAATCTCATTGATGAGGGTGGTTTTGCCGGTGCCGGGCGCACCGGTTATGGTGATGAAGCCTTCACCGCGCCGGATCGCGAACTCGAGGTACGCCCGGGCCTTGGCATAACTGGCATGGGGGAAAGCAAAGCGATGGTCGGGGCTCAGTCGAAAAGGATCAGCGCTCAGGTTGTATTTATAATAATTTTCGTATGCGTCGATCATTCGTCCAGCTACTCCCGATCACTGCTTGCCGTCCTGGCGGATAACTGTGCAATCCCGCGGCTTTCGCATTTCGCTGAGCATGGGACAGGTCGATTACGAATAACGGCAAGGGACGTCGAATTTTCACCTACATATTAACATAGTATCCTAAATTCACAGGAGATTATTCTGAAACCGCACCATGCGCGAGCATTTCCGTTCCGGCTGTCGGGAATCCGCTCTGCCACCACGTCGCATCGAGAGACTGGCGCAGATACCAGCGGGCCACGCGCCCGACCCCGCAGCTTGCCCCGCCGGCACCGGTCCAAAACACTTGACTTCACTGCCTGCATTCCGGATTCTTCGGCTACCAAAGGGAGAATACCGGCCAATGAAGAACGCGCTGATTCCGATACTGCTGGGAACCATGGCTCTTAACCCGCCGCTGTTTGCGCAGGACGCGATCGAGATCGAAATCGACAGCGCGCCGGTCGAGGTGGAAATCCAGAAACCGGCGCCCGCTCCGAAACAGGAACCGGCGCCGCCGCGCAAAGCCGAGGCCCCCAAACCCGTGATCCCCGCGGAAGAGGAATCCGGTGGCTTTGGCGCCGTCGGAATCGCCATCGGCGTGGTCGTCGCCGGAGCGCTGGCGGCACTGGCCGGCGGCGGTGGCGGCAGCGGCGGCGGCACCAGCACGACACCCTCCCACCCCTGAAACGGGACAGTCCCTCTATTACTGATTCAGCCCTGCCGCCGCACAAAATCCCGGAATAACGCCAGCATGATGCCGGCGATCAGCCCCAGTACCACACCCACCACCAGCATCGGCAGCAGTGCCGGTTTGAACGGCTTTTCCGGCGCCACCGC
>JAGFJP010000053.1 GCA_024102665.1 Thiogranum sp. | reverse complement strand
CGATTGCCTGTTGCGAGGCGGAGCACGATTACCGGACCCGGGAAATCCTGGAAAAGCTGCTGGCGGATACCGAGGAGGATCATGCGTACTGGCTGGAAAAGCAGCTGGGGCTGATCGACCGCCTCGGTATCGAAAATTACCTGCAGTCGCAGCTCTGACGTGGACAGCCTGTGATCAGATTCGACAAGACACTCAACGCCTGGGGAACGCCTGGTTTCGAGACCATCCTGAAACAGGAAATCGAGCAACTGGATCCACAGGCGCTGCCCTTGCAGCAGGGCCTGTCGCGCGGTAACTATGTCAGTGACAACGGCTTCAGCGCAATGATTCTCGGCGTTACCGAACAACCTGGCAGCATTCGTGCCCGGGCGGGTATTTTCTATGCGGGAATCATCGCCGGTTGCAGTTGCGCGGACGATCCAACGCCCGTTGATGAACACAGCGAGTACTGTGAATTGCAGTTCGATATCGACAAGGCGACTGCGGACACGACAGTCACGCTGTTGCCGCAATGAAACGGAAACCGGATTGAGATGAGAGCCCTGTTGCTGCTGTTGTTCGCTTGCGCGACCGCGCTGGCTGACGACGTACAGCAATACCGCGATCCCGACACCGGGCTGTTGTCATGGAAGGCGCAGCACCCGGCGTTCAGCCTGCAACTGATTCAGCTGCTGCCCGATTTCGTGGCGGCAGTGTACAGTTCGCGGGGACTGCCCGCGCAGTTGATCGAAGGCGTGAACAAATATTGCGTGTTCGGGACCATCGTCAAGAACGAATCCGATCAGCAGGTTTCCTACCGCGTCGCCGACTGGCGTTATGTGACGCCCGACGGGCGCAGCCACCCAGTCAAGACCAAAACGCAGTGGCTCGAGGAATGGGCGGCGATGGGCGTGCCTTACCGCTGGTCGATCCTGCCGGATGAACAGAGCTTTGCGCCCGGTGACTGGAGCCAGGGATTCACCACTATCGCCCTGTCACCGGGCAGCAGCTTTGACTTTGTGTATTCATGGAGCCATGACAATGAAAGCTATCAGGGTGTGCTCAAGGGGTTGCGCTGTGCACCGGCTGCAGCGCCCGGCGACTGAAAGACGTACCGCGATCGCCTTCCTGTTGCTGCTGGCCAGCGGTCTGGCATTGGCGCAGACACCGGTGCCCGAGCTGAGCCACGAGTTGAATCGCCTGCCGACACCCGTCGCTGCGCCGGCTTTCGCGCTGCAGGATATGGACGGCAGGACACATGCCCTGAAGGACTATCTCGGCAAGGTGGTGATGATCAATTTCTGGGCCACCTGGTGTCCGCCGTGCCGGCGCGAGATGCCTTCCATGGAATCGGTGTACCAGGAACTGCGCGACGGCCCGTTCGTGGTGCTCGCTGTCAACGAATGGGAAACGCCGGATCACGTGTTTCCCTGGATCGGACAGCTCGACCTGTTTCCGGAGTTTCCGATCCTGTTCGATCGTGACGGCGCGGTATCCGAAGCCTACGGCGTCAAGGGTCTGCCAACCACGGTGCTGGTCGATCGCGAAGGCAATATCGTCTACCGGGCCGTCGGCGGGCGCGATTTCGATCACCCCGAAGTGAAAGGTCTGATCCGCGCGTTGATGGAATAGCCGTCGTTGCGATGCCTTACCTTTCGGGTGAAGGCGGCGCGGCGCGCACGCGGCCGCGCAGGAATGCGCGTCGCTGCAGATCGGCGGGAGGCGCTGCGCTGAAGTGCAGCGTATGCTCAGGGTTTTTCGCGTTCACCAGCCGGTCGATACCGGCCTGCGCGGCCTGGCGCGCCGCCGCCTGGCTGGTAAAGGCGAACATCGGTGATGCCAGGCTGATGAATTCGTATCGCCCCAGTTCCTCGTCTTCGCCGACCATGAAGTCGTGCGCACCGGAATCCAGTTCCCGGCTGACTTTCTGTGCTGTTGTCGCGGCGAGGTTATGCGGCGGGTGATCCGGCAGCAGTATCAGGTTCATGAACCAGGGTGTGATCAGCACGCCGATGCAGCCGGCTTCAGCCGGCCGGAAGCCGACGGCCTCGACACCTAACGCAGCGTTGTAGACCGGCAGGTCGAGCATGCGCTGTTCACCGATCAGGGTGAAGCGCGCGACCAGCCGGTCGATCCGCTCCTGCTGCTGTGGCGACAGCGTGTCGGTCGCAGCGGGCATTTCAGATGGCAATCAGCAGCCACAGTCCGGCGCCTGCCAGTCCTGCGCCGCCGGCGCGTACCAGAGCCGTTTGCGCCCGGGCGAACAGCAGGCATACGGCCGCCGCGCGCAGACCGAGCAGCGTCGCGGTCGCCACGGCGCAGCCGGCGAAGTAAGTCACGGGCGATGCCGCCAGCGGCAGTTCACCGCCGTGCGCGAAACCGTGAAACAGCGCGAAAGTGCCCACCATCAGCCCGGCGAGCAGGGGTACCAGGCGCCATTGCAGGCTGATTGCCAGTCCCAGCACCAGCACCGAGGCGGCGATGACCGCTTCAGTGAACGGCACGTAAATACCCGACAGGCCGAGCCAGGCGCCGATCAGCATGGTGCCGACGAACGCCAGCGGCACTTTCCACAAGGCGCCGCCGCCGAGCTGTGCGGCCCACAGGCCGACGGCGAGCATCGCCAGCATGTGATCGATACCGAGGAAGGGATGCGCCAGGCCACTGCTGACGCCGCCCAGCGCGCCGGTCAGTGTATGCGCGGTGGCGGGTTGCGCGGCCAGCAGCGTTGTCAGCGTTATCAGGCCGGCAATGAAGGTTGTGCGTTTCATGCGTTGTTCCTCTTGTTCAGGTCATTCCGTCACTGCGTTCGCAATGACACTATCGCTCGATGCGGCAACCCGCCGCCTGCAATTCATCGATGACCTGCCCGATCATGGTATCCAGGCGGCCATCGACCACATCGCTCAGTCCCAGTCGCGTCTCCAGGCTCAGCGGTTCCACGCCTATCACTGTCACGTCCAGCGGTTTTTCGCCGGTCAGCGTCAGCACTGCCAGCACGTCCGACAGCGCAAGCTGATGCGGTGACACCTTGCTGCGGAAAAACGCCGGCACCTGCTCACCTTTCAGCACCACCACCGTGCCCGGCGGCTGGCCGGTGCGCACGGCGTCGACGACGATAAGTATGTCGCGGTTGCGCAGGTCGTCAAGCAGCGTCATACCGGAGGTTCCGCCATCGAGCAGTTCGACGCCTTCCGGCAACCGGTAGTGTTTCTGCAAACGTTCGATGACAGCGACGCCGACGCCTTCGTCCGCGAGCAGGATGTTGCCCAGCCCGAGGATCAGCACCGGCGCCGGTTGCGCGTCGATGCCGTCCATTGCGAGTGTCTGTGCCGCGGCGCCCATCAGAAGCTCACGCCGCATTGCGCGCCCACGCCCTGCACCCGCACGATTTCCTGCTGCTGCGTGTCGACCATATGCACGGCGCACGCCAGGCAGGGGTCGAAGGAGTGAATAGTGCGCAGCACTTCCAGCGGCTTTTCAGGATCGGCCACCGGGTTGTCGACCAGCGAGGCCTCGTAGGGTCCGGGTTTGTCCGCCTCGTCGCGCGGACCGGCATTCCAGGTGCTGGGCACTACCGCCTGGTAGTTGACGATCTTGCCATCGCGAATCACCGTGAAGTGTGACAGCACACCGCGCGGCGCCTCGTGATAACCGAAGCCGCGCACCTCGTCTTTCGGGAATTCCGGCTGGTTGAAGGTGTCGTAGTCACCCTTGCCGATATTGTCCATCAGCAACTGCCATTGCCTGGCCAGCGACTCGTGCAGCACCGCGGTACGCACCGCGCGTGCCGCGTGACGGCCGATGGTCGAGTGCAGGGCATCGACGGGAATGGTCGTGCCCGCGACTTTGCCGACCATTTCCAGCACTGTGTTCAGGTGCCGTTTGGTAGGTTCGTGTCCTGCCGCCACCATGGTCAGCACATTGGCCAACGGACCGACCTGGGCACGTTCGTCGTAGAAGGTGGGCGCCTTGACCCAGGAGTACTTGCCGTCGTCCTGGAAATCGGTGTACTCGGGAATTGTCTCGCCATCGTAGGGGTGCAGCGCGCCCTTGCCGCCCTGGTACCAGGCGTGCTTGACGCTTTCCTTGACGCCGTCTTCGAAGTACTTGTCCTGGTAGCTGGTGATGGGCCTGAAGGTCGACAGGTCGGCGTTATGGATATAGCCGCCCGGCAGGTCGAACTGCGTGCCGCGGGTATCGAGCGGCAGATCCGGCACCGCCAGGTAGTTGGTGACGCCGGCGCCGTATGCCGTCCAGTCGGCGTACATGGCGCCAATGGCGGCCACGTCCACCATGTAGACCTTGCGCACGAAGTCGCCCAGTTCGTCGATGACGCTCTTGATGTAGTACAGGCGTTCCAGCGTCAGCGTCGACTGGCTGTCGAGATTGATGGTGTTGGTGACGCCGCCTACCGCCAGGTTCTGGATGTGCGGTGTCTTGGAGCCCAGGATGGACACGATCTTGTTGGCGGCGCGCTGATAATCCAGCGCCTGGAAGTAATGCGCGGCGGCAATCAGGTTGATCTCCGGCGGCAGCTTCATGGCTGCGTGGCCCCAGTAGCCGCTGGCGAACACGCCGAGCTGACCGGACTCGACGAAGCTTTTCAGCTTGTCCTGGATCTGGCGGAAATGCTGTTCGCTGTTGAGCGGCCAGTCCGACAGGCTTTGCGCGATTTCCGATGCCTTTTTCGGATCTGCGCTCAACGCCGAAACGATATCCACCCAGTCCAGTGCCGACAGGTGATAGAAATGCACAATGTGATCGTGGATGCCGTGCGCGGTGATGATCATGTTGCGGATGTACTGCGCGTTGAGCGGCACTTCCAGCGCCAGCGCGTTTTCCACTGCGCGCACCGAGGCGATGGCGTGCACCGTGGTGCAGACACCGCAGATGCGCTGGGTGAAAATCCAGGCGTCGCGCGCGTCGCGCCCCTGCAGGATCAGCTCGATGCCGCGCCACATTTGTCCGGATGACCAGGCCTTGACGACCTTGCCGCCGTCCACCTCGCAGTCGACGCGCAGGTGGCCTTCGATTCGGGTCATCGGGTCGACGGTGATACGCTGTGTCATGGTTTGCTCCTTCCGCTTGTGTGCCGGCGCCCTATGCGCGGTGCAACACAGGTAAATTCTTCACGAACAGCAGGTAAAGAATGACTTCGAATGAAAAGATGCCGACCGTCACCATAATCTCGGGGACCGACGGGAAATAGAACCAGTTGCCGCCGGCGGTCGGGTGATAACCGATGATGTAGACGTTGAGCCGGTAAATGGACCCGGCCAGCAACAGGCTGATCGCCGAGATGAACACCAGCCGCGGGCGGATACGCCAGCGGCGTTGCGCCAGCAACAGCACCGGCAGGATGAACAGCAGGTTCTCGATCCAGAACATGACCGCATCCGTATCGCCCGCGAACGCCAGGTCCAGCGCGCCGCGCCACAGCAGGTCGCCGAAGCGCAGCGCCAGGTAGAGCAGGGTGACCAGCAGCGCAACGCCGGAGATTTTCGCCAGCAGGTGTGTTTCCAGCGGCTGGCGCAGTCCCATCGACGCCAGGATGGACTCAAAGGGAACGATGGCATAACCCATCAGCAGGGCGCTGATCAGGAACAGCGGCGGCAGCAATTGCGTCTGCCACAGCGGCGAGATCTGGTGTCCCGCCACCACCGCCATGGTGCCCAGCGAGGACTGGTGCATGGTCGGCAGCAGGATGCCCAGCGCAATGAAGAAGAACAGCACTTTCGACAGCTTGCCGCGCAGGTTCTCCAGCCCGAAACGCTCCAGGAACGCCGGCGTGAACTCGATCCACAGCACCACCACATAGGCCATGACGCACCAGGCCACTTCCAGCATCACCGAGTTGAGCTGCACGTACCAGGGCAGGAGCAGGGTGTAGAACTGCCAGTAGCGGCCCAGGTCGAAAATGACGGCGATACCGGCCAGGGTGTAACCGAACAGGCCGGCCATCAGCGCCGAGCGCATCAACGGGTGGTATTCACCGCGGTTGAACAGGTACACCAGCAACGCGACCGCATAGCCGGCGCAGCCCAGCGCGGTGCCGATCATGACGTCGATGACGATCCAGATGCCCCACGGATAGCCGTCGTTGATGTTGGTCACCGCGCCCAGTCCGAAGATAAAGCGCGCCAGCAGTATCGCCAGCGCCAGCATGAACAGCAGCGACAGGATCAGGAACGGTTTGGTGAGGAGTTTTCCACCGATGGGTGCATGCGTGCTCATGATTGCCCCTTGCCGGAATCGCGCTCCGGTGTCTTGTGCTGTTCGTCATGCCCGCGGTCGAGATTGCGCTTCACCACGTAGACCAGGCCGGCCAGCACCAGCGCGGGCGCCAGCATCCACTTGTACAGCATGTGCTGGATGCCTTCGGAGATCGCCGGATAACCGAAGTCGGGCACGTTGGTCGGCAGGCCCAGCTTGTCGAAGGGAACGGCGGACATGTACAGGATCTGCGTGCCGCCGAGTTGCTTCTCGCCGTAGACCTCCCTGAGATAGGTCGGGATGGTCGCCTCGTGACCGGGCCGGCCGGCGCCCAGTTCGCCGCGCGGGAACAGGTAGTTGTCGCCCGGCTGTTTCTCGAGGCGGCGCTGCGCTTCCTGTTTCAGGTCGGCGACGCGCCCGAACAGCGAGGCGCCGGTCGGACACACGTCGCAACAGGCAGGGACTTTGCCTTCGGCCTGCAGGTGGGCGCAGAACTGGCATTTCTGGATCTGGCCGAAGGGATCGTCGTATTCGTACTTGGGAATGCCGAACGGGCAGCTGTAAACGCAATAGCGGCAACCGATGCAGCGGTCGGCGTGGTGCTCGACAATGCCTGTCACCGGGTCCTTGGTCATGGCCGACACCGGGCACGCCGACACGCAGGACGGATCGACGCAGTGCAGGCAGTGACGCTTCATGAAAGCGTAGCCGTCGATCTCCTGGTCCTTGTGATCGGCAGTGCCGTTCTGATACAGCTTGATGACGTTGAGCGTGCTGCCGGACGTTTCCAGCGGCGTGTCCCACATCGGTTCGAGCTGGCCGGCGGCCTCGGGCGGCATGCCGTTGGCTTGCTTGCAGGCCGACACGCAGGCCTTGCAACCGATGCACAGCGTCGAGTCGTACAGCATGCCCACGGCATCCGGTGACAACTGTTTGGGTTCGCGCATCACCGCGTCGCCGCTGGCCGGGCACAGGGCGCCGCCCATGCCTGCCGCGGACAACTTGAGAAATTCTCTGCGATTCAACGCCATGGCGTTGTCCTCCTGTCAGCTCTTCGGCTCGTCGTCGTCAGAGCCGGAATCGTCGCCGCGGCCCAGCCGGCTGACGGCCACGGCCCCGGCGCCGACGGCTGCGCCGGCAATACCCGCCACCAGCGCGGCGGATGCGGGGGTGACGCCCTGACCGATGTTTTCGGAAATACCCGGATAGGTGTTCGGCGGTGTCACGGTCTTGAGTTCGGACAGCGCATGAATCGGCTTGGTAAAGCCGACGCCCTGCTCGGTGCATCCGAAGCACGGATGGCCGGTGCCGACCGGCCAGGCGCCGGCGCCGACATCACCGAACAGAATGGCTGGACAGTTGGCGTAGGTCTCGGGGCCCTTGCAGCCGAGCTTGTACAGGCACCAGCCCTTGCGGTGGCCTTCGTCGCCGAAGGTGATGGCGAAGCGCCCGGCGTCGAAGTGCGGGCGGCGCTCGCAGTTTTCGTGAATGAGACGGTTGTAGGCAAACTTCGGCCGGTTCTTGTCGTCCAGCGCAGGCAGGGTGCTGAAGGCGAGGAAGTGCAACACCGTGGTCAGGAAGTTGTACGGGTTGGGCGGACAGCCGGGAATGTTGACCACGGTCTTGTCCTTGAGGATCTCCGCAACACCGGTGGCGCCGGTAGGATTCGGGCCGCTGGACGGAATGCCTCCCCAGGACGCGCAGGAACCGATGGCGATGATGGCGGCGGCGCCGTCAGCAGCTTCGCGCAGGTGATCGATGATCGGCCGATCGGCGACCTTGCAGTAAATGCCGCCGTCCTTGACCGGGATGGAGCCGTCCACCACCAGCACGTACTTGCCGCGGTTTTCCTGCATCGATTGTTGCCGGTACGCCTCGGCCTGGTGGCCGGCGCCGGCGCACAGCGTTTCGTGGTAGTCCAGCGAAATCGCATCGAGGATCAGCTGTTCCAGCGTGGGGTGCGTGGAGCGCAGCAGCGATTCGGTGCAGCCGGTGCACTCCTGCGCGGACAGCCAGATCACCGGTGGTCGCATCGGGTTGCTTGCGGCTTCGGCAATGCGCCAGGCCATTCCGGCGGGCAGGCCCATGGTCGCGGCGATGCCGGCGCAGAACTTCAGGAACTCGCGACGGCTGACGCCGCCGAGACTGCCGACGAAGCCGTCGAGGTTGATATCGGATTCGGTGATATGGGTCGCCATGTCTGCACGCGCCTCCGTGTTTTGCGGGGGAGTGCGGCAGCTAACTCAGTCGTGCGATGCGTGAGTTATTACACGTTGGTCATTGACAGGGACACTGCGGGGAACTCCCCGGGGGGCCAACCGGCGTCGGCGCGAGTGATGGGCTAGCTGTGCACATTACTCTCGGAACCGACTGGGAACATAAAAGACTGAATCGGCGGCGGCTTTGATCCCGGTCAAATTAGTGTGCGCTGATACAGTTTTTTACCGCCCGAACTTGAGGGCAATTGATCCTGGTCAAGAAACGCCCCGCTGGCGACTGCGGGTGATCAATCAGCGCTTGTTCGCCGCAAGCGAATCCTATTGCCTGTACCAGCGTTTGGCGAGCGCCTGGAATACGCGCTGCGGATACCATGTCTTGCCGACGCTGCCGTTGTAGCGCGCCAGCGCTTTGCCGCGGTTGCCGCGTTCGCGGTCGAGGTAATGACGCAGGATGGTGCAGCCGAGGCGCAGGTTGGTACGGATATCGAACAGGTCATCGCCGGGCCGGCCGATTTCGTCCAGCCAGAACGGCATCACCTGCATCAGGCCGCGCGCCCCGGCATGCGACAGGGCGTAGCGGTCGAAATTGCTCTCGACATCGATAACCGCCAGCACCAGTTCCGGCGGCAGTTCGGCGCGGCGGGCTTCGTAGTGCGCGGTCTTGAGGATCAGGAGACGCTCTCCGGGATCGGCGACCTTGCGGTCGAGGCGGCGCGACATATCGGTCAGCCAGACTTCGGCGTCGAAGCGGTCTTCGAAGCTGTCGGAGGATTGCACGGCTTGCACCAGAACCCGGCGCAGTTCGTCGTCGGGGCGTTCCTGGGTGGCGGCCCGGGCGCTGGTCAGACTCAGGCACAGCAGGAGAAGCACACCAAAACACGGTGCTGCTGCGCGCAAGCCGATGCGTTCAGTCCAGCTGCTGCCTGAGGAACGCAACGACATCATCGCGCGCGACCGTGCGGTTTTCCGCGTCGCGACGCCCTTTGTATTCCACCTGTCCTGCATCCAGATTTTTTTCACCGATCACGACCCGATGGGGTATGCCAATGAGCTCCATATCGGCAAACATGACGCCGGGCCTTACGTCGCGATCATCGAACAGCACATCGATGCCGGCATCCAGCAGCTCCCGGTACAGTTCGTCGCAGGCTTCGCGCACGCGGTGGGATTTCTTGCGGTTCATGCCGAGCAGCGCCACCTGGAAGGGCGCCAGGCTGGCAGGCCAGATAATGCCCTGCTCGTCATGATTCTGTTCAATGGCCGCGGCCACCACGCGCGACACGCCGATGCCGTAACAGCCCATGGTCATGATCACCTCCTTGCCGTTCTCGTCCAGCACCGTGGCTTTCATGGCGCGGCTGTACTTGTCGCCGAGCTGGAAAATGTGACCGACCTCGATGCCGCGGGCGATGCGCACTTCACCCTTGCCGTCGGGGCTGGGATCGCCGTCCACCAGATTGCGGATATCGGCCACCAGGGGCTCGGCGCAGTCGCGGCCCCAGTTGACGCCGGTGAGGTGCTTGCCGTCGACATTGGCGCCGCAGACGAAATCGCCGAGGTGCGCGGCGGCGCGGTCGGCGATGACCGGAATGCTCAAACCCACCGGTCCCAGTGAACCGGGATTGCAGCCCGCGGCCTCGCGCACCTGCGTGTCGCTGGCGAAAGTCAGAGGCTGCGCCACTTGCTCCAGTTTCTCCGCCTTCACGGCGTTGAGGCTGTGGTCGCCGCGCAGGCACAGCGCTACCACGCCGCCATCGGCGCCCTGCACCAGCAAAGTCTTGAGGCAACGCGACGCCGGGACGTTCAGGAACTGCGACAGCTCTTCGATGGTATGCGCGCCGGGCGTGTCGACAGTCTGTTGCGCAGCGGCGGGCGCCGGGCGCTCACCTTGCGGCGCCAGCGCTTCGGCCAGTTCCAGGTTGGCCGCGTAGTCGCTGGCGGTGGAAAACACGATAGCGTCCTCGCCGGAGTCGGCGAGCACATGGAATTCGTGTGAAACTGCACCGCCGATGGCGCCGCTGTCGGCACGCACGGCGCGGAATTCGAGTCCCAGGCGCGAAAAGATATTCGCATAGGCGCGGTACATCACCTGGTAGGTTTCATCCAGCGATGCCTCATCCAGATGGAATGAATAGGCGTCCTTCATCAGAAACTCGCGGGCGCGCATGACGCCGAAGCGCGGGCGTATTTCGTCGCGGAACTTGGTCTGGATCTGGTAGTAGTTCACCGGCAGCTGCTTGTAGCTGCGCACTTCGCGGCGCACCAGCTCGGTAATGATTTCCTCGTGCGTGGGGCCGAAGCAGAATTCACGGCTGTGGCGATCGGTGATGCGCAGCAGCTCGGGACCGTATTGCTCCCAGCGCCCCGATTCCTGCCACAGTTCGGCGGGCTGCACCGCGGGCATCAGCAGTTCCAGCGCGCCGGCGCGGTCCATTTCCTCGCGCACCACGGCTTCCGCCTTGCGCAGCACGCGCAGACCCAGCGGCAGCCAGCTGTAGATGCCGGCGGCGATTTTGCGGATCATGCCGGCGCGCATCATCAGCTGGTGGCTGACGATCTCGGCGTCGGCGGGCGTCTCTTTGACGGTAGCGAGCGGGAACCGGGAAACTTTCATGTCAGGAAACTCGGATTAATTTGTCATGCATGGATTCGTTTTAATGCGTCATGCCGGACGCCTTCCGGCGTCCAGGATCGTTGCGCTGCAGGAATGCCGGACTTCGCCGGCATGACGGCGGCGCAACGCAACGAAAAGTCGTCAGTGATGGAGCCGGCGGCGATTGTAGCGGCGCTGCGTCAAAATGTCCCGCCGTTCCACCCCCACATGGCGCGCGGCGCGTCGGCGAATTCGATATACACACGGTCGGCGGCGAGCCCCAGCTGTTCGTGCATCAACTTGCACAGGCTGCTCGACAGTTCCGGTGTTCTGGTTTCCGGCAGGCCGATGCTTTTCAGTTCCAGGTAGGCCAGCGGCGCATCGCTGCCGCCGAACAGCATGGCCGGATTGTGCTCCACGCTGACCATCACGTAGCGTTCCGGCTTGCCCAGGATGGCGGCGACCTCCTGCGAGGCCCTGCTTATCAGGGTCTTCTGCGTGGCGGCATCAAGCGATTGATTGGTCAGTATTTTAAGCACAGGCATGGCGGACTCTCCCTAATCACAGTTGTCCTTTACATGTTGCCGGGCCTGCTCGATGCGCTGCTGCGTTTCCTCTTCGCTGAGGAAGGTGACAGTGCCGTCCGGCAGCTTTACCCGGCGATGACCGCCACGCTCGAGCTGCGCCAGATTGTTGCGGGCGCTGGTGCAGTTCTGCTTGCGGGCCGCGGCCTGCTGCTTCTGCGCGGCGGTTTCGGCGGCCTGTTCGTGCTGACTTTGCTGTTGTTCCTGCAACGCCTTGAGGCGTTCCTGCGGCGTCGCCGCAGGCGGCTGTGCGGCCTTCGATGGCGGCGCGTTGGTTTTGATGCGCTCGGCCGCCACGCCGGCCGGCGGGAACTGGCCGAACACGGTCTCTCCATTGGCGTTGGTCCATTTGTAGACGTCGGCGCTGGCGGGTGCGGCGGCCAGTGCGAGCATAAGCGGTAGTATGGTGCTGAAGCGCATGTGAATCCCCTGTGGTCGATGCCTTTGGCTACTTAACACGGCGCACCGCCCACCGGCAAGTAACTGCGTCCCGTCGCTGACATTTTCCGCCAAGAATCGCTGGATTCCGGGAGTCATCGGTGGCATATTAGCCGGTTCTAACCCTGCGCGTTGCGCATGTGCCCGAATATGCGGGCTTTTTTTCTGGTTTTTTGTGTTGCCGGCACCCGGGAGATCAAACAGGTGGAGCTGACTGGCGCTGACATCTTTGTGCGTTGTCTTGCCGAGCAGGGCGTCGAACATCTGTTCGGCTACCCCGGCGGGGCGGTATTGCCAATTTACGATGCCTTGTATCAACAGGACAAGGTGCAGCACGTGCTGGTGCGCCATGAACAGGCTGCCACGCATGCAGCGGACGGTTATGCGCGTTCCACCGGCAAGCCCGGCGTGGTGCTGGTCACCTCGGGCCCCGGCGCGACCAATGCGGTCACGGGCATCGCCACCGCGTACATGGATTCGATTCCGCTGGTGGTGTTCACCGGCCAGGTGCCGACGGCGCTGATCGGCAACGACGCGTTCCAGGAAGTGGACAGCGTCGGTATCACGCGTCCCTGCGTCAAGCACAACTTCCTGGTCAAGGACGTGAAAGATCTCGCGACCACCATCAAGAAGGCCTTCTACGTCGCAACCACCGGTCGACCGGGCCCGGTGGTGGTGGACATCCCCAAGGATGTCAGTGTCGCCAGGGCTGAATACCATTATCCCAAGCGCATCACCATGCGCTCCTACAATCCTGTGAGCAAAGGCCATCCGCGCCAGATCAAGAAGGCGGTGGACCTGATGCTGACCGCCAAACGGCCCATCATCTATACCGGTGGCGGCGTCATTCTGTCCAACGCCAGCCGCGCGCTGACGGAACTGACGCGGCTGCTGGAATTCCCCATCACCAATACCCTGATGGGGCTGGGCGCCTATCCCGCGACCGACAGGCAGTTCCTGGGCATGCTCGGCATGCACGGCACCTATGAAGCCAACATGGGGATGCACAACTGCGACGTGCTGATCGCCATCGGCGCGCGCTTCGACGACCGCGTGACCGGCAATGTCGAAAAGTTCTGTCCGACGGCAAAGATCATTCACGTCGACATCGACCCGGCGAGCATTTCCAAGAACGTCAAGGTTGACGTGCCCATCGTTGGCCCTGTCGACCAGGTGCTGAAGGAGATGATCAAGGTCTTCAAGGAGAGCGAAGCGAAGCCGGATGCCGCGGCGCTGAAAGCCTGGTGGAAGCAGATCGAGGAATGGCGCGGCATGGATTGCCTGAAGTACGACCGCGACAGCGAGCGCATCAAGCCGCAGCATGTGCTGGAAACGCTCTACAAGGTGACCAAAGGCGATGCCTTCGTGACGTCCGACGTCGGCCAGCACCAGATGTGGGCGGCGCAGTTCTACAAGTTCGACAAGCCCAACCGCTGGATCAATTCCGGCGGACTCGGGACCATGGGCTTCGGTCTCCCCGCGGCCATGGGCGTGCAGTTCGCCCACCCCGGCGAGCAGGTGGCCTGCGTTACCGGCGAGGGCAGCATCCAGATGTGCATACAGGAGCTGTCGACCTGCCGCCAGTACGGATTGCCGCTGAAAATCATCAATCTGAACAACGGCTACCTGGGGATGGTGCGCCAGTGGCAGCAGTTCTTCTACGACGGCCGCTATGCCATGTCCTACATGGAGTCGCTGCCGGATTTCGTGAAGCTGGCGGAAGCCTACGGACACGTCGGCATGCAGATCACCAGACCGGAAGACGTCGAGCCTGCCTTGAAGAAAGCTTTCAAGATGAAGGACAAGCTGGTATTCATGGATTTCCTGACCGATCCGGCAGAAAATGTCTATCCCATGATTCCGGCCGGCGCCGGCCAGAATGAAATGATCCTGGTATAACCATGCGTCACATCATCTCGATCCTGATGGAAAACGAAGCGGGCGCCTTGTCGCGGGTGGCGGGCCTGTTTTCGGCGCGCGGTTATAACATCGAATCGCTCACCGTGGCGCCGACCGAAGACGAATCGTTGTCACGCATGACGCTGGTGACCAACGGCACTGACGAAGTGATCGAGCAGATCACCAAGCAGCTCAACAAGCTGATCGATGTCGTGAAGCTCATGGACATGCACGAAGGGCCGCACATCGAGCGCGAAATGATGCTGATCAAGGTGCGCGCCATGGGGCCTGCGCGTGAAGAAGTGAAACGGCTGTCGGACATTTTCCGGGGCCGCATTATCGATGTCACCGAGACCATGTTCACCATCGAGGTAACAGGCACCAGCTCGAAACTGGACGCCTTCGTCGAGGCCATCGCCGAGGCCGACATTATCGAGGTGGTCAGGTCCGGTGTTACGGGAATTGCGCGCGGCGAAAAAGCGCTGCGCGTCTAATACGAATTTGCATATCAGTCAAGGTACAGAGCAATGACCATGAATATCTATTACGACAAGGATGCGGACCTTTCCATTATTCGCGGTAAAAAGGTCAGCATTATCGGCTACGGCTCACAGGGCCACGCGCATGCCAACAATCTCAAGGACTCCGGCGTGGACGTCACGGTCGGTCTGCGCCCCGGCTCGATCTCGGAAGCCAAGGCAAAGAACGCCGGTCTCACAGTCAAGCCGATCGAGGAAGCGGTCAAGGGCGCCGACGTGGTGATGATCCTGGCCCCCGACGAGCACCAGGCGAAACTGTATCGTGACAAGGTCGAACCCAACATCAAGAAGGGTGCGGCGCTGGCGTTCGCGCACGGCTTCAACATTCATTTCGAGCAGATCGAGCCGCGCGCCGATCTCGATGTCATCATGATCGCGCCGAAAGGCCCGGGTCACCTGGTGCGTTCCACCTATAAACAGGGCGCCGGCGTGCCTTCGCTGATCGCGGTGTTCCAGGACGCCAGCGGCAAGGCGAAGGACATCGCCCTGTCGTATGCATCCGCCAACGGCGGCGGTCGTGCCGGTGTCATCGAAACCAGCTTCCGCGAGGAAACTGAGACCGATCTGTTCGGCGAACAGGCCGTGCTGTGCGGCGGCGCCACGGCGCTGGTGCAGGCCGGCTTCGAGACCCTGACCGAGGCCGGTTACGCGCCGGAGATGGCCTATTTCGAATGCCTGCACGAGCTGAAGCTGATCGTTGACCTGATGTACGAGGGCGGCATCGCCAACATGCGTTACTCGATTTCCAACACCGCGGAATACGGCGATCTTACGCGCGGTCCGCGAGTGGTGACGGCGGAAACCAAGGCTGAAATGAAGCGCATACTCACGGAAATCCAGAACGGTGAATTCGCCCGCGAATTCATCCTGGAGAATCAGGCCGGCGCCGCAACCCTGAAGGCCAAGCGCCGGCTGGGCCGCGAACACCCGATTGAAAAAGTCGGCGAGCAACTGCGCAGCATGATGTCCTGGATCTCCGCAAACAAGATCGTCGACAAGAAAGTCAACTGAAACGGCGCGGCCGCTGCGGGCGGCCGCTCCAACCCGTTCGCGGTGTCAGGTTAACCCGATGGCAACGAGCCGATATCCCTATTTCTCGCGCGCAGGCTGGCTGCCGCTGTTTATCTGCGCCGGTATCGGAGTCCTGGTTGCCACGACTGTGCACTGGGCCTGGTCGATTCCGTTCTGGCTGGCCTGTCTTTTCATCGTCTACGTGTTTCGTGACCCGTACCGCGAGATTCCCTCGAATCCGCTGGCGGTGGTCAGCCCTGCAGACGGGGTCGTTACCGCGGTGGGGGAGGCGCATGATCCCTACCTGGATCGCGACGCGGTGCGCCTGACCGTGGAGATGGGTCATCTGGGTGTGTTCAGCACGCGCAGTCCCGTCGAGGGCAAGATCCTCGAGCCGCGCAATTCCAGCGATGGTGACAATCAGCCCCACGGCGTGTGGCTGAAAACCGATGAGAATGACGACCTGGTGGTGGTCATGCATCGCGGGCCGTTGCACAATCTGCCGCGCTGCTTTGTGCGCATCGGTGAGCGCGTCGGACAGGGGCAGCGCTGCGGCTATATCCAGATGGGCGGCCGGGTCGAGGTGTATCTGCCGCCCAACAGCCGCACCCAGGTGGAACCCGGCTCGCACGTCAGGGCCGGATCTGATGTAATAGCGACACTGGTTCACAAATAAGTTTCTGCGGGGACCGCGTTGGACGAAGAAGAACAGCCAAGACCGCGCCGCAAGGGTATCTACCTGCTCCCAAACCTGTTCACCACGGCAGGACTGTTCGCCGGTTTCTACGCCATTGTTGCGGCGATGAGCAATGACTTCGAAAGCGCCGCCATTGCGATCTTCGTCGCCATGTTGATGGACGGGATCGACGGCCGCGTTGCGCGTCTGACCAACACCCAGAGCGAGTTCGGCGTGCAGTACGACAGTCTCACCGATATGGTGTGCTTCGGGCTGGCGCCGGCGCTGGTGATTTTCGAATGGGCGCTGCGCAGCATGATCGAGCAGGGCGGACTCATGTCCCAGCTGGGCTGGCTGGCGGCGTTCGTCTATACCGCCTGTGCGGCGCTGCGCCTGGCACGCTTCAACACCCAGGTCGCGAGCGGCGCGGACAAGCGTTACTTCCAGGGATTGCCCAGTCCGTCGGCGGCCGCTGTGCTCGCCGGGCTGGTGTGGTTCAGCGCCGACCACGGGCTCGCCGGCAGCGATATGTGGATGCTCGGCGCAGTGCTGGCCGCGGTCATGGGCGTGCTGATGGTCAGCAATATCCGCTACTACAGCTTCAAGGAAATCGATTTCAAGAACCGCGTGCCGTTCGTCGCGCTGTTCGTTGTGGTGCTGATTTTCGTGGTGGTTTCAAGCCACCCGCCCAGCGTGCTGTTCATCGGCTTTCTGCTGTACGTCATTTCCGGCCCGGTGCTGACGCTGTATCAGCTCAGGCAACGCCGTCGGCAACGCAAGTCGCATCAGTAGGCCGTCACTGCGAGCGCAGCGCGGCAATCTCCAAAAGGAGCATGCGCTGTTTGGAAGATTGCCGCGTCACTTCGTTCCTCGCAATGACTGGCATCTCCCGGCTTAAGTAAGCGCCATTCGGGTCAGACCCCTTTTCATTCGGGGATTTCGCCGCTCTCTTCCAGCCACTCCGACCAGTCGCTGCGATTCTCGCTGACGTGAAACAGCGCTGCCACCACGCGCCTGTCATAGCGTCTGTCCGCGTCTTCCAGTAACCGGTTCAATGCCGCCTTGATACCGATGCCGTCGCGGTAGGCGCGTGGACTGACCAGCGCCACGAAGGCATTGGCGACCGCCAGTATCCGCGCCGTGAAGAGAATTTCGCCGTCCTTCAGGCCGGCCGGATAGCCGCTGCCGTCGAGGTGTTCCTGTTTCTGGCTGATGGTGTCCAGCACCGGTCCTTCGAACTCCAGGTCTTCCAGCAGTTCCACGCCGTACTGCACATGGCGCTGCAGCAGTTCGTGTTCGGCCTCGGTGAGCGGCGTGGTTTTGGTGAGTATCTCCTTCGGCACAAAGATCTTGCCCAGGTTCGCCAGGCTCGCCGCCATGTCCAGCGTACGCAGGTCGGCTTCGCCGAGTTTCAGTTCGCGGCCCACGGCGTTGGCGACTTCCACCATGCGCGATGAGTGATGCGCCGAGTAAGGGTCGTGCAGATCGACCACGTGCATCAGGGTCTGGATCAGGCGGCGCAGCAGGGTGGCGTGCTGCTGTTGCATGCGCTGCAGTTCCGTGATGTCGTTGAGCACCAGCAATATTGCGTTATAGCGTTCGCCGACGCGATCGACCGGCACCAGCGAACACTGATATGTGCGCTCCTGCCCACCGAAGAACAGGTTGCGCGTGCAATGGTGCGCGGTGCCCTGTTTCTGCAACTGTTCGATCGCCTCCGTCATCGGCCGCGCATTGGCTGGCCCGATGACTGCGCTCAACAGGTTGCCGGTGACGGCTTCCGGTTCGGCGGCGACGGTTTTCGCCAGTTGAGCATTGGCGAACAGCACCCGTTGCTGATCGTCCAGCAGCAGCACGCAGGCCTCGGTGTTGTCGGTCACTGCGTGCAGCAGTTCGGTCTGTTTTTTCAGCGCCAGCGATTGCGCCCGCAAGGTGTCGGCGTCGTGCAGCGCGCGCACGCTGCTGCCGTGGCGCCACGCCGCCACCAGCGTCGCCGCGATGAAAAACAGCAGCAGCGAGAACGAAGTGATCAGGAAACGGCGGTGGCGGTTGGACTCCTGCAGGGCTTCGACGGCGTCGACCTCCTGCACCAGCACCCAGGGCACCGACCGCAAGGGGCGGCTGGTGGCCAGCACCGGATGACCGAGGTAGTTGCGGAATTCACCGAATTCTCCCGGTTGCCTGACGGCGACCGCGGCTGCCAGGCTGGAACGGTCCAGTGGCAGCGACTTGCGCGTAGGTATGCCGCCACCGAGGGTTGGCGAAAGATAGATGACCTGGTTGTCTTCCTGCTGCACCAGCAGCGACTCGTCGGCGCCGGTCATCGGCACACCGCTGCGAAGCAGCGGAAACAAGGTGCGCGCGGCATTGTGAACACCCAGGATCACGCCGCCGAACGCCTGTTCGCCCTGGGCGCCGAGCACCACCGGAACCGGTACCGCGATGCCGAGCAGAACGCGCTCGTGCGAGTCCAGAACCAGCCGGCTGAACGCCGTCTTGCCGGTTTGCGCGGCTTGCGCGATGGTCGCCTGGAACGCGGTGCCGATGTCCGGCATGCCCGACGTGGAGACCACCACGCGCTGTGCGGCATCGAACAGCGCCAGCCCGGTGGCGTAATGCCTGGGTACGTTTGCCGTGATGGCCGGTTGCCGGTCTTGCGGTTCGAATCCATAGCGCGTGGCGCTGGCCAGAACCAGGTTGCGCAGGTAGGCGAGCTGCGCCGGTTCTGCCGCCTTGTCTTCATCTTCTCGCTGCGACAACTGCCAGAGGTAAAGTTGCAGCGACGCGTTGTTGGCAAGTTCGGTCAGCGAAGCGTCCTGCGCAGCGAGCCAGGTTTCTATCACCTCCACCCGCGTTTCCGCGACCAGACCGAGCCGGACCGACCAGTCTTCCAGGTCACGCTGCCGTTCCTTCTTGACGTAGGCGTTGATCAGCAGCGCACCGATGATGAGAATGACAACCAGCGCGAAAACGCCTGCCCGGACCGGTCTGTTATTTGATGGTTGCAAATCGCGTATCCATTCAGTTTGGGACGTGGATCCACCAGTGATTTTCGTTGATCGAATACACGGGGGCGTAATGGACGATGGTCTGGTGCGAGACCACTTCTTCGATCTGGTTATCGAGGATCAGGATATCATCATGGTTGCTGACCGCCAGCACGGCGTGCGGCACGCGCAGGTTGGTGTCCTGCAGCACCACGATACGCAGCTCATCGCTCGAGTATCCCAGCCATAACAGGGAAAACAGCTTGGTCAGGGCATAGTCTTCGCAGTCGCCGTTGTTGTAGAGAAACTCTCTGGCGACCGCCCAGTAGTCCTCCGTGCCGTAATTATCGATATCCAGGATGTAACTTTTGCTGTTGGCGAAACGGTTGACCGCTTCGAGCTGCCTGGTGCGCGAGTCGCCGCGCAGGGTGTCGAGAAACGCCAGCCAGTCCCGCAGGTGACAGCGATTCAGGTGTGTTTCGGAACAGTCGCCCTCGGGAATATCCAGCAGCAGGTGCCTCTCCAGCACCTGGACCCACTGGCGGAATATCCCGGTGTCCGGCTGCCGGCTCTGCTGATAGCCGAACAGCTCGCGCGGGAACGCGCTGCACTCCGGGCTCACGAGCCCGAGGCACGCCGGCAGTAGCAGGGCTGTAAGAAAGTGGCGGATATCGGGCGTCAATTGTTTATGGGAGCCGATTCTTCTAGTATGCTAGAGTTTGCCTACGTCCCAGAGAAACGGAGCGCCTCTGTGAGAGTCTAAATTAACCGGGGATGCGTCATGGATCAAGTAATAATAAAGAGCAAGAAACACTGGATCGGTATGCTGGCAGCGGTCACGTTCATGGCCGGATCGGCGCCCATGGTATGCGCACAGGACGAGTCGTCCGGGATGCCGCCCAGACCCGGGCTGACACCGCTGCAGCAGGAACAGGAAGCCCGCTTCCAGGAAGGCATGAAAGCGCTGGACGAGGACCGCCTGAAGTCCGCCATCCGCGCGTTCAGTACCATCCTCGATGTCGAACCCGA
This sequence comes from Thiogranum sp., assembly GCA_024102665.1. Lineage (GTDB taxonomy): Bacteria > Pseudomonadota > Gammaproteobacteria > DSM-19610 > DSM-19610 > Thiogranum. The sequence continues at coordinate 2,810 of JAGFJP010000053.1, read as the reverse complement.
ACTCAATCGCGCCAAACTTGAACTGGCGCTCGCGCACTACCGATCCATGCGCTACGAACAGGCGCAGGAACTGGCCCAGTCAGTGCTCGATGACCCGACAACGCCGCCCGAAGTGCGGGTGACGATTCTCGCGTTCCTGGCCCAGGTCAAGCGCGATTCGGAACGATACGGCCAGAAACACGATTTCAATTCCTATGTCGCTGCCGGCATCATGCACGACAGCAATGTCAATGTAGGCCCGACTGCGGCAGGCCTGCGCGTTGGCGATACCGATCTCACCCTCGCGCCGGGCTCGACGGCGCTGAGCGACAATGCCTATGTCGGCAATGCCGGCTTCGATCATCTCTACCAGTCGGGGCGCCGCGTGGAAGTCGGCGAACGCACCGGGATGCTGGTGTGGCAGAGCGGAGCCAGCCTGTACTGGCGCCGCTACCACGAACAGAACGACTACGATCTGCTGGTGGCCAGCGTCAACACCGGGCCGGCAGTGCTGATGCTGCGTGAGTGGCGGGCTTCATTGCAGTTGAACTCCGAGTACCTGACGCTGGGCGGCGAGGCGCTTGGCTGGTTCAATTCCGTGAATCCCTCGTTCACCTGGCAGTTCGATAACGGTGAGATTAACTTCGATGCGATCTATACCAATCGCGTCTACAGGCAGGATGTCGACTCCGGACTGGAAGGTCACTATGGCGCCGCCGGTGTAACGCTGGGGCGCTATTTCAACAACAGGAAAGTGGCCGCGACCCTCGGGGCGAACGCCGTCACGTTCAGCGCAGACGACGATCAATGGAGCTACACCGGCGGGGAAGTGCATGGCGGTTTCAGCGCCGAGTCCTGGCCCGACGGCACCTTCTACGTGCGTGGCCGTTATGCGGATCTCTATTACGAGGGTGATGATCCGCTGTTCCAGAAAGAACGGCACGATAAGGAATATCGCTCCACGGTCGGCATCACGCATCTGTACACGGGGGAGGACGATTTACTCAAGGACTGGGTTGTCAATGCGTTCTGGGAACGCACCTTCAACGATTCGAACCTGAGTGGTTTGTACACTTACAAGCGTTACCAGATGATGCTGATGCTGTCGCGCGGATTCTAGGCGCGAAGGGAGGCCGCTTCGGCCTTTGTTTTTATAAAAACGTCGGAAAAGATTACGTTTTTCTGTGATGCAGGCCGCATTTCGGAATCCCACGCAGCTTGCTGAGCGTAAAGGAGAAAAGTCTGTGCAATCGGGGTCGCGTGATTTGGCATCATGACGGAAAAGTTTACAATTGATTTGTTCCTCGCGCCGATTTCTGGAACTAACTGCCGGTATATTCAGGAAAAAATCTTTACGGCATGCTCGTTGCTTGTGATAGACTGATCCACCCGATTTTGGATGCGGAATTCAATGTTTTTGGGGATAAATGAAATGAGATCGGCAAGCAGTCTTGTGGCAGTTGGTGTCGCGCTGGCGTTGAGTGCCGGGCAGGCTGTGGCTGCGACGCAGCAGGAAGAAGATTCGGTTTACCAGTATGGCCGTTGGGCTGTTCTGAGTCCGGCCGCCGGTGCGGGGGAGCCGTACGTGGCTCCACTGACACCGGATGCTGCGTATAATCTGCGTCCGGAGGAATTTGGTCCGGAAGTGGACCTTCTCAGCAGTGGACCGCAACCGCCCACTCCGCCGGAGCCGCCGGTCGTGGTACCCAATCCACCGGATAATCCGCCTCCTGTTGGAGACCCGCGAACCCCGCCGCCGGTGGTGGTGCCGAATCCGGGCACGCAGCCGCCCGTCGGGGACCCGCGCACGCCGCGGGTCGTGGCCAACTGAGCGCGGCTGGTCACAGCTGAGAGTTGCAAAGCATATTGCACGTTGGATCGGGAACATAAACAATACACAAGATCGGTTGCCGACAAGAATCGAGTTTGGGAGTCTGGAGGAGAATATGAAGAAGTTTCTGATGAGTTTGGGTCTGGTGCTGTTGAGCCAGCAATCGCTGGCGGTAACGACAGTCGCAGGCATCGACTTCCTGGATATTGCCGATACGCGAGGTGCCACCACCGGCACTTACACGTCGAATTATGTGCCTGGCGGGAGTACCGCAGCCGACAGCGTGGTAGACGGTAACGGTGCGAGTTGGGCATTCGCCAGCGATTCGCCCGCCACCATGGATCTGTCATTCAGCAGCGCAGGGCTGTTTAATATTTCCGACGTGGACCTGTCAATCCTGTTCGTTGGTGATGGCGGGCATGCGGGCGTTGTGACTCTGTTGGGTGGCAGCCTGGATGGCGAATTTCTGAACTTCGGCCTGGCAAATGGTGAAGGCTATACCGGCTACAATTCCGTAACGGCTAATCCTCCCACCGTCAACGCAGGCGCTCCGACCATCTATGGAATATTTGCGACAACGCTGGATTTGTCAGACGCTTTTGGCAACGGAACATTCTCCGGCCTCAATCTGGATATCAGCAACTCCAGCGCGGTGCCTTCATTGATCGGAACCACGGCTTCGGCCGCCGTTGTGCCGGTGCCGGCCGCAGTGTGGCTGTTCGGTTCGGGCTTGATCGGACTGGTAGGGTTGGCAAGACGCAAACAGAGGTAACGTTTTCGGAATGACAAAAAAGGGCCCTTCAAGGGCCCTTTTTTCTTTGACCGGATCGTTGACCCGAAAGCGTGCCGCCAGGCACTTGGCATCCGGCGGCCGTTGCTTTATAGTTTCCACAGGCTTGACCAATAGCAGAACCATGAACCATCACAGCGACACAATGTTTGTCCTTCCGGCCCCGGCGCTCCGCGGGCTGTCGCTGCTGCCTGCTCTGTTGCTGCTGCC
>JAGFJP010000054.1 GCA_024102665.1 Thiogranum sp. | reverse complement strand
CGCCCGTCGCGATGCGACCATAAAACGCCTTGCTGCCGCCGCCGCGGATGCTCAAGGCGGTGCGCGATGCGCCGGCCGCGCGTACGCGGTCCTGCAGGCGGGCGCTGATATCCTGCTCGTTCATGCGGCGCTCAAAAGCGTTCCAGGTCAGGGAAGGGCAGTTCACCCTTGTGCACATGCATGGCGCCGAGTTCCGCGCAGCGGTGCAGGGTCGGCACGGCCTTGCCGGGATTGAGCAGGCCGTCGGCATCGAACGCCGCCTTGATGGCGTGGAACTGCGTCAGTTCCGCAGCGGCGAACTGGGTGCACATCTGGCCGATCTTCTCCATGCCGACACCGTGTTCGCCGGTGATGGTGCCGCCGACTTCGACACACAGTTCCAGTATCCTGCCGCCGAATTCCTCGGTGCGTTCCAGCTCGCCGGGTTTGTTGGCATCGTAGAGAATCAGCGGATGCAGGTTGCCGTCGCCGGCATGAAACACATTGGCTACCGGCAGCCCGTAGTGCTGCGAAAGTTCGGCAATGGTTTTCAGAACCCGCGGCAGATGCTTGCGCGGGATGGTGCCGTCCATGCAGTAATAATCGGGTGAAATGCGCCCCACAGCGGGGAATGCGGCCTTGCGGCCTTTCCAGAACAGCAGGCGTTCGGCTTCGTTGGTCGCGGTGCGCACTTCGCTGGCGCCGCTGTCCTGCAGGATCCTGCGCACCTGCAGCACGTGTTCCGAGACTTCTTCGTTGGTGCCGTCGACTTCGCACAGCAGAATCGCCTCGGCGTCGCGCGGGTAACCGGCATGCACGAAATCTTCCGCCGCCTGGATCGCCAGCCGGTCCATCATCTCCAGCCCGGCCGGTATGATGCCGGCGGATATGATGTTGCCGACCGCCTGGCCGGCTTTGGCCAGGTCGTCGAAGGCCGCGAGCATGACCTGCGCGCGCTCCGGCAATGGCAGCAGTTTCACCGTGACCTCGACGATCACGCCCAGCATCCCCTCGGAACCGGTGAGCAATGACAGCAGGTCGTAGCCGGGCGCGTCCAGGCCGCTGCCGCCGATGGTGAGCAGCTCGCCGTCGATGGTGACGATTTTCAACTGCTGGATGTTGTGCACCGTCAATCCGTATTTCAGGCAGTGCACGCCGCCGGAGTTCTCCGCGACATTGCCGCCGATGGTGCAGGCGATCTGCGAGGACGGATCCGGCGCGTAATACAGTCCATGAGGTTCGGCCGCCTGGGAAATCGCGAGGTTGCGCACACCGGGTTGCACGCGCGCCAGGCGCTGTTGCGGATCGATGTCGAGAATGGCGCTGAACTTCGCCAGGCTCAGCAATACACCCTGCTGGTGCGGCAACGCGCCGCCCGACAGTCCGGTGCCGGCGCCGCGCGCCACCACCGGCACCTGCAGGCGGTGGCAAAGACGCAGGATCGCCTGCACCTGATCGATGCTGTCCGGCAGCACTGCAACGAGCGGCAGTTGCCGGTACGCGGAAAGACCGTCGCACTCGTAAGGGCGCAGGTCCTCGCGTTCATCGAGCACGGCGTCGGCCGGCAGCAGGCGGCGCAACGCCTGCACCAGGCTGTGCCTGTCGGTGCTTGCGGTCTGGTCATGTGGTTGCGCGCTGTTCATGAATATCGTCAGGGTCGGCCTGTCATCAGTGTCGCAAGGTTACCGTATATCGCCCGGCGACAAGAACCATCCCATGGAATCTGCAGGCTATTGGGTTGCCGCGGCGCGTGCCGGCGCGGGCGGCGGCGCACCGGCAAGCCGCGCCCAGGCCTGCGCCAGCGCTTCAGGGCCGCCGACGTTGCCGGGGAAGATGACCACCGGCATGCCGGGATAGCGCGGGTGGTCGTCGGGGCAGCGCACCACCGAACAGCCGGGGAGGATCTGGCCGAGCACACGCGATGCGCGCAGCGCAAGCCCGCTGCTGAGCACATCGTTCGAGGTGATGCCGCCCTTGCTGATCAGAAAGCCGAGACTGTCGGGCAGTGCGCGCACCACATCCATGAGCAGCGCCGAGACGCGTTCGCCAAAGGCCAGCCGCGCTGCCTGATCGCGGAACGTCTTTTCGGTGCGGCTGGTGTAGATGACGCTGGTGTCGCCATTCCGGTGAGCAGCCTGCGCGCGCGCGAGGATATCGTCGAGCAGGGCGTGGCGGTCATTGTCGATGCGTTCGACATCGACTTCGATCGCCGCGACGCCGGGCATTTGCAACAGTTCAGCGAGTTGTTGCGTGGTTTTCGCAACGTGCGAACCGACGATCACCGCGCCGGGCCGGCCATTGCGCGCGTACTCGCGCATCGCTGCGGCGGCGACCGGTTGCGGCGGCAGTCGGGCCAGAGAGGTCAACAGGCTGGCAGCGCTGCGGAACAGGTAACGCTTGCCGCGCGCCGCGCATTGCAACAGCCGTGCGCAGAACTCATCGAGGTCGCCCTGGGATTCCGCATCCACGACGCAACAGCGATTGCCGGTCAGTCCCATCAGGCGTTCACTGACATCGCCGCGAATGTCGTCGAGCACGAAGCGCTCCACCTGGTCGGCGCGAATGCGGCCCGCGGTTTTTTCCTCGACATAGTCCGGCAGGTAACTGTGGTGATAACCGAACACCGAGTCGCGCGCGAACTCGGTTTCATGCACCGGGACAGGTACATCGTCGACGATCAGATAGTGCACACTGTCGCGGGTGATGCGGCCGCCCTCGAAAAACGCCGGCACCAGGAAATGGGCGTCGAAGGGGCCGAGCTGTTCGGCGATGATGTCGGTTTCCACCGGGTAGTGACCGCGCAACGTGGAATCGGAACGGCTCACCAGCAGGGGATTGACCGGCGTGCCTGCCTGCGCCAGCTCATCCAGCGCCTGGCGCAGATTGATGCACACATCGCGGGTCACCGCCGCCGCCTTGTCCGCGCTCATGCCGCGGGTGTTGGTGAGCACGAAAAACAGCGG
>JAGFJP010000012.1 GCA_024102665.1 Thiogranum sp. | reverse complement strand
TTCAGGTCGATCCCTACCAGATGTTGCCGGGCTGGCTGCACCCGCGCTGAGCATCAGCAGGCTCTTGAGTTCGCGGACCTCTTCGCGCATGGCCCGTACTTCGCGATGCAGATCGGCCTCGATATGGTCACGCACGTCCTCGACCACCGCGACCGTCGCCTCGTGCTCCTTCTCGCCGAAGCTTTGCATGGCGTTGACGATGATCGCGATGAACAGGTTGAGTATGGTGAAAGTCGCAATCAGGATGAAGGGAATAAAGAACGCCCAGGCGTAGGGGAAGGTCTCCATCACCGGGCGCGATATGCCCATTGACCAGCTTTCCAGCGTCATGATCTGAAACAGCGTATACAGTGATCGTCCCAGGGTGCCAAACCATTGCGGGTATTCCGCCCCGAACAGGTTGGTCGCAATGACGGCGAACACATAATAGAGGATCAGCAACACCAGGCCGATAGAGGCCAGCCCCGGGATCGCCGCGAGCAGGGCCCCGACCACGCGACGCATCGACGGCACCATGGTCAGCAGGCGCAACACGCGCAGCACGCGCAGTGCGCGCAACACGGCGAAAGATCCCGAGGCGGGAACAAGGGCAATGGCGACCACGGAGAAATCGAACACGCTCCAGGGATCGCGCCAGAAAGCCAGCCGATGCGCATAGAGCCGGATGGCGATCTCGGCGACGAACACGGCGAGGATGAGCTGGTCGATCGCGAGCAGGACGCGGCCGGCGCGCGCCATGATCTCAGCGGATGTCTCCATTCCGAGAATGGCCGCATTGAGCACAATCAGCGCGATGATGCCCTGCTGCACGCGCGGCTGCTCGATGAACCTTTGCAGTCGGGCGCGCAGGCGGGGCTGCGGCAGTTTCTCTGCCTGCTCCATCGAGGCTCAGCTCCCTTCCCGGGCAGTAACCGCTTCGGCGTCCCCGATGCGCTTTACCGCCCTGTCGTCGCTGATCCAGTCAAGGATGCCCCTGCGGACATTGTAAACCCGGGTGTCTGCCATGTTATCAGTTCCTGCCTTCGCTCTTGTCTGACCAATGTATTGTGTGCCTGGCAATGTTAAGCAAGTCCTGTATTCAAGAAAACACGGCGCTTATTGAGTTATTGTTCGATTTTTTCGAATTATCCGGGTCCGGCCGATGCGTCATCATCATGGCGCAAGCCGCTGCGTAAACCAGTGAGACTCGTCGTCCCGGCGATAGATAAACCGGTCGTGCAGGCGGCTGTCCCTTGCCTGCCAGAATTCGATGGTCTCCGGCGTGACGCGATAGCCGCCCCAGAACGACGGCAACGGCACTTCGCCATCCAGGAACTTGTGTTTCATTTCGTCGAACATGGCATCGAGCATCGCGCGCGACTTGATCACCTGGCTTTGTTGCGAGGTCCAGGCGCCGATCTGGCTGCCACGCGGCCGGGTCGCGAAGTACTTCATGGACTCCGTGGTCGGGATCTTCGCGGCAGCGCCGGTCACCTTCACCTGCCGCCCGAGCGCCTGCCAGGGAAACAACAGGCTCACTTTGTTGTTGCCGGCGATGTGTTCGGCTTTGCGGCTCGAGTAGTTGGTGAAAAAGACGAAACCCTTTTCATCAAACAGTTTCAGTAATACCGTGCGCTGCCAGGGCTGGCCCTGCGCATCCACTGTGGCAAGCACCATCGCGGTGGGTTCGGGAAGATCTGTCTCCAGCGTCTGCGCATACCATTGCTCGAACTGGCTGATCGGATCGGCGTGCAGATCGCCGCTGACAAGCCCTTTGGCCATCAACTCCTGACGCAAGCTATCGGTCTTCATTGGCAGTACAAGGCCTCGAATGGGTTTCAGGGTATGCAGCATACCAAAACCTCTTCAACAGTCTTGAATGTTCACGGTTGCCCGGTGACGAGGTTTGTTGCGGCATGATAATCATGATCTCGCTGGACCGGCCTGGTCCTGCTTGTCCAGCACCTGTTTTAGGCTACGCTTAAGGCCGCATAGACGTGTTCTGTGGCCGGCACAGGAGAACCGAGATGAAACTGAACATGGGTACCGCAGACAGGGTCATCCGTCTGATCGTGGTCGCCGTCATCGCGGCGCTTTACTTCAACGGGCAGATCACCGGAACGGCGGCGATCATTCTGGGCATCATCGCGGTGGCGTTCCTGGTGACCAGCCTTATCGGCTGGTGTCCGAGCTACGTGCCGTTCGGCATTTCCACGCGCAGGAAAAGCGCCTAGCCAGCGTTCACTCTCACAGACCGCGACCCGGTACCGGCGAATACCCGGCGCTGCGCCCGACGTTTCCCGGGCTGCGTCGACGGCGCGCTACAGACAATCCAGAACCCGCGCCTGCCACCGGGCCGTACTCCGCTAACCAGGGGCTGTCCGGCAGCAAAACAAGCGCAGCGCATTGAGTTGACTGCGATCGTTTATCATTCATGATGCGTGATTTTTATAAGTCGTTAAAAATGACGAGTAAAATGGATAAGAGATCATAAATCGTAAAATACGACGTGTTGTAAAAACAAAATCAATGCACTATAGTTCGTCATATCTGACGATACGTTCGTCTTTATAGCTAGTACTCGCAATATTTGACGACTATGAAAATCTCCAGGCTGCTCACAGATGAGACCATTCTTGCGGAATTCGGCGGGCGTATCGCTTCGCGCCGGCTCGAACTGCAGCTGACCCAGGCGGAGGTGGCTGAACAGGCGGGGATTGCGAAGCGGACACTGGAGCGGATCGAGGCCGGGCACTCGGCGCAGTTGTCGAGCCTGATTCGCATTCTGCGGGTGCTGGATGCGCTGCCGGACCTGGATCGCGTAATTCCGCAGGCCGGCCCGCGGCCGATGGAGTTGTTGAAGCGCAAGGGCAAGGCACGGCAGCGCGCCCCGGGACGCCGGACCGCAGAACAGCGCGAAAAGCCCTGGTCCTGGGATGACGAGCCGTGAGCACAGTCGCCGAGGTCCGACTGTGGGGACGCACCATCGGCGCGGTTTCGCTGGAAGAAGGCGAAGAGGTTGCCGCGTTCGAGTACGATCCGGCCTTCGCGCAAAGCGGCATCGAGGTGTCACCGCTTGCCATGCCGCTGTCGCGCAGCGTCTATCGCTTCCCCGGATTGTCCCGCCAGACCTTTTACGGCTTGCCGGGGTTGCTGGCCGATTCCCTTCCGGACAAGTTCGGACACCTGTTGATCGACGCCTGGCTGGCAAGCCAGGGCCGAACGTCCGACTCATTCAACGTAATCGAGCGGCTTTGTTATACGGGTGAACGCGGCATGGGGGCCCTCGAATTCGCGCCCGCCACCGGTCCCGGGGCGCGACAGGCCAACCGCATCCAGATCGACAAGCTGGTGGAACTCGCCGCGGCGATACTGACCCACCGCAACAACTTGCAGGTTTACTTCGATACGGATGGCGACGAGGAACTCAAGGCGCAGGCCATGACCGATATCCTGCGCGTCGGCACCTCGGCGGGCGGCGCCCGGGCCAAGGCAGTGATCGCCTGGAACCCGGCCACCAATGAAGTGCGTTCCGGCCAGATTCCGGCGGGCGAAGGTTTTGAATACTGGCTGCTGAAATTCGACGGCGTCAGCGGCAACCGCGACAAGGAACTGGAGGATCCGCAAGGCTACGGCGCAATCGAATACGCCTATTACAGGATGGCACGCGACTGCGGCATCGATATCAGTGAATGCCGGCTGTTCGAGGAAAACGGCCGGCGCCACTTCATGACCCGCCGCTTCGATCGCCTCGCCGGGGGTGAAAAACTGCACATGCAGTCCTTGTGCGCGCTGGCGCATTACGATTTCAATATGGCGGGCGCGTACAGTTATGAACAGGCGTTGCTGGTGATCCGGCAGCTGGGTCTGCCGATGGCCGCGATCGAAGAGCAGTTTCGCCGCATGGTGTTCAACATCATGGCTCGCAACCAGGACGACCACGTCAAGAACATCGCCTTCCTGATGGACAAGGCCGGCAACTGGTCGCTGGCGCCGGCCTTTGATGTGATCTACAGCTACAATCCCGCGGGCGCATGGACGGCCAGCCATCAGATGACCATGAACGGCAAGCGTGATGACTTCACGCTGGAGGATTTCAGGGCATGTGCGAGGGCGGCTTCGATGAAGCGCGGCCGCGCCGAGGCTATTGTCGACGAAGTGCGCAAGGCGGTATCCCGCTGGAAACATTATGCGGAAGAAGCCGGTGTGCCCGCAGTCACCCGGGATCAGATATACCGCACGCTCAGGTTGCAGGGTTTCTAGACGCGAAACGGTTCGGGTCCGCGTTGCGGACCGGGACGGGGAGCGCCGGAGGTGGTCAGGAACACCGCCGGAAACCTGTGCCCTCAGCCACGGTTTTGGTTACTATCTTCCGGGTGCGGAGGCGAGGCGTCGCCGCGCCGGCGACATGCATAACTATAAAAGAGCAGCTTACTCCGGAGGAGATGACGGTATGAACAGGCGTATCGCACTCAAGCTGGCACGGGTTTTCGTTGCCTGCGTCGCAACCGCGGCGATCGCCGACGCAGCGCCGCTCGTCGCCGAACTCGATGAGAAAAGCTTTCAGGAAAGCTACAGCCCGGAAGTCTCCGTCAGCGGTGCGGTGATCGTCGGCGTGGCGAGTTCGCGGGCGCTCACGGGCTCAGCCACCGGGTCGCTGGCCGTGTTTTCACCGCCGGACATCGGCGAAAACAAGGCCTGTCTGACCATGGTGTCGCGCGACGGCGCGTACTATCTGCGCGCCGTGTTCACCATGAAGGTTCCGCAGGCGCAAAGCGGAGAACCGGTGCAGCTGCCGTTCAGGTCCGGCAAGCGCGACGTACTGAAAGACTATCAGACGGGTGACATCGCCATGCTCGCCACGCGGGGCGATTGCAGCAGTTCCGGGCAATCGTACTACCTGGTCGATGAGTTCGACGATAAGTTGAAGTCCGCTGCTCCCGAATTCGTTCGCGTCTACGTCAACTCGTTCGGCGCCACGGACGTCTACTACAAAATCGGCGATGCCGGCGAACTTGTGGAATGCGCGTTCATCGATGCCGGGCAGCGTACCAGTTTCGATTATTTTTGCGATCTGCAATGGAGTTCGATCGCTGCCGCGCCGCCAGTGCAGATCCTGCGCGAACGCTTCGGGCGCGAGCTGCCCGACGTCCATCTGAACCTGCGCATTGCACCGCGTCAATGACCGAACCCGGGCGCTCGACAGGCTGGATCCTGTGGTTGATCGTGCTGCGGGCGGTCTGGTATTCGGTGCCGTTTCTGGTCCTGTTGTTCATCGCGTTGCTGGTCAGGTTCATGCTGTGGCCGCCGACCTGGCAGTACACGCTGAGCGCCAGCACGGAAGTCGCCGGCGTCGATCTGCCCGACGCGCGGGAAACCACATGGCGCGTCGATGGCGCGCTGCTGTGCGTGCCGCCGGGGGATTTCACGGGCGGCGACAAGCTGGAAAGGACAGCGTCATCGGCCTGCGGCCGCTGGCAGGTTTACCGGGTCGCGGCGACGGCAAGCAGCGAACTGGTGTTGCGGCTCGGCGGCCTCGACGGCACGGGTGATCCCGGCACTATCCACGCGCTGCTGGAAGTGCAACCCGATGGCGCGCTGATGCTGGCGTTACGTTCCGGCAACAGGGACAGGTCGCTCGGCAAGCTGCACCTGGTCGACGGCGATTTCGACGCCGTGCTGCCTGCAAAGGCCAACCTGGTGTGGGAGGGCGACGCGCGCGCCGGCCATGCCTCTGTCCTGGTGTTTCCGTTCCAGGGAGAACTTGCCGCCGGTCGCGACGTGACCTGGTCTTACAACCGCATGCTGAACGGCGGCCGCTTGTCGGTCTACACGGCATCGGACAAGTCCGCCGCAAAGCGTGTGCTGGTGCAGGAAATGGACCTGATGCTGGGCGATCAGGTGCGACTGGAAAAGACCGTCAGAGGCAGCGACACCGTATGGCCGCGTGGTCATCTGCGCTATGTCATGACGAAACCCGGCGAGGAGCGCGCGCCGTCTCTGGAGGTCGCCGGCATCGGGCTCGCGGACAGCCTGGTTGTCGAGCGCTTCGGCGCGTCTCAGATCGAATTCCGTCCGGGCTTCTGGTCGCGTTTCATGCACGACCGGCTGGCGATCGTTTCAGGCCTCTTGATCGGCCTGATTTCCATCTTTTCAGGGTACATTGGTTCGGCCGGTTTCTTTGTCGGCAAGGAGGCGCAGTGCCGGGGGCTACGCCACCTTCTTCAGGACTGCCTGCGCGGAACCCGGCATGAGCGCGGGCAGGCGAGGGCGGGGTGTGATGACAGCGACAAGGATTAACGCGCGGTTTGGATTGCTGGCATTGTGCGCTGCGCTGCCCGCGGCGGCGCTGGGCAACCAGGCGCTGGTGCGCGCCTATGATCGGCCGGAACTCGAAATCGGCCAGGCGTATCTCACGCATTATGCCGGGCAATGCCTGGCCCTGCTGCCCAAACATGTGGTCGATGAGACCGGCGTTCCTGCCTTTCTCCGGGAAGGCGATACGCCGCTGCTCGGCGAGGCGGCCGGCGTGACCGATCTGGGCGACGATCTCGCCATCGCCGAAGTCAACGGCGCCATCACGACTGACTGCGGATTCAGCATGTCGACTATCAGCCGGGCTGTCGATCGCCGCATCCAGGACAATGGACTGGCGGTCATCCGTTCGGTCAACGGCGACGGCACCATCGCGCAACTCGCTGTCACCATCATTGACGATGACGGACGAAATCTGCTGCGTGTGCAGCCCACCAATGCGGACAATCCCATGCGCAAAGGGCACAGCGGCAGCCTGTTGATGATCGGCAAGGCGCCGGTCGGGATGCTGCTGTCGGTGCACGCCAGAAGCGGCGTCGGTACGGTGCTGCGACTCGATCGCATGCTGGAGAAAGCCGAAGGGCATGTCAGCGGCGCCGCTGCGCTGACCCCGTCCGCAGCCGCCGGCCGCGAACGCCCGTCCGCAGAGCCGCCGGCGCAGGTGGTGGGATGGAACGTGATGCCGGTGAACGCGGCGCACCGGGCCGTCAACCTCACTGCCGCTGATGCATCAGCGGCCTGGTTCGCCGAAGTGCCGGACTGGCCGGCGGAGATCGAACTCGATCTCGGTGGCGCCAGGCGCGTGGTCAGCGCGCTGGAACTCGACGGCACTCAGGTGCCCGAACCCGGCGCGCTGCCGGCACAGGCCGAAGTGTTCATCAACGTCAGCGAGTCGAAAAAACACTGGCGTTCGATCACCGCCGGCGAACTGCAGTTCAGCGAAGGCCGCGCGCATATCAGTTTCGCGCCGGTGTGGGCCCGGCAGATACGCATCGTATTCGGCGCCGCCGCCGACGGCGGCCAGCGCATCGCCCTGCGCCGCATCGGGATCAAGGGACCCTGATGCGACAGTGACGCTCAGCGTATGCGCCCGACCGCTACGAACTGGGTCGGCGTGCTCCTGTGAGTGCCGCGCACGATGCCCTTGACGGAGTTGTCGTCCTGCAGATCCAGGGTGCCGGAGTCATTGGCGCGCTGGAAAGTCAGCAGCGTGCCCGAGACCTGCAGCTTGTAACTCGGATGGTCCAGCTCCGATGTTCCGGCCTGCGGATCCTTTTTCTTCAGCTGTATGACGTAATCAGCGCCGCGTTCGGCGATGTATCGGGTCGACATCTCCTGGACGTTCTTCGGCGCATCGGTATCCGGCGTCAGTGTCAGGTGCACGCGATCCAGTGCCATGATCGCCGACTTGAATGCCAGTGCCTGCAACAGGCTGTCCGCGCTCGCCAGGCCGAGATCCAGCGCGACCTCCTTCATCACGGCATCGCCGCTGTTGACCATGGCGTCGAAGGTGGTCAGACGCATGTTCCCGTCGGGACCGTTCAGGACCTTTTTCAACTCCTCGATATCCTGCGAGCGCGCCCGCGCCTGCTCAAGAATCTCGGCTGCGCTCTGCGCGGCGGCTGCCGGGGTTACCGAACCGGTGAACAGGGACATCGATAACAGCAGGATACTGATAACAGGACGCTTCATGGATATTCTCCCTGGTTGTTAAAAGCGGGTCTGGAGCCCGGTTCGGCCCAATGGTAGCGAAAACTGCCCGCGGCCCCCACTTTTCGCGGGGCCGCCGTCGGGATGACTATCGCAGATCGGTCCGGTCAGGTCGACCTGCGGGGCAGGCCAATGTCCGGGACCGGAAAGCGCACGACTGGATTTCCGGCTATGCGTGCCGGGGAGGGAGAATTCGGTGAGAACGCGTCGGGCGTTTGTACTTCAGCCCTTGCGGATATAGAAGTGAAATTCACCGTTTTCTGTTGTTGCCTCGATCAGTTCGTTGCCCGATTGCTTGCAGAAAAGCGGGAAATCGTTGGCAGAACCCGAGTCGGTTGCGATGACGTGCATGATCTGGCCGGGTTCGAGATCGCGCACCGCTTTCTTGGCGCGCAGGATGGGCATTGGGCAATTCAGACCACGTGCATCGAGTTCGTAGTCTGCTTTGGTCAGGACTTCAGACATGGGAAAAACTCCTGTACGGCTGGGTGATAGGTGATTTGGACCGCTATAGCGGGCAAACGCGTGGGTACTTTAGCGGCACGGACCTGGTTCTTCCGGATGTTCGCGCGAACCGGCGCTGCAATGGCGCTGCAATGGCGCGGCCTGTGCCCGATCGCCTGCTGCCGTTCACCGACGGTGAGCAATCAGCACGGGGAGATGATCGCTTTCGGTAACAGGAGAGTGTCTATACTTGCTTTTGTCCGTTCTGTTTGGGTGGGTCGCATGAAGCCTGTCATAGTATCCGTTCTCTGTATGACAATCCTGCCGGGAGCAGGATCTGTTGCCAGCGTCACTGATTTTGACGAAGCCGAGCGCTTGTTCAGCGAGCATTGCGCGGTGTGTCATGGAGCGGATCGCGGCGGATACATCGGCCCGGCGTTGAACAGCGATGAAACGAAGCTTACCGAGGAGCAGGTACGCGCCAAGATCATCGGCGGGGGCGTCACCACCCTGATGCCACAGCACCCTGCGTGGCCGGGCAAGTTGTCGACCAGAAACAGAAATCTGCTGGCCGCATTGATAACGAATCGCCCGAAAAGAACCCTGTCGTGGGGCTTGAATGACATCCGCGATTCGCTGGAAGTGTTCGTCGCCGATGAAACAGTCCTGCCCGGCAAACCGGCCTACCCGATCGAAAATATCGATGACCTGATGGCCGTCATGGGACGCGGGCGCTTCGCCGCCGGCGATGCAGCCAGGGTGGTGTTTTTCAACGGCAGAACCCACAAAAAGATCGGTGAGGTGCCGACCGGTTTCGCGCCGCACCTCATGGATTTTCACCCCGGGCAGGAGCGCTGGGCCTATGTTCGCGATGACGGCGGCTACATTCACAAGATTGACCTGTACTCGTTAAAGGTCGTGCGCAAGGTGCGGGCCGGTCTGAGCGGCACGTCACTCGCCGTATCGCGCGATGGGCGTTACCTGGCCGCGGGCTCGTTTGTCCCCAATACGGCGGTGATTCTGGATGCCGCGACGCTGGAACCGCTCAAGTTGCTGGAACTGCGCGGGCGCGATCCGGACGGCAGGATGGTCGAGGCCGACTCGGGCATGATCACCGGCACGCCTTACGCTGATGTGTTCGTGATCGCGCTCGAGCAGGCCGGCCAGATGTGGATCGTCGAACTGGATAAACCCGACATGCCGGTTTCCACAATAACCGACGTGGGCCGCCACCTGCACGATGCCTTTCTCTCGCCGGACGGTCGTTATGTCGTAGTGTCCTCTTACGATGACAATATCAATGCGGTCATCGACGTGGCCGAAAAACGCATTGTCAAAAAGATGCCCGCCGGGTGTCAGCCGCATCTCGGTTCGGGTGCCGTGGTGCGTTCGCATGGACGGCTGCTGGGTATCGGCACCAACATCGGCACGCGCCCCTGCGAGCCGCACGAAGTTACTGTCTTCGACATGAACACTTTCGAAATCGTCAGGCGCATTCCCGTCATCGGTCCCACGGAATCACCCGCCGCGCATCCCGGGTCCCCGTATATTGTCGTCGACATCGTTGGCACCGGTCCGGACGCGAACAAGATCCAGTTCATCGACAGGGAGACTCTGGAAGTTACCCGGACTCTGACCGTTGCAGGCACGCTGGGTCATGCGCATTTTCCGGAATTCACTGCGCGCGGCGATTATTTATATGTCAGCGCCGGCGTCGGCGGCGACCGCATCGCCGGTTACGATGGTGACCGCCTGGTGATTTACGACGCGCGCACACTGGAGAAAGTGAAAACAGTATCGATAGAGGTGCCCGCCGGCGTATTCTCGCGCATCCGCGCGCGCACGGTGGTGCTTGGGCTCGAAAGCAGGGCGCCATAGCCTGCGCGACGGGACACGCCCGGTGCGGCAGGAAGTCGCCGCATGCCGCGTTACGGGCAACGGTATCGATGACCTTCCTGTACTGCGGTGTGCCGGTTTTCCACCGTTGTCAGGTATGCGTTTGCGATATACGTGGCGCGATGTTCGCGCAGTCACACAGCGGTTCGGGGAGAGACATTCCCCTGGTCCGCGCGCCGGCCCGGCGTAGCCAGGTGATTCAGATTGACCACGGCCAGTAGCAGCAACGCTGCGAGGGCGTTGTGTGCGGTCACCAGCAGCAGCGGCAAGTCGCCGAGCACGGCGCTGGTACCCACGCCGACCTGGATCAGCAGCAGTATCACGATCGTAATTGCGGTGGCGCGAAAACGCGGATCAGCGTTGACCGCGCGCACTGCGGCGGCGACCAGGAAAACGAAGGTTGCCAGCGCCCCGAAGCGGTGGACCATGTGCAGGCTTTGCTGCACGGTGTCGGTAATGACTCTGCCGCTTTCATCGATTGCAAGCCTGGCGGTCAGGTCGAAACCCTGGCGCAGGTTTTCCATTGACTGCCAGCCGTCGCCGCAGCCGGGTAGCGCGGGACAGGAAGGCCCCGCAAGCGTGGCGCTGGTCCAGGCGCCGAGACCGATCTGCACAATCAGCAGCACCAGGGCCGGCACCGTCCACAGGCGCAGCCCGCGCGGCGTGACCGGCTCCACCGTTTCGACTGCGCGCTGGCCGATCCACCACAGCAGCGCCAGCATGGCCATGCCGCCGCCCAGGTTGCCCAGCGTGACCGCCGGCAGATCCGGTGAGGGCGTGCTGTATCCGAGCACCGAAAGGAAAACCGTGAGCGCGAACACCAGCAGCGGGGCCAGCACCCCGACGCCGGCCGGTCGGCGCCCGCGCAGCGCCATCAGCGTGATGACCAGCACCACGACGCCGAGCAGGCTGGCGGTGAAGCGGTGCACCGCACCGGCCGCTGAGGCCGGCACCAGACCGGTGGGGTGCGCCTGGGCGAGGTAACCGAAGCAGGTCGGCCAGTCGGCGCAGCCGAGACCGATATTCTCCAGACGCAGGTAGGCGCTCAGCACCACAGCCGCGAAAGTCAGCAGCAGGGCGAGGAAAACCAGTGAGCTGAACAGGCCGCCTTTTTTATTGGCGTTTGTCATGCATCAGATGCCTTAAGGACAGGGTGCTTGCGGATGCGAGCTTTGTGTTTCATACACAGGCCGCCGTGAAATGTCAAAAAACGGCGGCACACAAACACCCGTTCTCACCCACGGGGGTCGGGGCGAGACTGGTGGTGCCGGCATTGAACCATTATAGTGCTCGCCTGGAGCCTGGCGGACCCGGATTCATCTGCTGCGCTCGCGCCGCTTGCCCGATACCATCGCTCGAGTCCGACGGCAGGCCGGTGGCTGCGGCCGCCGGCGCGCTGACGGATGCTCATGAATCGTGGATGCTGAATATGCATGAAGAGTTTGTACTGCCGGTGCCCGGTGACGGCCGGCGGGCACTGGCCAGCGGCTGGCTGTGGCTGGGTCTGCTGGCGTTGTCCGCCTCGGGTGTGTTTTCCCTCCTGCTGGTGCTGTCGCGCACCCCCTACCTGCAGGACGTCATTCCCTGGATCGATTTTTTCCATACCGCGCTGGTGGTGCACGTCGATCTGTCGGTGCTGGTGTGGTTTCTCGCCTTCGGCGGTGTGCTGTGGAGCCTCAATTCCACGCCGCGCTTTATGGCCCTTGGCTGGGTGGCACTGGGCTGCGCTGCACTGAGTGCCGCGGCAATGGTGGTGGCGCCGTTTACCGGCCCCGGCCATCCGCTGATGAGCAACTACATACCGGTGTTGCAGACAACGTTTTTCGCCGCGGCGCTGCTCGGCTTCGGGTTCGCCATCGCCTTGCTCGTGTTGCGCAGCATGACGGCTCACGCGCAGGTCGGTCAACGCATCGAGGGGGCCGGCGCGCTGCGTTTCGGGTTGAACACCGCGGCTGTGGCTACTGCCCTCGCCCTGCTGGCGTTCATCTGGTCATACCTGGCGCTGCCCGATTCCGTGACCGGCAACCCGTACTACGAACTGCTGTTCTGGGGCGGCGGTCATATGCTGCAATTCACCTATACGCTGCTGATGCTGGTGGCCTGGCTGTGGCTGGCCTCGGCGTCGGGCGTGCAACTGCCGCTGACGCCGCGCGTAGCGCTGCTGTTGTTTTTCCTCGGTCTGGTGATGCTGTTCATGGCGCCGCTGATCTACTATGCGCACCCCGTCAACTCCACCGAGCACATCAGGTTATTCACCTGGCTGATGGCTTACGGCGGCAGTCTGGCGACGCTGCCACTGGCGCTGGCGATAGTCCTCGGCCTGCTGCGCAGCGCAGCGCCTCCGCCGGCACGGACACCGTTGCGTGCCGCGTTGTTGAGTTCGATGCTCCTGTTCGGCGTCGGCGGCGTGATAGGGTTTCTGATTCAGGGCAGCAACGTTACCATTCCCGCCCACTACCACGGCTCCATCGTCGGTGTGACGCTCGCATTCATGGGGCTCACCTATGATCTGTTGCCGCGCCTCGGTTACGCCGGTCCGGCGACGCGGCCCGCGCGCATCCAGGCGTACGTCTACGCCGGTGGCCAGCTGTTGCATGTCACGGGACTGGTGTGGTCGGGCGGTTATGGTGTGCAACGCAAGGTGGCGGGTACCGCGCAGGCGCTGGATGGCATGGAAAAGATCGCCGCCATGGGTCTGATGGGGCTGGGTGGACTTATTGCCATTATCGGTGGCCTGATGTTCCTGGTTATCGTGTTTGTCGCCATGGCGAAAGGCCGGCGTCCGTCTGACAGGCAGCGGAACGCTGAGACATGAGCGATCGCCTGTGGACATTCCGCTCGGGCGCCCGGCGGGCGCTGCTATGTTTTGTGTTGTTGTCGTTGTGCGCCGCCGGTCGGGCGCAATCACAGCAGGACAGCATCGGCATTGCGGCGGAGACCGACTCGCAACAGGGAACAGCCGCGGTTGCTGCAGGATCAACTCCGCCGCAGCAGGCTGCAACAGGCGCTGAGGGCAAGGGTGCCGCCGCGGTGCCTGAACCGACGGCCTCCGGCGCGCGTGAAGACCTGACGGTGTTTTTTTCCATCGGCATTGTCATCAACCTGCTGGTGTTGACGCTGTTTGTTGTGTGGGCGATCGGACAGTGGCGCAGGTCGCGAAAATAGGAGCTGATGACGCATGTCCGAGAAAAAGACCTTCCCCTACGGAACACTGGTGCTGTTTGGTTCCTGGGGCGTGCTGCTGATTCTGATGTTGTGGTGGATGTATCCCGACAAGCCGATTCCACCGGAGCTGCAGGGTGTGCTGCGTCCGCACCCGAAGATCTTGCAGCCTGTCGAACTGATAGATCAACATGGCAGGCCCTTCACCCTCGAACGGTTGCGCGACAACTGGAGTTTCGTGTTTTTCGGTTACACCTACTGCCCGGACATCTGTCCCACCACCTTGTCCATGTTGAGCGGGGTGACTGCGCGTCTGCGCAGCGAGTCGCAAACTGTCTCCCGCGAGCAGGTGGTGTTCGTATCCGTCGATCCGGAACGTGATCAGCCGGCGGTGCTCGACGATTACCTGAAATATTTCAGTGAGGCATTTGTCGGAGTCACAGGCGCCAGGGGCGCGATCGATAATCTGGCGGGTCAGTTCAATGCCGGTTACGTCAGGGAGGCGGAGACGCAACCGGGTCAGTACCTTGTCAGTCACGCCAGCTCCATTTTCCTGGTCGATCCCGATGCGCGCCTGGTCGCGGCATTTGCGCCGCCACACGATGTCGATACCATAGTCGGGCAATATCGGCTGATTCGCGCGCGCTACTGATCCACTCGCCCGGTGGGCCTGACCTGAGACGCGCGCCGCCTGTCGTCAGCTTCGGTCGTGAACCGCACATATAAAACGTCGTTTGTTGATCGGCATCAATATTTGGTGCAGGCTTGTCATGATTTTTCGTGCATGATGCGATACCGCCCATGGTGAATCACCCAGTCAACATGCTGTACCCGGCTCTTCTTCGCGCGCTGGCATGGCTTTTTGTGTCGGCAGTGCTGGCATCGGTATTCGTCCACACCGCATCGGCCGCTCCTGTTGATGGCCTGGCGCGCCAGTTTTTTCCGCAGGCGGACCGGGTGGATGATTTTGCAGGCGAACCGCTCGCGGCGCCCGTGTATGAAGGTGAACGCCTGCTGGGCTATGTTCTGCGTACCAGCGATATCGCCCCGGTACCGGCTTATTCAGGTAAACCCATTACGCTGCTGGTTGGTCTCGACCTGGAAGGCAGCATCACCGGTGTCGATATTGTTCAGCATTCAGAACCGATTCTGGTCGTCGGGATCTCCGAACGGGACCTGCAATACTTTGTCCATCAGTACCACGGTGTCAGGACCGACCAGCGTGTCAAGCTGGGGGGATCGAAACGGGAAGGTTATGTGACGATCGACGGCCTGAGCGGTGCCACCATTACCGCGATGGTGATGAACGCCACGATCATGCAGTCGGTGCAGAAAGTCGCCGAATCACGCGGGATTACGTTGCGCGGTGAAGGACCGTTACCGGCCCGGCAAGCGACTTCGCCTTCCGCACAGCCAGATCAGGCGGCGCCGTTCTGGTGGCTGGGCGAAACCAGTGAACCCTTCTGGGCTGTCGTGTGGCGCGAGCGCATGTGGCAGGTTGCGGTATTGAGTGTCGCGCTCACGATCCTGGTCTGGATCCTGCTGTTCCAGGACTGGCTGACCCGCCGCCCGCGACTTCTGCGGTATGTCCGTAACGGTTACCTGCTTTTTACGCTGGTTTTTGTCGGCTGGTACAGTCTGGCGCAGTTGTCGATCATTCACGTGCTGACCTTTGTCAACGCAGTCGTGCACGAATTCACCTGGCAGGCATTTCTGATCGATCCGATGATATTCGTGCTGTGGAGTTTTGTTGCCTTGACGCTGCTGTTGTGGGGACGCGGCGTGTACTGCGGCTGGTTGTGCCCCTTTGGCGCTCTGCAGGAACTGCTGCATAAGGCCGCCCGGCGCCTGAAAATACCGGAATATGATTTTTCGGCGCTTGTGCACGAGCGGCTGACAGCGCTCAAATATGTCATTTTTGTCGGTTTGTTCGGCCTGTCGCTGCAATCCATCGGCTATACGGCGAAGGCCGCCGAGGTCGAGCCGTTCAAGACAGCGATCGTGATGCACTTCAATCGCGATGGCGTGTTCGTGGCCTATGCGCTCGGCTTGCTGGTTATCGCGGTGTTCAACAGGAAATTTTTCTGCAAGTACCTGTGTCCGCTGGGAGCGGCCCTGGCGATCCCGGCACCGCTGCGTATCTTCGACTGGCTGCGGCGGCGCAAGGAATGCGGTCGACCCTGCCAGATCTGCGCAATGCAGTGTGAAGTACAGGCGATCCGGCCCACCGGCGAGATCAACCCCAATGAATGTCACTACTGCCTGGATTGCCAGGTGACTTACTGGGACGATCACCGTTGCCCGCCGCTGTCGGAAAAACGCATCAGAAGGGAAAAGAGCAAGGCGGTGCTGGCGCGCATGCAGACCCCGCCGCCGGAACCGGATTCTCGAAAAAACCCCGGTCTTGATCTAAATCAATGAGAACCGTGTTGAATGCTGTAGTTTGCAGCATCAGAAATTGTCAACCAGGTCTGAACAGGAGGATTTGAGATGAAGAAGTCAGCGGTTACCCGTCTTGCACGCTTCGCTGCTATCGGCATGCTGTCACTTGCCGCTGGCGCTGCGCAGGCTGCGACGGATGGTGAGCACCCGGGCACGACACCGGGCGAACGCGCCTACAAGGGTGCACCGATTCCCGAACACGAGGGCACAAGAGACGTATTGACGCCCGGTGCGCCACCCTTGACCGAAGCGGAATTCGCGCGCGCCAAGCAGATCTACTTCGAACGCTGCGCCGGGTGCCATGGTGTATTGCGCAAGGGCGCGACCGGCAAACCTTTGACGCCTGAGATCACCCTCGGAAGAGGCACCGACTACCTGAAAGTATTCATCGATTTCGGTTCGCCGGCCGGTATGCCGAGCTGGGGCCAAACGGGCGCACTCACCGCCGATGAAGTGGTGCTGATGGCCAAGTTCCTGCAGCATGAGCCGCCGGTGCCACCGGAATTCGGCATGCCGGAGATGAAGTCATCCTGGAAGGTCCTGGTTGACCCGGAAAAACGTCCGAAGAAGAAGATGAACAAGTACAATCTGGACAATCTATTTTCCGTGACACTGCGCGATTCCGGGCAGATTGCCCTGGTCGATGGTGACAGCAAGAAAATCATCAATATCATCGACACCGGTTACGCGGTGCACATTTCGCGCTATTCGACTTCCGGCCGCTACCTGTTCGTGATCGGGCGCGACGCGCGCATCAACCTCATCGACCTGTGGATGCCGACACCGGATAACGTCGCCGAAATCAAGATCGGTCTCGAAGCGCGTTCCGTCGAGACATCCAAGTACAAGGGCTATGAGGACAAATTGGCGATCGCCGGCGCTTACTGGCCGCCCCAGTACGTCATCATGAATGGCGAAACGCTGGAACCGATGAAAATCGTTTCCACGCGCGGCATGACCGTCGATACCCAGGAATATCACCCGGAACCGCGGGTGGCGGCCATCGTCGGCTCGCATGAGCATCCCGAGTTCATTGTCAACGTCAAGGAAACCGGCAAGGTGCTGATGGTCAACTACAAAGACGTCGACAACCTCAGTGTCACGACGATTGGCGCAGCCCGTTTCCTGCACGACGGTGGCTGGGACAAGACGCATCGTTACTTCCTGACGGCGGCCAACCAGTCCAACAAGATCGCGGTGATCGACTCCAAAAACCGCGAGCTGACCGCGCTGGTGGATACCCACGAGATTCCGCACCCGGGTCGTGGCGCCAACCTTACCGACCCGGAGTATGGGCCGGTGTGGGTGACCAGTGCGCTGGGTAACGCGGATGTGACCTTCATCGCTACCGATCCGGAAAAACACCCGAAACATGCATGGAAGGTAGTGCGCACGCTGCAGGGGCAGGGTGGCGGTTCACTGTTCGTGAAGTCGCATCCCAATTCCTCGAATCTCTGGGTCGACACCACGCTCAACCCCAATCCGGCAGCCAGTCAGAGCATCGCTGTGTTTGACGTGAATAATCCGGACAAGGGTTATGAAGTCCTGCCGATCGCCGAGTGGGCGGACATAAAGGGTCCCGGACCGAAGCGCGTCGTTCAGCCCGAGTACAACAAGGCGGGCGATGAGGTCTGGTTCTCTGTCTGGAGCGGCAAGGATGAGGAATCCGCCATCGTCATCGTGGATGACAAGACCCGCAAGTTAAAGCATGTGATCAAGGACAAGCGGTTGGTGACCCCGACCGGCAAGTTCAACCTGTATAACACTGTGCACGATATCTACTGACGGTAACAGTGGTAAGGCCGAACGGGAAGGGGTGGATACCCCTTCCCGTTTGCTGTTCAGATTTCCCACTTGCGGCTGGAGCCGGACGGCCGGAAGTCGGCGAGCTGGCGCAAGATGTCCGCGCGCTGGTCGTCGAGGATATGACTCGCCATGGGCAGAAAAATGTCTTCCTCTTTTTCGTGGTGTTTGATCATCTGGTTTTCGAGATGCTCCAGGGACTCGAGCACATGATCCGAATCCCGTGTGCGGATGACGCGCGTCATGTCCGTGACGAGGCGGACAATCCGGTCATGCTCATGGCGCAGCGCACCGGTCGGACCCTGGGGCGCATGCGTCGCGGCTTCGTAGGCCGGGTAAAGCACTTCCTCTTCCAGGGCCATATGCCGTTTCAGATGTGTGATCAGCTTGCCGAACAGCGCGTCGACGCTGCGCCAGTCCTCGGCTTCGGCTGCCTCCTGGCAGTTGGCGAGAAGATCTTCGTACAGCGAGTGCTCGTGTATCAACCAGTCGTCGGTGCTGCCCATGCCTCATACCCCCTGGGGCGAGTATCGCCCAAGGCTGGCGGCTTGACCAGTCCGGCCTGCGGGATGCGGCGGGCAGGGCGCCGGATCGGGTGTCAAGGCCGATTCGGGAAAAGGGAAGAATTGTCTTGCTGCAGCTGATACAGGAAAATTCCGGCCCGCATGATTCGATGGTGGGACCGCTGTGACCGGGAGTGCAAGCGTATGAAAACCTGCCTGATCGGCTTGATGCTTGTGCTGGCGATACTGACCGGATGCGCGCCGCAGGGGCCGGCAGCGCCACCGGAATTGAGTGGCTTTATCGAAACGCTGCAAAAGCAGGGCCTGGATGGTGATCTGCTGCTGCGCGGCCCGATCAACCCGAACATGGAGTATGTCGCCGAATACGCCATGGCGAAATATACCAGCACGCGGATTGTTTCGTTATTCAAGTGCAAGGATATCGAGGCAGCCGAGGCCACGTTCCAGGAAGCGCTGCAGAACAGGAAACTGTCGGGACAGGCGCGCAACGGGATCTTCGTCATGGCGGCGACTTTCTATCCGCCGGACGAGGAGGCGGTGGAAAAAATCCGGACTCTGTTTCTGGAACAGGGGTTCGAATGAGTCCGGCGCGTGCAACCCGACCTGTGGCTGATATGCCTGTTGCAGCGGTGCACGCCTGATGGCAAGGCGACGCCTGCCGGCGGTGTTGCTGCTTGTGGCCGTTGCGCTGATGATCGGGTCGTACCTGCTGTGGCCGCGAACCGAAACCGCGCAGGACCGGGAGGATCGCAAGGCGGGTTTCGAGGCAGCGGCGCGCCGCGCCGAACCGTTGCTCAGCGCTATCCGCGCTTATAGCGAGGACAAGGGTAAGCCGCCGCGGATGCTGGACGAGCTGTTGCCGCAGTATCTGCGGGAGATTCCGGAAACCGGACTGCAGCGTTGCCGGCGCTTCGAGTACCGGTTGCTGCCGGACAGACGTGCGTTCCTGCTCTGGTATGATCTCGGTTCACGGCAGGGCCGGGCGATTGCCGGCCGCAGCCATTACCGCGACGGCGACCCCGACCACGCAATCCTGGTGTTCACCCTGGACGGCGAGGAAAAGATCAGCAGTGCATTGATCGACCGCGCACCGAAAGACATCGAGCCGGTGGATTTTCATGCGACGCGCTGGAAGGCCGGCCAGGGCCGCATGCAAATGGCGCCGACGCTTGCCGAGACCTACCGCTTGTACGGGATGCCGCGCGCGGTGTTCGAGGACCTGCTCGGACCGGCGGACGGCAGCCGCGCGCTCGACCGGGTGCCGTGGGAATTGCGCATCAGGTGTCCGACCGGTTTGTTCAGCCCGAATGCCCTGATTTACTGGCCCGGCGGGCAGTATCCGGCGCACCTGTATGGCGGTGCAACCGAGCCGGTCGGCAGCTGGGTGTATATTCGCGGCTGAGCGGTCGCGCGCGCCGGTATGCTGGTCTAAGGTAAGGTATCAGGCCTCATGTAACGTACCAAAGGCAAGCGCAGCAGCGCCGCCAGCCTCGCCGCGGAATCATTTCTGGAGGAAAGTATATGTTCGGATTCAAGAGTTCTGCAGCCAAAGACAGTTCCCATTGCCTGTTGAAGGAAGTCGGTATCGCGGAAATCAACAAGCAGCACCTGCGCCTGGCGAGCTATGCCGTGGAGTTCAGCCAGATCGTGGAAGAACTGTCATCACGCGAACCGACCAACGAGGACTGGCGCCGCATCGATTCGCTGCTGAGCAAGGTCATGCGTTACGTGGCTACGCATTTCGCTGAAGAAGAAGCCCTGATGCGCGAACACGGTTACCCGGCGTATGAAGACCACAAGAAGCTGCACGACGATTTCACTGCGGAAATGATCAAGATGCAGGGCGAAATCAACAATCGCAACATCAAGTTCAAGAAGAAAATGAGCTCGTTGCTGTGGGACTGGCTGTACAAGCACATCAACGAGGTCGATTACCAGTACCGCGAGTTCTTTCAGCAGAAAGGATTGAGTTGAGAGCCTCGCGATATGCGCCGCAGCGGGCCGGTGTACGCGAGTGCGACCATTGCGCGACACACGGCTGGCTTCCCCGTCCCTTCCGCAGGGTAGCCAGCCTCAGCGGCGCAGCGTTGCCGCTGTCGCGAGCAGGTCGCGAAGCCGGGTCAGGGATTTCGCCGGGTAAGAAGCGTCGGCCGTGCTGTAAACAGCGGCATGGAACGATGGCGCGCCGTTCGGTCCGCTGTCGAGGGCGAGGGAAATAATACCGTGATTACCGGCACCGTCGCGGAAACGGATTTCGGCGCACTGTAACGTCGTGCTTGCGTCCGCTGCCGCGGCCGGATCGCGGCAGTCTGTGGTGTGCCGCGGCCAGACGACCATGCTGCGCGGCGCCAGCACGGATTCCAGCCATTGCGCCAGGTCCGGCTGCTCGCCGTGCGCCGGCACCTCAAGGCGCAGGGCGCGCAGGGTATCCGGCTGCAGTTCTGCTGGCGTGCTGTCCCTTGTCACAGTGTCCACATGCCAAAGGGCGCCGTTGTTGCGTGTGTGAACCCGCAAGGATTGCACATCGCGGAACGCGGTTGACACCACGTTGAAGCTGACCTGTCCCGCCGCCGCGGTCGCGATCTTGTCGTAACGCGGCGTGCGCTCGCCTTCAAAATCCAGGTAGCGGCAATCCACCGGTCCCGCGGGTGCGCAGGAGTCGGGTTTCTCGACTGCCTCGATCATCCCGGGCGGCAGCCGGGTCGGATCCCAGCTGGAGAACGAGCCACAGGCATCGAAGCTGATATTCAGTGCCTGCTGTGTCACTACCAGGATATGCGCGTCTATGACCCGGTAGCTGTCCTGAACGGCGAGTGCCGCCTCGCGGGCATCCTGACTGCCCTGGCTGCCGGCGTCACCGAGGATACGCCAGCCGTTGTCGCGGGCGTCGTCCTGCCGGAAGTCGCGGGTATGCTCCGAGCGGCACATCACCACGGCGTGTTCGCCCAGGTAGTTGAACGGAATGTTGCGGTAAAAGCGCACCACCTTGAGTTGCAGCACCGGGCCGTCGTAGAACAGATAGTCATCGAGACGTTTGCTCGGCTCGCCGCAGGCGGTCACCAGCAGGCAGGCGGCGAGGAGCGATGCCTTCACGCGATATCGATGCTTATGCCTGATCATTGCCGGATACCGTTTTCAGGTGAACACCCAGTGATTTTTCGTATACGCGACCGCTACGATGTAGGCAAAACACAGCAGCGCAGCGACCCATGCAGTCGCGCGAACGGTTTTGGTGCGGCCATAGGTCAGCGCCAGCATACCCAGTCCGATATACGCGAACAACGCGAGAACCTTGGCGGTCAGCCAGCCGTGCACGAAGGGATACTGGTGGATGGTGACGGCCAGGTAGATGGCGCTGAGCAGCAACAGGGTGTCGATGACCGGCGGCACCCGCCGCGTCCACTTGCGCTGCAGCAGATCCGATTCCATGAGCATCCACACACCGCGGGTGAAAAACAGCACAAAGGTCAGTATCACGCACGCGACGTGAATCTGTTTTGCCAGTATCATGCGATGCCAGGCTCCTGGTTTGCGTATGCGCATGCGCCGTTGCCGGTCGGCGTTGTGCTATTGTGTTGCGCCATGCAGAATTGTAATGGGACCCGCCGGTTATTGTAACCGGCGGCCAGAGGTGAATCCGGATACCGATAATGGAAATGCTCTATTACACGATTGCCGCGGTATTGCTGTACCTGGTCTCGGACTGGATCCTCAACCGGATCGAGATCCGGCGCGGCGAACGCTTCGAACACCGCTCACTGATATTTTTCGCGATCATTCTGGTCCTGGCAGTGGTGGTGTTCAACCTGATCCAGCGCCTGTTGCCTGTGCAGTAGCCGGCCCGGCCTCACTTGATGAAAAACTCCCTGGTGTCGGAATTGAAATTGATCACCAGGTGCTGGGCTGGCTCCAGCACCACCGTTTCTTCGTGAACATGCGTCGGACCTTCGACGCGCGCGTTGTCATTCATATGCACGACCAGCCTGTGTTCACCGGCACTCACTTTGGCGCTGCGATAGATGTCCACCCCCAGGTCATTGTACAGGCCGGGTGCAGTGTGCACTTCGTCGATAACCCGCTCGCCATCGACCAGAAGGTCCACTGATACCGGCGAACGCTCGCGCGGACAGTCCATGGGCGCGCGCATGTTGGGCGGCAGCCGGGCCAGTTCCTCCGCAGAAAGTTCCCGGCACGCCTCGCGGCGTTCGCCGGCATGTGCGAATGCGACTGTGATCACCGCCTGGTCCGGGGACAGATGTGTATAGGGCGGTGCGACCGAAAAATACCAGACCAGCAGCATGAACACCGCATAGTTCAACGCCTGCAGGGAATAGCGCAACAGTTCAGGCATCGCCGGCCTCGCGCCCGGTTGATGGATCGGTGTGCGCTGCCTGGCGCTTGACCGCGGTAATCTTTTCCCGGAACTGTGCAAGTCCGCGCCGCAGCCTGGCGGTGTCGGTGACGGCCGCCCTGAATACCTCTATGCGCTCGCGTTGCGCGCGTTGCCGCAGTATGGGCTTGCGGCGGCCGGCGAAGCGCTGGTCCAGCCAGATGTTCCCGTAGCGATAGTAACAATCACCGCTGCGGCAACCGGTGACCAGCACGCCGTCCGCGCCGTGCGCCAGCGCATATTCCACCAGCGTTGGCGGCAGCATGCCGGCGCAGAACAGACTGAGCACCGCAACATCGGGCGCCTTGAAATCGGCGACGTCGACAGCGTTGTCGCAACCGAACACGATGATCTTCGTGTCGCCTTTCAGCTCTGCCAGTGCCTTGCCGGTGAGGCGCCGGATTTCATCGATCGGGAATTGCGGCATATCGATAGCGGTTTCCAGCGGCTTCTGTGGCTGGCGGAACGGATTCGAGGCGTGGCAGGACGCCATACAGATACCGCAGGCCGCGCATTGGTCCGGATTGACCACCACTTCACTGGCCCAGCGCGCGCCGTCGGTGCGCGCCTGCACGGTGATGGCGTCGAAGGGACAGTCCTGAGCGCACTGGCCACAACCGTTGCACTGGTTGAGATGAACTTCCGCGGCGGGGCCGGTTTTCTTCGGTGGCAACCAGGGCATGATCATCAACAGCAGGGTGACGCCGGTGGTCACCAGCCACACCTGGTCGGCGGTCCACCGGTCGAGCAGCGGATAGACATTGAGATAGAACCAGTCGATATTCAGCACTGTCGGCACCTTGTCCAGGTCCGCCGGCCCGTGGCTGGTGGCAGGTTTCAGCAATGACAGCACCAGCAGCGCCAGGAAGCTGCCGATGGCGAGGCCACGCGGGGCGCTGATGTTAACGTGCGACAGCCGCTTGACATGGATCCACAGGGCGATGATGAGGATTACCGGCTGACCGAGCAGATGCAGGAAACCCATCAGTGTGAACAGGCGGTCAGTGAGCTGACCGGCCAGAAAATCGCGTGCCATGGAGCCGGATACAACCGGCAGGGTGTCCATGAGCTGCGCGGAATAGACGGCGACGAAAAGACCCAGTTCATCCCAGACCAGCCAGTAACCGGTGATGCCCAGAGTGATGACAAACCACAGGGTCGGCACGCCGGTAAACCAGGAAAACCAGCGTACGCCGCGATAGCGGTCGAGGGAGAATTCACGGAACATGTGCAGGAGAATGGTCACCATCGCCGCGTCCGAGGCGTAGCGGTGCAGGCTGCGCATGACGCCGGCGGCATACCACTGATCATGGGTCATGTACTCGACGGAAGCGTAGGCGCCGGCGATGCTGGTATCGAAAAAGATGAACAGGTAGATGCCGCTGACCAGCACCACCCAGAAAAAGAAAAACGCCAGCGTCCCCAGATGGTAAAGCGGATTCCAGTCCGCTCCGAACGAGAGGTTGAACCAGTCTTCGAGCAGCAGGTAGCTGCGTTTTATGGGATTGACGTGCCTGGTCAAGATGTCGATCTCGCCGCTTTCAATGTCGTCGTTGCAAAAACGCGTTGCCCGTCATGACCGGGATCCTGCAAGGTCGCGTAGCGACGACCTCCCGGCCGCGAATGGTTTATCTTCTGCATTTCTGCCTGTCCTGCACCGGCGCACGGTAAATGACACGGTATGCACCGTCCTTGATATACCTCAAGTGTTGGCCGAGCGCCGTGCGTGCAGTATTTCGCGCGCGATGAAAGCAACTCCGGACAGAATGACAAACATCCCTACTGCGATTCCGATAAACAGCGAATAATCGAAATGGTAGGCGTCCCGTGCCGGATCATAGGTGGTACAGAAAAAACGCACCTTGTCTATCAGTTCGGAGATCAGCGTCTGCTCCGGCCTGGGCTGCCCCAGCAGCAGTTGCTTGAGAGGTTCCACCAGCAGCGGGGTGTCGAATACTTCGCCATAGACCTGACGGTAGACGCGGCCGTCGGCGTCGATGACGGTGGCCTGGGTAATGTGGTCGAAGCCGTTGGGCGAGGCGAAGAACTCAAAACCGATTTCCGCGCCGAGAGTCCTGATGGTGTCCGGGCTGGCGCTGAGCAGATACCAGCCGCGCTGGTCGATGCCCTGTTTTCTGGCGAAATGCAACATCGCCTGGGGACTGTCGTTGTACGCGTCGAAGCCGAGTACGGCGACGTTGAACCCGTCATCGCCGAGCGCTGCGCGCGCCTTGTCCACGACCTTGGCCAGGTGCCGGGTGGTCATCGGGCAGATCTGGTAGCAGCTGGTGTAGATCAGGCTCAGAACCAGCGGCTTGCCGCGCAAATCGTCAAGCGAAAGCGCGCGCCCCTGGTGGTCGGTCAACGCATGATTGCCGAGCCGGGTGCCGATGGCTGCCTGGCTGCGTTCCAGCGCCGCCTGGTACTGGAAGGCTTTGACCGGGTCTGCCGGCGCGCTGCCGCCCGGCTGCCCGGCAGCGCGCGCCGGCAGTCCGTAACCAGGGATGCAGACAAGCAGCAACAGCAGCAGCGGCAGCAGCGGGGATAGCCTGGCACCCTGAAGCATGCCGGGTTATCAACCCAACAGCTGGGCGTCGAGCACAGCGAACAACAGCAGCACGATCAGTTGCACCAGAGAGGCAACGAAACTGCGCATGCCGGTTTCACGGGAGGGGTTGCGCACCAGTTGCGCGCTGCGGTAGATGAAATAGCCGCCGCCGGCCAGTGCGCCGGCCAGGTACAACCAGCCGAGCCCGAACAGAAACGGCACCACAGATGCCGCGGTCAGCAGTAATGTGTGCAGCAGCACGGCGCGCGCCGCGAAGGCGTTGCCCGCCGTTACCGGGAGCATGGGCACTCCGACCGCCGCGTAGTCGTCACGGCGGGCGATGGCGAGGCTCCAGAAATGCGGTGGTGTCCAGAGGAACAGCACCACGGCCATGGCCAGCGGTACCGGTCCCAGCTGCGGGTCAACCACGGCCCCGCCCGCCAGTACGGCGAAACTTCCCGAGGCTCCGCCGATGACAATATTCAGGGAAGTGCGGCGTTTCAGCCACAGCGTGTAGACAACCGCATAAAAGAATGCACCCAGAAAAATGTACAGGGCAGCCACGCCGTTGAGCAGCATGCCTGCGGTTGCGACAGCGGTGACCAGCAGCACCGCGATCACCAGCAGCCACACGCGACTGTGGGGCAAAGCGCCGGTTACGAAAGGACGGTCATGGGTGCGCCGCATGCGGGCATCGATGTCCGTTTCGCAATACTGGTTGAAAGCACCTGCGGCGCCCGCAGCCAGCAGTACGCTGAGCGCCAGGACCAGCACCTGCCAGGCGGGTATCGCCTGTCCCGGTGTCACCACCAGGGCCACTACCGCCGTGGCGGCCATGACGACGCCGATGCGGAGCTTCATAAGATTAACAATCTGGTTGAGCCGCTCCGACAATGTCCAGGGCTGTTTCGCAAGCCGTTCGGGGCGGGGGCAGGGCGGAAGAGCTTGAGTGTAGTCGCGCATGCATTTCACCTGCGGCGGAGCGGGGCGGTAATCATTACCGCCCCGCGTGGACATGGCCGGGAAAGTCTAGCTCAGCGGCCAGACCGAGGCCAGGTATTTCCAGTTGATGAAGTAGTACACGACGAACGATACCAGCAGCACCATGGCCAGCACGAAAGTGCCTGGTGCCTCGAAGCCGGCCGAGCCGTGTTCCTCAACGACTTTCGCCATGGGCAGCACTTCCGGCTGTACACCATAGGCGCGCGATGGCAGGGGCACGCCGAAGCTCTGCAGCAGACCGGCGGATTCTTCCAGCTTTTTGCCGAACACCAGCGAGCCGACCGTGATCAACAGGTAGGCACCACCGGCGAACACGGCGATGACGGCGCCGATGCCGGCAATGCCCATCATGGTGTAGGCCATGCCCGAATACTCGAAGCTCAGCGCCGCGCCGGCGAAGTCCATGTCCCAGTGACGCCGCGATACGCCCAGGGTGCCGGCACCCATCATGAACAGGATCAGGATCGTCATGCCGCCGCCGAACAGGTAAGGCTGCCATTTGGCCAGCGTGGGCAGGATCATCCGGCGCCGGAACAATACCGGGATCAGCAGATAGGTCAGGCCCATGAAGGTCAGTGTGGTGCCGACCGCCACGGTGGCGTGGAAATGCGCCGGGACATAGATGGTGTTATGGATGATCAGGTTGATCTGCTCGGTACCCATGACCACGCCGGTGATGCCGCCGATGAACCCGAAGATGATGATCGAGATGAAGGTGGCGGAAAACGTCGGGTTACCCCACGGCGCCTTGCGCAGCCACTCGAACATGCCGCGGTTGTAGCCCTTCTGACGCAGCGCCACCTCCATGGAACCGGGAACGGTGAGACCGTGGATCATGCTCGCCAGCACCGCCAGGTACATGGCGTAACTGGTGTTGAAGATCTTCCACTCGGTGCTGATGCCCGGGTCGACCAGGATGTGGTGCGCGGAAGCGAGCTGAAGGAACAATATATAGAGCAGGAAAGCGCCGCGGCTGACTTTCTCGGACATCGGCCGGGCGCCCAGCAGCAGGCCGCCGACCAGGTACCATACCGATACGTGTGCCGCCACGTTGATCTGCTGCGACGAATGACCGAGGCCCCACCAGATGACGCGGTACATCGCCGGATCGATATGCGCAATGTAGCCGATAGACCAGAGGAAGGTCGGTACCAGGATGATGGCCCCGCAGGCAATGGTGAATACTGCGATAATCGCCGCGGTAACGGCACCGAAGGTGACCAGCGGAATGGAACCCTCGTAGGTCTGCTCCTGTTTGGCGATCACCAGGGTGCCGAAGAACACGAAGCAGCCGATCAGCGCGCCCACCGCGAACAGAATCAGGCCGAGGTAGAAATGCGGCGCTGCCTGCATCGGTACGTAGGAGGTCATCATCACGCTCGAGTTGCCCTGGAAAACGGCGATATTGGTCAACACCGCGCCGATCACCATCAGGGCAAAACCCGACCAGGCCCAGCGTGGTGCCGCCAGCCGGCACCTTAGCAGGGTCGATGACGCGAAGTAGAGAATCGCGATCTCGAAGAAAATGATCCAGAAGATCAGTGCGTCGATACCGTGCGCGGTGAGGAACATGTAGAACTGGTCTGCGGGCAGCAGGTGCACGGCCGGCCAGCGGGTCAGGGCTACGCCGAGCGCCAGCAGGCCGGCCAGCAGCAGCGAAACCGCCGCCGCAACCGCATTGACCTTCATGAGACTTTCCGCGTTCCTGTCGAAATACAAGCCCGTATCAGGGCAGAGTCTGAAATTGGACATGTCTCATCACTCCTTCACGTAGATTCTGCCGAGCATGGTGTGGTGCCCGATACCGCAGTATTCGTTACACACAACGCCGTATTCACCTGCCACGTCGGGAGTGATGTTCAACACCATTTCGTAGCCGGGAAGGATCTGCATATTGATATTGACCGGCTGCAGTGAAAAGCCGTGCTGCCAGTCCATGGAGGAGAGATGCAGACGGTAGGTCTGGCCCTTTTCCAGTTCCAGGATCGGCCACCACTGCCACAGGCGGCCCAGCATATAGATATCACTGCCGGCCGGAGGCGCGACGACAGGGATCTGCTGCTCGGTTTCATGGCGGACGGTGTACTGGTCGATCATCGCCTGGACCTTCAGGCCGAACTGCGCCGGCGTGGTCTGGTAGGCCTCGGTGGACAGGTTCTGTTTTCCGTAAACATGCCAGAAAGGCATCATGAAAAACAGGATGAGGCACCAGACCAGAGCGATGGCGATCCAGACGATCTCCTCGCGACCGACGGGCATTTTCCACCAGATACGCTGGGCGGGCGGTAAGTAAGAAGTCATGGCTGCGTGCTCCTCCCTGGGAGTGGATTATTGTGCGACGGGCAAGGTGGCGATTTCCATGATGCCCCACACGATGTAGAAAACCGTCGGTATCGCGACACCGAGGAAGAGCAGCAGGAAAGGATTTTCCAGCAGTGCCTGCATCGCAGGAATGCGTTCTTTCTTGTCATCGTGCGGATTCTGATCAGCCATGGATGTCTCCTTTGAGCAGCGGTTGGTTAAGCCAGGGGTATACCTTATTCATTAATCTCGTCTGGAAATCGTGGTTTAAAAGGCTTTTGGTTGTTGTGACAACGCCCTGGCGCGCGATGCTCTGATATTCGCGGGTCCCTGTCCTTGATCTACATCAATTGGCAGAGATTTGGGTTGGCCGCCCGGAGGCGGGTAATATCGGCGCCTGGCGCCGCCGTGCCCGGCGGTTTCGCACACAGCGGATTTTGGAAATAGGAGCGCTCATGTCGTCGATCCAGAACTTCTTCGGCGAGCAGCATCGCAGTTGCGACGAGCTGTTCGAGAAAATGGAAGCTGCCGTCAGCCGGGATGACTGGCAACAGGCCGGGTCCCTGTACCAGCATCTCAGTGACGATACGCTGCAACACTTTGCCAACGAGGAGCAGGCGCTGTTTCCCCTGTTTGAGGAGAAAACCGGCATGCGCCAGGGTCCCACGCAGGTGATGCGCAGCGAACACGCGGAACTGCGCGAACTGCTGCAACGTATCGGCGACGCCGTGCAACGGCATGACCGGGGAGAAGTGCTCGGCACCTCGGAAACCTTTTTCCTGTTTCTGCAGCAGCACAACGTCAAGGAAGAGCAGGTGCTGTATCCCATGGCGGACCAGGCGCTGCAGGATTCTCTGCAGGAACTGGTGGACCGGGTGCCGGGATTTCGCGCGACCACCCGGGGATGATGACGCGCAAGCTCGATGTGCGGTCGCTGGCCGCGCCGGAGCCGCTGGAACGCATTCTCGCCGAACTGGATATCCTGCCGCGGGATGCGCGGCTGGAGGTGACGCACTGGCGCGAGCCGTTGCTGTTGTATCCCTTGCTGGATGAACGCGGCTGGCAGCATAGCACCGTTCACGACGAGAAAAACGGCATTTACCTGATCAGCATCCGCAGACCGGCGACGTGAATCTCGCTGCGCTGTCGCTGGAGAATGCGCCGCGCTTCTGGACGCCGGTGCGATTTTTTCTCACTGTCCCGTTGTTCGGCATACTCGGCGCAGCCATCCTGCTGCTGGACGGCGGTCAGCTGCTGCAATCACGCTGGCATCCGGCGGCACTGGCAGTCACCCATGCGTTTACGCTGGGCTACATCGCCATGGGCATGCTGGGTGCGCTGCTGCAGATGCTGCCGGTGCTGATGGGCGTCACTGTGCCGGGTCTGCAACGTGCCGCCGCCTGCCTGCACCTGCTGCTGACGGCGGGTACCCTGTGCCTGGTGTCCGCTTTCCTGACCGATGCTGCACCCTTGTTCGGCGCAGCCGTGCTGCTGCTGGTCCCTGCGCTGATACTGTTCGCTCTGGCCGTGGTCGTCGCTATCCGCAATATCGGCAGGACCCGGGGGGCGGCAGGTGCCGCGCAACTGGCTGCTTTTGCGCTGCTGTTGACCGTAGCGCTGGGCGGCTACCTGGCCGCGGCTTATACATTCGATGCAGTGCCGTTGCAGCGCGGCCTGACCAACTACCATGCCGCCTGGGGTTTCGCCGGCTGGATTTTCATTCTGATTATCGGCGTGTCGGCGCAGGTGATACCGATGTTCCTGACCACGCCGCCTTACCCTGACGGCTTCAACAGGCGCCTGGTCTACTTTTTGATGTTGCTGCTGGTCGCCGCCAGCCTGCTGCCCGTCGCCGGTGCCGGCAGGGCGGTGACTGCCGTCACGGCCCTCCTGATGGCCGTGTATGCGCTGGTCACGCTGTTTTTGCTGCTGCGACGGCGTCGCAAGCGTTTCGATATTACCGACTGGTTCTGGCGCCTTGGCATGGTATGCCTGCTTGCGGGCGGCGGGGTTCTCCTGTTCGCCGCTTTTGCAGCGAACGGTCCGGCGGCGGATGCGCAAATGCTGGCGGGTGTTCTGCTGTTGCCGGGGTTCGCGTTATCGCTGATCAACGGCATGCTGTACAAGATCGTGCCGTTCCTGGTGTGGCTGAACCTGCGCATGCCGGTGCTCAAAGGGCAGGTGCCGCCCGGCACCCGGATATATGCGCCGAGCATTCACGAAGTTATCGCCGAACGGCCGATGCAGGGCCAGTTTCTGCTGCATGCCTGTGGTTTGCTGTTATTGCTGCTGTCGCTCACTGCGCCGCCGTTGTGGACCCGGCCCGCAGCGGTCCTGATGCTGGCGTCGAACCTGCTGCTGCTGGTGAACCTGCTCCAGGCGGTGCAGTTGTACCGGATTCATTCCGCCGGCCGGCGCGCAGCGTGACGTCGCGTTTACAGTTCGTATTCTTGTCTTTTTCTCCTGCGATCAAGGACCGCGTGCATGACGGCCGTGACAGGGATCCGCGCGACTGCACCGCCACACCCCGGCAACCGGCTGGTTCAACGCCTGCGGCAGGATTCGCGATGGCGACTGAGCCCTGTTGCGGCCGACGGTCCGGCGTTGCGATCGAATCCCGGTTGCCGCATTATGGCGGCCTCCGGGAGTGTCCGCCGATGACCAGCTTCATACCATCTGCACTGATTCCAGACAAAGCGTTTTGCCGCCTGCGCGATGGCCTGTTACTCATGTGCTGCCTGCTGCTTGCAGCGCTGAACTGCAATGCCGCCGAGAAACCCTACGCCCCCGAAAGCGTGCCGGGCGCGGTGACAGTCACTGCGGAGCAGGTCGTCGAACTGATACTGTCCAAGCCCGACCTGGTCATCATCGACTCGCGCAAGAAGTCCGAGTATATGAAAGGTCACATCGAAGGCGCCGTGAACCTGCTGAATACCGCGCTGCGGCAGGAAGACCTCGAGGAAGCCTGCCCGGACAAGTCCACGCCGATCGTTTTCTACTGCAACGGCGTGCGCTGTCTGCGCAGTTCCGATGCCCTGGGCAAGGCCATTGACTGGGGTTACCGCAACCTGTTCTGGTTCCGCGGCGGCTGGAAGGAATGGAAGGACAAGCGTTTGCCGGTCATTTCGAACTAAGGCACGCATCCCGTATCGTTCGCAGGTCCCTCCCCAGTCTTATGCGCATAGAAGCCTTATCCATACGCGCTGTCACTGTCATCATTTTCGTGATGATTGCCTGCGTCGCAACGATCCTGTCACTGCTCGCCGGAAGTTACTTCCGGCAGGCCGCGCTTGATGCGCAGATGAACAGTCTGTCGCGGGTCATCGAGGTGGCGTCCCAGGAGATGCTGAAAGCCGTGCGCGGCCACACCTTCGACCTCGGTATGCGCCTCGCCCACAGCGACGAGATGATCCAGGCGCTGCACAGCCTGGATCAGGCCGACGCTGAGGATCGCCTGCTCGACCTGCTGGACGATCCGTTCATCAACGGCTTCGTGGGGTTCGCCAACATCAACCTGGA
Source organism: Thiogranum sp. (assembly GCA_024102665.1). Classification (GTDB taxonomy): domain Bacteria; phylum Pseudomonadota; class Gammaproteobacteria; order DSM-19610; family DSM-19610; genus Thiogranum. The sequence goes on along the minus strand of JAGFJP010000012.1, from coordinate 11,395 downwards.
GAAAATCCGTATCTACGACCTGGATCTGAAGTTCATTGCCGAAAGCAGCAGGGGCCTGGGCGGGCTGGATCGACACCTGGCCGGCCCGGTTGCGCAGACTCTGGCCGGCCGATCCGGCATTGAGCGCCTGAAAGCCGTCGATGCGCTGTGGATTTCGTCGCAGGGCCCGTTGCACTCCACGCTGGTGCCCATCGGCGGGCTGCGCCAGATCGGCTACCTGGAGATCATTATCAACCCGGTGTTCAACCTCCCGGATATCGGTGCCATTACCCGGACGCCGATCAGCATTTTCACACCCGACGGCGAGCCCGTTATCGCTGCTGAGCCGGATTACTCCGGCAGCCACCTGCCGATCGAGTACCTGCTGTTCTCCACCGACGGTGTGCCCGCGTTCAGGATTGTCGGTTACGAGAACGTCGAGAAGCTCAACGCCCGGATGGACCGCACCCGCAGCGTCACCATCACCGGCTTTCTGCTGTTGACCCTCGGCACGCTGCTGTTCGCCCTGTGGCTGTTCAACCGCTTTCTGTTCGTGCCGGTGCGCCGCATGGTGCGCGACATGCAGCAGATGGCGGGCGGCAAGCTCGACCTGACCGTAGACAAAAAAGGCCTGCGGGACTTCGCCATCCTCGCCGGGAACTTCAACGCCATGGCCGAACAGGTACGCCTGCGCACCGGTGACCTGGAGCGCCTGCTGGATCTCGATGACAGCGCGATTCTGTGTTTCGGCGACGACCGGGAAGCGGTGTATTTCAACCGTGGCGCCATGGCCCTGTTCGGCTATGCGCCCGACGAAATCGGCGACCTGGACCTGCATGATCTGTTCGCCGACGATATCGCCGGCCTGATGCAGGACGCCATCCGCAGCGATGCTGCGCCTGCAGCGAAAATCCAGTCGCAGCTCACCTGCCTGGGCAAGGACGGCAGCCGTATCCGGCGCGATGCCGTGATCCGTTCGCTGGACGTGCAGGGTGGCCGCGGCTATGCGATCGTGCTGGATGCGCAGCCTCGGGCCGGCGAGTACCTGTCCGCGGAAACCGTCGTCACCAGCGTGCAGCGCAACGAACAACGCATGAACGCGGTGGAGCAGTCCCTCAACAGCCTGCTGGAAATCGCCCGCAACACTCCGGGCCTGATCCCGACTGCATCCGGTATCGATCTGCTCGGCAGCGAGAGCACCGGGACGGGCAGTGCGCGCCCGGCAATCCGGGAGCAGGCGGTCAATGTCATGCTCAATGCCCTGGCGTGCTGGGAGCACGACCTGGGTAAAAGCAAGCTGGAGCTGGCCGAGGAGAGCGGGATCTGGCCGGTTTACATCGACAAATCAACGCCTACGACGCGAACGCTCGACAAGTACCTGAACATCGAGAGCTGCCCCAGGCACCCGCGCACCCAGCGCGTCATTGATACCGCCGAGTTCGTGCTCAAGCAACTGGGTCGCAAATCGACCGTTGAGCGCAAAAGGCTCCAGCAGGCGCTGAGTGATTTCCGGCTGCTGATCTCGGGTATCAGGTCCGACCAACGCTAGGCGCCGTCGTTTTCCGTTTAAACACCTCGAACCGCGCGCCTAACTCATTAAAACTACGTCCGATTAAATCGACCGGATGTGCACGAATATCGACGAACAAAGCTCTGGAGTTCCGCCGTTGACCTGACTAGCTTCGGGTTCCAGCGCCACGCACCAGGTCGCGTGGTCATTCAGCAACGGAGGATGAAACATGCGTTGGAACTTCAGCAAGACCCCTTTGGCAGCCCCCCTGGGCGACTCGATCAAAAAGGCCCTGTTTGGCGGGGCCGCGCTGGGCCTGGCCCTTACCCTGAGCATGCAGCCGGCGATTGCCGGGAACGGCTACGCCTACGCCTACGCCTACGGAAATGACGACTTCGAAACCGTCACGCCTTACAACCGCGTGGCGCGACTGCCGGTGGTGAAGGACGCGTACGGCCAGGTGGACCACGTCGCCACCTATGCCAAGGTCAAGGCCGCGGCACTGGCCCTGGCCCGCTATGTTGCGCTCAATCATGACGCGACCATTCTCGGCGACAGCGTCATCAAGGGCGATGACTGGGTGCTCGGTGGCACTTCGCTGCCCTGCCGCAAGACCCAGACCTGTACGGATGACGAAATCAGCCATGCCATAATCGAAATCCCCTCGCCGGAGCCGATCGATCCCAATGATCCAACCTACCTGTCCACCGGCGTGGTGACCTCAGCCAATACCAAAAAGGCCAGCGTGCTGGACTTCTGCAACGAGCACTATGCGAAGCAGGCGCTGGGCGTGTCGCCCATCGTTGCCGACAAGAAGGTGGTCAACGGCTACAGCCATACGCCGGCGCTGCCCTGCGAGGTCTCCATCTGGAACGACGACAAGCACATCTACGTCGACATGCTCGATCCCAACGCTATCTTCTCGCTGTTCTTCACCGATGTGCTGTTCAGCGCGGACATGCAGGATCCGGCCTTCGCCGACGCCATCACGGATCTGCCGCCGCAGGTGAAGCTGGAGATCCAGGCGGTCGTGCTGCACGCGATGAACGAATTCGATAGCAAGACCAAGACCGTCGACAAGCAGCTCGGTCCGAAGTACAAGAGCATGGACGAGGTGGTGAACGTCGTCGCGAATTCGCCCTTCATGTCGCCGTACAAGCACGTCGGCTACACCAAAGCCGATGGCACGGCTTTCACAGCGACAGACTCCACGGCGGTGACCCAGGCGATCATCAACACCATGAGCATCCATGGCCAGTCTGGCGCGGGCACGCATCCGACGGTCATCGATGGCGACGGCAACACCCTGGACAGCATCCTGAGCCCCGGCTCGAGCTGGCGATCGGCGCGGTCCACCCCGCTCACGCTGCCCGGCAGCAACCACGTGATCGAGGCCTGCTCGCCGAAGTACGCCAAGATGGCCATGAGCACCGGCCTGCACCATGTCACCGCGCTGCCCTGCGAGATCACTGTGCAGATCATCGACCAGGACAGCAACGGCAGCAAAGAGACGCTGGTGGTCAGCTATCTGGATCCCCACTTCATGCTGAATGCGTTGTTCGCAGACATCAGCGAGGCGGACAAGATCGCTTTCGCCTCGATCCCGGGCAACATCATGGATGACCTGCAGAAAATCGTCGCTGCTGCGCTGGACATCAATGCGGGTATCGTCCTGAATCCCGGTGTGCAGGTCAGCTACGACATGCTGCCCTGATCGAGACCAGGACAGTAACCGATTCCTCCTGGCAGGCGTTTGCCTGTCAGGAGGCTTCTGTAAAGGCTGTGCAGAACGGATAGATGACATGAACCCCTGGTGCGCAAGACTGTTCGCTGTGCTGTTGCTCGGCGCAAGCCAGCACGCCGTTGCCCTCGACTACACACTGCCGGATCTCGACGGACGGCCGCAGTCGCTGGAGCAATACCGCGGCAAGTGGGTGATCGTGAATTACTGGGCGACCTGGTGCGGCGCCTGCCGCAAGGAATTTCCTGACCTGGTGTCGCTGCACGAGCAGCACCGGGACAGTGATATTGTCGTGGTCGGCATCAATTTCGAAACCATCGACAGGAAACAACTGCAGGCCTTCGTCGCCGCGCAGAACATATCCTACCCCGTGTTGCGCAGCGATCCGGTCCGTGTCACGCCGATCGGACCCGTGCCGGCGCTGCCTACCACTTACATCATCGACCCCGATGGCAAACCGGTTGCGGGCGAGGTGGGAATTGTGATGCGCCGGGATCTCGAGGACTACATCGCGGGACAACGCGGCATGTGATGCACGCCACGGGGTAAGGTCAAGGGTGTGAAGCCGAAGCCCCGATGATTCGGGCTCGAGCGGAGCGGAATAACTGCGCCAGTTCTTCGATGCTGTAGTTACCGGCATTCAACCCCGTCTGATCTGTGAACAGATATGTCCTGGTAATCGGGCTCAGCCAGCACATCTTGGCGCGTCTGGGTTTCCCGTCGCTGCCGAGAATTTCTATCCATGTTCCCCGTTGCAGTTGCCTGGCCTGGGTGAGAAAAACATCATCGACACCGCCGGCTGTTTTTGTCTTTCCTGCTTCGCTTCCGGATGCCGTTCCTTGTTCTGCCGGTTTGTTCCCGGGGGAGACGCGTGCATGTGCATGCATGAGCCTGGCAAGAAATGCATCTTGCTCGGTCACCGGAACGGAGAGCCGGCGCATTCCCTCGCGAAGGCTGTTGTACAACGCCGGTGTCAGCGTCATCAGGCGTTGCTGATCGTCGCTTGTGCTTTTGGGTTTTACGCTCCAGACGAGATCGTCCATGGTCGACACCGCCTGCTTCCATTGATCGCTTTCCTTGCCCTCGCGGGCGTGTATAAGGAGAAGAAGATCCTTCCAGTATGTGGCTATGAAGTCGCTGATGAAGTCGAGCTGGCATCCATTGTGGATCTGCTCTTCCACCTGTTCCATCGCGCTGGATCTCGCTTCCTCGAGCCGCTCCAGGCCTTCCGACACTTTAACCGGGCGTTGGTCTTGCAACTCCCTGTTGCCGAGAGCGTGTTCCAGGGCCTCCAGTGATGTTCCAAACACGCTGCTGTCATCATCAGAGTCGTTCAGAATGGTTTGGACGATGGAGTCGATCCTTCTGTACAAGGGGTCATCGTGATCAAGATGTTCATTCCCGCCCGGCGCGCTCTCGACCAGGCGATCTAACAGCAGCCTTGCAGGGTGACTCCTGTCGGAGAAGAAGCGAGGGTCGCGGATCGCAACCTTGATGAACGGAATCTGGAGACGACCGAGCAAGGCGCGCATTGAGTCTGTGATGTTCCTGTCTTCCAGTATACGTTCGAACATCATGGCGACCGCGTCAATGGTGACGTCCCCGGGTATGCCCGCTTGCCGGGTCAGTGGCTGTTCATCAGGATCCTGCCGCTCGCAGCTTTCAACCGCCTCGGCAACGCCGGAATCGGTTTCGTTTGTGGTCTGCGCGGCCACGAACCCGGCACCGGATTCCGGATGCGGAGTGGCATGTCCGGGCGAAAGTGACTCCTGATGGCCGGGCAGGCCGGTGTTGATTTCAGGCGCCTGTGCGCTTGTCTGCAGTTGGGGTTGTACCCCCATCCTGATAAGGAGGAGATTCAATTCCCTGTAGACGGCATTCATGTCGCCAAGCACATGCTCGTTGAAGAGATTGAGCAATACGGGGCGAATTTCCGAGCCATACTCCAGGCGGCTGACAGTTTCCGTGACAGCGGTTCGAAAGGCTTCGCAGATCGACTCGGGGCTGAGTGGATTCCACCAGAGTTCGAGGTCCGGATCGCGGATCAGAAATCCGATGCGCCTGTCCAGTGACAGGAGGACCTCTGCGCACTGGCCGCGCGCATTATCGATCATTCTGCAAATGGCAAGATTTTCACTTGCCTGTTCGTTTTTCGGGCAAGCGGTGTCTGCAGAGTACTGTTCTGTGCCGGTATCGGAAACAGGATACGGCTGAAGATGTCTCGGAATCCCGAGGTTGAATTGCTCGACGAAACGATCCGTAAAAAGTCTTTCTACATCACCGCCGACTGCTTTCAGCTCATGTATGGCGTTCATATAAAGGTCATGCACGACGGGACTTTCAGCCATCTGGGCGCAGCCATACAGCGCGTCGTCGCATTTTGTCATCATGTGATTCAGGTTGCGGGAGAGTCTTTGACGACAGAGCTCACGCACTTCGTCCAACGCCTTGATGGCCGCTTCGTTAGCGGATTTGCGACACGCCGAATCCTGTTTGACGAAGCTGAGTACATTGTCTTTTGCAGTATTCGACATATGGCATCCGGACGGTTCGGCTGGCCTGACAGGCCAACGTCTGGAGACATAGATAGCACAGCCAGTGTTCCCGTTTTGTGACCTGGTTGACAAGGTGTTGAGAACACCGGGCGCCGCGCCCCATCAATAAACATCCTTTTGAGTTTGAGACCGGGCTCAGTATAATGCGCTGCTTCTATTGGGGAGGAGTCGCTCAGCCTGCCTGAGTTGGCCGTCAACAGTCTCCGCGCGTCCGTGGCGGCCATGTCCCGGCCCCGGGATTGACAAGACCTGAGGTGTGCCGCGCGGTCCGGGGTGGGCCGGTGGCGGCCCTGGTACCCGACTGCTTCCGCCCCGAAGGAGGGCCCCCGTTGTTTTCCATCTTTGCATCACGGCGCAGCGCCCGCTGCGTTGCGCGGACGGATGCTGAACCATGACGCTTGCCGCGATTGCCATCCTCGCTGGCTTTGTGCTGCTGGTGTGGAGCGCCGACCGTTTCGTGGAGGGAGCCGCCGCCACCGCCAGTCACGCCGGCATGCCGTCGCTGCTCATCGGCATGGTGATCGTCGGCTTCGGCACTTCCGCGCCGGAGATGGTGGTCTCGGCAATGGCGGCGCTGGACGGCAGCCCGGCGCTGGCACTGGGCAACGCCCTGGGCTCGAACATCGTCAACACCGGGTTGATCCTGGGCGTGACGGCGCTGCTGGTCCCGATTGTCGTGCATTCGAAAATCGTGCGCCGCGAACTGCCGCTGCTGTTGCTGATCGGGCTGCTGACGGGTGCGCTGCTGCTGGACAACGCTCTCACACGCGTCGAGTCGCTGCTGCTGCTGGCCGGCTTTTTCGGTCTCATCGGCTGGACCATCGCCGCCGCCTTGCGCAACCGCGAGGACGTGCTGGCGGCAGACATGGACAAAGAGCTGGCAGCCCGTCCCATGCCGTTGCGGCGTGCCATCTTCTGGCTGGCGGCCGGCCTGCTGCTGCTCATCGTCAGTTCGCGCATCCTGGTGTGGGGCGCCGTGACCATCGCGCACGCGCTGGGTGTCAGCGACCTCATTATCGGTCTGACTATCGTCGCGCTGGGCACTTCGCTGCCGGAACTGGCGGCCTCGGTGATCGCCGCGCGCAAGGGCGAGCACGACATCGCCATCGGCAACGTTGTCGGTTCCAACATGTTCAACCTGCTGGCCGTGGTCGGTATCGCCGGCATGATTGCGCCCATGGAGTCCATGCCCACCGCGGTGCTGTTGCGCGACTGGCCGGTGATGATGGTCATGACCGTCGGCCTGTTCCTCATGGCCTTCGGCTTTCGCGGCGAGGGGCGCATCAACCGGCTGGAGGGCATGCTGTTGCTGCTCGCCTATATTGCCTATAACGTCTGGCTGGTGTTCACGGTCACCGCGGGCGCCGGGTGATCGATGAGAGCGTCAACCGACAGGACTGAAAACCCAGAGATGACACGATGAAGAACAATGCCGAGTTGATATTCTTTTCCAAATGGTTGAAATCGCCGCTGCGCGTGGCCTCGGTGATACCGAGCAGTGCGCAGCTGGCGAGGGCGATGGCCTCGGCCCTGCCGCAACGCGAGGGACTGGTCGTCGAACTGGGCGGCGGCACCGGACCCATCACCCACGCGCTGCTGCAGGCCGGTGTAAACCCGGGCCGGCTTGTCGTGATCGAGCGTGATTCCCATTTCTGCCGTCATTTGACGCGGCGTTTCCCCGGCATCACGGTGTTGCGCGGCGATGCGCTGCACATGGCCGCGCTGGTCGAGGGGCTTTCGAGCGACACGCCCACGCGCGCCGTCGTTTCGGGTCTGCCGATGCTGTCGATGCCCGCGGACATACAAAGACAGCTGCTGCAACAGGCTATGCACCTCACGCACGGGAAGGGGCCGCTGATACAGTTCAGCTACAGCCTTGCATCGCCCCTCAGGAGAAGCGTCGAAAAGGAACTGGGGCTGATACCGCGCTGTGTCGCCCATGTCTGGCGAAACGTGCCGCCGGCAAAAGTCTGGACTTTTGAAAGTGCCGCGGCCTGTTCCCCGTACCTCGAGGAGCGCATCGAGGCTACGGCGTCCTGATCAGGACGCATGTTCGCTCAACGACCGTCGCAGCGCCCCGAAGCGTTTGCGGTACTGCGCCGGCGTGAGATTCACATTGCGCCGGAACAGCCGGCTGAAGTAACCGGCGTCTTCGTAACCCACCTCGAAAGCAATCGCTTCGATCGATTGATCGCCTGATTCGAGCATTTGCTTGGCCTCTTCGAGACGCAGCGCGTGCACGTATTCCAGCGGCGACATGCCGGTCGCCTGCCGGAAGCGGCGCTTGAAGGTGCGTTCAGCCAGTCCCGACAGGTTCGCCATGTTGCGCACCGGGTTCGCTTCCTGGTAGTGCCCTGCGATCCAGGTCTGGCAACGCGCGATGACGGCGTCCTCCACCTGTCGCGTGCGTGCCAGGCGCGCGAAGGGCTGCTGCCCGACGTGATGCCAGTCGATGAGGTTGACGCGCGCGACCTGCATCGCCGCCTCAACGCCGACGGTGCGGGCGATCAGATAGAGGGCAAGGTCCAGCCAGGAGGTGCCGCCACCGGCCATGACCAGGCGCTGGCCTTCGCCGCTCACCACCAGGGCGCGTTGCGCGTGCACCTGCACGCGGGGAAAGCGCTCGCGCAGCACATCGCACCAGGCCCAGTGCGTGGTGGCATCCTGTCCATCGAGCAGTCCCGCCTCGGCAAACAGCATCGCGCCTGAACAGGCGGCGGCGAGCATGGTGCCCTGATCGTGGCGCTCTTTGAGCCAGGCAATCTCTTTGCGGTAACGCTCGGTGAGCGGTTCGCCGGGCGGCAGGTTGATCTCCGGTACACAGATGATCTCTACCGCCGGGCAGGCATCCAGTGTGGTATGCGGCGAGATGCGCACGTTGTTGCTGACTTCGAAGGGTGCTGCGCGCGCCGCCACCAGCAGCGGCCTGATCAGCTCGGGGCCGGGCACGCCGTCGGTGATGACGCCCCAGTCGCGACCCGCGGCGAGAAACATGTCATACAGACCATAAATTACCGAGGCGCTGTTCTCGGGGAACACGAGGATGGCGACGCTGACGGGTGTTTCAGGCATGGCCGATTCGTCCGGTTCGTTGCATAAACGGCTTTAGTCTCTGCAGGCGGGCAAGCGTACCTTGGCAGGCGTCGATTGAACAACACCCTGGAGACACTGCCATGAGCAAATACCGCAAACACCTGCCCCAGCTGGGCGATTCCCTTTTTCTCACCGACGGCGGTCTGGAGACCACGCTGGTGTTTCACGAAGGGCTGGATCTGCCCTGTTTCGCCGCCTTCGATCTGCTCAAGGACGAAGCGGGCACGGCGATACTGCGGCGCTACTTCGACCGCTACCTGTCGATCGCGAAGCGGCGCGGCGTCGGCGCCGTCCTGGAAGCGCCGACCTGGCGCGCCAATCCGGACTGGGCCGCGAAAGTCGGTTATGACAGCGCGGCGCTGGCAGACGCCAATCGCAAGGCCATCGGTTTATTGCTGGAAATCCGCGCGCAATATGAAACGCCCGCCATGCCGCTGGTCATCAGCGGCAACATCGGGCCGCGCGGCGACGGTTACCGTGCCGAGGCACGCATGACGGCGGACGAGGCGCGCGCCTATCACACGCCGCAGGTCGAGACCTTCGCCGGCACTGACGCCGATCTGGTCTCGGCCTTCACCCTGAACTATGTCGAAGAAGCGATCGGCGTTGTGCAGGCAGCGCGCGACTGCGCCATGCCGGTGGTGATTTCCTTCACTGTCGAAACCGACGGACGTCTGCCCTCGGGCGACACGCTGGCGTCGGCTATCGAACGCACCGACGCCGCGACCGGCGCCTATGCAGCCTACTACATGATCAACTGCGCCCATCCCACGCACTTTGAAACGGTGCTGCAGACCGGCGGGGCGTGGCTCGATCGCATCCGCGGCCTGCGCGCCAACGCCTCGCGCTGCAGTCACGCCGAGCTGGACGAGAGCACCGAACTGGATGCGGGAAATCCCGAAGAGCTGGGCGGCCTGTACCGCACGCTGCGCGGGTGGCTGCCGCAGCTGAGTGTGCTCGGCGGCTGCTGCGGCACGGATCACCGCCACGTTGACGCGATCTTTGCGGCGTGCGCCTGATCGGCGGCCGCAGTGAACATGCGGCGAGAAATGCGGGCTGGTCAAACGAGGGTTGGCTGCCGGACGGCATCATGGTCGCGCGAGTTTTCGGCAAACTGCACGATGCGCTCGAACGGCAAATGGTCGCCTTCATCTTTGCCGTAATACGCCTCGCGGATGACACCATGCCGGTCGACCAGGAAATCCGCCGGCATGGTCGTCATACTGCCCTTGATGCGCAGCGGCATGTAGCCTTTTGCGAACATGCCGTACATCAGCTTCGGCATGCGCAATATCATGCCCTTGAATACGCCCAGCAGCGAATGTTCGATGTCATAGCGTTTGTAGGCATCGCCGTTTTCGTCGGCGAGAACCGGAAACGGGGCATGGTGCCGGTCTGCATGCCGCTGCAGATTGTCCAGCGGCGAGTCGAACACCGCGACAATCGTGAAGCCATCCGGCAGTTGATCGAACTTCGTCACCAGCTCGTGCATGCGCAAGTTGCAGAACGGGCAGGAGGCGAACCTGAAAAAAGACAGCATGTACGATGTTCCTTTCAGGCTGTCCAGATCGAACAGGGTGCCATCGATGGCAGGAAGCCTGATGGGGCTTACCGTTTCGCCGGGTTTGCGTTTCATTGCGTTCTCCTTCAGGTCGGCGCCTGCCAGGCGCGTTCGGAAAATGCCGCATCGAGTTCGGTGCCGGCAATGTGGTTGGTGTAGATAGACAGGATCTTTTGTCCCAAGCCCAGGATCACTTCGAGGATGTTGGCGGGTGTATAGCCGACGTCGAGAAACGCCTGCGGGAGGTTGCTCATCCTGATGTTCCTTTTCAGTGTAAATAGACCGGTCGGTACATTTCCGGGCCAAAAAAACTCAGCTCGTCACGTGTGGAATGCGAATACGGGTGAAAGCCGGCGCCAGTTTCCGGATCAGTTCAGGGTCATTGGCGGTTTTTGCCATCATCAGCACGCCCTCGAAGTAGGCGAGCATGGCCTGGGCCGTGGCCGGCAGGTCCACCCCGGCGTCGATTTCGCCCGAGGCCAGCGCCTCTTCCAGCACGTGCTCGAGACGCGCCTGGATGCCGGCGAAAACACTTTCCAGCTTGCGGCGGATACTGTCATCCCCGGTGGCCATTTCCAGGGCGAGGTTACCGAAGGGGCAGCCCAGCAGGCGACCGCCGGTCGCGGAAGTGTCGCGCTGATACGCATAGAGGTTGTCGGCGAAGCGTTGCAGCCTTTGCAGTGGCGGCAGGTCGCGGGCGAAGGCGGGAATCAGTATCCGGTCCTCCATCAGGACCCGCATGTCATCGATAACCGCGAGGCTAAGTTCCTGCTTGCTCGGGAAAAAATGGTAGAAACTGCCTTTCTTGACCGCGGCCCGTTCACAGATTTCCGCGACGCCCACATCCGCATAGCTGCGGCTGTAGATAAGGTCGCGGGCGCTGGCGATGATGCGCTGACGGGTACCGGATTCGGTAATCATGGGCGGAGTGTAGTAGACCGAGCGGTCAATTGCAA
>JAGFJP010000010.1 GCA_024102665.1 Thiogranum sp. | reverse complement strand
TGCGCTGCATGTCGGTGTTGACCTTGGCGAGCTGGAACTTGCCCTGGTATTCCTCCACCAGCTTCAGCAGCACGGGCAACAGCATCTTGCAGGGCGCGCACCAGTCCGCCCAGAAATCGACCAGCACAGGAACGGCTTTGGAACGCTCGATGACCTGTTCCTGGAAGGTGGATTCGGTGACTTCGGTGATGTTGGGTGAATCTGTCATGACCTTGGTTGTGTCGGGGTTTGGTGAATCTGGATGAGTGGTTGAGGATAACTGAAAACGATTCTATTCGACAGATGCCTTTCCTGTGAAAGCTGCCGGACGAGACGGACGACTTCCGAATCCACTGTAATGACCGCGGGTGCGGATTCGTCCTCGCGCACTGTTGCAGCTTTGTAATCCGTCGCTTACGTGCTGTTGATCGAATGTTGTTTGCATTAAATCTCTGTGCTACGGTCGAGATCGGGGGCATATCTTCTATGGATCAGAAGATCGAACCGACAACAAAAAGTTTATCTGGAAGGCTATAGGGATATGCCTTACACGACATCTCCGGAATGCACGCTGGATACGGGCCTGTCCTGCCTGGTTCTGGTCGCGCGCTTCCTGGGGGTCGCGGCTGAGCCTGAGCAACTTCGGCGTCGATTCGCCCGCTCAGACGCGCCCGTTGAATCGGCGGACATTGTTCGTGCCGCCCACAGCCTCGGGTTAAAAGCCCGCCGCATTTCGAGCGAGTGGAAAAGGCTGGCCACGACACCGCTTCCCGCCCTTGCGCAATACAAGGACGGAAACTGGGTGGTTATTGCCAAAGCGGATGCAGGGCGGGTTCTGCTTAGGGATTCCCGGGAACAGCGTCTGCTCACGCAGCCCAGGCATCTTTTTGAATCCTTCTGGAACGACACGTTGATCCTGTTGACGCGCAGAGCATCGCTGCGCGATGAGCGAACCGCTTTCGGATTTCGCTGGTTTGTCCCTGCACTCGTTAAACACCGCAAACTATTAGGCGAAGTCCTGGTTGCGTCGTTCTTCCTGCAGCTTTTTGCCTTGAGCACTCCTCTGTTTTTCCAGGTCGTCATCGACAAGGTGCTGGTGCACAAGGGGCTGACCACGCTCGACGTGCTCGCCTTCGGTTTGATCGTGGTTTCGGTATTCGAGATCCTGCTCGGCGGTTTGCGCACCTACGTATTCTCCCATACTACCAACCGTATCGATGTCGAACTCGGTGCGAAACTGTACCGGCATCTTCTCAGTCTGCCCATGAGCTACTTCGGCGCGCGTCGCGTCGGCGATTCGGTCGCACGCGTCCGTGAGCTTGAGAACATCCGCAATTTCATCACCGGTTCCGCGCTGACCCTGGTTGTTGACCTGTTTTTTACTTTCGTATTCCTCGTCGTGATGTATTGCTACAGTCCGCTGCTCACATGGATTGTGCTGGGTGCGTTCCCCGCGTATCTGCTGTTATCGATTATCGTCACGCCGGTTCTGCGCGCACGCGTCAGTGAAAAGTTCAACCGTGGCGCAGAGAACCAGGCATTTCTGGTGGAATCAGTGAGCGCGGTGGAAACGCTGAAGGCCATGTCCATAGAGCCGCAGATGCAGATCCGCTGGGAGGAAAAGCTGGCGGGTTATGTTCACACCAGCTTCATGGCCTCGACGCTGACCAATATCGCCGGCCAGCTGGCGGGCCTGATCAACAAAGTGGTCGTTGTGCTGATCCTCTGGGTCGGAGCGCGCGCTGTTATCCGGGGTGAACTCAGTGTCGGGCAGCTGATCGCTTTTAACATGCTGGCGGCCCGGGTCAGTGGACCGGTGCTGCGCCTGGTGCAACTGTGGCAGGATTTTCAGCAGGCTGGCGTATCGCTCCAGCGCCTCGGCGATATTCTCGATACGCCCACCGAACCGGGTTATAAGCAAAGCCGCCTTTCCCTTTCCGGGATCAAAGGATACATCCGTTTCGACCAGGTGAGCTTCCGCTATCGAGCCGAGGGGCAGGAGATTCTGCGCGATGTCTCGCTGCACATCGATGCGGGCGAAATCATCGGCATCGTCGGGCGTTCAGGGTCGGGGAAAAGCACCCTCACCAGGCTGGTGCAGAGGTTATACGTACCGGAGCGCGGTCGCGTGCTGATCGATGGCGTGGACATCGCCCGGGTGGATACAGCCTGGTTGCGTCATCGCATTGGGGTCGTATTGCAGGAGAATGTTTTGTTCAATCGCACAGTGCGGGAAAACATCGCGCTGAGCGATCCGGGCTTACCAATAGAAGCAGTCATGCATGCTGCCGAACTCGCCGGTGCGCATGAGTTCATTCTGGAGATGCCGCACGGCTACGATACAGTCGTCGAGGAAAGCGGCGCCAACCTGTCGGGCGGACAGCGTCAACGTATCGCCATTGCCCGTGCCCTCGTTATCGATCCGCGCATTCTGATTTTCGACGAGGCTACCAGCGCGCTGGATTATGAATCCGAACGCATCATCCAGCAGAACATGCGGGCTATTTGCGAGGGACGCACGGTCATCATCATTGCTCATCGGTTGTCCACGGTGCGCGGCGCGCAACGCATTATCGTCATGGACAAAGGCCAGATCATCGAACAGGGCAGGCACGATGAGTTATTGCAACGGAAAGGGCAATACGCCCGCCTGCATGCCCTGCAGGGCGGCCATACCATGCAGGCCGTGCAACCGTCATGACGACGCATGAACTCGACTTTCTGCCCGCGGCCCTGGAAATCCAGGAACGCCCCCCGTCGCCGGTCGGGCGCGCCGTTATCTGGTCCATCGTCGCCTTTTTCGGCATTGGCGTCGCCTGGGCCATCATCGGCGAAATCGATATTGTCGCCACCGCGCACGGCAAGATCATTCCAAGTGGCCGGGTCAAGGTGATTCAACCGATGGAAATGGGTGTCGTGAGGCAGATCCATGTGCAAGAAGGTCAGCCCGTGGAAGCCGGCGACCTGTTGATCGAGTTCGATCCCACCGTCACTCAGGCGGATCTCGGGCGCCTGGAAATGGAACTCGTGGCGGCACACCTGGACGCTGCGCGTTACGAGGCGCTGCACCGGATGACGACAGAAACCGACGCACCGGCGGTTTCGCCCGCCATGACGCTATCGCCTGCGCTCGCCCGGTCTGCCGGCACCCGCGTGGTCGCCTTACAGGAACACATGTTGAAAAGCGCGTGGGCCGAACACCAGGCGCGTACTGCCGCGCTTGATAATGGCATTGCCAGCCGTGAAGCCCAACGCGCAGCTTTGCGTGAAGAAGTCAAAAAACTGGAAGAAACCTTGCCTTTGATTACCCGGCGGGCCAACGCCATCAAGCGCATGGTCGACAAGCAACTTGCCGCCGAACAAGCATGGCTGGAGCTGGAAGAAGCGCGCGTAAAACAAAAACAGGAACTCGCCGCGCTGCGAAAGCAGGCCGGGCAGGTGGAGGCCTCGATTCGCGAGGCGCGTCAGCAGCGCCAGGCGTTGGCCGCCGGGTTCACGAGTGAAATCCTGGCCAGGCTGTCGGACGCCGAACGACGGATCGACCAGCTACAGCAGGAACGCGTGAAGGCGAATCAACGAACCGCGTTGCAGCGCCTGACTGCACCGGTTTCCGGTGCTGTGCAACAGCTCTCAATACATACTATCGGTGGCGTGGTAACCCCGGCACAGGAACTCATGAAAATCGTGCCGGAAAGCCAGTCGCTGGAAATCGAGGCGTGGTTTCAGAACAAGGATATCGGTTTCATTGAGGAAGGTCAGCGTGCAGAGGTCAAAGTGGAGACCTTCAACTTCACAAAGTACGGAACGATCGATGCGGAAGTGATCGATGTGTCCAATGACGCGATCACCGATGAGGAGAAAGGTCTGGTCTATGCCGGGCGGGTGAAGATGGACAGGTCCGTGATTCAGGTTGGGGAAAAGCGGGTTAATTTAACCCCGGGCATGGCGGTGACGGTGGAGGTCAAGACGGGCAAGCGGCGGCTGATTGAGTATGTGCTGAGTCCGTTGTTGCGGTACAGGCAGGAGAGTCTGGGTGAGCGGTGACGTCTAGTTGGAGTGACAACGCATCAAAATTAAAAGAGCGCAATAAGGAGATACTACAACAATGATAGGGTTATCGTATCTGGCATTTTTCGTCTTGTATTTGCTGATAGCAGCTCTGCTGACGTGGTTTTCAGCAAAGGCCGCTAGGCGACGAGGGATAGCCGGTTGGAAGTGGGGGTTGGCGGCGCTGCTGGCGATGCTCTTGTTGGTTTTCTGGGACTGGATTCCAACGCTCGCATTGCATCACTACTACTGTGCAACCGATGGGGGGTACACAAGGTACAAGACATTAGCCCAATGGGATGCTGAGAATCCAGGTGTTGCGCAGACATTGAAACCCTCTAGCACAACGAAATCAATCCGCGAAGGCACCCGGCAGCGTTATGTGCTCAACCAGCGATTCGCCTGGGATATCCATCATGCCCAGCACCCATTGCATATTCGCGAGCGGGATGAACGCATCGTCGACATGAAGACCGGGGAAGTGCTGGCGCGTTACGTGGATTTTGACACTGACATACAAGTTGCAGGTCTTGGACCAAGGGACATCAGAGATTTGAAGTTCTGGCTTAAGTATAAGTCGTGTGAGACGGAGGATGGACGTAGGACAAGACGCCTGAAATACGAGTTCAATAACTTCATGTATCTCGTGCAACATCAAAGGGAGTATAAAAAATGAATACAACGGAGAGTTTCACCAAGGCGTTGTTATCCGAAGCAAGCTACGTAAATTTGCGAGAAGTAAACAACCAACAGACGTATGTAGACGCGCTAGTGGCCGGAGGATTCTCGCAGAGCCAAGCGGAGCTACTAGCCGATCCATATACCGGGTACACCGTTCTTGATCAGTCACCCCCTATCGCAAACGGATTTTCAGCTACGCTATTCCTCAACAATGCAACTGGGACGAAGACTCTCGCGATTCGCGGAACGGACGATGGGTTCGATTTTGTAACAGATGCGATCGATGTTGCCATTTTGGGTTCGGCAGAACTGCAATCGCAGTATCAGTCGCTGAAGGAATATTACGAAATTCTGATTTTGGATGGACATCTGTCGAGTGCGGAAACATTCAGTGTGACAGGACATTCTCTTGGCGGATTTCTTTCCCAAGCCTTTTCCATAGAATTTGTGGAAGCAGTCAGCAGTACCTACACCTACAACGCGCCCGGATTCGCAGAGGATGCGTCGGAAGTGCTGCGAGCACTCGATATCTACGGGAATGTAGAAGTGCCAGGAATAACGAATCTGTTTGCTGATCAGGGGCCGAAAGTGACGGCAGGCCTGGGCCAGATGCTCGGAAGTATAGAAGGAATCTTCATTGAAGATCAGACTGGTCTGACGGGCGCTCTTGAAAACCATTCCATCAAGCTCCTTACAGATTCATTGGCGGCTTATAGCCTGATAGGCGCGATGAATCCGGACCTCGTCACCAAAGACATAACGCCCATACTGGAGTCGGGTGCAAATAATCCACGGGCAAGTCTCGAAGGCATTGTCAACGCATTGGGCGATCTATTTGGAGTAGGCGCAGAAGTGATTCCCGGCAGCCCCGATGACCGGGACCAGCTCTACGCCCGCATGCAGGCGATTCAGGCCGTGTTGCCTTCTTACCCAGACATCGCTTTGACAGCACTTCATGACGATGACCCGCAAGCGCTTGCGACTGCTGCCAGGGCGGACAAGGGTTTTCTGTATGCGCTTGAGCACTTGAACCCCTTCGCTGTG
>JAGFJP010000003.1 GCA_024102665.1 Thiogranum sp. | reverse complement strand
TTGCCCATACAGACAAATAAAACACTGACTTTTTGCATAGTTAAGCCAACAACTTAAATTCGGGATCCAGTATGCAACGGTGCAGCATTATTCCATAATATGGGCACAGAACTGAACTGGCGGAGAGCAATTAGCTGTGATCGATCACTCGCTGCTGGAGCAATTGCGTTCCCTGGTCGGCCGTCGCATCGAATATGCCGGCGGTACCTGTTGCATCATAGAAATCCTGGACAGCGAAAGGTCACTCGTGATCCAGTGCGAGGGCACGCAGCGGGTGATCCAGGGTAACCAGTATGGCGAAGCGACACGGCGCGTGCAGCAGTGTCACACCCTGCCCCTGTTCGACGACAGCGGACAACTGCACCCGGTGATCGGAAGCTGGCTGGAGTAGCATGCTCCGTCGTCGATGCAGGCTAATTGCCGTTCTCTCTGGCTTTCAGCAACTGCTCGGCAATCAGCACGTCGTCTTCGGTATCGACGCCCGGTCCGGGGCGCTGGCGGGCACTGGCAACATGAATGCGCTCACCGTACCAGAGCGCGCGTAACTGCTCGAGCTGTTCGGCCTGCTCCAGCGGGCAGGGGCGCATCCCGGCATAACGGTTGAGATAGCCGACACGGTAGGCATAGATACCGATGTGCCGCAGCGGAACCACGCCGATCGGCAACACCTTGCTGCCATTTTGCAGCAGGTCGCGGTCCCAGGGAATCGGCGCGCGGCTGAAATACAGGGCGAACCCGTCTTTATCGGTAACCACTTTCACCACGTTGGGATCGAAAAACTCTCCGGCCGCCACCAGCGGCGTGGCGGCCGTTGCAATCGACGCGGCCGGATTATCGGCCAGGTCGGCAGCGACCTGGTCTATCAACGCCGGCGGCATCAGCGGTTCGTCGCCCTGCACATTCACCACAATGCTCTCAGCACTCCAGCCCAGCCGGCTAACCACTTCCGCAAGCCTGTCGGTGCCGCTGGCATGCTCCGGGGACGTCATGCAGACATCGGCGCCAAAGCTCCTGGCGGCCGCCTCGATGCGCGCATCGTCGGTGGCGATCACCACCTGTTCGGCGCCGCATCGGCCGGCGGCTTCGAACACATGTTGCAGCATTGGTTTGCCGAGCAGCTGACGCAGCGGTTTCCCCGGCAGGCGGGTGGACGCATAGCGCGCGGGGATAACGACTTTGAACGCCTGGGACATGCTCATTCCTTCGGTCGGCAGTCAGATCTCTTCTTCGGCCGGCAACTGCCGCGCCTCGTCCTCCAGCATGACCGGAATATCGTCGCGGATCGGAAAGGCCAGGCGGTCGCCTTTGCAGATCAGCTCCTGGTTTTCGCGATTGTAGACCAGCGGACCCTTGCAGACGGGACAGGCGAGGATGTCGAGGAGTTTCTTGTCCAATTCAACGGTTTCCTATTCGAGTGTTTTGCGCAGCCAGTCATCGAAAGTTGCGCCGGTAATCGCTTCAACCGGCACATACCACCAGTCATGCTGCGCGAATGCGCGGCATTTTACCGCGTCTTTCTCGGTCATCAAAACCGGCCGGCTGTCGTCGAAGCGCAAATCTTCGCTCCGGAAGCGATGGTGGTCAGCGAACGCGCGGGTGCGGATATCAAGCCCCGCGGCGCGCAACATCGCGAAGAAGCGGTCGGGATTCCCGATGCCGGCTACAGCATACACCGTCTGGTTGCGGAAAGAATCCAGGCTGGCGGTGTGCGAGGGGCTGTCGACGCGGCGCGCGGCGCCGGGTTGCAACGTCATTGCCCACTCCGCCAGCGGTGAATCGCCCAGTGCCACCACGGTGCTGACGTCTTTCAGACGCCCGGCGGGCTCGCGCAACGGCCCGGCCGGCAGGCAATGCCCGTTGCCGAGGCCACGCGCCGCATCGACCAGTGCGATCTCGACATCGCGCTGCAAGGCGTAGTGCTGCATCCCGTCATCGCTGATCAGCACGTCGCAGGGTGTGACGTCGAGCAGTCGCCTCGCGGCAACCACGCGGTCCGGCCCGGCGATCACCGGCAGGCCGGTACGGGCAGCCAGCAATACGGCCTCATCGCCCACCTGCTGTGGATCGCTGTCCGGGGTGACGATTTGCGGCCAGCGCGCCGCCCGCCCGCCGTAACCGCGCGTCAGGATCCCCACCCGCAAACCATCCTGGTGCAGCCGCTTTGCCAGCGCGATGACCAGCGGTGTTTTCCCGGTACCGCCGACCGACAGATTGCCGACCACCACAACCTTCACAGGCAGGCGGACGGACCGCAGCCATCCGGCGCGATACGCCAGGCGCCGCAGCACCGCCACCGCGCAGTACAGCGCGGAGAACGGCAACAACAGCATCGCTGCCTTCGAATTTTCGTACCAGATGCGCTGTAACCGGCGTTCCCACACCGCCCGGTTCATGCGCCACCGTCGTCGCGGAACTGCTTTTGATAGAGTTCGGCATAGCTGTTGCCGCGCGCCAGCAGTTCGACATGCGTGCCGCTTTCGACCACCCGTCCCTGCTCCAGCACCAGGATGCGATCGGCGCGCTCCACAGTGGAGAGGCGATGCGCAATAATGATCGAGGTGCGATCGCGCGCCAGCCGCTCCAGCGCATCATGCACCATGCGCTCGGACTCGCTGTCGAGAGCCGAAGTCGCTTCGTCGAGGATCAGAATCGGCGCGTCTTTCAGCATCGCCCTGGCGATCGCCAGCCGTTGCCGCTGGCCTCCGGACAGCATGACCCCGCGATCGCCGACCTGTGTGTCCATGCCCTTCGGCAAATCACGGATAAATTCCATGGCGTGGGCGGCCACCGCGCAGGCTTCGATCTCCTGCGCGGTGGCCTCACCAAAACGTCCATAAGCGATGTTCTGGCCGATGCTGGCATTAAACAGCGTGACGTCCTGTCCGACAAAGGCGATCTGCCGCCGCAGGTCCGCGAGCCGGTAGTCGCGGATATCGCGCCCATCGAGATAAATCGCGCCGCGTTGCGGATCGTAAAAGCGCATCAACAGGTGCGCGAGCGTGGTTTTGCCACTGCCGGAGCGACCCACCAGCGCGAGGGTCTGTCCGGGGAGAATGGACAAGGCTATGTCCTTCAACACTTCGCCCTTCTGCTCGTCATAGGCAAAGCCGAGGTCGCGAAACTCGATGGCCCCCCGGGCACGCGTCAGCGGCACTGTGCCGCGATCCTGCTCTACCAGTTCGTCCAGCACACTGAAAATGCTGCTCGCGGCAGCCACGCCGCGCTGGATGGAGGCGTTGATATTGGTCAGGCGCTTCATCGGCTGCATGAGCAGCATCATCGCCGCGATGAAAGACATAAAGCTGCCGACGCTGATCTGACTGTGCAGCGATTGCAACGTCGTAAGATAAATGACCAGCGCCAGTATGCAAGCCGCGATGAGCTGAACAACCGGCGTGCTGGCACCCGCGGCGACGGCCATTTTCATGTTCAGTCTGCGGTTGCGCTCGTTGACTTCGTCGAACAGCCGCTCCTGCCAGCGCTCGCCGTTGAAAGCCTTGACCACGCGCTGACCCTGTATCACTTCCTCGCTGAACTGGGTCAGTTCACCCATCGAGTCCTGGATGTGCCGGCTGATCCTGCGAAAGCGCCGGCTGACGTAGCGTATCAGCCCCACCAGGACCGGCCCCACGATCAGGAACAGCAAGGTCAGCCAGCCGCTGATCCAGAACATGTAGGCCAGCAGGAACAGCATGGTGAGACTGTCGCGGATCAGGATGGTGACGGCGTTGGTGGTGGCTTCGGCGACCTGCTCGACGTCGAAGGTAAGGCGCGACAGCAGGCGTCCGGCGGGATTGCGGTCGTAATAGCCCAGCGGCAGTCTCAGGAACTGGCCGAACAGATCGCGGCGCAGGTCGCGGATCACCCGCCGCCCGATCCAGCTCATGCCGTAGGTGATAAGGAAGCCGTTGAGGCCACGGAATATAAACAGCGCCACCAGTGCCAGCGGCACCAGGCGCACCATATCGGGATCACGTTCGACGAAGTTGCCGTCCAGCATCGGTTTCATCAGCGCCGCGAGCCCGGTGTCGGTGGCCGCGAACAGGATCATCGCCAGCACCGCGATAACGAACATGCGCCAGTAGGGAACGGCGTAACCCAGCAGGCGTTTGTAGACACCGGCAGCCGTAAACGGCGGTTGCTTCACTCGCCGGCGCTTTCCGGCTGGCTGGTTGCCAGGGACATGTGCACGAGGCCCAGCTGCGACGTCGCGTCCATGGCGCGCACCACCGCTTCGTAGGGGGTCGCGCGGTCGGCGCGGATGACCACAGGAATCTCGGTCTTGTCACCACGCAATTTCTGGATGGCTTTCTTGAGGGTCTCGAGTTCGGTGTTCACGACCTGCTGGTCGGCAATGAAATAACGGCCATCGGCGTCGATGACTATTTCCAGTGTTTCCTGCTTTTCCTCCACCGGCTCGGCACTCGCTTCCGGCAGTTCGATCTTGATTTCCGACTCGCGCTGGAAGGTGGTCGATACCATGAAAAAGATCAGCAGGATGAACACCACGTCAATCAGGGGCGTCAGATTGACTTCCGGCTCATCGCCCTGTACCTGGCGCAGATTCAAAACTGGTCGCCCATCACGCCGGACTGCTCACGCTGCCCGTGCAGCACTTCCACCATGCGCAAGGCCTGCTGTTCCATGCGTATTACCAGCATGTTCACCTTGCCGCGGAAATAGCGGTAGAACATCAGCGTCGGGATGGCGACCACCATGCCGGCCGCAGTAGTGATCAAGGCTTCGGAGATACCGCCGGCGAGCGCGCTGGGATTGCCGACGCCCTGGGTGGTGATTGCCGAAAACACCTTGATCATGCCGATGACGGTGCCCAGCAGCCCGAGCAACGGCGAGATGGCGGCGATCGTACCGAGGGTGTTGATGTAGCGCTCCAGTTCGTGCACAACATGACGCCCGGTGTCTTCGATCGCTTCCTTCATGATTTCGCGACTGGCGTTGCGGTTCATCAGCCCGGCCGCGAGTATCCGCCCCAGCGGTGAACCCGAGCGCAACGTCTGCATGCGCTCGATGTCCAGTTTGCGTTCCTTGGCCTGGTCCCAGACCTGGGCGACCAGCTGGCGGGGAATGACGCGCGTGACGCGCAGCGTCCATAAGCGTTCGGCGATAATCGCAAAGGCGATAATCGAGCAGGCGATGATGGGGGCCATCAACCAGCCGCCCGCGGTAACCAGTTCAAACACAGTCGGTCTTCCCTTCCTGTTGCTGCCCGGCAGTCCTTCGACAGGATATTGAAGGACTACCCGATCACGAAATGCGGAGAATGATACTTGATTTGCGCGAAGATACGAAACACTCAATGCCAGTAACGGCGCTTCTGGCGACGGTACTCATGGGCTGCCAGGGGTTCGCCGCGTTTCAGACGGATGCGGATCGCGCCACTGTCGGCGGAATTGAGCAAATAAGCGCCAATATCGGCGTAGCGCCGTACCACCTGCGGCTTCGGAAAGCCGAAGCGATTGCGATAGCCGGTCGCGAACAGCGCGAGCTGCGGGTGCGCGGCATCCACGAAAGCCGGTGTTGACGAGGTACGACTGCCATGATGGGGAACAACGAGAATATCCGCGGCCAGGCGCTCGGGAACGGCAGTGACCAGTTGATGTTCCACGGGACGTTCGATATCACCCGCCAGCAGCAACACCCGTCCGTCAGGCGCTTCGACGCGCAAAACGCAGGAGGCATTGTTGCCCGTGGCACGGTCAAAAGGCGCAAGATACTCGAACGCAATCTGGTCCCACGCCCATTGCATTCCGGCGCGACAGGCCGTCGAACGCGCCCAGCCCAGCGCCTGCGGCTCGCCGCTGTCGATGCGCTGAACGTCAAGCGCGGAGAACACCGCCTCGGCGCCCCCGCTGTGATCGTTATCCGAATGACTGATCACCAGCCGGTCGATGCGCCGGTAACCGCGGTGCACGAGGTAGGGCGCCACGGCGGCTGCACCGGCGTTGAAACCACCGGGAAATGCCGCCCCGGCATCGTACACCAGAACATGGTTCGGCGTTTCGATTACCGCGGCCAGTCCCTGCCCGACATCCAGCAGCGTGAACCAGAGTTCGCCCGCAGCGGGCCGCTCGGGTCTGAAGCAGCCGGCAGCAGCCACCAGCGCGAGTCCCGCCAGACGTGCCGGCATGCCGCGGGCGGCGAGTACGCCCGCCAGACCAAGGCCGAGCAGTGCCAGCACAGGGATCGGCACCGCGGGTAATGCCATTACGGTTGCGGGCAAGCAGGCCAGTCGTTCGAGAATGAACCAGAGCGCGCCGAGCAGATGCCCCGCCCCGGCGACCACCAGTTGCCCCGCCGCTGGCCACAGCACCAGCATCGCCACCCCGATCAGCAGCAGGGGCACGACCAGCAGACCGATCCAGGGAATGGCGACAAGATTGGCGAGCGGCGCGATTACCGAGACCTGATGAAACCACAGCCACAGCAACGGCGTCAATCCCAGCACCAGGCCGAACTGGACCATGCAGGTGCGACGCCAGCGCGAAAGGCGGCCGAAGCGCCCCCAGGTCAGGTAGAAGATCCAGCCGACCGCGGCAAATGACAGCCAGAAGCCCGCGGCCAGCACCGAAAGCGGATCCAGCAGCAGGACAATCCAGAGCGCGATCGCCCACACCCTCCACGGCGACTGCGCTGCGCACCAGTAGCGCGTCAGCATCCACACACAGACCATGATCATCGCCCGTTGCGCGGGGACCTCGAATCCAGCCAGCATGGCGTAGCAGAACGCCGCAATCATGGCAAAAACCGCGGCCACGCGCGGCGCGGGCCAGTGTTGCGCAGCGCCCAGCCGGCTCCAGCCCTTGCGCGTCGCCAGGAACACGAGACCCGCCACCAGCCCGACGTGCAGGCCGGAAATGGCGATCAGATGATTGGTGCCGGTGCGCCGCAATATTTCCCATTGCTGCTGCGAAATGCCGCTGCGCACGCCCACTGCCAGTGCCGTCAGCAACGCGTTGCTGGCAGGATCACCGCCGGTTGCAACGATTCGTTGCGCCAGCGATTCGCGCCAGCGCGCCACGTCGACATAGCGCTGCGTTGCGTCGATACGCCGATTCGTCGTACTGCGACGCACATAGCCGGTTGCACGGATGCCGCGGGAGAACAGCCAGCGTTCGTAATCGAAGCCGCCGGGATTGGCAAAGCCGCGGGGTTGTTTGAGCCGCACCCGCAGCGACCAGCGTTCTCCTGCGTGAATGTCCGGCGCGTCCCGGTACCAGCTCAGGCGCACCGGCAACTCCAGGATGCGCCAGTCGCCGGTGTCGCGGTAGCGTTCGATACGGAACAGAAAGCGACGGGTTCCGTCGCCTGTCCGCTCGGGCAACCCGAGCACCCTGCCCTCGACGGCGATATCCACGCCCTCGAGTCCATCCGGCAGGCGCGCCTGCAGCACCTGCAGGGCGAACCACCACGCCCACAGGAATCCCGCGACTGCAAATCCGCTGGCGCGCAGCAACCGCGACTTCATCAACACCAGCGACAACGCCGCAGCCAGCCAGTAACAGCTTTCAGCGGGCAGTTCGCCTAGTGTCTGAAAGAAAGTGATGCCGGCTAGAAAAGCCAGCGCCGAATACAGCATTTCATCCTTGAAAGCCTTTTTGTCGATCCGGACAGCGACTGTATGACAGCCGGCGCGTGGCTTACAAATGCGCAGACGTCGCGCCGTCGATCTGCGAAGTCTGTCTCAAATTCCGTGGCGCAGTGTGCTAGTGTAAGGCCGTTTATCCATGCCATCCGTGAAAAGGAGTTTTTCGTGAAACAGATACTGCCGTTCACCCTGCTGCTGTCCACGTTCCCCGCCTTGTCCTGCGCTGATGCGATCGGGGTCCAGGCCGGCGCTGCGAGCTGGAGTTACGACATCAGCGGCTCAGTGCGTTACAAAACCGAAGATTCGGCGAACGACATCGATGTCAACGACGATCTGGGGTACGACGACGACAGCCTGGGCTTTATCTATGTGATGATCGATCATCCGCTGCCACTGATACCCAATGTCAAAATCAGCAGAACCAACATCGACACCGATGCCGACGGCAGACTGAGTCAAACCGTCACCTACGGTAACGTTACTTTCAATGCCAACGAGGACGTGAGCAGCGAGGTGCAGCTCGATCAGACCGATATCACGCTTTATTATCGTATTCTCGACAACGTGGCCAATCTCGATCTGGGATTGAATGCCAAGTACATCGACGCCGAATCGACCATCACCGGCGCCACCTCGGGCACTGAATCCGCGGATATTTCCGGGTGGGTTCCCATGCTGTACGCCGGTGTCGGTATCGATCTGCCTTTCACCGGCCTTTCAGTGAGCGCCGACGGCAGTGCCATCGGCTACCAGGACAGCACATTCTACGATTACAGTGTGAGAGCCAGTTACACCACGCCCTGGCATCTCGGTGTCGATGTCGGTTACCGCGCCGTCAAGCTCGACCTGGATGATTTCGACGATTCCTTCGCGGACGTCGAATTCGACGGTCCCTACGCTGGTGCCTATCTCAAGTTCTGATTAAACTCGGGGCATGACGACGTCGTGCCTTCTCCATCGGGTGTTGTTACTGTTGTCGAGCGGGCTGTGCGCAGCCTGCTCGACCGCCCCGCCTCAGAACCTTGCCAACAGTTGCGACATTTTCAGCGAGAAAAACGGGTGGTATTCCCACGCCCGTGACAGCTACGAGAAGTGGGGTGTGCCCGTGCATGTCCAGCTCGCCATCATCCACCAGGAATCCCGCTTCGTGCACGACGCCAGGCCCCCGCGGCAACGGCTGCTCTGGGTGATTCCCTGGACACGGCCTTCATCGGCCTATGGCTACGGGCAAATCAAGGATTCCACCTGGGACTGGTATCGCAAGTCCACCGGCAACCGCTGGGCGGACCGCGACGATTTCGATGACGTGGTCGATTTCATCGGCTGGTACGGCAACATGTCGCACCGCATGCTGGGGATATCCAGGTCCGACGCCTACAGTCAGTATCTGGCCTATCACGAGGGACACGGCGGGTTCAAACGCAAGAGCTACCGGAAAAAGGACTGGCTGGTCAAAGTGGCCCGCAAGGTCGAGGCTCGGTCGAAACGCTATGAGACACAGCTCAATAGCTGCCAGGCTTCACTGGACAAGGGATGGTCGCTGTGGCCTTTTTGAAAATGGAGGTCATCTGTCAGACTGGTTCCAGAACACCGTCCTGCAGCTGCAGCACCCGGTCGACACGTTCGGCGATACCGGGGTCGTGGGTGACGATGACAAAGCTGGTGTTGAGCTCACGGTTGAGTTCCAGCATCAGCTCATAGACATGTTCCGCGTTTTTGCGATCAAGATTGCCGGTGGGTTCGTCGGCGAGCACGCACGCGGGTCGTGTAACCAGGGCCCGCGCCACCGCGGCGCGCTGGCGTTCGCCGCCTGACAGTTCTCCGGGTTTGTGCGCTGCGCGGGCTTCGAGCCCGACTTTCTGCAACATTTCCATGGCCTGACTGCGTGCCTCGGGAATCGCCACGCCACGGATAAGCAAAGGCATGGCGACATTCTCCAGAGCTGTGAATTCCGGCAACAGGTGATGGAACTGGTAAACGAAACCCAGATGCCGGTTGCGCAAGCGGCTGCGACGGGCTTCGCCCATGCTGCTGAAATCGACACCCATCAGCTCCACCTGCCCGGCGCTGGGCTTGTCGAGGCCGCCCAGCAGATGCAGCAGTGTGCTCTTGCCACTGCCCGAACTGCCGACGATAGCGAGCTGCTGCCCCGGAGCAACACTGAGTTCGACGGACTGGAGCACGGTGACGTTCAGTCCGCCCTCCCTGAAAGTTCTCCCCAGCTGCGAGCACGCCAGCACCGGTGCGTTGTTGCGCGGCTCATTCATAGCGCAAGGCCTCGGCCGGCTGGGTCCGCGACGCGCGCCAGGCCGGATACAGGGTTGCCATGAAACTCAGCACAAAGGCTACCAGTCCGATGTGCCAGACATCCGGCCAGTTGAGTTTCGACGGCAGATCGCTGATGTAATACACATCCGCGGGCATGAACTGAACGCCGAAAGCGCTTTCGATCGCCGGCACGATGGTCTCCACATTGAGCGCGAGCGCGATGCCGCCGGCGACACCGATCGCCATGCCGAGCAGACCGATCATCGCGCCCTGTATCATGAACACGCGCAAAATCGCGCCGGGCGTGGCACCCAGCGTCCGGAGTATGGCGATGTCTGATTGCTTGTCGGTGACCACCATGACCAGCGTGGAGACGATATTGAATGCGGCGACCGCGACGATCAGCGTGAGAATCACGAACATGACGCGCTTTTCCGTCTGCACCGCGCGGAAGAAATTGGCATGCTGTCGTGTCCAGTCCTGGACCTGCAAACCGGCGCCAAGCCGCTGCGCCAGCTCGCGGGATACCTGCGGCGCCTGAAACAGGTCTTCGAGCTTGAGACGTACGCCGCTCACGGCGTCACCCAGCTTGAACAGGCGTGCCGCGTCTTCCATGTGCATCAATGCGATTCCGCGGTCATATTCAAACATGCCGACTTCGAAAATGCCGATGACATGAAAACGCCGCAGTCGCGGCAACACACCGGCGGGGCTGAAATTCGCCTGCGGCGTCACCACGGTGATGTCGTCGCCGACGCGGGCACCTATGTTATAGGCCAGCTCGCTGCCCAGAATGATGCGGAATTCACCGGCCCTCAGGTCCTCGAGATTACCGGCGCGCATGTGTTCTCCGACCGTGGATACCCGGGGCTCCTCGTCGGGCAGCACGCCGCGCACCAGCGCACCGCTGACGTTCTTGCCGTTGGTCAGCATCACTTCGCCTTCGACGTAAGGCGCCACACCGGTCACCTGCGGATTGTCCTGCGCGAAGTCGGCGGCCTGTCGCCAGTCGGACAGCGGTCGCTGATAACCGCTGATACTTGCATGTGATGCCATGCCCAGAATGCGCACGCGCAATTCCTGCTCGAAACCGTTCATCACCGACAAAACTGTGATGAGTGCCGCAACACCCAGGCCTATGCCCAATATCGATGTCAGCGATATGAAGGAAATGAAATGGTTACGGCGTTTCGCGCCGGTGTAGCGCAAGCCGATATATAATTCCAGGGGACGAAACATAGCGGCGCATTAAATCACATGCACGGCCGGCCGAAAACAGGCAATGTCTCTTTAGAAACCAACCCAGAAGGATAGATATCATGCGGCGCATCAGCTTTACCCTTGTGCTTTCGCTGGGACTGGGCCTCCCGGGCGCGGCGTTTGCCGATACTCTGGTGGTCGAATCCGTGCAATCCGCCCCTTCCATCGCCCGTCCCGCGCATGGCATGACCATGGACCAGGTCGAACAGCGCTTCGGCGCACCCAGCGAACGCCTTGGACCGGTGGGCGAGCCGCCCATCAGCCACTGGGTGTATGACGATTTCGTCGTCTACTTCGAAAACCGCCACGTAATCCATTCGGTCGTGCCCCACCGCAAATAGGTTGAACGGGGACAGATGCCCATCTGTCCCCGCAAGGCGGGCGCCGGTACAATCCGCCTTGTGACCGATCATCCAGCTTCAAGACGTTTACCCGCCGAATGGGAATCCCAGAGCGGCGTCATGCTCACCTGGCCGCACGGCAATGGCGGCTGGGCCGGTTTTCTCGGGGAAGTCGAACCGGTATTTATCGCTATCGCCCGGGAGATCGCGCAGCGCGAGAACCTGCTCATCAACTTCCCCGATGCGCTAACCGCGGAACGCGCGACAAACGCACTTCTGGCTAACGGCGTTACCGAAACCCGCCTGTTCGCCACGGTGCTGGACTCCAACGATACCTGGGCGCGAGATCACGGTCCGATCACCGTGCTCGATGGTGACAGACCCCGGCTGCTGGATTTCCGCTTCAACGGCTGGGGCAACAAATATCCCTCGCAGGCCGACGACGCCCTTACCGGGCGACTCGCCGCTCTGGGTGTGTTCGACGCCTGCGGCGTCGAGGCGGTCGACCTGGTTCTGGAAGGCGGCAGTATCGACAGCGACGGCGCCGGCACAGTGCTCACCACCAGTTCCTGCCTGCTCAACCCGCAGCGCAATCCCGAACTGTCGCGTGATCAACTGGAAAACCGGCTGCTCGCCCTGCTTGGCGCGCAACGCCTGTTATGGCTCGAGCACGGCGCCATCGAGGGTGACGATACCGATGGCCATATCGATATGCTGGCGCGCTTCGCCGATCCGGACACCATAATCTACCAGGGGTGCGATGAAACCGGCTATTCCGCCTACACTGAACTCCAGGCGATGCAGGCCGAACTGGAAAATTTCGTCACAGCCAGCGGGCAGCCTTACCGACTGGCGCGTCTGCCCTGGCCCGGCTCCAAACATGCCCCCGACGGCGCGCGCATGCCGGCCAGTTACGCCAATTTCCTGGTGATCAATGGCGCGGTGCTGGTGCCAGCCTATAATGATCGCGCGGATGACCCGGCCGCACAGCTGATCCGGCAGTGTTTTCCGCACCACGACGTGGTGCAGATCAATTGCCTGCCGTTGATCCGGCAACACGGCAGCCTGCACTGCCTGACCATGCAGCTGCCCGCCGCCGTGCAGCTGCGCGCACCCGTCGATCCCCGGACACAACAGCACGACAGGTAACCTCGATGATTCTGATTCTCGCCCCCGATACGCAGACCGACAGCGCCGAGTTCAAGCAACTGGAAGCCTTTCTGGCGAGAATTCCGAACATACGTCACCGCGTTCACCAGGAAGTCGGCGCCCAGCAGCTGCTGACCGAGGTATACCTGATCGGGGACACCGCTTCGCTTTCGATCGACGAGATGTCGAATCTTCCGGCGGTCGAACGGGTGGTGAGGATTTCCGAAGAATACCGCGTGCTCGGCCGCCACCGGGACGAGAACCGCGCCACGTGGTTCGAATACAACGGCGTGCGATTCGGGCAGGACAACCTGAACATTTTCGCCGGCCTGTGCGCCGTGAACAGCCGCCAGCACGTCGAGGCGATGATGAAGGCGCTGCAGGCGCATGGCCAGGTCTGCACGCGCATGGGCGCCTACAAGCCCCGGACCAGCCCGTATTCGTTCCAGGGTTACGGCAAGGAATGTCTTCCCTATGTGTTCGAACTGGCCGGCAAGTACGGCATCAAGGTCATTGCCATGGAAATTACCCACGAAGCGCATGTCGGGGAAATCCGTCAGGCGCTGGCGGATACCGGACAACCTACCGGCGTCATGCTGCAGATCGGCACGCGCAACACCCAGAATTTCGAACTGCTCAAATTCGTCGGACGCCAGAGAGAGTTTCCGGTGCTGCTGAAACGGGGCTTCGGCATCACGCTCGAGGAGTCGCTGAACGCGGCGGAATACCTGGCCAGTGAAGGCAATCGCAATGTGGTCTTCGGCCTGCGCGGCATGAAAACCAATATGGGCGATCCGCACCGCAATTTCGTCGATTTCGCCCACGTGCCCGTGGTGAAGCGCCTGACGCGCATGCCGGTGTGCATCGATCCGTCGCATTCCGTCGGCAGCCGCGACATGGCGCCGGACGGACTGCTCGATGTGATGCACGTCACCGCCCAGGGCGTTATTGCCGGCGCCAACATGGTGCTGGTTGATTTCCATCCCGAACCCGCTAAAGCGCTGGTCGACGGGCCGCAGGCGCTGACCCTCGAAGAGCTGCCGTTTTTTCTCGAAGATGTACGTATCGCGCGCGAAGCCTACGAAAAGCGCAGAGACCTCGCCAGAAAGTTCAGCTGATGCGGCGATCTGTCGCAGTCATTACCATTGTTTTCGCAGGGCTATTCCGTTAAGGTAGCGGTGCGATGCACGGGGGATGGCTCTCATCCACCAGGCATGCGCCGGTGACAAAGTAACGGAGATGTGTATGTGCAGGTCCGCGGTATTCCTTTCCCTTTGCCTGCTCTGGGCCCATGTTGCAGCGGTCCAGGCGGCTACACACTGTACTCCCGGTTTCGATCCAGCGATCGAAACCACGATTTACGACATAACGTCCAGCGGAGAAAGCGATGACGGTAAAGGCGGCGGTGAAACGCCGGCACCGGAACCCGAGCCCGACTGCGAATAAGAACACGCAATAACCAGCAAGTTTCCTGTACCACCCCCCGCGAGTCAAAGAGGAGAGCAAGACGATGAAGAGATCGACCGGTTTTGTGATGGCCTGTCTGCTGGCATTGCCCGTGTCGGCTGCCAACGCAGAGGATATAAAGGTCAAGATAACCCCCGACCTGCCATCGGTGACTGTCAAGCACAAGGGCAAGCCGGTTACCATTCAGCGCAACCAGAACAAGGACAACACCGTAAATCCGGCGTTCGCCAAGACCTCTCGTGCCTGTCCGCCGTTCTGCATTCAGCCCGCCGAACTGGCGCCCGGCGTCGAAACCATCGCCGAACTCGAAATGCTGGATTACCTCAAGCGCGTATCGGAAGGCGATGACTCGGTGCTGGTCATCGATTCGAGAACGCCTGACTGG
Source organism: Thiogranum sp. (assembly GCA_024102665.1). Taxonomy (GTDB): domain Bacteria; phylum Pseudomonadota; class Gammaproteobacteria; order DSM-19610; family DSM-19610; genus Thiogranum. Next base: position 50,357 of record JAGFJP010000003.1, on the reverse strand, counting down.
GTGGAACGCGGAACCATTCCCGGCTCCATCAACATTCCCTGGACCACGCTGAACATCGCCGAGTCCGATCCCTTCACCATCGCCGACACGCTGGAGAAAAAGTTCGGCGCCCAGCCGCTTGAAGGTCTGTGGGACTTCAACAATGCCAAAACACTGGTGTTGTTCTGCAACGGCATGTGGTGCGGACAGTCGCCGAACAACATCAAGTCGTTGTTGAAAATCGGCTATCCGGCGCACAAGATCAAATGGTATCGCGGCGGCATGCAGGACTGGGAGATCCTCGGACTGGGCACCGTCAAATAAGCGTATCGTTCAGTTGACGAAACCGGAAGGGGCGACCATCAGGTCGCCCTTTTTTTGCGACCGCGCTGAGCTGTCGGCGCCTCTCCGGATCAGCCTTCCACAAGGTTGATCTGATGCGCCCCGTCCTTGATGCATTCCAGCCCGCGATCCGACAACACTCCGCAAGCGACACTGTGTTCCCGCGTCCAGCCGGTCTGGATATGGAAACCCTGGTCGGTAGCGGCATCGTATCCCGGCGGCTGATCATCGTCCTCTGTCTCCTGCACCGTCACGTCGAGCACAAGATTGCGGTACGCAATGTCATATGACTTGTTGTCCGGCGAACGGATAACGGATTTCACGCGGTACTGGACGACCTTGTCACCGCTGGTGCGCTGCAGTATTTCGCTGAAACAAACCAGCTGATCCTCTTCCATCTCGCAATCCGATACCCGGGAAGGCAGAAACTCGATCGGTTCGTCCTTTTTCATCCACTGTTTCCCGGCCAGTTTTTGAAGTGCCGATAGCGGTTTGGCGCGTTCAGCCGGTTTTGCTGGCTGCTTCGGTTTTTCCGGCTGCGGCGGCGGGCTCACTGGCACCGGTTCGGCGGATGCCGCGGCGGGCGGCGCTGCTGACGCTGCCGGACCTGGCGCCTCGCGTCTGGCATCGCGTCGCTGCTGCATTTTCAGCTCTTCTTCCAGGTTGATGATTTTTCCCGACGCACGCCTGAAGCCGCCATCCGCTGCCCTGCGGTACCAGTCGATGGCCGTGGCGTAGTTCATCTCTACGCCCTCCCCGGCGGCGTACATTTCGCCGAGATAATATTGGGCCAGCACACTCTCGTCCTGCACCTGTTCGAACAGGCGCTGCGCCTCGCTGTAATCCCGCTTTCCCAGTTCACCCTTGTAATTGAGGATGCCGAGGCGGGTGATGGCTTTCGCGTCGCCCTGCTTCGCCGCCCTGTTCAACCAGAGACGCGCCTGCGTCTTGTCCTGCTCGATGCCCTGGCCCTTCAGGTACATCATGGCAATATCGTATTGCGCGCCGCTATCCCCGTTTTCCGCCGCTTTCAGCAACTCCTGGAATTTTCCTTCGCGGTCGTCCATGCGGCGCAATTTGGCCGCCGCCGCTTCGTTGCCGGCTGCCGACGCCGAGGTGAGCCACTTGACGGCCTGTGCCCGGTCCGCTTCCACTCCCTGACCCTTGAGAAACATGATGCCGACTTCATACTGCGCGTCGGGGTCGCCGGATTGCGCCTTCGCGAGATTTTCCTCGAATAATCGCGTCCATAGTTCATCGCCAGCCGCGGAGGCATTTGCCAGAGCAAGGATGATTGAGAGCAGGATACCGCGGTATGGCACGGAACCGGCGCAGGCGAACAATGACATCGCGGTGACCCCCAGGTACGCTTATTGTGCGGAAGCGGACGCAGCACCATTCGATGCCGCAAATTCCCTTTGTTGCAGGATAGATGACCCGGGTTGAGGATTTATTCCCCCGGCGCGGCTACCTGACCCGATCCAGGGTGTTGCGATTGAAATCGCGGTCGCTCAGGCCTGTCTGAAACCGGTAGTCACTCCAGGTCAACAACGTACTCTTGCCGGTTTGGTGATTCTCCATGTGCATGGAGCCGGCGCGCCAGTATTTGCCGAGATACTGCCGGTAATCGCTGTACGTCAGGGTCTTGAGCTTCGCATCCTTGCGATCGTAGAACACCACTTGCTGCGGTCGGTACTCCTGCTTGTCGATCCATACCACCTGCCGTGTGTAGCCGGAGTTTTCGTCCACGGGATATCGCTCGAGCACGAAACAGTCCAGGCCATCGGCGCAGGCTTCGTCTCGCAGGTATTTGTAGGTGTATTTTTCGATTTCCTGGGACGACAGATCCTCATAGGCGAACTCACTGCCCATGAAGGGTCCGGATTTGTTATTCGAGGAAATGCGTTTGACGCGCTTCAGGGCAGGAAGATACAGCCACTGATCGTCGGGACCGGTCTTGTGGGTGAAGCTGAGAAACGCTGTGCCCCGGACATCGGCCGGCTCGTCGAAAACGGTCAGACTCTTGTCGCCGTCGTCGAGCTGCTCAAGCGTCCGCACGCGAATATAGCGCGTGCTTTCGTCGCCCTGCCTGTTGCGCAGCAGCATTTTCAGGGAAGCCGTCGAATCGTGAAAGCCGGTATCCCTGCGATCCGCCTCGACGGCGATTTCAAGGCCTTTTTCTTCCGGCGTCTGCGCCAGCGCGCTAAGCGACAGACTCAGCAGTATCAGCAACCAGGCGGGCTTCATAACTATCCTTTCTGTCCAGGGTCAGCAGCAGGGTTGGCAGCAGCAGAAAATCCGCCAACAGGGCCAGGGCGATGGTAATCGCGGTCAGCAGGCCCATTCCGGAGTTCAGCTCGAAAGGCGATCCGGTCAGCACCAGGAACCCCGCGACCAGCACGGCCGACGTCGTCCAGAGCGCGGTACCGACCGTGTGGAAAGCATATCGTACCGCATCGGCGGATGACAGCCCGGCCTCGCGGCGCGCGCGCAGGTACTTGCTGAGAAAGTGCACCGTATCATCTACGACGATACCCAGCGTCATCCCGGTAACCACCGACAGCGCGAGACCGACCTGCCCGACCAGCAAGCCCCAAAGGCCGAATGCCATGCCGGCCGGCACCAGGTTGGGAATGATGCTGATCAGCCCGATGCGCAATGAACGCAGCGCGAACACCAGGATAAAGGAAATGAGCAGCAACGCCACCGTAGTACCAACCAGCATGCTGCGAATATTGCGCGCGCCGATGTGCGAGAACATGATAGCCGGGCTGGCGCCGTTGACCTGCATCGACTCGGGTGCGTTATCCCTGAGCCATTGGCCGGCGCGTTCCTCCAGGGCAATGGTCCTGTTGCTGGAAATACTGTTGAGCGTGACATTCAGGCGCGTGGCCGATTTATCGACGTTGATCTGATCGTTGAGATCCAGGCCATAGGGCAACGACATTTCATACAGCAGCAGGTACTGGGCTGCCAGCTCGCGCTGCGCGGGGATCCGGTACCAGGCGCGATCATCGCCGTGCAGATTCATGTTCAGCCGCTTCATGGTATCGGTAAGACTGTTGACGTGCAGCACTTCGGGTTGTTTCCGGTACCACTCGGCGAACGCTTCCAGCTTGTTCAGAAACGCCGGCTCACTGATGCCGCCGGACTCGCCGGCGCCCAGCGAGTAGGCAATGTTGTAGAGGCCGGTCAGATTATCGGTGGTGAACTCGGTGGCTGCGCGGAACGGAACACTTTCGTCAAAGTACTTGACGAATTCGTCGTTCAGTTCGTTGCGCGGAATCATGGCAATCAGGCTCACGACCATCACCAGCATGCCCCATAACACCGGCCTGCGGTGCTTCACCAGAAAATCCGCCAGCGCATCCATGCCGGCGACTGCACGGCTGTGCGCGGGTTTCACACGGACCGGCAACAACAGCATCAGCGCCGGTAGCACCGCTATGCAATAAACGAAAGACGCCATCACACCGATGGCAACGATGTTGCCCAGATCCCGGAACGGCGGCGCATCGCTGAAATTCATCGACAGGAACCCGATGGCCGTGGTGAGGCTGGTAAGGAAAATCGGCTGGAGGTTGATGCGCAGGCTTTCATGCATGGCCGCGCGTTTATTCTTGCCGGTACGCATGCCCTGCAGGAAGGGCACCAGCAGATGCACACAATTGGCGACGGCGAGCGTCATGATCATGGTCGGTGACGCCGACGAGGGCGGCGTGAACCTGATACCCAGCCAGCCGGCGGCACCGATTGCGGTGGCGATGGACATCAGGATGACCAGCAGTGTGGCCAGCGTGCCCCACACCGAGCGCATCAGCAACGCCATCACCAGCAGGATAATGCCGAACATGAGGGGTATCAGCGTTTTCATGTCCTGCATCGCCATTTCCGAAAACGCGTTGTTCAGCAGCACGATGCCGGTCAGATGCACTTCCAGGTGCGGATAACGTTGCACCAGTTGCCTGGCGAGATCACGGCTGAAAGCAACCACTTCGGGGGTCTCGGCCGCGGCATCGACGCCCGGCAACTGGATGGTGACGTTGACACCGGTGACGTGACCGGACGGCGAGACGATGCGATTGCGCAGCAACGGTTCGCTGACAGCGATTTTGCGGATCTGCTCCAGCCGGGCGGCATCGAGGGTTCGCGCCCCGTCGACCAGGTCCTCGACGATAAGGTCGTCGCCGGTAGCATAGGTGTGCTGGAAGTTGCTCAGCGAATCGACGCGTATCGAGTGCGGTATCTGCCAGGCTTCCCGGGTCAGCCAGATGACCGCCTCCAGAGTCTCAGGCGTGAAGACATCGCCGTCGGCGGGCGCGATGACGAACAGCACATTATCCGACTTGGTGTAGGTATCCTGCAGATCTTCGAAGGCCAGCAACTGGGGATTTTCCTTGCTGAAGAAAACCCGGTAATCATTGGAAAAGCCGAGATAACGCGCGCCGCTGGCCGCCAGCACCGCCAGTCCGATCACCATCCAGAAAGCTGCCCAGCGCCAGCGCAGCAAGTTATCGAAAAGCGTTCCTGACATATTCTTGTTCGGGTTCAGGCGAGCGGTTGTTTTAACGACTGCAGATACTGTGTCAGGCCGCGATTACAGGTCTTCAGGCGTTCCAGGCTCTGCGCATTCTTTGCAATGCCGATGCAGCCTTCCACTGCCGCCATGATGAAAGTGGCGGTTTCGTCGCTGTCGACATCCGCGCGAATAATTCCCGCCTTCCGGGCGTGTTCCAGGGCGGCCCGGGTTTCCCCGTGCCACATGTTGAAAACGCCGTCCAGACGTTGCCTGAAACCTTCATCAAGCGGCGACATCTCCTGCGCAAGATTGTTCAGCGGGCAGCCATAACGCAGCATCTCGGCCGGTTTACCGTCCGGCAACTGCTCGATTGCGGCAATCAGCCCTTCGAACGGGTCACGCGAGTTGCGCAATGGCTGCAGCCACAACGCTTCCATGGTCGGCAACAGCACTTCCTCGACCACCGCATAGCCGAGCGCCAGCTTGTTGGGGAAATGATGGTACAGCGCGCCCTTGGTAAGGCCGGTCGCCGCCAGAACCTCATCCAGTCGCATTCCCTGGAAACCGTTACGGTACATCTCGAGGAAAGCCGCTTCGAGGATCCGGTAGCGGGTTTGATCGGGATTGCGTTCAGATCTGACCGACGCGGCGTCCGCCTGTTCCATCTCGCACCTGCCTGTTGAAAACTCCGGGGCATTATTGAAGATCGCTGTCCGGAATGCTATTGACAGCCGTGGTTGTCGTTGACTATTATACAAACCAACTGGTATGTATGCAACTTCACCCCGGTCGTTGGCCGGCTGGACGAGGAGCGAATCCATGAGTCAAAGCAGTGCACTGCAGCTGAGCATCGGTGATGTCATTCCGCGTAGCCGGTTTTCCCGTGATGCTTTTTCGGGCAAGGTCAAACTAGCCGGCAAACCGGTACAGTTCGACATCAGTGTCCCGGCCATGCGTTTGCTGGCGGAGTCCGCCTCCCCTGTCTCGGTGGAACTCGAGCTCTATTTCAGTTGCCTGGTACGCAAACAGATGCGTTTCCGCGAGCTTGACGTCGAGCATGCGTCCGGCGACCCGACAGCATCCCGTACCCCGGTGGTTCCCGGGTTGTTTGCCAGTTTTCGAGCCGTCACCACGCAGGTGTGCAGGATTGCCGACGTTGACGGGAAGCCGCCGGTGCAAACCCTGCCGGTGAAAAAATCCGACCTGTTCGTCCCCGACTGGGTCAGGATCGATTACCGCGCCGGCAAATGGCGCGGCGAATTTGGATTCGAGCGCAATGGCTGAACAATCCAGTCCAACCCGTTAACCCTGACAGGAGGTGCCCATGAACACCCAAGTAGCGAACGCAGATATGGATCAGTGGCTGAGCAGCAAACTCGATGAATTGTTGCCTTCCAAATTACAGAAGATCGAGGATGCCAGGACGCCTTCCATGGCGATTATCGCCACCAAGGGCACACTGGACTGGGCCTATCCACCCTTTATCCTCGCGTCCACCTCCGCGGCCCTGGGATGGGATACCTCGATATTTTTCACGTTCTACGGGCTGCTGTTGCTGAAGAAGGAACTGCCCTGCGAAGTCAGCCCCCTCGGCAATCCCGCAATGCCGATGAAAATGCCTTTCGGCCCCAAGTGGTTTCAGGATTTCAGCTGGCCGATGCCGAACCTGCTGATGGCGGGCGTGCCCGGCTTCGAAAAGGTGGCGACGGGCCTGATGAAGAAAACCTTCAAGAATAAGGGCGTCGCTACTGTCGAGGAACTTCGCAGCCTGTGCCTCGAAGCCGACGTGAAGATGGTCGCCTGCCAGATGACTGTCGATGTGTTCGGTTTCGATCAGAGTGAATTCATCCCCGAAGTGACTGACTACGTCGGCGCGACCTATTTCCTGCCGGTGGCGAAAGATTCAGACGTCTGCCTGTTTATCTAGCACCTCCTTCCGTCACCCTGACAACCGGTGCCAGGCACCGGTTTTTTTTGCCGGCAATTGTGCGAGAATAACGCGCTTTGCCGTTCGCTGATTTGCCATGTCCCAAGCTGCCGTCACGCCAGGCAACGCACGCTCCGCCAGCCCCATGCTCCCGTCGCTGCCTGCACGCGGTGAACGGCAGTTGTGGTCCAGGCTCTATGGCGACAGTCTGCCGCTGGCGCTGGCGGCTGCCGCGCAGCAGCACGCCGGACCCACGATCATTGTCACCCCGGACAGCCAGGAAGCCGAGCAGCTGCAACGCCAGCTGCGCTTTTTCTGCGCCGGTGAAGAACTGGACATACTGTGTTTTCCTGACTGGGAAACCCTGCCCTACGACAGCTTCTCGCCGCACCAGGATATTGTCTCCGAACGCCTGGCCACCCTCCACCGTTTACCCTCGCTGAAGCGCGGCATACTGCTGGTGCCGGTGGCCACGCTGCTGCAGCGGCTGCCGCCTGCTGCGTTTCTCGATCAATACACGCTGCTGCTGGATACCGGGCAGAAACTGGACCTCGAGCCGATGCGTATGCGTCTGGAGAAAGCCGGTTACCGCTGCGTGGCGCAGGTCATGGAGCACGGCGAGTTCGCTGTACGCGGCTCGATCCTGGATCTGTTCCCTACCGGCAGCCAGAATCCGTTTCGCATCGACCTTTTCGACGATGAAATCGAATCCATACGCACGTTCGATCCGGAATCCCAGCGTTCCATCGAAACGGTCCAGCAAGTTCGCCTGCTGCCGGCGCGTGAATTCCCCGTCGATGAAGCAGCCATTACACGTTTCCGGCAGGCATACCGCAGCCTGTTCAGCGGCGATCCCCAGCGATCGCTGATTTACCGTGATGTCAGCAACGGACTGATGCCGAGTGGTATCGAGTACTACCTGCCGCTGTTTCACGAAACCACCGCCAACCTGTTCGATTACTTGCCGGCCAACAGCTGTCTGGTCGAAACCGAAGATGCGCGTGCGGCAATCGGGCATTTCCGCGACGAGATCGACGAGCGCTACGAGTCCTTGCGTCACGACATCGAGCGACCGCTGCTGGAACCGCAGCGGCTGTACCTCTCGCCTGAAGAAACCGGCGCCGCGCTGGGTCGCTATGCGCGCATCGATGTACAACGCGCCGAGGCGCTGGACACTGTGGCCCATGCCGTGAATTTCCGCACCCGCGCCCTGCCCGCGCTGTTGATCAAGGCACGCGCAGAACGTCCCGCCGGCGCCCTGCAGGATTTCCTGGCAGGGTTCCCGGGTAGAGTGCTGGTGTGCGCCGAATCGGCCGGCCGCCGCGAGATTCTCGGCGCCCAGTTGCGCGAATTCGGTTTGAACGCCCCGGTGGCCGACAGCTGGCAGGAATTTCTGGCTTCCCCCGCACCCCTGTCGCTCACCATCGCGCCGTTGGAAAAAGGCGTATGGCTGGAGACGGATCCGGCTCTGGCCATCATCACCGAAACCCAGCTGTTCGGCGAGCGCGCATTGCAGCAGCGCCGGCGCCGGCCCAGGCGTGACGCCGACGCCATTATCCGCAACCTGACCGACCTCAACATCGGCGCCCCGGTCGTCCACGAAGATCACGGCGTGGGACGGTTCCTCGGTTTGCAGAAGCTGTCTGTGGGTAACCTGGAGGCCGAGTTCCTGACGCTGGAATACGCCGGCAACGACAAGCTGTATGTGCCGGTCGCTTCGCTGCACCTGATCAGCCGCTACACCGGCTCCTCGCCCGAAACCGCGCCGCTGCACAAGCTCGGCAGCGAGCAGTGGCAGAAAGCGCGCAGAAAAGCCGCGGAACGGGTTCATGATGTCGCGGCCGAACTGCTGGATATCTACGCGCGCCGTGCCGCCCGCAAAGGGCATGCCTTCGTCATCGACGAGGACGAGTATCGCGCCTTCGCCAGCACCTTTCCTTTTGAGGAAACGCCGGATCAGGCCCAGGCCATCGACGCGGTATTGCAGGATATGGCTTCCGATCAGCCGATGGATCGCGTGGTATGCGGGGATGTCGGCTTCGGCAAGACCGAGGTCGCCATGCGCGCAGCGTTTGTCGCTGCGCAGGGCGGACGCCAGGTGGCGGTGCTGGTGCCAACCACGCTGCTGGCGCAGCAGCACTACCAGAACTTCTCCGACCGATTCGCCGACTGGCCGATCCGTATCGAAGTGTTGTCACGCTTTCGCAACAAGAAGCAGCAGGAACAGATTCTCGCGCAGTTCGCCGCCGGCACGCTGGACATTGTCATCGGCACCCACAAGATCCTGCAGGCGGATGTCAAACCGAAGAACCTGGGCCTGGTCATCATCGATGAGGAACATCGCTTCGGCGTTCGGCAGAAGGAATCGCTGAAGGCGTTGCGCGCCCAGGTGGACATGCTGACGCTCACCGCCACGCCCATTCCGCGCACGTTGAACATGTCACTGTCGGGGCTGCGCGACCTCTCGGTGATCGCCACGCCCCCGGTACAGCGCCTGGCCATCAAGACCTTCATCACGGAATGGAACAAGGCCACTATCCGCGAAGCCTGTCTGCGCGAAATAAAACGCGGGGGCCAGGTCTATTTCCTGCACAACGAAGTCGAGACCATTGACAAAATGGCGCGCGAAATCCGCGAACTGGTGCCGGAGGCGACGCTGGAGATCGGCCATGGCCAAATGCGCGAACGCGACCTTGAGCGAGTGATGCTGGACTTCTATCACCGCCGCTTCAATGTCCTGCTGTGCACCACCATTATCGAAAGCGGCATCGACGTGCCGACTGCCAACACCATCCTTATCAATCGCGCCGATCGCCTGGGCCTGGCGCAACTGCACCAGTTGCGCGGCCGCGTGGGACGCTCCCATCACCGCGCCTATGCCTACCTGGTGGTGCCGGAGCGTCGGTCCATGACCGACGATGCCATCAAGCGCATCGAGGCCATCGAATCGCTGGAAGACCTGGGCGCCGGATTTACCCTGGCAACCCACGATCTCGAGATCCGCGGCGCCGGCGAACTGCTGGGCGACGAACAGAGCGGCCAGATCCAGGAAATCGGCTTCACACTGTATACGGAGCTGCTGGAGCGCGCGGTGCAGGCGCTCAAGGAAGGCCGCCAGCCGGAACTGGACCGCCCGCTCAATCATGGGCCGGAGGTCGATCTGCATGTGCCGGCCCTGATTCCGGACGATTACCTGCCCGACATCCACAGCCGCCTTATTCTGTACAAGCGAATCGCCAGCGCAGCCGACAGCGAGGAACTGCGCGAACTGCAGGTCGAGATGATCGATCGCTTCGGTCTGTTGCCCGAGCCGGTCAGGCACCTGTTCGCCGTCACGGAGCTGAAGCTGATGGCGGTGCCGCTGGGCGTCAGTAAAATCGACGCCGGCGAAGACAGCGGACGCTTGCTGTTCGGCGCGAATCCCGACGTTGATCCGCTGGCGATCATCAATCTTGTCCAGACCCGGTCCGACCGTTATAGCCTGGACGGCCCGGACAAGCTGCGTTTCCGTCTCGATATGAGCACCCCAGAGCAGCGGTTTTCCACAGTGACGGGTTTGTTGCAGACCTTGAGCGCGAAAGCGCACTGAAGCAGAGTGACATCTATGAAAACTTGCCGGACACATCTCCTGCGCTCGATTGCAGGTTCCCTGATGGCCCTGGTAACGGGCTTCGCCACGGCCGCGGAAGCACCGCGCCAGTACGACATCGAATTACTGGTGTTCCGCAATCTGGTCGAGAACGACGGCGGCGAGCGGTGGCAGCCGGATTACAGCGACTGGCTCGAAAGCGCCGATGCCGCACCTGCGGGCAGCGCTGTCGTGAACTGGCTGGGCGACTCGGGCCTGCGCCTGACACGCCAGGCAGCCGCTTTGCGCGCATCGTCGCAGTACCGTCCCGTAGCGCATTTCGCCTGGCGGCAAACAGTATCCGACCGCGACCAGGCGAAACCCGTTACGCTGCCTGCCAGCGGCAGACAAGGCGGCGCCTGGGTCGAGGGAACCGCGCGCGTCGCCGTGGAACGTTACCTGCACCTGTCTCTGGATCTGCAACTGCACCTTCCGCAGACGGCAAGCCCGCCGGTCGATGAACTCGTCGCCTATCAGGAGCCACGTTTCAGGCTGGTCGAGCAGCGCAGGATGCGCAGCCGGGAACTGCATTACTTCGACAACCCGCGCTTCGGCGTACTGGCGCTGATTACGCCGTATGAAGCGCCCGTCAGCGCAGAGCCTGCAGCCGCCGCGCCGGCCGATTCAATCATGCCGTGACAAAAAAAACCGGGCCAGAGGCCCGGTTTGTTCATCGCCTGCGGATCATCAGGCGGCGCTGAAGCGCGCCTTGGCCTCGCGAGCGGCTTTCGCCTCTTCCTCGTCGTAGGCCTTGCCCGACCACAGCATTTCGTAAGCGATTTCCTCGTTGCCGTTTTCGCACAGATCCAGGACCTGCTGGAACAACGGCTGGAAGGTTTCGCTGCGGTGCGACTTTTCGTGATCCTCGAAGGTGTTCCAGAAAGTCACGATCAGCGCTTCCTTGCCCTTGAGTTCGCTTTCCACCGCCTTACCGATGGTAGATCCCTCATTGGACACATCACCCTTGTTCAGGCACACGAAACCACCGACGAAACCGGTATCCGAGTGGAAGGTTTTCACGTTCTCGCAGAGAACGGCTACGCGTTCCTGCAAGTCATCCACGGTGTACCCGTCTTTCAGAATGACGCGATTCACGGTGACAACACCGTTGTGCGGAAAATTGGGAATCAATCCAGCCATAGTCTTGTCCTCCACGTCCATTAACATTTCGACGGCTGCTAATATACTATTACCTGACTGTTTTAGTCAAGTTTTAGTGAGCCAATTCAATCCTTTTATAGCTATGATTTTACGCTTATTTTTGAATGCATTAAGTTATCAGATATCGCAGTTCACCCGTTGCAACATTGGAATGGCCGTCTCCAGCAGGCGCCGCACCTTTTCCATGCCGGTTGCAAGGCTGGCCTCGATATCTTCCATACTGATGAGCCCCGCTCCGAGTCCCGCGGCCCAGTTAACGATCACGGCACAGGTTGCATAATTCAGTTCAAGCTCGCGCGCCAGCGAAGCTTCCGGCATGCCCGTCATCCCCACCATATCGCAGCCGTCGCGTTGCATGCGCTTGATCTCCGCCGCGGTTTCCAGGCGCGGGCCCTGGGTGGCGCCGTAGGTGCCGTTTTCGACGGCATTCAGATCGAGCTGTTTCGATGCCTTGATCAGCAGGCAGCGCACGTCATCGCTGTAGGGACGGGTGAACTCGATATGATTGACGTGCTCGAGATCGTATTCGAAGAATGTATGCTCGCGCGACCAGGTGTAGTCGATGATCTGGTCAGGAAACGCCAGTCGTCCCGGTTCCATATCCTGGCGGATACCGCCTACGGCTGCGACCGCAATCACTTTGCAAACGCCGACCTCGCGCAATGCCCAGATGTTGGCGCGGTAATTGACCCGGTGCGGCGGAATGGTATGACCGCGTCCGTGGCGGGGAATGAACACGACATCGGTTTCCCCGATGACACCGTGCAGTAACGGGCCCGACGGTTCACCGTACGGGGTTCTGATAACCTCGCGTTTACTGATTTTCAGATTCTTTAGCGTGGCGAGCCCGGTGCCGCCAATGATTGCAAGTTCGGCCATTGATGATCTCTTTATCAGGATCCCGCGACCGCGTAGATGCCCCTGACATTGCGCAAATAGCCATGATAGTCCATCCCGTAGCCGAACACATACCGGTCTTCCACCTGCAGTCCGACAAAATCCGCCTTCAGACCGGCGGCCTTGCGTTCATGAAGTTTCTCGACCAGCACCGCGCTGTAAACCTCGCTGGCATTTTGCGCGCGGCAGAAATCGAGGATCGCGGCCAGCGTCAGTCCCTCGTCGAGAATGTCGTCCACTACCAGCACGGTGCGCCCCTGCAGGGACTGTGACGGCGGCGTGATCCAGCTCAGTTCGGCGCCACCACGCGTGCCCTGGTAACGGGTCGCATGCAGGTAATCGAGCTGCACCGGGAAATCCAGGCGGGTAAACAATTCGCTGGTCGCGACCAGGCCTCCGGTCATGACACAGATCAGCAACGGGTCGCGCTCCCCCATCGTTTCTCTGATGTCGGCTGCCATGCGGTCCAGCGCCTGCTCGACCTCCTGCTGCGAGAACAGCCGGTCGGCGTTCTCGAGCACCTGCATGACTTCGTGCGGCGTGATGCTCATCAGTAGGTAAAGGTCACTGTTGCGTCGTCCATGGCTTCACTGATCAGGTAAGCATTACCAACCGACTCGTCGATTTCATCGATCAGCTCGCCGTTCCAGGTTTCCTGCGGCGGTGTGCAGAGCTTGAAACTGACGCCCGCGTCGTGCGCTTCGCGAATCAGGTCCTGCACGCTTTTGTCCGTACCCGACCCGATCATCAGTTGTGTCGCGACGCCTGGCCTGGCAAGTGCGCAGCAGCCGCCGGTAAATATGATTTCAGTTTCGTACTCCATGGCCGCGGCCACCGCCGCCTGCGTCAGCGGCGCAGCCAGTTCCGCGGTTCTGGCGAGGTCGCTGTTGGCGATAACGATCATCAACTTGTCAGCCACACACAGTCTCCGGCTCTGCTGTCGAAAGGATTATATCGAAACGGCTGCCTGATTGAAGGACTACTCGAGATCCATATCCAGCCAGCGTTCACTTTCACATTGCTCCAGCAGATTGCAAGCCTCGCGGCGGCGTCTGCCTGCCACCAGCTGTTGACGCTGCGGGAAAGTCGCGCCGTGCATCCGCGCCAGACGCAGCTGCGCCGCCGGGTCACTGTAACCGGTGAGCGATTCGACAACCTCTATTGCGCGCTCGGGCTGATTGCACACCAGCACCATATCGCAACCGGCCTCCAGCGCCATACGCGCGCGCGCAGGATAATCGCCCGCCCATTCGGCGCCGCCCATGCTCAGATCGTCACTGAAAATCGCGCCCTGGAATCCCAGGCTGCTGCGCAACACACCCGTCAGCCAGCGCGCAGAGAAACCGGCCGGTTGACTATCGACTTCCGGGTACAGGACGTGCGCGGCCATGACGCCGTTGAGGCCGTTGTGAATCATGCGTTCGAAAGGAACCAGATCTTTCATTTCCAGATCCACCAGTGCCCGGGGATCTTCCGGCAGACTTTGGTGCGAATCCGCTGCCACGCCGCCGTGTCCCGGAAAGTGTTTGCCGACGCTGGCCATCCCGGCTTCGTGCATGCCGCGCTGCCAGGCCAGCGCCAGCTCCGCGACCACCGCGGGCTTGCGGTGAAAGGCACGGTCGCCGATCACCGCCGAGATACCGAGATCCAGATCCAGTACCGGCGCAAAACTGAGATCAACGTTCACCGAAAGAATTTCGCTGGCCATCAGCCAGCCGGCTTCGCGGGCCAGATGCAGGGCCCGGTCGCGGTCTTTCCGGTAAATCGCGCCGAAACTGCCGACCGGCGGCAAACGGAAAAAGCCGTCACGGAAGCGCTGCACCCGTCCGCCTTCCTGGTCCACCGCGATCAGCAAGGGCGGTCGACGAACACGATGGATGTCGCTTGCGAGTTGCTGCACCTGCTCGGCCGACGCGTAGTTGCGGCTGAACAGAATCACGCCTCCCACGGCCGGGTGCTGCAACAGTTCACGCTCTTCCGGCAAAAGTTCCAGACCCCGGACATCCAGCATCACCGGTCCCATACTCATCCACCCGCTCCTCCCAATGTCATGCGCTGCGAGCGCACGTCCAGCCGGTCCCGCAAGCGGTCTCCCAGCAGGTTCACGCTCAGCACCACCAGAAACAATGCAATACCCGGTGCCAGCACCAGGTGCGGCGCCACCAGCATATAGCGCACGCCATCGCGGATCATGCTGCCCCAGGACGCCTCGGGCGGCTGCACACCCAGTCCGAGAAACGACAGACCCGACTCGGCGACAATGACCGCGGCGACGCCGAAGGTCGCCTCCACCAGCAACGGCGCGCTGATCAAAGGTAACAGGTGCCGCAGCACAATGCGCCAGGAACCTGTGCCCAGCGCCTGCGCGGCCAGCACATGGTCGCGACGCTTCACCGACAGCACCTGGGCGCGTGCCAGACGCGCATAGCCAACCCAGCCCACCAGGCTCAGCGCCACCACCAGGTTACCGATGCCGGGGCCCAGCAAACCCGCCAGCGCAATCGCCAGCAGGATGCCGGGAAATGCCATGAACACATCCACCACCAGCACCAGCAGGCGGTCCCAGAAGCCGCCGAAGTAGCCGGCGCAGGCACCGAGAAGGGTACCGCATACAGCGGACAACCCCACCACCCAGACCGCAACCCGGAACGACGTGCCGGCGCCGACCAGCAAACGGTCCAGCACCGGCCTGCCGATATCGTCGGCGCCCAGCCACATATCGCTGCCCGGACCTTGCAGGATATGCGTCAGCGACACTGCATCCGGATGCAAAGGCAGCCATGGCGCGCAGACCGCCACCAGGGCCCATAACACCAGGATCACCGCCGCCCAGTGCCAGCGCATCAGTCGCTCTCCTGATCCAGGCGGATGCGCGGGTCTGCCCACGCATACGCCAGATCGGTGCACAGATTGATGACCACGTAGCTGAGGCTGATCACCAGCACACAGCCCTGCACCACCGGGTAATCGCGCCGCTGAATGGATTCCACCAGCAGGGAACCGAGCCCCGGCCAGTTGAACACCGCCTCGGTGACCACGGCGCCGCCGAGCAGCGCGCCCAGTTGCATGCCGAGCAGGGTCAGTATCGGCAACCAGGCATTGCGCAGGCCATGTCCAAGCAGCACCCTGTAACCGCCCAGCCCCTTGGCGCGCGCCGTGCGGATGTAATCCTCATCGAGCACTTCCAGCAGGCTGCTGCGCACCATGCGCGACAGAATCGCCGCAAGCGAGGTGCCGAGTGTTATCGCCGGCAGCACCAGCGATGCGAATCCGCTGCGGCCGCTGACCGGAAACCAGCCCAGTCCCAGCGAGAACAGCATGACCAGCAGCGGTCCCAGCCAGAAGTTGGGAATAGAAAGACCGAGCAGCGAAAATCCCATGGCGGCAGTATCCCAGCGCGTGCCCTTGCGTGCCGCCGCTACCACTCCCAGCGGTATCGCGATCAGCACTGCGATCACGAACGCCAGCGCCGCCAGTTCCGCGGTCGCCACGAAACGTTCGTCGAGCAGCGACAGTACCGGTTCGCGCTGGTGCAGGGACATCCCGAGATCGAAGCGCACCACACCGTACAGAAATGCACCCCATTGCTGCAGCAGCGGCCGGTCCAGGCCCAGCGCGTGACGCAACGCCTCGCGGTCGGCACCGGAAACGGATTCTCCCAGCATCACCTCTACAGGATCGCCCGGCACCCAGTGGATAAGAAAAAACACGACGCTGCTGACACCGAACATGACCCAGACGGCGAGCATCAGACGTGAAACGAGGTAGGCGGGCATCGGTGCCTATTCTTCAATAAGGACCGGCAACCCGCGGGGCACGCGCTCGAACAGTTCGATGACATCGCGGTTGCGCATGCGCACGCAACCGTGCGATGCCGCCACACCGACCGGCATGGTGTCGGGGCAACCGTGGATGTAGATGTAGCGGCGCATGGTATCGACATCACCGAAGCGGTTCCTGCCCGGTTCGCAACCGCACAGCCAGAGAATGCGCGTGAGGATCCAGTCACGCTGTGGAAACTGCCTCGCCAGTTCCTCGGACCAGCGTTCTCCCGTGGGACGTCGGGCCACGAACACGGTGCCGGGCGCGCAGCCTGCGCCGATACGCGCCCGCACGCGGTGCCAGCCGCGCGGTGTTCCTTCGCTCCCCGCGCGCTCGTCGGCGCCGTTGAGGGCGGTCGACACCGCGTATTCGCGCACCAGCGCGCCGCCTTCATGCAATCGCAGGCGCTGGGCGCCAAGGCTTATTTGAATGTAATTGTCGGGCATTGACATCTGCGCGGTTGCCGCAGGCTCCTACTGTTTTGTGGTATGCAACAGGGCATCATAACTGCCGTCCCCCGCCAGCCGATAGCCGGCGACCCCGCTGCCTGCGGCAAAAAACTGGTCTTCGTACCACAGGGGCACGTAGGGCAGCTCCTCCAGCAGGTAGCGCTGCAGCTGCGCATAATATTGTGCCTGCTCAGCCTCGTCACTTGAAGTCAGGGCGCTGTCGATCAGATCATCGACCCGGGCGTCGCGGAACCGCCCGCGATTGGCTCCGCGCGGCGGCAGCGAGTCGCTGTGAAACGCATAACGGAAAATATCCGGCGATTTCTCGCCCACCCAGGACAAACTGTACATCTGGAAATTGCCGGCCTTGATATCGCCGTAGAACGTGCCCCAGTCGTAACTGCGGATCGCAACCTCGATGCCGGCCTGCGCCAGTTGCCGTTGCAGGATAGTGGCGATGCGCAGCCGGAAGGGGTCACTGGATGTCTTGTAGCTGAGACGCAGGGGTTGTTGGGGACTGTACCCGGCACGGGTGAGCAGCGCGCGCGCCGCCGCCGGGTCGTGGCGCAGCGGCGGCAGTTCCGTGCCCGCCCAGTGCTCCGGCGGCAGCACTGCCGACGCCGGCCGCGCCGCATCCCGGAATACGTAGCGGATAATGGCTTCGCGGTCGATGGCCAGCGCTATGGCGCGCCGCACGTCGCGGCGACCGGTGTCCTTGTCCTGCATCTGGAAGCCGATGTAGGCAAAGGTGTTGCCGGGCCGCGTCTGCACCTCGATGTCCGAACGCTCGCGCAGATACTGCAACAGCTCGGGGGGCAGATCGTTCTGCAACAGGTCGACTTCACCGCGCAGCAGTTTCAATACCCGCATGGTGGGATCGCTGACCTGCTCGAACAGGATGTGTTGTTCGTCCCCGGTACGCACCAGTTCCAGTCGAGCGGCATCGTGCCAGGCGTAAAGGCGGAACGGTCCACTGCCGAGCGGCTGGCGATGATAGGACTGTCCTGTCGCTATACCTGACGCCGGCAGAATGCCGATCGATAAACGCGCCGGAAACAGCACGTCCTCACGGTCGAGAAAAAAATCCAGGGTGTCGGCATCGCGCACTTCGATGCGCCCGATGTGCGCCAGGGCGCCACGGTGCGGTGACGCGCCGGCTGGATCGAGGATGGAGCGGTAGGTGGCTGCAACGTCCGCGGCGGTGAGCCGCTGTCCGTCGTGGAATCGCCTGTCCGCTGCGCCGAGCCGGAAGCGGTAGTGGAACGGACCGAGTTGCTGCCAGGAGGCGAGTGACGGCACCGGTCGCGCTTGAGCGTCGAAATCGACCAGGCGCGCGTACAACAGGCGGTTGATGCGTTGCGATGTCGCATCGGTTGCGTAGCGGGGATCAAGATCGGCGGGCGCCGACGCCAGGGCGAAACAGATCGCGGCGCTGTCACCCGGGTTGCAGGCCGCCAGCGCCAGACAGCACAGCAGTACAACCAGGGGCTTCACCATCGTGAATACGGCAAACGCGCAAGATTCATGTTGTAGTAACGCGGATCGTGCGAGACCTCGTCGCCGAGCCAGGGCGGTGAATCGAAGCGTTCCTGCTCGTCATCCAGCTCGATTTCCGCGACCACCAGACCGGCGTTGGCGCCTTCGAACACATCCACTTCCCATACCCGTCCGGCGTGGTGAACATGATAGCGGACTTTTTCCACCGGTGGGTCGGCACACAGCTTTTCCAGTATTTCGCGCGCGTCATGCAGCGGGATCGGGTATTCGAACTCCAGCCGGCGTATCGGTGTGGCAGCGCTCTTGATATTCAGCCAGGCGTGCTGCCCGGCGACACGCACGCGCACCGAGCTGCGCGGATCGGAACTGATATAGCCCTGACTGTAGAACACACCGGCATCGGCATTTTCCCGCCAGCTATCATCCTTTACGAGGTACTTGCGTTCGATCTCGATCGCCATGCGTCGATTGTATCAAGCGCACCCGCAATCGGCGAAAATCTTCGTCGCCGGCGCGATCGGCGACCAGCATCACGCTGCGGGTGCGCCAGCGCCCGCAACGGAAGCGCGCCACCGCCAGCCGGTAGCTGACGAAAACCGGCGTGCACAGCGCGACCTGTTGCCAGTCTTCGCGCGGGCCGCGAATCCTCCAGCCACGCTGCAGGTCCCAGGCCAGCCCGCGGACCGCCCGCGGCGCCGAGCTGATAAGGTGATGACGGCAGACAAATACGAAGTGCAGGCATAACAGTCCGCACAAGCCTGCACGCCACGCGCCGGGCAACGGCGCCCAGGCGCAGCTCAGCAGCGCCGCCAGGTACAGCAACAGCGCCACACCGAACAGCAGGCGCGACGCCCGCAGCTCAACCTGCAGCGGTCGATCGAATCGTTGCGACGAGTTGTGCGACATCCTTGTCCGCGGGTTGTATACGGCCCATCAGCCATTCCAGAAGCACAGCATCGGGGTAGTCGAGCATGGCATCGAACTGATGGCGGCCGGCATCGTCCAGAGCCGCGTACCCTTCGTCCAGGAAATCCCTCAGCAGCAAATCCAGCTCGAGCATGCCACGCCGGCATTTCCAGCGCATTCTGGCCAGTTCGGTCACAGTGAACGTTTTACCATCAGTTCCTTGATGTGACCGATGGCGCGCGCCGGATTCAGGCCCTTGGGACAGACCTCGACGCAATTCATGATGGTGTGGCAGCGGAACAGCCGAAACGGATCTTCGAGATCGTTGAGACGTTCCTCGGTGGCGAGGTCGCGGCTGTCGGCCAGGAAACGCCATGACTGCAGCAGCGCCGCGGGCCCCAGGTATTTGTCCGGGTTCCACCAGAACGATGGACAGGACGTCGAACAGCAGGCGCATAGAATGCACTCGTAAAGGCCGTCGAGCTGCTCGCGTTGTTCCGGCGTTTGCAGGCGTTCCACTTCCGGACAGGGCTCGTCATTGATAAGCCAGGGTTTGGCTGTGCGGTACTGGTTGTAGAACTGCGACAGATCGACCACCAGGTCGCGAATCACCGGCAGCCCCGGCAGCGGCCGCACAGCGACCGGTTGCTTCAGATCTGCCAGCGCCGTCATGCACGCCAGGCCGTTGCGGCCGTTGATGTTCATGCCATCGGATCCGCACACCCCTTCCTGGCAGGAACGCCGGAAGCTTAGACTCTGGTCCTGCTCCTTGAGCAGCAGCAGCGCATCGAGCAGCATCATGCCCGGTTCCACCCGTTTTTCAGGCAGTTCGTAATCCTGCATGTAGGGTTTGGCGTCCTGATCCGGATCGTAGCGATAGATGGAAAATTTCATGGCGATACCTTTCAGCAGCATCCTGACTAGTATGTCCGTTTTTTCGGTGGAAAAGTTTCCACTGTCAACGGCTTCATGCGCACCGGCTTGTAATCCATCTTGTCTCCGTCGAGCGAGAACAGGCTGTGCTTCAACCAGTGAACGTCATCGCGTTCCGGATAATCGATCCGTGAATGCGCGCCGCGGCTTTCGCGTCGCGCCAGCGCCGAAGTCACGGTCGCGACGCCGATTTCCATCAGGTTCTCGAGTTCCATGGCTTCGATGCGCGCGGTATTGAATACCTGGCTGTGGTCGTCGATATAGGCGTCGTGCATGCGTTCGCGCAGCTCCAGCACCTTTTTCCGGCCCTCTGCAAGCACGCCTTCGTTACGAAACACGCCACAGTGATCTTCCATGACCCTGGCCAGTTCGCGGCGCAACGCCGGCACCGATTCGCCCTTGCCCTGCTGGTTCCAGCGTGCCAGTCGCGCCATTGCGCTGTCGATGGCGCCATCGGGAATGGGCCGGTGGTAACGACTGTCACGCAGATGATCGATAATGTGATTGGCTGCTGCGCGGCCGAACACCAGAATATCGAGCAGCGAATTGCCACCCAGGCGATTGGCGCCGTGCACCGACACGCAGGCACACTCACCCACCGCGTAGAGTCCAGGTACGGCTTCTTCCGCGCCCTGTTGTTCGGGCACCACCACCTGCCCGAAGCGGTCCGTGGGAATGCCGCCCATGGTGTAATGCGCGGTGGGATAAACCGGCACCGGTGTTTCCGCGGGGTCGATGTGCAGGAACGCCATCACCGTCTCGCGGATGCCCGGCAACCGCTTCTTGACGATGTCGCTGCCGAGATGATCGAGCTTCAGCAGCACATGGTCCTTTTCCGGACCGACGCCGCGCCCTTCGCGCACTTCGGTGGCGATGGCACGACTGACCACGTCGCGGCTGGCGAGGTCTTTGGCGTTGGGCGCATAGCGTTCCATGAAGCGTTCGCCGTCTCCATTCAGCAGGTAGCCGCCCTCGCCACGGGCACCCTCGGTGATCAGCATGCCCTTGCCGGCGATACCCGTGGGATGAAACTGGAAAAATTCCATGTCCTGCAGCGGTACGCCGGCGCGCAGCGCCATTGCCATGCCGTCGCCGGTATTGACCAGCGCATTGGTATTGGTGCGGAACAACTGGCCGACGCCGCCGGTCGCCAGGATGGTCGTCTTGGCTTCGATCAGGATTGGCTCGCCGCTTGCAATGTCGATAGCCACGGCGCCGAGAAAATAACCTTCCGCGTCACTGAGCAGATCGATGGCGAAATACTCGTCGAAAAAATGCGTCCGCGCGCGGATATTCTGCTGATACAGTGAATGCAGTATGGCGTGACCGGTGCGGTCAGCCGCGGCACAGGTGCGCGCTGCCTGGTCACCGCCGAAATCGCGGCTCTGGCCACCGAAGGCGCGCTGGTAAATATGCCCGGTGTCGAGACGCGAAAACGGCACACCGAAATGCTCAAGTTCGTAGACCACGCGCGGCGCGGCGCGGCACATGTACTCGATGGCGTCCTGGTCTCCCAGGTAATCGCTGCCCTTGACAGTGTCGAACATGTGCCAGTGCCAGTTGTCCGGCAACACGTTGGCAAGTGCCGCGTTCACACCGCCCTGTGCGGCGACGGTATGCGAGCGGGTGGGAAACACCTTTGAAACCACGGCAACGCGCGCATCCGCCTGGGACAATTGCAGCGCCGCGCGCAGACCGCCGCCACCGGCACCGATGATCAGGGTATCGAAGCTGCGTTTTGGGAGACTCATGCGTTATCCAATGCAGCTACGAGCGCCAGCGAACGCAGAACCCATAACAGGCTGGCGAGCAACATCAGCGCGCTGGCCGCCATCAACATCAGCCTTAACCAGACGGCATGCACATAGTCCATCAGCACATCGCGCACGCCTACCCAGGCATGCAGCAACATCGCCAGCGTAAACAGCGCTGTGCTGATGCTCATCATGGGCTGCGCCAGCAGCGAACGCCACTGCTCGTAGCCCAAAGGCGCCCGGTAGCCGACATAAGCGAGCACCAAAACCAGGTAGACGCCGAGATAGATGGCGGTGAAGCGCTGCAGCAGCCAGGCGCGCAGACCCTGCGCCGCGCGACTCATAGCAGGCGCACCAGGTACAGCAGGGTAATCAGCAGGGCCCCGATATTGACCACCCAGGCGCTGGCGCGGGCGGTCTCTTTTTCCATGCCGATATCGATATCGAAAAACAGGTGGCGAATACCGGCCAGCAGATGATGGCTGAGCGACCACACCAGCAGCAGCGAGAGCGCGAGCAATGGCGGAGAATCCAGATAGTCGTTTACCTGCCGGAATCCCTCCGCGCTTTCGAGCGACAGCGCGAACAGCCAGACCGCCAGGGGGATCAGCAGAAACATCAGCACGCCGGAAATACGATGACCGATGGAAGTGACGCCACCGACCGGCAGCTTGATGCGGAAAAGGTTCAGATATCTGGGCGCAGCTTTTTGTTTTGCCATGAAAGTCGACAAACCCTGTCTTTTCGCGTTTATACCATCTGACCGGTTAAACCGCCAGTGTTTACAAGGCTGACACTCGCGGGAAGATTGACTACTATTCAGCCGGGATCTGGAGGAAACGATAGCATGAATTCCGAGTGGAAAGCTTTCCTGGAAAACGCGGGTGCGGAGTTCGACGCAAGCGGCGTTAGCGACTACGGCAACCTTCCGCGCGAACTGAGCGTGGCGATAACCGGCAATGTGTTCGCCGACCTCTCCCACTACGGCCTGATCGCGATACACGGCGAGGACGCCGAGGCGTTTCTGCAGGGGCAACTGACCAACGATATCCGCCGCGTCGATGAACAGCACAGCCAGTTAAGCGGCTACTGCAATCCCAAAGGGCGTTTGCTTGCGATTTTCCGCATCTTCCGGCGCGGCGACAGCTACTACCTGTGCCTGCCCGGAGAAATGGTCGAGGAATTGATCAAGCGCCTGCGCATGTTTGTGCTGCGCTCGAAGGTGACCATTGATGATGCCAGTGACAGTTTCATCCACCTGGGTGTATCGGGGACCGATGCAGAGCTGGACCTGCGCGCGTTCACCGGCACGGTTCCCGACACTGTGCATGAGGTGTTCCAGAACGATGAACAGCTGCTGATACGCGTTCCCGGCATTCACCCCAGCTTCGAGATTTTCACCAACACGGCCCGCGCCACGGCATTGTGGGAACGTCTCAATGTGCGCAGCGCACCCATTGGCGCGACCGCCTGGCAGTTGCTCGATATCCAGGCCGGGATCCCCATGATCTACCCCGCCACCCGCGAAGCCTTTGTGCCACAGATGACAAACCTGCAACTGGTCGACGGCGTCAGCTTCAAGAAAGGCTGCTATCCAGGCCAGGAAATCGTCGCTCGCACCCAGTACCTGGGCAAGCTGAAACGGCGTATGTACAAGGCACGCGTCGACAGCAACCACACTCCGACCCCTGGCGAGGACATTTTCGCCGATGCCGAACCCGACCAGAGTGCGGGGCAGCTGGTGTCGGCAGCCCCCCACCCCGACGGCGGCTTTGTTGTACTTGCGGTGCTTAAAATCGCCGGCGCTGACGGCGCAGACTTGCATCTGGGTGCTGTCGATGGCCCTCCACTGCGACTGGAACAGCTGCCCTATCCCTTTGCAGAAGCCTGAACGGCAGGTTCGCCTGCCGCACGGCTCAATAGCGGCGCCCGCAGGTCGCTACAGGGAGTTGTTCACAGCAGTCAAGCACGGGAGCCGCAAAGTGGAATCAGAAGACGTCTTTGTCAACCAACTGATCGCCGACCTGGAAAGCGGACAACTTCAGTTGCCCACCCTCCCGGAAGTCGCATTGCGGGTTCGCGACGTTGTCGATGACGAAAACGCCAACGCCAGCGCGATTTCGGACATCATCGGTCAGGATGCCGGGCTGTCGGCGCGCCTCATCCAGGTCGCCAACTCCCCGCTGTATCGCGGTACCCGCGAAATCGACCGCCTGTCGATGGTGATTGCGCGCCTCGGCAACAAGCTGGTGCGCAATCTGGTCACCAGCCAGGTCATGAAGCAGATGTTCCAGGCAACCAACGACGCAGTCGATCAACGGCTGCGTACGGTTTGGGAACACAGCGTTCAGGTCGCGGCGATTGCCCGCGCGCTGGCCGGGCACTGCCCGGGTGTCGCCCCTGACCAGGCCATGTTAGCCGGGCTGTTGCACGATGTGGGAACCCTGCCGATCCTGTACCGTGCCGAAGAACGTGACGACCTGCTTGAAACGCCCGGTCTGCTCGATCACCTGATCGAGGAACTGCACCCGCGCATCGGCGGCGCAATCCTGAAACACTGGAAGTTTCCCGCGCAACTGGTCGCTGTGGCGGCCGAGCACGAGAATCTTGCCCGTGACCATGATGGCCCTGCCGACCTGGTCGATCTGGTGCAGGTAGCCAACCTGCAAAGCCACGTCGGCACTGCGCATCCGCTTGGCAGTGTGGACTGGGGTCAGGTTTCCGCCTTTCACCGCCTGGGTTTCGATGTCGACGAAATCGAATTAACGCACTGCGCCGAAGAAATCGACGAAGTACACAATCTTTTTTCGTAAATTCCTTATATTGCAGTTCATTTTTAAAGTTATTTCCAGACGTTGCCATGTCAACCGCGGATTCGCCAGCGTCTGAGCGAACCAGGGCACGCAGGTATCCGGCGATGCGCCGGACCGGCAGCCGCCTCTAAAAAAACCCCCACTTCAGATATAGTTATGTGCAGCCGATCCATGTATCGTCGCTGATGCCCGACCCAGATCGCACCACGGAGGTTGCATGGGAGCAGATACCGGTTTGACTGCTCACGAGACACAAAAATCTCTTGAAATCCGCCTGCGCCAAAGAGAAGCGGAAATCAAAATGCTGAGGGAAATCTCTGATGTCATCGGCGGCACCTACAGTCTGCAGAAAGTGTTCGAGCTGGTCGCTGACCGTGCTCGCCACCTGATCGACGCCGAAACCGTCACTATCCCCATTATCACTCCCGACCAGTCCACCTACACCTATCGCGCCGCGGTGGGTGAACATGCGGAAGAACTGATCGATGTGACGCTGCCGCTGGAAATCGGCGTTTGCGGCTGGGTGTTCCGCCATCGCAAACCCTGGTGGCGCGGCATGCTGGACCAGCTCGACGAGCACGAACGCAACCGCTGGGAAAAGGAAGCCGGCACTCTGATCCTGGTCCCGCTGGTAGGCAAACGGCAGTTCCTGGGTGGCATTGCGGGCATCAATAAAAAAGACAGGCGTGAATTCGACCGGCGCGATCTGGATCTTCTGACGCTGTTCGCCAGTCAGGTCAGTATCGCCATCGAGAACGCCATGATCTTCGAAGAACTCGCGGAAGCAAAGCAGTATGCGGAGGCATTCCGCGAGAGACTCGAGGAAACCAACCAGCGACTGCTGCAAACCAACGAGGAACTGCAGCATCTTGCGCTGCACGATCCCCTCACCCGGCTGCCGAACCGCACGCTGGTCACGGACCGCCTGCATCAGGGCCTGCTGGCGGCCAAGCGCAATGAGCAACCACTGGCGTTGATCATGATCGACCTCGATCACTTCAAGGAGATCAACGATACGCTGGGCCACACCATAGGTGACATGTTGCTGATCAGCGTCGGCAAGCGTTTTCAGCAAGTACTCCGAGAACAAGACACGCTCGGACGCCTGGGCGGCGATGAATTCGCCGTGGTGCTACCCCAGGCTGATCGCAACGACGCGATTGTGGTGGCGCAGAAGCTCCAGGCGGCACTGGAAAAACCCGTCACCATCGAGCATAACCGCTTTTCCATCGGCGCCAGCATGGGTATCGCGCTCTATCCTGAACATGGTTCGGATCCATCCGGTTTGCTGAAGGGGGCCGACGTCGCCATGTACGTCGCCAAACGCAACCGCGACGAGTATGCGTTCTACAATGTCGAACACGATAAATACAATCCGGACCGCCTGGAACTGCTGCGTGATCTGCGCATTGCCATACACAAGCAGCATATCGGGCTCGCTTTCCAGCCGAAACTCGATATAAGAAACGGATGCATTTCCGCAATCGAGGCGCTGGCACGCTGGGAACACTCCGACAAAGGGCGTATACCGCCTTACGATTTCATACCGACGCTGGAGCAGACCGGGCTTATCAAGCCGTTCACCCTGTACATACTCGAGCAGGCGGTAACGCAATGCAAATCGTGGCAGGACCAGGGATTCGACATCAGCGTCGCCGTCAACCTGTCGATGCACAACCTGCGTGACATCAAGCTCGCTCCGCACATCCTGGAGATACTCAGGCGCTATGATTTTCCCGCCTCGAAACTGACACTCGAAATCACCGAAAGCGCCATTATGAACGACCCCGAGTATAGCCTTGGCGTTCTTGCCCAGCTGGATAACATGGGCATCCAGCTTTCGGTGGACGATTTCGGCACGGGTTATTCATCATTGAGTTACCTGAAACGCTTGCCGGTAAAACAGCTGAAAATCGATCGCTCGTTCGTGACCGATATGATGCAGGACCAGGACAACGCCATGATCGTCCACTCGACTATCGATCTGGCCCATAACCTTGGATTGCGCACGGTGGCAGAGGGCGTTGAATCAGCTGATGTGCTGGACGCGCTGCAACGGATGGGATGCGATATCGCCCAGGGTTACATGATCAGCCGTCCCCTGCCGCCGGAAGAACTCCTGAATTTTCTGCATTCATGCCGCTGGCCGACACCGCGCATCCAGGCAGATCGCCAGGGAGAGGCCAAGGCCCCGGGTTCGTGCTAGCGTCCCGCAACGCGCCTACAGGCGCATATGGGGGAACAGCAGGACGTCACGGATCGACGCCGAATCGGTAAACAGCATCACCAGCCGGTCGACACCGATGCCTTCTCCCGCCGTTGGCGGCAACCCGTGCTCGAGAGCGCAGACGTAATCTTCATCGTA
Source organism: Thiogranum sp. (assembly GCA_024102665.1). Lineage (GTDB taxonomy): Bacteria > Pseudomonadota > Gammaproteobacteria > DSM-19610 > DSM-19610 > Thiogranum. The sequence continues at coordinate 23,365 of JAGFJP010000003.1, read as the reverse complement.
ATGCATCGCTTCGTCGTCGCCGGCTTCTTTTTCCGCGACCTGGCGGCGGAAACGTTCAGCCTGGTCCTCGGGGTCGTTGAGCTCGGAGAACCCATTGGCGAGTTCACGCCCGCCGACGAAGAATTCGAAGCGATCGGTGACAAACGGATCCCTGTCATTGCATCGTGCCAGCGGAGACACCTCGGTCGGGTAGGCCGTGATGAAGGTCGGGTCCTTGAGACGGTGTTCGACGGTTTTCTCGAAAATCTCGATCTGCACCTTGCCCGGACCGAAACTGTCCTTGAGCGGGATGCCCAGCGCGCGGGCGACCTCGCGCGCTGCCGCCGCATCGTCGATCTGCGCGGCGGTGATTTGCGGATTGAAATGCAGGATGGATTCTCTCACCGTCATGCGCGCGAAAGGCTTGCCGAATTCGTAGGTCTCTCCCTGATAGGGAACGCTGGTGGTGCCCAGAATAAACTGCGCCATGGAACGCAGCAGCTCTTCCGTGATATCCATCAAGTCCTGGTAATCGGCATAAGCCTCGTAGAATTCCAGCATGGTGAATTCCGGATTATGGCGCGTTGACAGACCCTCGTTGCGGAAATTGCGGTTGATCTCGTAGACCTTCTCGAAACCGCCCACCACCAGCCGCTTGAGATACAGCTCAGGCGCGATGCGCAGATACAACTGCATATCGAGCGCATTGTGGAAAGTGGCGAAAGGCCTGGCGGCGGCGCCACCGGGAATCGGCTGCATCATCGGCGTTTCCACTTCCAGGAAACCCCGCTGGTTGAGAAATTCCCGAATGAACTGCACGATGCGCGAACGCACGATAAAGATGTCGCGCGACTCCTGGTTCATGATCAGGTCCAGGTAGCGCTGGCGGTAACGCATTTCCTGGTCGGTCAGGCCATGAAACTTTTCCGGGAGCGGGCGCAGCGACTTGGTCAGTATGCGCAAGTCATCGGCTTTCACGGAAAGCTCGCCGGTTTTGGTCTTGAACAGCGTGCCCTCTGCGCAGATGATGTCGCCGACATCCCAGCTCTTGAATTCCTGGTAACGGCTTTCCGGCAATGCATCGCGCTGCAGAAACAACTGGATCCGCCCCGACATGTCCTGCAGGTGGACAAAGCTCGCCTTGCCCATCACGCGCTTGCCCATCATGCGCCCGGCGACCTTGACGCGCACCGGTGAGGACTCGAACCAGGCGTCGTCCTTGTCACCGTACTCGGCGTGCAACTCCGCGGCGACCGAGTCGCGGCGGAAGTCGTTGGGATAGGCTGCGCCGTCTTCGCGCATGCGCGCCAGTTTACGGCGGCGCTCGGCGATGAGTTTGTGTTCTTCCTGGTCTGTCATGGTTATCGCTTCTGAAATTATTACAGGCCGCTTTTGAGGCTGGCCTCGATGAAATCATCCAGGTCGCCATCCAGCACGGCCTGGATGTTGCCGGTCTCCACGCCGGTGCGCAGGTCCTTGATCCGGGATTGATCCAGCACGTAGGAACGAATCTGACTGCCCCAGCCGATATCGGCCTTGCTGTCTTCCACCAGCTGCTGGTCGGCATTGCGCTTCTGCATCTCCAGCTCGTACAGTTTCGCCTTGAGCTGTTTCATGGCGGTAGCGCGATTCTTGTGCTGCGAGCGATCGCTCTGGCACTGCACCACGATCCCGCTCGGCTCGTGGGTGATACGCACCGCTGATTCCGTGCGGTTGACGTGCTGACCGCCGGCGCCGCTGGCGCGGTACACGTCAGTGCGCAGATCCGCCGGGTTGATTTCGATTTCGAAATCGTCGTCGACTTCCGGTGAAACGAACACCGAGGCGAACGAGGTATGTCTGCGGTTGCCCGAGTCGAAAGGCGATTTGCGCACCAGTCGGTGCACGCCGGTTTCGGTGCGCAACCAGCCGAACGCATAGTCGCCGTCGATCTTCACAGTGGCGCTCTTGATCCCGGCCACTTCGCCGGCCGACAGCTCGATGATCTCGGCCGTGAATTCGTGGCGTTCCGCCCAGCGCAGATACATGCGCAGCAGCATGTTGGCCCAGTCCTGGGCTTCAGTGCCGCCGGAACCGGCCTGGACATCGAGAAACGCATTGGCGGAATCCATTTCGCCGGAGAACATGCGCCGGAATTCCAGTTCCGCGACCCGGGTTTCCATTTGCCGCACATCGGCGACAACGGAATCGAAGGCGTCCTGGTCATTTTCCTCGGCCGCAAGATCCAGCAGGTCGGCGGCATCCTGCAACCCGCTCTGCATATCGGCCAGCGTTTCAACGACCTCTTCCAGCCGCGCACGCTCTTTGCCGAGCGCCTGCGCCCGTTCGGGGTCGTTCCAGACATCGGGGACTTCGAGTTCGCGGCAGACTTCGATCAACCGTTCGCGCTTGTTATCGTAGTCAAAGGTACCTCCTAAGGGACTCGGAGCGCCCTTTCAGGTCCTTGATCTGGTTCAGTACCGGATTGACTTCCAAGATTGCTCTCCACCACTGGCCACGCCTGGCAGCCAAAAACGCAAATCATACCCGCTTCGTCACTGATCGTCTTGGTAAAGCTCGCTGCGCCGGATCTCGACCAGCCTGTTGTCCGCGTCGACGCGAATGACAAAAACGCCGCTGATTCCCTCGCGTGTTACGAACCGCCGCAACGCGTCGGCCGGAAAGCTGACGCGCCGCCCCTCTGCGTCCCGGGTGATCACGGTGCGGGCGTCGCCACGATACAGACGCTCATAAGACGAGGCGGTGATGTTGAGTCGGACGACGAACTCGCGATCAGCCACCTGATGTTTTCTCACTGTCGAGCGATTTGACAGCACCACGATTAATTGATACCTCACAACCAACTGAAATATCGAATGATAAATCCGTTATCGATGCAAATCGCAAGTATATCGACATTAATCGATCACGAGTCGGATTCGAGTCAACCCGCATTAGTTTGCCTATATAATCATATCGTTGCATTTCAATAGCGAGAAAATGCCGCAAATGCTGTGTCGAGACAAATTACATTCCATCTCCCCCCACGCCCGGGATCCACTCCTACTGAAAATTTGTTAATTTGAATATCAGCATGTTACGCGATCTGGCCCCGTAATTGCTATATCAGTACACAGATATATTAGTTCTTTCTAATGTAAGCTAGAATCACCCCGCACCCCGGGATTTCGACAGGGACGCAAGAAGATACGGCAGCGACAAAACCCGCGTGGTGCGGGAGCTGGCTGAACGTATCCAGTTAAAACCAGGCAACAGGAGCCAGTCATGAATCGGGTAAACAGGCGCATCCCCCGCTACAGCCTAGCCATTGCAGCGATACTGGCTACGGGTGTTGCGCACGCCGCCAGCAACGTAGCGACGCCGGGCGCCGAATCGGCGCTGACGCCTGCCGCCTCCGCTCCTCTTGCGGTCGTGTGGGATGAGCTCAGTGTCGGTGGCGACAAGAGATTCAATACCTTCATCCAGGGCAACTCGGCAGTGGTGACTGAAAGCGCGAACGGTGTCGCTGCACACCAGGCACGTCCTGCACCCAGCCTGCTCTGGGTTCTGGGCGCGGGTATCATCGGACTGGCAACCGTCGCGCGCCGCCGTTCCCAGTGATTCTCAGTGAGACTGTCGCCGTGCGCACAGCGACAGTCTCTTCTCACTCCGGCTGCGTATCGATCATTTCCACCAGCAGCTGCAGATTCAGCACACCACGGTATTCATTGCTGTCCAGCCGATACGCGACGCGCACCAGCTGCCCGATCTGCAGGCAGTGTTCCTCTGCCTGACCGAACGCAATAGCATCCAGTACCCGTTGCTGACCCTGTGGTCTGAGCGCCAGTTTCAAATGGCGCTCTCCGACCACCCGCTGGCTTACGACGCTGAACACGCCTTCGAAAAGCGGTTCCGGAAAACCCTGTCCCCACGGACCGGCAAAGCGCAGCAACTCCGACAGCTCCAGACACAGCTCATCGGCCCGCAGTTCACCGTCCGACTCCAGCACCCCCGTCAGTTGCTCTGCGTCGAGGCGTTGCTGCAGTTCACCGAGAAACGCTGCGCGGAAACGCGGCAGATCCCGTGCCCGCAGCGACAGGCCCGCCGCCATGGCGTGACCGCCGAATTTCTGCAGCAGTCCCGGATTGCGCGAGGCGATGGCATCCAGGGTGTCACGTATATGCAGCCCGGGAATCGATCGCGCGGAACCTTTGAGCTGCCCGTCGCCGGCATCGGCAAATGCGATCACCGGACGATGAAACTGTTCTTTGATGCGTGATGCCAGAATACCGATCACGCCCTGGTGCCAGGCGGCGTCATACAGGCAGAATCCGTGCGGCGGTTGCGCGTCGAATTCCATCGCCTGCACATGGTCCAGGGCTGAGGCTTTCATGTCCGCCTCGATTTCGCGGCGCTCGCGGTTCAGCGCGTCGAGCTGTGCCGCGCAGTGCACGGCCGCTTCGACGGTTTCGGACAGCAGGCACTCGATCCCCAGCGACATGTCGTCCAGGCGTCCCGCCGCGTTCAGGCGCGGACCGACCGCGAATCCGAAATCAGATGCCACCACGCGTGCCGTGTTTCTGCCCGCCACTTCCAGCAGGGCGCGGATTCCGGGGCGGCAACGTCCGGCGCGGATACGCTGCAGGCCCTGCTGCACCAGTACCCGGTTATTGGCGTCGAGCGGCACCAGGTCGGCAACGGTCCCGAGCGCCACCAAGTCGAGGTAATCGGCCAGGTTGGGTTCCGCGCCGCGCGAGTTGAACCAGCCCTTGTCGCGCAACCGGCTGCGCAGCGCCATCAACAGGTAAAACGCCACGCCGACACCTGCCAGGCACTTGCTCGGAAAAGCGTCATGGTGTTGGTTGGGATTGACGATGGCATCGGCCTGCGGCAGCACCGGCCCCGGCAGATGGTGATCCGTGATCAGCACGCGCATGCCCAGCGCGCGGGCCGCCGCCACGCCCTCCACGCTGGAGATACCGTTGTCGACGGTGACGATCAGTTGCGGCTGTGGCTGTCTGGCGGCTGCGACCGCGACAATCTCCGGCGTCAGTCCGTAACCGAACTCGAAGCGGTTGGGAACCAGGTAGTCGACGCGCGCAGCTCCCATGGCGCGCAACGCCGATACCATTAATGCACTGCTGGTCGCGCCGTCGGCGTCGAAATCGCCGACAACGAGTATCGCCTGCTGTTCGCTCAGGGCATGCTCCAGCAGTTCCACCGCCTGCGCCATGCCCCGCAGCAGGTCCGGCGCATGCAGCTTTGCCAGCGTGGTGTTCAGCGTATCGGGGGCGTCGACGCAACGCGCCGCGTACACGCGTTTCAGCACCGGGTGCAGGTTGTCGGGCAGCGTCTCCGGGAAAGCGCCCGGCAGGGTACGTTGACGCAGGATTTTCAAACGCTCACCGTTGGTATCAGGATATCGCGGTATGACCGCAGGCGGCGCCACAGCCGCCACAAATCACCGGCGCGGACACGATAGCGGTAACCGTCCAGCGGCAGCAACTCGAGGTGTGTTATGCGGCGTCGCGACAAGGCCTCCAGCGCGGGCGCGAACCAGTTGCGCTCGGCGTTTTCGATGGCTTCATTCCACGCCGCCGCATCACTGTAAAGCGCGGGTCGCAGGGTCTCGTCGAGCGTGACCAGCACGGCATCGCCGGGCTGTAACGCTGCACCCAGTTCCTGCAGGTCGGCCGGCAGGGGGACACACTCGGTTTCATGCAGACGGGCCAGACCCTTGATAAAGGGATCGCCGCTGCAGATTCGCGTAAATCCTGCGGCACCGCGCGCAGGCAGAAGGCCGCCGCCCCACAACCAGACGCTGTTGATGGCCGGCGACCCCTTCGCCGCGCGTTGCTGGTTCACCGGATGCGCATGCAGCAGCATCTGGATTTCGTTGCTGCGGCGCAGCCAGTCCGCTGCGTTACGGCCGCGCGGCAGATAGCGGTCCACGCTTTGGCCGACGACCTGCGCCAGGGGCGTGGTGACAAGTTCCTCAGCAGCCTGTGCGGTCAGATACCAGTGTTGCGCGGAGCCGGTTTCCAGGCTGCAGCCGTATTCCTCGAAGTACGGTGCCAGCGTCGTCGCCAGCGCATCGCGTTCCGCATCGGTGATCGCCAGCGCAGCGGCATCGAACAAAATCAAACCGTGTGTGTCGGCGCGCAGATGCACGGGATCGGCATTCAGGCACCAGCCGGCAGGCTTGCGCGCGAATTCGCCCAGGTAACGCAGCGGCGCGACCGGAAGATCCGCCGCAGCGGCACCGACATTGAAAAGCGACAGCGCCGCATGCTCGGCCAGGCCGGCCGGGAAAGACCGCCGCGTGCCGCGGCTCAACAGCCGCGACAGGCCGGGTGCGGGGATTGCGGCATCCGGGGCAAGCCCCGGAAATGCTGCCGCCAGGCCGGGTATCAGCAGGCAGAGCGATACCGTCAGCTCAGATTCCCCAGGATCGCTTCGCGCACCGGGTCAAGCTTTGCATCGACCGTCATGACACCCTTGGTGCACTGGCTGATGGCGGTGTCGGGATCCTTGAGTCCGTGGCCGGTCAGCGTACAGACAATGGAGCTGCCCTCGGGGATCTTGCCGGTGCTGACATCGCGCAATGCGCCGGCCAGCGACGTTGCCGACGCCGGCTCGCAGAATATGCCTTCTTTCTCGGTCAACAGCTTCTGCGCGGCGAGGATTTCCTCGTCGCTGCATTCGTCGAACCAGCCGCCTGATTCCTCCTTGACCTTCCAGGCATGCTCCCAGGATTGCGGATGCCCGATGCGGATCGCCGTCGCCACCGTTTCCGGGTTGTCCACCATTTTGCCGCGCATGAAAGGCGCCGCGCCGCTGGCCTGGTAACCGACCATTTTCGGACGGTTGCCGACAATCGCGCCGCCCGCGTACATGCAGTGGCCCTTGCAGAATGAGCAGGCCGCGGTCACCTGATCGCCGGACGCAGAGGAATACTCGCAATAACCGATCCAGTGCGCCGTGATGTTGCCGGCGTTGCCGACCGGCAGACAGTGATAGTCGGGCGCCCGTCCCAGTTCCTCGATAATTTCGAAAGCCGCGGTTTTCTGTCCCTGCAGGCGGAACGGGTTAATGGAATTGACAATGGTCACCGGCGCTTCCTTTGCCACGTCCTTGACCAGTTGCATGCCTTCGTCGAAGTTGCCGCGGATCTGCAATACCACCGCGCCGTGGATCATGGCCTGAGCCAGCTTGCCCAGCGCGATCTTGCCTTCGGGGATCAGCACGAAAGCGGTGATGCCGGCGCGCGCCGCGTAGGCCGCGGCCGATGCCGAGGTGTTGCCCGTGGATGCGCAGATCACCGCGCGGCTACCCTCTTCCACCGCCTTGGTCACCGCCATGGTCATGCCGCGGTCCTTGAACGACCCGGTGGGATTCAAGCCTTCATACTTGACGTAGATGTCGACTTCCTTGCCGATTTCGCGCGGGATGTTGTTGAGCCGGATGAGCGGCGTATTGCCCTCGCCCAGGCTGATGATGCGGGTATCGTCGTGAATCGGCAGACGGTCCCGGTATTTGTCGATCAGGCCGGTATAACGTGGACGAAACGGCATGTTGGTTACCTTCTATAACAGCGTTATGTATGTTGTTCAGGCATGCGGCGGCGTTGGCGCAACGCCGCGTCAGCTGCTCTTGAGATGTTCCAGGCGGATGCGGGTGACTTTGCCCTCGACAGACTGCAGCGCTTCGATCTGTTCGATGGCTTCCTGCATCTGTTTTTCACGCACCACGCGCGTGAGCATGATAATCGGCACCTGTTGCTCGCCTTCGGGTGGCTCCTTCTGCAGCACCGCCTCGATGCTGATGCCGCGATCGCCGAGAATACGGGTGATATCGGCGAGCACACCCGGGCGGTCCGACGCGCACATGCGCAGGTAATAGGCAGTCTCGATGTCCTCGACCGGCAGTATTTTCAGATCTGACAGGGCATCGGGCTGAAATGCCAGGTGCGGCACACGGTTCTCGGGATCGGCGGTCAGGGTGCGCGTCACGTCGACCAGGTCGGCGACCACCGCGGAGGCGGTCGGTTCGGCGCCGGCGCCGGCTCCGTAATACAGGGTCGGCCCCACGGCATCGGCTTTCACCAGTACCGCGTTCATGACGCCGTCGACATTGGCGATCAGCCTGCGGTCCGGAATCAGCGTCGGATGCACGCGCAGCTCCACGCCCGCGGCGGTGCGCCGCGCCACGCCGAGGTGCTTGATGCGATAGCCGAGCTGTTCGGCGTAGCTGACGTCTTCGCGCGTAATGTAGCTGATGCCCTCGGTATAGACCTTGTCGAATTGCAGGGGAATACCGAAGGCAATGGACGCGAGAATCGTCAGCTTGTGCGCGGCATCGATTCCTTCGACATCGAATGTCGGATCGGCCTCGGCATAGCCGAGCTGCTGGGCTTCAGCAAGCACGTCGGCAAAATCGCGGCCCTTGTCGCGCATCTCGGTGAGGATGAAATTGCCGGTGCCGTTGATGATCCCTGCGATCCATTCGATCTGGTTGCCGGCGAGTCCTTCGCGCACCGCCTTGATAATGGGAATACCGCCGGCCACCGCCGCTTCGAACGCCACCATCACGCCGCGCTGCTGCGCCGCGCTGAAAATTTCATTGCCGTGCAGTGCGATCAGCGCCTTGTTGGCCGTCACCACGTGCTTGCCGTTGGCGATGGCCTTCAACACCAGTTCGCGCGCCGGTTCATAGCCGCCGATCAGTTCGACGACGATATCAATGTCCGGATCGTCCACCACCGCAAAAGCGTCGTCTGTCACCTTGACGGATTCGATGCCCGGCAGCCGCGCCGGGTCGTATTCGCGCGCGGCGGCATAGGTGATCTCGATGCCGCGCCCCGCGCGCCGCGCGATTTCCTGGGCATTGCGGCGCAGCACATTGAAAGTGCCGCCACCGACCGTGCCGAGACCAAGCAAACCTACTCTTACCGGATTCAAGCTCCCCCCTCTACCGCCGCGGCGCGTTGTTTTTGATCATAACGGAACATATCCCGGATGCCTCGCACTGCCTGGCGGGTCCGGTGTTCGTTTTCGATCAGTCCGAAACGCACGAATGCATCACCGTATTCACCGAAACCGATGCCCGGCGACACCGCCACCTTGGCTTCGTGCAGCAACTTCTTGGTGAACTCCAGCGATCCCAGCTCGCGGTAGCGTTCCGGGATCGGCGCCCAGACAAACATGGTGGCCCGGGGTTTCTCGACTTTCCAGCCGATGCTGTTAAGGCCGTCGCACAGCACATCGCGGCGACGGCGATAGGTATCGGCGATCTCCGCAACGCAATCCTGCGGTCCTTCCAGCGCGGCGATTGCCGCCACCTGGATAGGCGTGAACATGCCGTAGTCGAGATAGGATTTCATGCGCGTCAGCGCCGCGACCAGCGTCTTGTTGCCGCACATGAAACCGACGCGCCAGCCCGGCATGTTATAGGTCTTGGAAAGCGAATAGAACTCCACGGCGATCCTGTCCGCGCCGGGCACCTGCAGAATGGAAGGCGCCTTGTAGCCATCGAACGCAAGTTCGCCATAGGCAAGATCGTGCACCACCCAGATATCATGTTCCGTGGCGATCGCCACCACGCGTTCGAAAAACTCCAGCTCGACGCATTGCGATGTTGGATTGCCCGGAAAATTGAGCACCAGCATCTTGGGCTTCGGCCAGGAATCCTTGATGGCCTTTTCCAGTTCCTCGAAGAACGCGTCTTCGTCGCCGGTCAGCGGTACGTGGCGAATGTCCGCGCCGGCGATAACGAAACCGTAGGGATGAATCGGATAAGCGGGATTCGGCACCAGCACGGCATCGCCCGGCCCCACCGTGGCCAGCGCCAGATGCGCAAGCCCTTCCTTGGAGCCGATGGTAACGATCGCCTGGGTCTCGGGATCCAGGTCGACGTCGTACTTGCGCTTGTACCAGCCGCAGATCGCCTTGCGCAGGCGCGGGATGCCGCGCGACATCGAATAGCGATGCGTATCGTTGCGCTGTGCGGCTTCAACCAGCTTGTCCACAATGTGCTTCGGCGTCGGTCGATCGGGATTTCCCATACCGAAGTCAATGATATCTTCGCCGCGCGCGCGCGCCGCTGCCTTCAACTCATTGACTATATTGAAGACATACGGCGGCAGGCGTTTGATTCTGGGAAATTCGTCAACAGGCGGCACGTCCGGCGACCTTTACAATAAGCAAATAAAGCGCGTAGGGTACTGAAAATGTTGGGTTGCAACAAGCTGGCGGGGACGATGCGTCGCGCCACTTGGGCATAAGGCGCGGCGCCCGCGGACGCCGTCACAGCGTGGCGACACCAGGAGCGCCGCGCACGCAGGGTATCGATATGCATTTCGCCAAAGAAGGTTTTTACAGCGAACATCTGGTGCGCGCCTACAGCGATGGCGAGGTCACGGTCGGCGCGCGCAGCTACCGCCGCAGTATCATTCTGTCGGCCGACCGCCTGGTGGATGACTGGCGTCCGCAGGAACACCATGAACTCACCGCCGAGGACCTGGAACCGGTTGTCGCGATGCAACCGGAAATCGTGCTGCTCGGCACCGGCCGCGCGCTGCGTTTCCCTGCGCCGCGGCTGACTGTCGGTTTGTTGCAGGCCGGCATCGGTGTCGAGGTGATGGATACGGCCGCCGCGTGCCGGACATTCAATATCCTGCTGGCGGAAGACCGCAACGTGGTTGCTGCGTTGTTGTTGCGTTAGCCGAACAACGCGTCCGAAGAGAACCCTTCGCTTTCGAGAATTTCGCGCAGCCGTTTCAGCGCGTCCATCTGGATTTGGCGGACGCGCTCGCGCGTCACACCGATTTCATTGCCGACTTCTTCCAGCGTGGAGATCTTGTAGCCGTGCAGGCCGAAACGGCGCTCCACCACTTCGCGTTGCTTGTCGGACAGGCGACCGACCCAGATTTCCAGGTTCGCCAGCACATCTTCGTCCTGCAGCAGGTCGGAGGGATCCACATTGCTTTCATCGGGGATGGCGTCGAGCAGGGATTTATCCGAATCCTTGCCGATCGGCACGTCCACCGATGTGACACGCTCATTGAGCTTGAGCAGGCGTTTCACGTCCTGCAGCGGCTTGTCCAGCAGTTCCGCGAGTTCCTCGGCGTTGGGTTCATGATCCAGCGACTGCGCCAGGCGCCGCGCTGCCTGCAGGTAACCGTTGAGTTCTTTCACCACGTGAATCGGCAGGCGGATAGTGCGCGTCTGGTTCATGATGGCGCGCTCGATGGTCTGGCGAATCCACCAGGTGGCGTAGGTGGAAAAGCGGAAACCGCGTTCCGGATCGAATTTCTCCACGGCGCGAATCAGGCCCAGGTTGCCTTCTTCGATGAGATCCAGCAGCGCCAGCCCGCGGCCGATGTAGCGGCGCGCGATTTTGACCACCAGCCGCAGATTGCTTTCTATCATGCGGCGGCGGCCGCTTTCCTCGCCCTTTTGCGCGAGGCGCGCGTAATAGACTTCTTCCTCGGCGCTCAGCAAAGGCGAGAAGCCGATTTCGCTCAGGTACATGCGGGTGGCATCGAAATGCGCTTCGGTCTCGGGCGGCTCGTGGTGCACCGGCTCGCTCGCAACCACAGTCGTCTCGTTCAGCGCTTCATCGTTGCCGTCTTCGCTACCGGGCAACGCTTCGGTTTCGTTTCGCTGTTTTCTGCTCATGCCATCAGCCCCTCGGTCAATCCCCCTGCCAAAGTAGCCTAACGCCTCGGCAAGTAGCGAAGCGGATCAACGGGTCGTCCCTGTTTACGGATCTCGAAGTGCAACATCGTTCGATCCGTACCACTGCTCCCCATGCGGGCGATGACCTCATTGCCTTTCACCCATTGGCCCTCCGTGGCGACAAGCTCTCTGTTGTGCGCATAGGCACTCAGAAAGTCGTTGTTATGTTTGATGATAATAAGCCTTCCGTAGCCGCTGAGTCCACTCCCCGAGTAGACCACCTTGCCGCTTGCCGCGGCGCGCACGTCGTCACCGGTTTTCCCTGCTATATCAATTCCTTTTTTGCCGCTGGCGGTGGCATCGTAGCTGCGTATCAGGCGTCCGTCGGCCGGCCATTTCCAGACAATGTCCGCGGCAAACGCCGGCTCGGGCCGGATCGCGGGGGCGGTGGCGACGGGCCCCGGTCGCGAGGTGGCCGGCGCCGCCACGATCGGCGCAGCAGCGCCCGGCGCGCCCGTTTTCGGCTGACTGGCCGGCACCTGCGACCAGTCAGGTCTGGGCTGCGAGGCCTGCACTTTCGGCAGCGATGGAGCGGGTTGCGGTTGCGGTTGCGGTTGCCGTTTCGCTGGAGCCGCTGCCGCCGGTGCGGGCGCTGATTTCGGCGGCGGCGTCAGTCGCAGCTTCTGCCCGCCATAAATGAGATAGGGTTCGCGAAGCCCGTTCCAGGCAGCAATCTCATCGACGCTAAGCCCGTAGAGAAACGCCACCGAGAACAGCGTATCGCCGATACGCACGGTGTGCGACGCGGGAATGCTCGCGGGGCGCTGGGTGCGGTCGCCCACCGGAGCCCGCGCCTCGTAAGGCGCGCACGCCGACAGCAGGCACAACAACACCGGCAATAACACACGCTGCGGCATCGATCTACCCGCGCAACACCAGATACGCCACACCCCCGAGTCCCACCACTGCCCAGCCGATCCATTCCACGTAGAGTCGAAGGCGCGCTTCCATGGCCGCACCGCCCCATGCCAGCAGGCCCGCCACCAGGAAGAATCGCGCGCCACGCCCGATCGCCGATGCCACCACAAACGGCAGGAAGCTCATCGCCAGGGCACCGGCGGAAATGGTGAATACCTTGTACGGAATCGGCGAGAATCCCGCGATCAATATCGCCCAGAATCCCCATTGATCGAACCAGGCAGAGGCCCTGGCATAGGCGACCGCCCAGCGGCCGCCCTCCTGGATCAGCGGCGCCACCCATTCCAGCGCGAAATAACCGATGGCGTAGCCGGCGATGCCGCCGGCCACCGACGTCACGGTGGTGAGCAGGGCGAACGCCATGGCGCGCTCGGGTTTTGCCAGGCTCATGGGCATCAGCATGACATCCGGCGGCACCGGAAAAAAAGACGATTCCGCGAAACTCAGCGCACCGAGATAACGCGGTGCATGGCGGTGCCGCGACCAGCGCAACGCCGCGTCGTACAAACGGGTGAACAGACGCATCAGCCGGCGCCTCCAAGTAAGGGCACGAAACTGACGGGCTCGAAGTCCACGCGCTCGTAAACCGTCGGGGTGCGGGTAATGGACACCAGGATCTGACTGCCCTGGTCGCCCAGCGGCATCACCAGGCGGCCGCCGATCGCCAGTTGTCCCAGCAGATCTTCGGGGATTTCGGCGCCGCCGGCGGTGACGATAATGGCATCGAAAGGTTTGAACTGCGGCCAGCCAAGGCTGCCGTCGCTGTGCTGCACGCGCACGTTGCGGTAACCGAGCTGGCGAAAACGCTGCCGCGCCTGGGTGGCGAGCACCTCGATACGTTCAGTGCTGTACACTTTTTCCACCAGCTTTGCGAGTATCGCCGCCTGGTAACCCGAACCGGTGCCGACTTCCAGCACCGTGCGCGGGCTGACCTGCATCACCAGTTCGGTCATACGCGCGACAATGTAGGGTTGCGAAATGGTCTGCCCGTGGCCGATCGGTAACGCGGTGTCTTCATAGGCACGGCTGGCCAGCGCTTCGTCGACGAACAGGTGACGCGGCGTCGAAGCGATAGCCTCGAGCACCGCCTTGTCCTTGATGCCTTCAGCGCGCAAGCGCGATACCAGCCGGTCGCGGGTACGCTGCGAGGTCATGCCTATGCCCTGGCTGATGGCTTTCACCTGATATCCCATTTCGGGCCCAGGCTCGCCCTGACCCGCTCCAGCGCATCGTAACGCGTGAGGTCGACCTGTATCGGAGTCACCGAAACGAAACCATTGCGCACCGCGTAAAAGTCGGTACCGGGGCCGGCGTCCTGCTCGCATCCGGCCGGCCCCACCCAGTAAATGGGACGGCCGCGCGGGTCGGTCTGACGGATCACCGGTTCCGATCTGTGGCGGTTGCCGAGCCGTGTCACCTGCCAGCCCTGCAGTTCATCGAACGGCAACGCCGGAACATTCACATTGAGAATGGTGTCAACGGGAACAGGATCGCATTCCAGCCGGTCGAGCAACGCCAGAATGACCCGCGCGGCGGTATCGAAATAATCCGGCTCGAAGGAAACCAGCGACACCGCAATGGCAGGCAGTCCGAGGAAGCGCCCTTCCATGGCGGCGGCCACGGTTCCCGAATAGAGGACGTCGTCACCGAGATTGGCGCCGGAGTTGATACCGGAAACCACCATGTCCGGTTCCTGTTCCAGCAAGCCGGTGATCGCCAGGTGCACGCAGTCGGTGGGCGTGCCGTCGACATAGGTGTAGCCGTTCTCGGCCTGGCGGGCGCGGATCGGGTTGTCCAGGGTCAGGGAATTGCTGGCGCCGCTGCGGTCGCGTTCCGGGGCCACGACGGTGACCTGCGCTACAGTCGCCAGGGCCTCCGCCAGGCAGCGCAGGCCCGGAGCGCGGTAGCCGTCGTCATTACTGATCAAGATGTGCATGCGGGGGCAATAATACCGGACTCCGCCGCTGCCGCCCATTACCCTGTGCGGCGAAATGTTTACAATGGAATGCCATGAACCCGCCTGACGAAGATGACATCGCCCTGTTTCGCGACGCGGTCGGACCGGTCAAGCCGGTGGCGGACGACCGTGTCCCGCCTGCAAAGCGCGCGGTCAGCCCGCGCCCGGTTTTCCGGGAACAGGATGACGCCGAAGTCCTGCGCGACCTGCTGTCCGAAGCGTTCGACCCCGCGGACATGGAAACCGGTGACGAGCTGATTTTCATCCGTCCGGGCCTGCAGACCCGCACCCTGAAAAAATTGCGCCGCGGCCAGATCGTGGTGGACGCCGAGCTCGATCTGCACGGCATGACGGTGGCGGTGGCGCGCGAAGCGGTCGCTGCGTTTCTGCTCGAATGCCGGCGCAAGCGCATCCAGTGCGCGCGCATCATCCACGGCAAGGGCCGCGGCTCGCGTCACCGCAACCCGGTGCTCAAAAGCAAGGTGGGCGGCTGGCTGAGACAGCGCGATGAAGTCCTGGCCTATTCCACGGCACGCGCCTGCGATGGCGGCGCGGGAGCGGTGTACGTGCTGCTGAAACGCAAGTAGCGCCGCCTGCGCAGGACTAGCCCCTTTCGCCGAACAACGCCGACCCCACGCGCACCATGGTCGCGCCCTCTTCGATCGCCAGTTCGTAATCCCCGCTCATGCCCATGGAGAGTTCCGCGAACGCCGGCCCGAAACGTTGCCGGCATTGCTCCAGCAGACCGCGCAACTGCGCGAACGCGGCGCGCGTTTCCCTTTCACCGGCATCCAGCCGGCCGATGGTCATCAGGCCGCGCAACCGGATTCCGGCGAGCTGCTCCCCCAGCAGTTCATCGACCAGCGACAGCAGCTCGCCGCTAGCGACACCGTGCTTGGCGGGATCGGCAGCGACATTCACCTGCAGCAGCAGGTTGATCTCCACGCCCGCCTGCTGCGCAGCCTCGGCGACGCGGCGCGCCAGCCTGAGGCTGTCGATGGAATGCACCCATTGAAAATTGCCCGGGATATACCGCGTCTTGTTGGATTGCAGGTGCCCGATGAAATGCCACTCGAGGCCGCCTCCGGCGAGCGCCGGTATCTTGGTCAGCGCTTCGTTGATCTGGCTCTCGCCGAAATCCTTCTGCCCAAGCTCCGCCAGCGCCTGCACCGCCTGCAGCGGCTTGGTCTTGGAAACGGCGATGAGCCGGACATCGTCCGCAGCGCGCCCGCTGCGGCGCGCCGCCTGCTCGATGCGTTCACGAACCTCGGCCAGTCTGTCTGCGGCGGCGTGCATGCCGTTCACTCAGCCGCGGTTTCATCTGCCGCGCTGTCATCCAGCTCGAACAGCTCGCGCAGCAGACTGGTGGCGTAGGCACCGGGCGGCAGCGAAAACATCAGCGTCCAGTCACGTCCGTTATCGCTGTGCCAGCTCAGATCGCCGGCCAGCGCGCGCAACGCGCGCCGTGCCCTGGCCAGCCTGAAGCGCCGCAGTGCGCCGATCCAGCCATCCCAGGGTTGCAGCAGGTCGGACTCGAATTGCGCCGCCGCGCCGACGGCGAGCGATTCGCCGTCTCCGCACAAGGGACCGGTAGGATGGATTTCGAGTGCTGCGAGCCTTGCGACAATGTCCGCGTCCACGTCGCCGGCGACGAAGCACGCGGATTTGCCCTCCAGTTGCAGGGCCTCGCCCGGCAGCGCGCGATTCCAGCTTGCGTCGGCGATGCGCGCCGCGAGCACCCGGTTGAACAGCGCCGCGCGCACCGCCGACAGGTAGATGCTGCGCTTGTCCCGCGGCACACGCGCCCGCGGGTCCTGCAACAGGCGCGCGGCGGCCTGCAGATTGGCGCCGCCATGACCGAAACGCTGCGGACCGAATGCGTTCGGAAAACCGCCGGCGCGCAACTGCCCGAGACGCTGTTCGATGAGCACGCGATCTGCATCCACGTC
The DNA here is from genome assembly GCA_024102665.1 of Thiogranum sp. Classification (GTDB taxonomy): domain Bacteria; phylum Pseudomonadota; class Gammaproteobacteria; order DSM-19610; family DSM-19610; genus Thiogranum. The sequence continues at coordinate 6,845 of JAGFJP010000003.1, read as the reverse complement.
GCGCACCACCAGGCGAAAACGGTTACCGCGCAAGGTGCCGCTCCTGAGTTTGCGCGTGTGGCGCCGCGCCTCGAGAATCTCCACGTCCTGGCAGGCCAGCGCACGCCAGTCGGGATCCTGCCGTCCCGGCAAATGCACGGAGAACCATTGCTCGGTAACCGCGTTGCGGTCTTTCAGGCCGGCATAGCTGACTGCCGAACCCGGCACTCCGGCGTGGCGCGCCAGCTGGCGGGCCACCCACTGGGTATTGGCATTGCGTTTGCGCACGTACAGCCAGCTGTGCTCGCCTTCCCCCGAAGGCGTCGCCAGGGGTATTTCGACGACCTGGAAATCCTCGGGAACTGCGCGGGCGACACCGCGCCCCACCGGCCCGCCCCAGGCGCAGGGCAACGCCAGCGGAATCGTTGGAAGTTCAGCGCGCGCGCAATCCGGCCTCGCCGCCATCAGTTCAGCAACACGACAGCAAACGCCGCGATGCCCTCTTTGCGGCCGGTAAAACCGAGATGCTCGGTGGTGGTCGCCTTGACGTTGACCTGCGCGTCATCGACCTGCAGGTCGCCGGCGATAGTGGCGCGCATGGCGTCGATGAAGGGCGCAAGCCGCGGCGCCTGCGCGATCAGGGTCAGATCGGCATTGCCGACCGTGAAACCGCTTTCGTGCACTTTCCGCACCACGCTGCGCAGCAGTTCGCGACTGTCGATACCGCGGTAAGCCGAGTCGCTGTCCGGGAAATGACGTCCGATATCGCCGAGCCCGGCAGCACCCAGCAAGGCATCGCACAAGGCGTGCAGCGCCACGTCGCCATCGGAATGCGCGGCGAGGCTTTGCGCATACGGAATTGTCACGCCGCCCAGCACCAGCCGGCCGCCGTCCTGGAAGGCGTGCACATCGAACCCCTGGCCGATTCTCATAACCTGTCCTGTTGCTTCAGATACAGTTCCGCCAGCGGCAGATCCTCCGGGCGGGTGATCTTGAAATTATCCGCATGGCCCTCGACCATCAGGGGTCGGTGACCGGCGTGCTCCATGGCCGACGCCTCGTCGGTGACCTCAAAGCCATCGGCGAGCGCTTGCTGCAGCGCCGTCAGCAGTTCGCCGAGGCGGAACATCTGCGGGGTCTGCGCATGCCACAGCCCTTCGCGCTCGACCGTGGTCTCAATACGCCGGTCCGCGGCTGTGCGCTTGATGGTATCGCTGACTGGCACGCCGAGCAGGCCGCCGATGCCATTGTCGATCGCGGTCAGCGTGTCCACCAGCTTGTGCAGATCCGCGGCGCGCACACAGGGTCGCGCGGCGTCGTGCACCAGCACCCAGTCATCGTCACGCGCCTGCTGCTGCAATGTGCGGAGACCGTTGAGCACCGAATGGCAACGCTGCGCGCCGCCCGCGGCGGACAGTATCCTGCGCTCGGGAAAGATGCGCTCGAGCGCCTGCGCGGCGGCAGCATCGTTGCTTACCAGCACCAGTCCGGCGAGGCCGGGAATGCGCCACAGGGCGTCGATGGCGTGTTCGAGAACAGTCAGGCTGCCGAGTCTGAGAAATTGTTTCGGGACGGCGCTGCCCATGCGGCTGCCGACCCCGGCGGCCGGCACCACGGCCCACAGCGCCGGCCGGCTATTCATCCGCTTTCACAGGCGGATCCTCGATGACCTGGTAAAAGGATTCGTCCCGCTTGATCATGCCGAGCTCTTCCCGGGCGCGTTCCTCGAGGGCTTCGAGGCCTTCCTTCAGATCCTTCACTTCCGCTTCCAGCGCCTGGTTGCGTTCGCGCAATTGCCGGTTCTCCTCGTGTTGCGCCTGCACCTGCTGATACAAGTCCCAGACTTCCGCAAGGCTGCCGTCACCGATCCACAGGCGGTACTGCAACAGCAGCAGAAGCACAACCAGCAGCCACACCAGCCAGCGCATCGCCGGGTCAGAGCTGGTTGAAAGCGCCGGCTCCGGCATACACAGCGAGATCGCCCAGCTGTTCCTCGATGCGCATCAGGCGATTGTATTTGGCCACCCGGTCGGAACGCGACAGCGAACCGGTCTTGATCTGAGTGGCATCGCTGCCCACCACGATGTCGGCGATCACCACATCCTCGGTTTCGCCCGAGCGGTGCGACACCACGGCGGTGTAACCGGCCTTGCTGGCCATGTCGATGGCGGCCAGCGTTTCGGTCAGGGTGCCGATCTGGTTGGGCTTGATGAGAATCGAATTGGCGATGTGTTCATCGATGCCGCGCTGCAGAATCCGGGTGTTGGTCACGAACAGGTCGTCGCCCACCAGCTGGATCCTGTCATTGAGCCTGTCGCTGAGCAGTTTCCAGCCTTCCCAGTCGCTTTCGTCCATGGCGTCTTCGATGGAGAGGATTGGATACTGGTCCACCCAGGCGGCGAGAAAATCCACGAATCCGGCGGCATCGAATGCCTTGCCTTCCGACTCCAGGTGATATTGGCCGTCCCGGTAGAATTCGGAACTGGCGGCGTCGAGGCCGAGGTAGATGTCCCGCCCGGCCTTGAATCCGGCCGTTTCGATGGCCTCCAGGATCACTTCGATGGCGGCTTCGTTGGACGGCAGGTCGGGCGCAAAGCCGCCTTCGTCACCGACGGCCGTGTTCAGGCCGCGCCCATTCAGCACAGACTTCAACGCATGAAACACTTCGGCGCCATAGCGCACCGCTTCACGCAGGCTCGCTGCGCCGACCGGCAGGATCATGAATTCCTGCAGATCCACACTGTTGTTGGCGTGCGCGCCGCCGTTGATGATGTTCATCATTGGCACCGGCAACTGGAAAGGACCGTCGCGACGCAGGTGACGGTACAGCGGCAGATGGTTGCTCGCCGCCTGCGCCTGCGCGGCGGCCAGCGATACTGCAAGGATGGCGTTGGCGCCGAGGCGACCCTTGTTCTCGGTGCCGTCGAGCTCAATGAGACGCTCATCCAGTTCAGCCTGTGCTTCGGCATCCATCCCGACCACGGCGTTACCGATTTCGCCGTTGATGTTGGCAACAGCCCTGGTGACACCCTTGCCGAGATAGCGCGACCTGTCGCCGTCGCGCAGCTCCACGGCTTCGCGGGTGCCGGTGGAAGCGCCCGAGGGAACGGCGGCGCGCCCCATGGAACCGTCTTCCAGCAGCACATCGGCTTCGACAGTGGGGTTACCCCGGGAATCGAGGATCTCGCGTCCCTGCACATCTTTGATCTTTGCCATTTCTAATTTCTACTCCGAATACAATTTCTTAAGTGCTTTTTATCAAGTGCTTTGTGACTACACGGCCGACGGGGCAACCGGATACCTGTCACCCCATCAAGCTGGCTTCCGCGAACGGGCGCGACTTCACCGCGCGATCCAGCAGCTGTAGCAGTTCCAGCAGTTCCTTCATCTGAGCCAGCGGCCAGGCGTTCGGACCATCGCTGAGGGCTTTTTCCGGGTTGGGATGGGTTTCCATGAACAGCCCGGACACGCCCGCGGCAATCGCCGCCCGCGCCAGTACCGGCACATATTCCCGCTGTCCGCCCGAAGCGCTGCCCTGTCCGCCCGGCAACTGCACCGAATGCGTCGCGTCGAACACCACCGGCGCGCCGGTGTCGCGCATCGCGGCCAGCGAACGCATGTCGGATACCAGGTTGTTATAGCCGAAAGAAACGCCGCGTTCGCACACCATGATCTGGTCGTTGCCGACGGCGCGCGCCTTGTCGACGACGTTTTTCATGTCCCAGGGGGCGAGGAACTGTCCCTTCTTGATGTTGACCGGTTTGCCGGTGCGCGCCACGTTCTGGATGAAATTGGTCTGACGGCACAGGAAGGCCGGCGTCTGCAGGACGTCGACGACACTGGCGACTTCATCCAGCGGCGTGTCCTCGTGCACATCGGTCAGCACCGGCACACCCAGCTGGTCCTTTACCTTTTGCAGTATCTGCAGGCCGGCTTCCATTCCGGGACCGCGAAAGCTGGTGCCGGAGGAACGGTTGGCCTTGTCGAAGGAGGATTTGTAAATAAACGGGATCCCCAGTTCAGCGGTGATCTGCTTCAGATCAGAGGCTGTCGACAGCGCCAGTTCCTCGCTTTCGATGACACAGGGGCCGGCAATAAGAAAGAACGGAGCGTCCAGCCCCACGTCGAATCCACACAATTTCATGAGTCAAAACCTTTAAATGAAAAACGTTACACCGAATCAGGCGTCGGCGCGCACCAGACCGGGCTGCGCCTGCTCGTCGTGCATCTTGCTGTGACGCGCATTGGCCGCTTCCACGAAACCGGTGAACAAGGGATGCCCATCGCGCGGCGTGGAAGTGAATTCGGGATGAAACTGGCAGGCCAGGAACCAGGGGTGATCGGGAATCTCGATCATTTCCACCAGACTGCCATCGACGGAGGTTCCCGAGAGAACCATGCCCGCCTGCTCCAGCGCTTGGCGATAGCGGTTGTTGAATTCGTAGCGGTGGCGGTGTCGTTCAAGCACCGTGTCCTTGCCGTATATGCGGTGGGCCAGGGTGCCGGGTTTCAGTTTGCAGACCTGACCGCCGAGGCGCATGGTGCCGCCGAGATCGCTGTTCTCGTCGCGGTGCTCGATATTGCCGTGCTGGTCCTGCCATTCGGTGATCAGGCCGATGACCGGATGCGGCGTGTCGCGGCGGAACTCGGTGCTCTGCGCGTCGGCCAGTTCGGCGACGTTGCGCGCGAATTCGATGACGGCGACCTGCATGCCCAGGCAGATGCCCAGATAGGGGATGCCGTGCTCGCGCGCATAGCGCACCGCCATGATCTTGCCCTCGACGCCGCGCTCGCCGAAACCGCCCGGCACCAGGATGGCGTCCGACTTGCCGAGCACTTCCAGGCCTTTCTGCTCAATCACTTCGGAATCGATGTAGCGGATGCGCACGCGGGTGCGCGTCTGGATGCCGGCGTGAATCAGCGCTTCGGACAGCGACTTGTAGGACTCGGTGAGGTTGACGTACTTGCCCACCATGGCGATGTTGACTTCGCGTTCCGGGTTTTCGAGCCGGTCCACCACTGTCTGCCATTCCGACAGATCGGCCGGCGGCAAATCCAGCCCCAGCAGGTCGACCACGGTGTCGTCGAGGTGCTGCTGGTTGAACAGCAGCGGAATCTTGTAGATGCTGTCGACGTCGACCGCGGAAATGACTGCCCTGTCATTGACGTTGGTGAACAGCGCGATTTTGCGTTTTTCATCGACCGGCAGCGGGCGGTCGGCCCGGCACAGCAGGATATCCGGCTGGATACCGATGGAGCGCAGTTCCTTGACCGAGTGCTGGGTGGGTTTGGTCTTGATTTCACCCGAGGCGGCGATGTAGGGAACCAGTGTCAAGTGCATGAAAATTGCGTTTTTGTGCCCGAGTTCGACACCCATCTGGCGAATCGCTTCCAGGAACGGCAGGGATTCGATATCGCCCACCGTACCGCCGATTTCGACCATCGCCACGTCGGCACCCTCGGCGCCGGCGCGGATACAGCGCTTGATTTCGTCGGTGATGTGCGGAATCACCTGCACCGTGCCGCCGAGATAATCGCCGCGGCGTTCCTTGCGGATCACCTGTTCGTAAATCTGTCCGGTTGTGAAGTTGTTGCGCTTGCCCATGGTGGTGCGCACGAAACGTTCATAATGTCCGAGGTCGAGGTCGGTCTCCGCGCCATCCTCGGTGACAAATACTTCGCCATGCTGGAACGGACTCATGGTGCCCGGATCCACGTTGATATAAGGGTCCAGCTTCATCAGGGTGACTTTGAGACCGCGCGCTTCCAGAAGCGCGCCAAGCGAAGCGGCGGCGATGCCTTTCCCGAGTGAGGAAACAACGCCGCCAGTAATGAATATAAATCGGGTCATGAAGCTCCGGAAAAGGCTGGAGATAACAGGATCTGGACGGGAAATCAGTGTACCGGAAAGCCCCCGGCGGAACAATGCGGGTGTGATGAATTTTAGCCGGCGTGCCAGCGTCTGTTGTTGACCGGAGACGCCGCGCGGTTCCAGTGCAGCACATAACCCTCCTGATCGCTGCGTGCCTGGTGTTCCACGCTCACGCACAAACCCGCAACAGCCGCCAGTTCGCCGTCGACATAGATCAGCGGGACACGGTCCCTTTCCCATTCCGGCACGCCCCATTCCTGGAACAGGTGCTTCAATGTGTGGTGATGCGAACGACCGGCCGGTTGCAGACTTTCCCCGCCCCGGCGGAACGCGACTTCGGTGCGCGCCGCGGCCGGCACCCGGAGCCCGTCGCCGCGACATTTGCGCACGCTGAGAACACCCGCGGCGATCTCCAGCGTCAAGGATTCACTGAAGTCGATGGGCACACGGACAGCCGGGTCATGCGCCGGCAACGGCGCCATCAGGTACAGCTCGTCCCGGTAACGGCGCACCTCGGCGCCGGGCCAGTGCACCAGCGGCACAGCGTCCGGCCGGCTGGACAAGATTTCCTCGCGTATCCGCTCCAGCACCGCGCGCGACGGCAACGGCAATGCATTGTGCTCGATCCAGTACCGCAGCAGATTGCGTTGCCGCGCGGCGCTCAGAGCGCAGAGCCTGGACATCGACAGGCAGCGTCTGTCGATGCTGACACAGGATTCACAATCCAGCGCTGCGAGCGCATTGGCGATTTCCGCCTGATCCGCCTGAAGATCAGCCGCGCGCGCCAGCACCGCCGTAACGCCGGGCCAGTGCTGCTGCAATTCCGGGATCAGCCGCTGGCGCAACAGGTTGCGGTGGTAACGCACGTCGGTGTTGCTCGGGTCCTCCACCCAGCGCAAGTGGTGCCGGCGCGCATAATCCAGGATTTCGCGACGCTCTGTCGACAGCAACGGCCGCACCAGCCAGCCGGCGCCGAGGCGCGCCTGTCGCGGCA
>JAGFJP010000002.1 GCA_024102665.1 Thiogranum sp. | reverse complement strand
GTCAGCGCCGGCCAGGTGAAGCGGAAAGACCCTGCGCCGCGTGGCATCAGTATGAACAGGGTCAGCAGTACCGCAAACAAGGGCAACTGCACAGCGGGTTTCTTGAGTGTGATATCCGGCACCGGATCGAGCGCGTGACTGTCTGCGTGATGATCCGCGTCATGGGCATTGGCGAGAATATGGACATCCACGATATGCGCGTGCGCCGACGATCCCGCCGCCTGCGCATCGGCGTCATGGTGCAGGTGATAATGGAGCGGAACCAGCGCCAGCAGCAGCAACGACACCACCAGCATCCAGCTGGTGGCCGTTCGGTATGCAGACTGTCTGTGGAGGCGCCTGTTCATGGTTGACGTCAGTGCAGTTCTGAGTCGTGTTGTGGTTGGCAAAGTAACGTGCTGACGTGAAGGAGTCAATCCAGAGGTCCAGGGTGGGATTGATTCGTCGCTGCGCTGCGGCGGCTTCTCGCGACGCTTTGCGCCGCTCGGCTCGAACCGCACCATGAGTATCTCGTAATGCGCATGGAAATCGCCCGCGAAACGGATGAGACCGGGGTAACGCTACTGGACTTCTGAATTTCCTGGGTTACATAATGACAAAGCATCGGCCGTGCAGTCCCCGCGTCGACTGTGAGCAATTCCGCCATTTGGGTATAGCGGCTGCGTATGCCTTACTGTCTCAAGCCAATCCTTGGAATACAGTATGCGTTATCTCGTCCTGGCCACCGATTATGACGGCACGCTCGCCAGCGAAGGCAGAGTAAGCGAAGCGACGATTGCTGCGCTTGAACGCCTCCGGGTATCGGGTCGGCGCGCCATCCTGGTCACCGGCCGACGGCTGGAGGACCTGCTTGGCGTTTTCCCCGAGGTCGAGCTGTTTGACTACGTAGTGGCCGAGAACGGGGCCCTTGTCTACGCACCACAGACGAAGCAGACGGTGCTGCTCGCCGAGCCTCCACCGAGGGAATTTGTTGAGCGCCTTCGGCAGCTGGGAGTCGAGAACCTGGCCGCCGGTGCAGTGATCATTGCAACCTGGCAACCACACCATCTGACTGTGCTTCAGGCGATCCAGGAAATGGGGCTGGAACTGCACATCGTGTTTAATAAGGACGCGGTGATGGTGTTGCCGTCAGGGGTCAACAAGGCGAGTGGTTTGGACTACGCGTTGCGCAAGCTGGGGCTGTCGTTCCACGAGGCGGTCGGTGTAGGCGATGCAGAGAATGATTACTCATTCCTGCACCGCTGCGAGTGTGCTGTCGCGGTCAGCAACGCGACACCCTCCATCCAGCGGCTCGTGGCGCGGGTGACAAGGGGCGTAGCCGGAGACGGAGTTGCCGAGTTGATCGACGACCTGGTCGGCGATGACCTGGTCGGACTCCAGGGCAGCCTGGCGCAACATCTTGTCATGATCGGCACCTCTCTCGACGGGCAGCCATTCACGGTGCCGCCTTACGCGATGAATATCCTCGTGGCAGGCCCCTCCGCAAGCGGCAAGACGACCGTGACCGCCGGAATCGTCGAACGCCTGATCGAACATGCCTACCAGGTTTGCATCTTCGACCCGGAAGGCGATTATGTGACGCTGCAGGAGGTCATAACATTGGGCGACCGGCGGCATGCGCCCAGCATCAGCGAGGCTCTGTCAGTCCTCGAAGACCCGAAGGTCAATCTCAACATCAGTCTGTTAGGCGTCCCTCTGGCCGATCGGCCCGAATATTTCGGGCAGATGTTCACCCGGTTGCGCGCGCTGCGCACACGTACCGGACGGCCGCACTGGCTCGTGCTCGACGAGGCGCACCACCTGATGCCGGCCGAATGGGGGCATATTGGAGTTGCGTTGCCATATCAGCTCGGCGAGACGATATTGGTTACTGTGCACCCCGAACATCTGCCGCCGACCTTGTTGTCGTTGGTCGACCTGGTCATCGCGGTGGGGCCGGCGCCGGAGCGGACCCTGCGCGGTTTCTGCCATGCCACGGGGAGAGAACTGGCGTGGCCGGAGGGCCTGCACCACAGCAGTCACCAGGCGATAGCCTGGTATCCGCAGAGTGAACAGGCAATGCAGCCAATGCGCATCGTTGCGCCACGACGTGACAGGGTGCGCCACCGACGCAAGTACGCTGAAGGTGACATGCGCTACCACAGCTTTTATTTTCGCGGTCCCGGCAACCGGCACAATCTCAAAGCCCAGAATCTGAATATTTTTGCCCAGATCGCCGAGGGTATCGATGAGGAGACCTGGTTGTTTCATCTGCGCCGCGGCGACTACTCGCGCTGGTTTCGCGATGCCGTCAAAGACCGCTACCTGGCCGACCAGGCGGAGCGGATCGAGCGGCGAAGTAACCTGCTGCCGGACGACGCACGCAACCTGATTCGCCGCCTGATAGAGGCCCGCTATACTCTTGCTGAATAACTGGGGGTGTTCCAGTGAGTGAGGATTACCGTGAATCTGAAACCGACGTGAGCAAAGCGATCCCTGGCAGCGAGCACGCCAGAATAAAAGAGAACACCGGCGTCCTGCCCCCCTGGTGGCGGTGGGGTCCTTACGTCAGCGAGCGCGCCTGGGGCACGGTGCGCGAAGACTACAGCCCGGACGGTGACGCGTGGCGCTTCCTTCCGCACGATCTCGCGCGCAGCAAGGCCTATCGCTGGGGCGAGGATGGCCTGGCCGGGATCTGCGACCGATACCAGTTGCTGGTGTTTGCCCTGGCGCTCTGGAACGGACGCGATCCCATCCTCAAGGAGCGCGCCTTCGGACTCGACGCGTGGCAGGGAAATCACGGCGAAGACGTCAAGGAGTATTACTACTACCTGGACAACACGCCCACGCACAGCTACATGAAGTACCTTTACAAGTACCCGCAGCGCGCGTTCCCCTACGGCGATCTGCTTGCGGAAAACGGGCGCCGCGCCGGTCGAGGGCCCGAGTACGAGCTGCTTGATACCGGCGTCTTCGACGATGACCGTTACTTCGACGTCCTGGTCGAGTATGCCAAGGCATCCCCGGAAGACATCTGCATCCGCATCACGGCCACCAATCAGGGACCGGAGGCCGCGGTGCTGCACCTTCTGCCGCATCTCTGGTACCGCAACACCTGGGCATGGAGTGAGCCCCGGGGAGCGTCGCCGGTAATCCGCCCTATCGCCGCGTCCCGGGACGACACGCTGTGTCTGCTCGCGGACAGCACGGCCATCGATCCCCTGCGCGGTCTGCTGCACCCTTACCGGCTGGGACAGCGTTATCTCTACGCCGGCGGCCCGTGCGAGGCGCTGTTCACCGATAACGAGACCAACATGCAGCGCGTCCATGGTCCCGGATCAATCAGTCATAGCGCGTATGTCAAGGACGCGTTCCATCGCTATTTGATTCACGGCGAACGCTGCATCAACGAAGCCGGCTACGGCACCAAGTCCTGTCTGCACTACTGGCACGAGATCGCCCCCGGGGCATCGGCAGAGCTGTTGCTGCGACTCGCCCCGGAACCGCTGACCGATCCGCTGGCGGACGTGCCGTCGATTTTCGCCCGACGTCAGGCGGAGGCCGACGCGTTCTACGCGCGCGCGCATCCGCCCCGGGCCAACGCAGAGGAACAGCGCATCCAGCGCCAGGCGTTTTCCACACTCCTGTGGAGCAAACAGGTGTATCTGTTCGACGTCCGCAAGTGGCTCGACGGCGACCTGCCCGGCTTTCCGCCTCCGGAATCGCGCAAGCGCATCCGCAACCAGCATTGGCGACACCTCAATTCCATGCGCGTCCTGATCATGCCGGACAAATGGGAATATCCCTGGTTCGCCGCCTGGGATCTGGCGTTCGCCGCTGTGCCTGTCGCTCTGGTCGATCCCGCGTTCGCCAAGGAGCAGCTGTGGCTGATGCTGTTCGAACAGTTTCAGCATCCCAATGGACAGATTCCGGCCTATGAATGGGATTTCTCGGACCTCAATCCGCCGGTACACGCGTGGGCCGTCTGGCGCGTATATAACATGGAAAAGCGCCTGCACGGCAATGCAGACAGGATCTTTCTGGAGCGTTGCTTTCACAAGCTGCTGATCAACTTCGCCTGGTGGGTCAACATGGTAGACCACGCGGGCAACAACGTGTTTGAAGGCGGCTTCCTGGGACTGGACAACATCGCCGTTGTGGATCGCAGCAAGGCGTTGCCGGACGGTCAGATCCTCGAGCAGTCCGATGCCACCGGCTGGATGGCCATGTTCTGTCTCAACATGATGCGCATCGCGCTGGAACTGGCCGAGACCAACTCCGCCTATGAAGGGCTCGCCACCAAGTTCCTTGAGCATTATGCCTACATCGGCGCTGCCATGAAGCACATGGGAGGGCGCGACTTTCCGCTCTGGGACGAACAGGACGGATTCTTCTACGACGTGATGCGCTACACCGACGACACATTCCACCGTTTCCGGGTACGCTCGCTGGTTGGACTGATTCCCCTCTATGCGGTGGAACGCCTGGAGCAGGACTGGATCCGGCCTTTTCCCAACTTCCGGGCCAATCTCGACTGGTTCCTCGAGAACCGGACACAGTTCGCGCAGTTCTGCTGCCACCCGGTGAACCGCGCCGATAAGACCACGTACTTGCTCAGCGTCCCGTCGGATGAGCAAATCCTGCGACTGTTGCAGAGGGTGTTCGATCCCGGGGAGTTTCTCTCGCCCTTTGGTATGCGCAGCCTGTCAAAAGCGCATCGCGATGCGCCGTTTCGCTTCGGCGGTCACGAGGTCCGTTACGAGCCTGCGGAGGCCGAATCGAAGATCAAGGGTGGAAATTCCAACTGGCGGGGGCCGGTGTGGTTTCCGGCGGGATTTATGATGATCGAATCGCTGCGCAAGCTCGGCGTGGCGCTGGGCCCTGAGCTGCGCCTGACGCTACAGTTGCGTGACGGCGACGCGCCGGCGGAACTCACGCTTTATGAGCTGGCGGAAGAACTGGCGAACCGCATGATACGGCTGTTCGTGCCGGATGAAGCCGGCAACCGGCCGATCCATGGCCGCGCAGAGCGCGAGCAGCGCGATCGTCGCTGGAAGGAGCACATTCTGTTCCACGAGTATTTCCAAGGCGAGACAGGCCAGGGACTCGGGGCCTCGCATCAGACCTGGACCGCGCTGGTTGCCGCATTGATCGATGAGTGGCGACGCTGAGCATCCGGCCCAACAATTGAAAAGGCCCCGGATGGGGCCTTTTAAGTCTGGCGGAGAGGGTGGGATTGATTCGTCGCTACGCTCCTCACCCCTCCGGGGCGCCGGCGCTGCGCTTCGGCGTCGTCTCGCGGCGCTGTGCGCCGCTCGGCTCGAACCGATGGGTTCTCATCAAATCCATCCTGCACCACCAAAATAAAAACGGGCCCCGGGTGGGGCCCATTTTTATTTGGCGGAGAGGGTGGGAAGCAAAAATTTTGTCTATAACGTCTTGTTTATAAGAACGTTTTTTGACGACCCTTCTCGGAATGTAACACCGCGGAGTAACACCCGCAGCGGTTAGTGGTGGTCAAGCTATACCGATCTGGATGGTGAATCAAGCCCGGCGTTCGCTGCTCCCGCTATTTTTTCGCGGCTCTTTTCCTGGCGCTATGAATGTTTTTCTTCGCTAGCACGTAGAGGTCTTGATCGCTGTTTGAATCACCCCTTGATCCGACCCCGCTTACGGCGTAAGAGAAATAAGCCATCCAGACACTCGTATCAAGATTGCACTCACCCCGATGAAAGGCAATATGTCGCAAAACACCATCATGCTGGCTTTTTTCTGCACGTCATTTCCCAAATTAAACGTAGCGGCGAACTCAGTTTTGAACCTCAACCTGTTTCGGTGGAGGTAGGCTGCCAAGAAGACAAAAAAAGTCCAACCGAGATAATCGACCCAAATATTAACATCAATATGCTGTTTTACTGCTTGCGAGTCCTCTTCGAACTGGGACAATTTATAAAAAAATCGGCTGAGCAGAAGAAAATCCGCCGCCGCTACAGAGTAAAGGATCCTGCTAAACATTAGTCGCATGGTGCAGTGTTTTCATCCTGTTTACAATTAGGGGCACCAGGATTTAATTCACAGAACCTCTTCTTTGTAGAGCGCGGTAAACTTCGGTCATTGCGTCTTAAAAGTGGACTAAGTTCTTCTCATGACGCTCCACATACGGGACATCTCTTCTGCTCGATCAACCACGTCTCTATATTGCGGAAACCAAGTGATTTGGCAGACCTTAGGTACCAGTATGATTTACAAACCGGGCAACGGATGGAGAACCGTATAAGTAACCCAGTGAACGCGATCAACCCGCCCAAAGCCATGCAGGCGATGACCCAAGGCATTGTTAGCCAATCAAGGAACCAAGGCGTAATTATGCAGAAAGCTGCGAGAACAGAGATGCTGCTCTGCATAAAGGAATTAACTTTCCACGCCTGATTGGTCTTGTAGATAAATGGATCTCGATCTGGTTCCGGTATCATCGGCCTTACTCATACGCATTCGCATTTCCCAATGCCCACCTTGCGCTCCTTGTCCCCGATCAACACCTGTACCGTGTGAGCGATCACTGCCGGTGCAACTGATGGCGTCGATCTGGCCGTTGGCGTCCTAGGTGTAGTTGCCGGTCGCGCCGTCCGGGTAGACGAGCGTCTGTGGGTCGTCGTTGGTCCCCCGTCGAATTCTGAGTCAACGGAGCCTGTCGTCCAAAGGATTCGCTTTTTTTGCCAACGAAGCGCTGACTGGAATAGTAACTACGCCGAGCAACCCGCGGAACACACCTACCAGGCCATACTGACCGCGTAGCGACTTTCGGGCAATTACCGCACGCGCCAAAAAGTGCCCTGATGCCGCGGCCTGCTGCAGATACAACTCTCCCTTCGCCTTGTCTCTTTCAACAATATCGCCTACATCGTAGGCGATACCCAGCTGATATAACGCCGGACTATATCTTCTTGCACCGGCCTTCTCGTACCAAAACATTGCGCGCTGGTTATCTTTCAGGTTGTTCCTGAATAGTTGCCCCAGCTCGAATTGGGCACTGACATCCTCCAACTTGGCGGCCTCTTCGTACCACTTGATCGCTTCGACGTGAGACGGCTGAGTTTCTAGCCCCATCTCGTATATGTACGCGATATGATTGTATGCATTCACACGTTCATCCACCGACAAGGGTTTGTCTAGTGCTTCACGCAGCAGGCGCAATGCATCACCATACCTCTGATTATCAAATGCCTCGAATGCGTTCGTCAGAATCTTTTCCATAGCTCTCGCGCGAACTGATTTGTGGACAAAACTCTTTTGTCTGAATAACGGAATTACTTTCGAGGCCTGATTGGTCTTGCAGATAAATGCCTCTCGATCTGGTTCCGGTATCACCGCTGGGTGCTTTGGGATGAGGCGGTTGCCGGCGGTATCCCAGGTGAAGGTCTTTTTGCGCACTAGGAACTCGGTGCCGTCAGGCGGGGTTTCAAAGAGGTTCTCTCCGGTGAACCGTTGCTGGCCGTTGCGCAGCCAGGTCTGTCGGTATCGGGTGCCGTCGTCCAGCGTGCGGGTGATTTGTGCGGGGAAACCGTATCATCCACGTCCTACAGACCTGGGGTGCGTTGATATCCACGCCGATACCCGATTTTCCCCGTCGGCCTTGTCTTCGGGTGACATTTTTGCTGAAAGGTTATCGAGCTCACGACGTGCCTGTTCATCGCCAGCCCCAGCGGCTAACCGATACCACATGTATGCCTTGGTGTTGTCTTTATTCACATGCTCTCCCGATGAAAACAAGCTACCCAAGCTATATTGGGCCTCGATTACTCCATGAGCAGCAGCCCGCTCCCACCACTTGATGGATTCCACCACGTCCTTTGGAACGCCATGTCCACCGTAGTAGCACCAGCCCATAAACGCCTGGGCATCTGGGATATCGCACTCAGCGGCCTGGCGGCACAGTTCGGCTGCCTTTTGAACGTCCTGTGAGACACCCAATCCCTCGAAGTACAACAAGCCCATGTGGTAATTGGCCTGATAATCCCCTAGGCGCGCCGCCTCCGCATACCAATGAAGAGCCTCCACAGGATTCTGTGCGACGCCTAATCCATGTTGGTAGCAAACTCCTAAATTCGTTTGCGCTTGCGCATGACCGCCTTCAGATGCCCTGCGAAGCCAATTTACGGCTTTAGCATAATCTTGCTGAATATCGTTACCATACGCGTAGGCAAATCCCAGCTCAGCCTGAGCATTAACATCACCGTTTTTTGCACGTTTTTCTAATTCGATAATATCTTTCAGTGACACCGCCACCCCCACACTGGCTGTCGTCGCAAGACGCTATTAAACACAAAGTCCACCGGCGTAACACCGATCCCAATCATCTGGTGAAGGGCCACTCGGTGGCGGGTTACATGGATCATCATCTCCTGGCAGTTGATCATTCGGTATTGGCGGAAGAATTCCTGAACCGGAATCGCAGTGGACCCGGGTTTCTTCATCGAACTACTGCCCCCGAAACCGGACATTCATCTCCACCGTTCTCGCCGGATCGATGTCGTCCTCCCGAACGCCTCCTGCCTCCCCCGCCATGCGATTTGCTGTGCTCCGTCGCTGACGAGCTTCGGCGTATCCAGATGATCGCTGTGCACGTTTTAGGTGCCGTTGGCATCCTCTATCTGGACGGTTCGCGGGCGTTGACGATAAAGTCGATACGCCCCGATCGTCGTAGACGTACTCCACCATCTGCCGCAGCGGCTCGGTGATGTGGGTGTTGCGCGACAGGCGGTCACGAAGAATCAATCGAGCCCGATCCGTTGATTCATCGATTTGTCAGATCAGCGCTCGCACTTGTATTTCTCCCTGAATGAAACATCGAGCAGAGTCGCCGTGTGCCAGTCCTTGTACTTGTCAGTATTCCTTTCTAGTATCAGCTGCTTTGCCAAGGCCGCCGAAGGGGCGAGGTCCTTGAAGTATTGCTTATTGCCATCTTCATCGGCTTCGTATACGCAGTCTTCGTTTCCGATGCGCTTTAAGAAAGTGAGCTTATACACGTATGCGAAATCGATCAGTCCATGAAGGTATTCTTCCATTACCTGTCTTTCTGCGGTTTCGTCATCGTGAATAGCCAAAGTGGCTGCGGCTTCCTTTACCTGAACGGATGTACGGACAATTTTTCCGTTAAACTTTTTCAGTTCAGCGTGATTCTGGCAGGGAAACTCGTTCGCAAGCTGTCGATAAATAGCCGTAGCGGTCGCAATGCGTTTATCCGTCGTATTCAAAAGCGTCTGATTTCCAATTCTCTCACTCTCACCTCCATTCAAAGCATAGCTGGTCTCATCTTCCTGATAATTTTGCACGAAACAGAAACCTCGCGAACCATATATATGGCGGAAATCCGCCTCGAACGCGTAATCAACCAAACCACGCAGATATGCCTGCGCCATCCGTTGTTGTACAGTGTCACTCTCTAGAGCGCTTAATGTTGCCTCTACCTTCGTCAATGAAGGCACATTGACCGGTGGGACAGTTAGATCAATTGATGAATATAAAAAACTCTGACCGCACACGGGCGCAGCGGCTAATAGCGCCCACAGCCAGAACGAGACTCTCATTTGTCGATACATTTGGTTCACCGTCATGGACAATGGGCGTTTGGATCAATCATCTCCTGATCCTTTATCTCTTGGTCCAGCTGATCCGAAAGACTGCCAGGCCCGTAGAGGTCATAAGGCCCCAGAGGTACATCTATCTCTTTTCCATCATCGCATTTGACTTTGCAAGCCAGCGTCACCATAGCGGTTTCAGTCAACACGACATTCCCATTACTATCAAACGAGACACCGGGGTTACCTGGTACGACTGGTGTAAAACCACCCGCCGCAAGACTCGGTGATATTGTCCACTCTGCCAAGCCAAATGGATCAATGGCCATTAACGGGCGATTGAACACATACGCATACAGATTCACGCCGCCCGATTGCCCAATCGGATCCGCCGTCACATACCGCCCCACTTCCGGATCATAGTGCCTGAAATAGTTATAATGCAGCCCCGTCTCCTGATCATAGTACTGCCCCGGGAACCGCACATTCATTTCCAGCGTGCTCGCCGGATCGACGATCGTCTTCCCAAACGCCTCCTGCCTCCCCCGCCATACGATCTGCTGCGTACCGTCGCTGAGCAGCTTCGGCGTATCCAGATGATCGCTGTGCACGTTGTAGGTTCCGTTGGCGTCCTCGACCTGGATCGGCGCGTAGCGGTCAGGCAGATACGCGTAACGCTTCGTGCGATTTCCTGAGTCATCATACTCCGCCAGCAGCTCCGCACCATCCCACAGGTACCAGGTCGTGACGCCGTTCACTGTCTTTTTGATCCTTCTGCCCAGTGGGTCGTAGGCATAGCTCGCGGTCATGCTGCCCTGGGTGAAGCTGGCGAGGCGGTTCTCGTGGGTGTAGCTCAGTGTTGCACCGTCGCTGCGCCCGATGGTGTTGCCGTCGTTATCGAACGTGTAGGTGAGCCCGGGGCTGGCGGTGATGCGGTTGTTGTTGTCATACTGGTATTCATCCGTAAGGCTCGGGTGCTCCCGGTTGCCCACCTGGTCGTAGGCATAGTCCTCGTTCGCCGGCAGGCCGTTAGTGCTCGGGTGCAGCGCCTGGGTCAGGCGGTTGAGGTTGTCATAGTCAAAATCGTGCAGCCCGTCGGCCAGATCGGTGAGAGTGTCGACGTTGAGCAGCGGGTCGTAGGTGTAGTCGAGCTGCTCAAGGTTGCCGCTGCTGCCGGTGAAGGTGATGGCCTCAACCGGACCGTTGGTCTCATAGCTGTAGTTGCCGGTCACCCCGTTCGGGTAAGTGAGCGTCTGCAGGTCGTCGTTGGCGTAGTACGCGAACGCGAAGGGCTGGCTGCCCGGCAGCGTGGCGGCTTCGAGGCGGTCGAGTTTGTTGTAGGTGTAGCTGTGAGTGAGTGCCGCGCCATCGTTGAAGGTCAGCGCGCTGCGGTTGCCGTAGCGGTCGTAGTCGACATCCAGCGTCCGGTCGGCGCCCGGAAGGTAGGCGACCGTGGTGACGTCCGGGCGGTTCATGGCATCGTGGCTGAAGGTGTAGAGGCTGCCGGCCTGGATCGTGTCATCGCCAATAGACGTGATGTTGCCATTGAAGTCCCGCGTGTAGGTGACGGTGCGATCGGCCGTGGTGGCGCTCGCCGTGGCATAGTCCTTCTGCTCTTTCAGCGGGCCCCAGGGCTCGTAGGCGTAATCGAGCTTCTGGCCGCGGGCGTTGAGCATGAAGTCCACGCGGTCCCGGTCATCGTAGACGTACTCCACCGTCTGGCCCAGTGGCTGGGTGATGTGGGTGTTGCGCGACAGGCGGTCGTAGGTGTAGCTGGTGGTATGGTTCTCGGGATCGGTGACGGTGAGCAGGTTGCCCAGGGCATCATAGGTCATCTGCGTGACCGCCGCGGGTGAGACGCCCTGCTGCTCGATACGGGTCAAGCGGCTCAGCGCATCGTACTGGTAGAGCGTCGTGTTCAGGTTGGCGTCGATGATCGCAGTGCGATCGTCGAGCGCGTCGTAGCGGTACTGCGTGACGCGCGTGAGCGGATCGGTGACGCTGAGCAGGCGACCCAAGGCGTCGTAGCTGAACAGCGTGGTGCGGTTCAGGGCATCGGTCGCCGACAAGGGTTTGCCGCGGCTGTCGAGCGTGTAGGTGACAAAGCGCTGCCAGGCGCCGCCGTCGTCCTTACGGTCGATGGAAGTCAGGAAGCCTTCGGCGGTGTAGTTGAGGCGCGTGAGCTGCCCTTCGCCGTCCGCCGCGGTGCGGCCGATTTCGATCTCGGTCACTGACCGTGGTATTGCCGCTTGTCTGGGCGAGAAACACAAGCGAGGGCGGTCCCCACTGATCACTGCCTTTCATGAGCGCGGTGAACTTCGGTCATTGCGTCTTACGTGGACTAAGTTCTTCTCCTGACGCCCCACATACGGGACATTTCTTCTGCTCGCTCAACCACGTCTCTGTGTTGCGGAAACTAAGCGATTTGGCGGACCTTAGATACCAGTATGATTTACAAATCGGGCAACGGATGGAGAACCGTATAAGTAGCCCAATAAACGCAATCACCCCGCCCGCAACCACGAAGGATGGCATCGCCAAGGATTCGAAGAACAAGGGCATGATCATGCAGACAATTGCTAGAACAGAGATGCTGCTCTGCATAAAGGAATTAACTTTCCATGCCTGTTTAGTCTTGTAGATATACGACTCTCGATTCAGTTCCGGCATCATTGACTTTACTCGCATTCATTTTGACAGTTTGGCGCATTCGGATTTTGCCTGCAAAACTCCTTCTGAGTGTCTTTATCGACCGGATCAGGGCTACCGAAGTCCGGCAAGTCCGTAGGATCTTCTGAACCTTGCGCCTCATCCTTGGGTGGGGGCTCAGGTGAAGGATCGAAATCTGGATGTCTCATATCCCAGATCCATCCTCCAACCGAATTCCTGCCATCGAAGATGTACTTCTCGATAGCACGGTTGCCTTGGGTACCGGCCCAATAACCAGCTGCAAAACTCACTAGTCCCGCCTGTACGTAGTAATTGCCTAACAGGCGCGGAACGATCTGCCCCATTAGCGACATGGGTGCCTCACAAAGATGGCTTAAGTGAGGGACCAAGCACAAACCCGCAGGATCCATGAGCCGAATTGGATTGCCGCCTGCGTACGCATAGGCGTTGACCCCACCGCCAAGCCCGATCGGATCCGCCGTCACGTACCGTCCCACAGCCGGATCGTAATACCTGAAGTAGTTGTAATGCAGCCCCGTCTCCGCATCGTGATACTGGCCCGGAAACCTGATATTCAGTTCGACCGTGCTCGCCGGATCGATGATCGTGCGGCCAAACGCCTCCTGCCTCCCCCGCCAGACGATCTGCTGTGTTCCGTCGCTGACGAGCTTCGGCATATCCAGGTGATCGCTATGCACGTTGTAGGTGCCGTTGACGTCTTCTGCCTGGATCGGCGCGTAGCTGTCGGGCAGGTACGCATAGCGCTTGGTGCGGTTGCCACTGCCATCATACTCTGCCAGCAGCTCCGCACCATCCCACAGGTACCATGTCGTGACGCCGTTCACCGTCTTTTTGATGCGTCGGCCCAGCGGGTCGTAGGCATAGCTCGCGGTCATGCTGCCCTGGGTGAAGCTGGCGAGGCGGTTCTCGTGGGTGTAGCTCAGTGTTGCACCGTCGCTGCGCCCGATGGTGTTGCCGTCATCATCGAACGTGTAGGTGAGCCCGGGGCTTGCGGTGATGCG
>JAGFJP010000183.1 GCA_024102665.1 Thiogranum sp. | reverse complement strand
ACCATGTACGACCTGATCAAGAAGTACAATCTGAAGTAGCACCGCACAGCGGCGTTGCGTGCTCTAACGAAGTACCCCCATCAACCCGTCATTGCGAGCGCAGCGCGGCAATCTCTTTCCGGAGCTGCCTTGTACCGGGATTGCCACGTCGCTCCGCGCCTCGCAATGACGGATCAATCAAGGCTTCACTACAAGCGATCCACGTGCTCGATGAATGCATCGGCCGGCTTGTAACCCACCACCGTCAGCTCCTTGCGTTCCTTGCCGGTTTCATCGAAGAACACGATGCCCGGCGGGCCAATCAGGTTGAAGCGTTTCAGCAGCGCCTTGTCGGCCTCGTCATTGGCGGTGACATCGGCCTGCAGCAGCAATACCCCCGACAGCGCCTGCTGAACCTCGGCCTTGGCGAACGTGTATTTCTCCATTTCCTTGCAGCTCACGCACCAGTCGGCATAGAAATCGAGCATCACCGGTTGTTGCCGTTGCCGAGCGCTCGCCAGCTCCTGTTCCAGGTCAGCAACGCTTTTCACGCGCTGAAACGGCAAATGCGCCTGTTGCGCGGATTGGGCGAAACCGCCCTGGCCGGCGAAAACGCCCTGCAACGGTTGCAGTGGATCGCGCCCGCCGCTGGCGGCGCCGATCAGCAGCAGCACGCCGTAGACCAGCGCCACCACGCCCAGACCTTTCCAGAGGCGCGACCAGCCGCTCGCTTCGACCGGCAGACCGTCGAGCGCGCGCATGTAGATCGATGACAGTATCAGCAGCGCCGCCCACAGCACGAGGGTCACGGCAGCCGGCAGAATGCGCTCGAGCATCCAGATCGCCACCGCCAGCAGCAGTACGCCGAACACCGCCTTGATGCTGTCCATCCAGGGTCCCGCTTTGGGCAGTATGCGGCCGGCGCCGGTGCCGATCGCGACCAGCGGCGCGCCCATGCCCATGCTAAGGGCAAACAGCGCCATGCCGCCGAGGACCGCGTCGCCGGTCTGGCCGATGACGATCAGGGCGGCCATCAGCGGCGCCGCCACGCAGGGACCGACGATCAGCGCAGACAGAAAGCCCATGATCGCCACGCCGGTCAGGTTGCCACCCCGCTGGCGGTTGCTGGCCTCGGTGAGACGGCTCTGGATGAAGGCCGGCATCTGCAGCTCATAGAACCCGAACATGGACAGAGCCAGCAGCACGAACACCGTGGCGAAAGCTGACAGTATCCAGGGATCCTGGAAATACGCCTGCAGGTTCTCACCGAACATTCCCGCCAGCACGCCGGCCACGGTATAGGTCACCGCCATCGCCAGCACATACACCAGCGAAAGGGTGAAGCCCCGCGCCGCCGAGATGTCCTTGCCCTGGCCGACGATGATGGAGGACAGGATCGGTATCATCGGGAATACACACGGCGTGAAGGCCAGCAGCAGTCCCGAGCCGAAGAACACCAGCAGGGTCGCGAGCAGGTTGCCCTCGATCAGGCGCCTGGCCAGCGCGTCCTGCTCGCTGAGCGCGGGCGCCCCGTTGGCTGCCGCGGCGGTCGTCGTGACGATGCCGGCAGCGTCCGCCGCGGGGACCAGCAGATCAACGACCTTGGTGATCGGCGGATAACAGACGCCGCGTTCGGCGCAGCCCTGGTATTTCACCGTCAGCTTGACCGGAACCGCCTGCGCGGTGCGGCGTTCGAACGGAATGCCGGCCGTGGCCTGCCGGTAATAGACTTCGATGTTGCCGAAAAACTCGTCGGTTTTCTTCTTGCCGTCGTTGAGCTGGGCCGGCAGCAGGCTGATGCCGCTGTCCGGTTCGACGGCGAATTCGAAGGTGTGGCGATACAGGTAATAGCCTTCCGCAATGTCCCAGTCCGCCGCCAGACGCTCGGGGCCCGTGACCTCGACGTTGAGTCGGAACGCTTCATCCGCCGGCAGCAGCTCATCCTC